>JBQCZU010000010.1:0-77320 GCA_052089385.1 Arachnia sp.
CGCCGTCGCGTTCAATGCCCCGGGCCATGCGGATGTCGCGGTCAGCTTCCACCCACGCCAGGGCCGCGAGGTGCGGTCGGCAGAGCCTGGAGCAGGAGCCAACGCCCTCGAGCACGATCCAGTCTGCAAGGGGGACGTGTACCGTCTCGGCCCTTGCCCCGGCCAGCCAGTCCCACCGCCGAAAGGTGCCGTCGGTGCCTCGTGACAAGGGTTCGAGAACGTGGGAGGCCGCGAGATGGGCAGCCTCCGCCAAGCCATCCCACCCCGGATACAGGTCATCCATGTGAACAATCTGCGGCCGTACGCTGGTCCGGGCCAGCAACATCTCAGCCAAAGAAGTGGCGAAGGTGGTCTTTCCCGCACCCGATGGACCGTCGACCCCGATGATGCGGCACTTCGGCTGTTCGGAGTTTGCGCGCTGAGCCTGAGCCAGAAGCTGATCGAGCGCCCGATGCGTTGGCAGTTTCGTCACGACAGCGAGAGGAAGAGCTTCTCCAACTCGTCGGGCGTCATGTCGGCGTCAGGACCGTCACCCACGAGGCAGTTGCGCATGGCGTTGGAGATGATGGAGTATCCAGCCTTGTCCAGTGCGGCGGACACGGCTGAGAGCTGGGTCACGACGTCGCGACAAGGCGCGCCACCCTCCACCTTGTCGATGACAGCATTCAGTTGACCCCGAGCGCGCTTCAGCCTGTTCAGGACCTTGCGCTGCGCTTCCACGCTTGCTGCATCGTTGAGTTCCATTTGGTTCCTCCTGTGATCTGCCAATACCCTACCGGGTTTGCGCCACCATACCCCTAGGGGTATCGTTCCTGCCATGGCAACCATCAATCTGACCAACGAAACATTCGAGACGACCACGGATCAGGGCATCGTCCTCGTGGATTTTTGGGCCGCGTGGTGTGGCCCGTGCCGCACTTTCGGCCCGGTCTTCGAAGCAGCCTCGGAAAATCACCCGGACATCACCTTCGCCAAGATCGACACGGAGGCGAATCAGGATCTCTCCCGTGCGCTGGGGATCATGAGCATCCCCACGCTGATGGTCTTCCGCGACGGCATCATGTTGTACTCGGAAGCAGGCGCGCTGCCCAAGAAGTCCCTGGAAGAGCTGATCGGCAAGGTGCGTGAGGTCGACATGGACGATGTGCGCCGGCAGGTCGCCGCTCAGGAACAGGAGGCCAGCAAACAATGAAGCTGGTGGTGGTCGGCGGGGTTGCCGGCGGAATGAGCGCAGCGGCCCGGGCCCGCCGGTTGTCGGAGGACGCCGAGATCATCGTCCTGGAAAGCAGGGGAGAGGTCTCCTTTGCCAACTGTGGCCTGCCCTACTTCGTCGGTGGCGAGATTCAGGACAAGGAGAAACTGCTCGTGCAGACTCCGGAGGGCCTCAGTGCCAGCCTTGGTCTGGACGTCCGCATCAATACCGACGCGGTGGCGATCGACACCGAGCGGCGCGAGATCACGGTGGAAGATCGCGACGGTAGGTCAACGCTCAGTTATGACGAGCTCATTCTTTCCCCGGGCGCCTCGGCCATCAGGCCGCCCATCCCGGGCCTGGATTCGCCGCGCGTCCACACGTTGCGCACCGTCCCGGATGCGGTGGGCCTCAAGGCTGCGCTGCGGGGTGCACGCAGTGCCGTCGTCATGGGTGCCGGGTTCATTGGGCTCGAGGCTGCAGAGGCTTTGCAGATGCAGGGCCTGGAAACCTCTGTGGTGGAGCTTGCCTCTCATGTTCTGCCGCCGTTGGAGACGGAGATGGCGCAGCTGGTGCGCGACGAACTCGTCCGCCTGGGAATTGCCATCCATGACGGGGTCTCCGCCACTGCCGTGGAGCAGGGGAAGGACCGCGACGTGGTCGTGCTCTCTGACGGCACCCGTCTGGATGCCGACATCATCGTGCTCTCCGTTGGTGTCCGGCCGGACACACGTGTCTGGGAAGACGCGGGCGTCACGTGCGATCGTGGCGCGATTCTGATCGATGAAATGGGCCACACGGCCGTCGAACACATCTGGGCGGTGGGTGATGCCACCGCGAGCGCCGACCTGGTGACCGGTGCCCGTCGACCCTTCGCACTCGCCGGGCCGGCCAACCGGGCCGGTCGGCTGGTGGCTGATGCCATCATGGGCAAGCGAGGGCACGCCCTTCCGGGGTTGGTGGGAACTGCCATTGTTCGGGTCGGCGAACTGACCGCCGCACTGACGGGGGCCAATCGTCGCAGTCTGGATGAGGCGTCGGTCGAGTACCACACCATTCACCTGCACCCGATGAACCATGCGGGCTATTTTCCGGGCGCGCAGCAGATCCATCTCATGATGCACTTCGGAGTCGACGGCAAGGTTCTCGGAGCCCAGGCCGTGGGCAATGATGGCGTGGACAAGCGCATTGACGTCCTGTCCGTAGCCATCAAGGCCGGGTTCACGGTCCATGACCTGATGGACCTTGACCTGGCGTACTCGCCGCCCTATGGCTCAGCCAAGGACCCGGTCAACATGGCCGGCATGATGGGCTGCAACGTCCTCGACGGCACGCTCAAACTTTGGTACGCCGAGGATGTTGAGGAGGTGCTGGCCTCGTCGTTGGTGCTGGATGTGCGCAGTGCTGAAGAAGTGGCTGAGCGTCATCTTCCCGGTTCCCTGAACATTGCCCACACGCAACTCAGGGACAGGATGGATGAGGTGAAGTCTGCTGCCAATGGCCGTCCGGTCCGCGTGCTCTGCGCCTCGGGTGTCCGGTCCTACTTGGCCATGCGCCAGCTTGATCAGGCGGGGTTGCAGGCAGCCAACCTTTCCGGTGGCATGCTCACGCTTCAGGCAGCCCTTGGAAATCGCGCCGCCAGCATCATCGTCAACGGCTGAGCACAAACAGAGGAGTCCTTTCTCCGGATGGGGCAGCACCCCATCCGGAGAAAGTTCAGGACGCTACGCGCAAGGGGTCCGAGGAGAAGGCCGCTGGAGTGCGCGAGGAGAACGACTCCAGGATCAACGCCAGTGCGGAATCCTGGGCGTCCTTGGGGAAGAATGGCACTGTGACTGACAGAGTTGCCAGTCCGTGGATCCCGCTCCAGTAGGCGAACGCCAGAGGCAGCAGCGCTTCATCAGAGACTGGGAGGTCGTGGATCTCGCCCAGGTCCTTCAGCAACCCCTGGAAAGCGGGGGCCAAGATGTCTCCAGCATGGGGGTCCTGGCACTTCCTGGGCTGTGAGAACAGAGCATGGTAAGCGTCCACATTCTCGCTTGCCCACTGCAGGTAGGCCTTCCCCCGTCTCTCAAGCCGTTCCTCCGGGGCACTCTCGGAGGAACATGCGGCTTCAACATCGTCGCTCCACGCCGCGTGTGCGCGGCGACTGGCTGCGCGTTCCAGTGCGGCCAGGTCTCCGAAGTGGTGGTAGAGGGTCGGGGGCGTGCACCCCGCCTTGTCGCACACTGCTGAAATCGTGAGCCGCTCACCCACTGGAAGCTCCACCAGAAGGTCCCAGCACGCGTCCAGGAGTCTTTGTTTGCCATTGGCGCTACTACCGGGGGGTCGGCCTGCCATGTTCTGCTCCGCTCAATTGTCACTGCGCCTGAATACACAGGGGGGGAATAGTAAAGATAGTGAATCGAAGGCGAAATTAGAAATGGAGAGTACTGCTAATCGCCACAAACGCTTATTTCTTCATAATTGTCACCACTGGTTGATCCTGACGTGGTGTACGTCCAACCCGACCCCACCAAGCGGAAGCAGTCGGATGGTGTATCGTTAGTCAAACGAAAGCGTTTCGTAAGCAACAGGAAGCCTGAACCAATGACGGTTGAGCGTGTGGACAGACAGGGTGCGATCCTTAGCCGGCTTGCTGGCGACGGCGTCTTGTCCGTCGGGTCACTGGCCAGCGAACTGAATGTGTCCGAAGTCACTATCCGTGCCGATTTGCAGGCGCTGGAGGACCAGGGGCTGCTCGTTCGCACCAGAGGTGGAGCTCGATCGAGCACTCTGAAGCACATCCTCCAGCGACAGAAGATCAACGTCGAGGAGAAGGAACGCATTGCGGCCGCTGCTGCGGGCCTCGTTGCTGACGATGACACCGTGATGGTGGAGGCCGGCACCACGGCTGCCCTGATCGTGCGGTTCCTCGCTGGTCGCAAGGGCGTCCAGATCGTCACCAACTCCACGCTCGTGTTCAGCAACGCTCGCCTCAACCCGGCCCTGAACATCATTCTCACGGGAGGTGTCTTCCGGAGGGACTCGGAATCTCTTGTGGGGCCCATTGCGGAGCGTTCACTCGAAGACTTCAACACCCGCCTGGCGTTCCTCGGTACGGACGGCTTCTCGCCTGAGAGAGGCCTCACCACACGGTTCGTTGAGGGTGGGCAGGTGGCCAACGTGATGCGTGACCGGGCTGCGGAGACGTGGCTCGTGGCGGACTCCAGCAAGTTCGGCCAAGCAGGTTTCGTGAGTTTCATGCCGCTATCGGGGATCACGGGGATCATCACCGATTCCCAGATTTCCGACGAGGCGGTCCAATCGTTGAAAGAGCACACGCAAGTGCGTGTCGTCTAGGAGGAAATCAATGGCAACAGTGGTGGTCATGCCGCAGCTCGGCAACAGCGTCGAATCCTGCCTGATTGTGTCGTGGTTCGTGAAAGAGGGCGACGAGGTCGCCGAGGGTGCCGTCCTGTGTGAAGTGGAAACGGACAAGGCATCCATGGAGGTTCCCTCCAACGCAGCCGGGACCGTCCTGAAGGTGCTCTGGGCCGAGGGCGACGACGTCCCGGTCAAGGACCCGCTCCTCGTCCTGGGTGCACCCGGCGAGGATCCGGGCCCCGCACTGAAGGCTGCTGGTGTCCAGGAATCGACGCCACATACGGAGGTGGATACGCCTGCGCAGCCCAGCGGCGAAGCGTCCTATGAAGGTACCGATGAGCGTGCCGTCTCCGGCGACACCGCTGTCGACACCCAAGATGTCGAGGATCCCTCCGGCATGCAGAGCGCGGCAAGCAACGGTGGCGCCACGTCGACCGCCGAACACGGCTCCAGTCCACGGGCACGCGCCCTCGCGATCGCAAAGTCCCTGCCGCTCACTGACGTGAGTCAGGGGACGGGCCCCGGAGGTCGTGTGATCGAACGCGATGTGGTCTCTGCTCTGGAGGCCGGACCCGCCACGCGCGGCGCTGCACGAGCCGGCGCTGCCGGTCGAGGAGATGTTGCAGGCACCGGTATCGGTGGCCGGGTCACCACAGCCGACGTTGCGGCAGCAGCCACGAAGGTCCCTGTTTCCGCGACCACGTCCGACGATGGCGAGATGGGGCCCAGCACCACGACCCCACTGAAGGGCATTCGCAAGGTGATCGCCCAGAGGATGATGCACTCGCTCGCCTCCAGCGCCCAGTTGACCTACACCACCACAGCCAAGGCGCAGGGGCTACTGGCTCTGCGCAAGCGACTGAAGAACTCGGACCCCTCCCTCGGCCTCAGCGCTGTGACGATCGGCGACCTCGTCGGATTCGCCGCAGTGCGCACCGCGGCCCGGAACACCTCCCACAACTCCCATCTCAGTGATGGGGTACTCACGACGTTCGAGCGGGTCCACATGGGATTTGCCTGCGACACCCCGCGGGGACTGCTCGTGCCGACGGTGCGCAACGCCTCCCTCATGGGGCTCCGCGAATTCTCGGAGGCCAGCAAGGAGCTGGCGGGCCGGGCCATCGACGGCAGTATCTCGCCGGATTTGTTGCAGGGTGCCACGTTCACCGTGTCCAACCTCGGTGGACTGGGTATCGAGAGTTTCACGCCACTGCTCAATGTTCCGCAGACAGCGATCCTCGGCGTCGACGCCATCTTCCCGCGCGTCGTGGCCAATGCTGATGGCACCGTCGGTGCGGAGCAACGCATCGGAGTGTCCCTGACTGCTGACCACAGAGTGATTGACGGGGCAGACGCTGCACGTTTCCTGGCCGACCTCGTGGCCTTCCTCGAGGACATCGACATTGCCGTGCTGGCCTGAGAAGGAGCGATTGATCCATGAGTGAATTCGACGTCATCATTCTGGGCGGTGGCCCGGGAGGCTACATCGCGGCAGAGCGACTCGGCCACACAGGCAGCAAGGTCCTCCTCGTGGAGGCCGACGCGCTGGGTGGCACCTGTCTCAACTGGGGCTGCATCCCCACCAAAACGCTGCTGAACGCGGCCAAGACCTACCACCACGCCAAGCACGGTGCGGCCTTCGGGGTCGACGGCGGAGATGTCAGCTTTGACTGGGATCGGATGCAGGCCTGGAAGTCCGAAGTGGTGAGCAAACTCGTGGCTGGCGTGGGCGTCGCGGAGAAGCGCGCCGGCGTCACCGTCATCAAGGGCCACGGCACCTTCGAGTGCCCCGGCCGCGTGTCCGTGAACGGGGAGAGCCACACGGCCCGACACGTTGTCCTGGCAACGGGCTCTGAGCCCGTCATGCCTCCCATCCCGGGGGCTGCAGACAGCAGCGTCCTGGTGGACTCCACCGGTCTGCTGGCCATCGAGTCCGTGCCGGAGCGCCTCACCGTCATTGGTGGCGGCGTCATCGGTCTGGAGTTCGCCAGCCTGTTCTCAATGCTGGGCACCCAGGTCACGGTCGTGGAAATGCTGCCCGAGATCGTTCCATTCATGGACGCCAGCCTGGCGCCGATGCTGCGCGCGGCCCTTCCCGACATCGATTTCCGGCTGGGTTGCCGCGTCACCCGCATCGACGGTGGGGAGGTGCACTTCACCACCTCTGATGGGGCCGAGGAGAGCACCAGCGCCGACGTCGTCCTCATGGCGGTGGGCAGACGCCCCGTCGTCGAGGGATGGGGCGCCGACACCAGCGGTCTCGAATACTCGGCACGCGGAATCGTCGTGGATGAGCGCATGCGCACCAACCTGCCGAACGTCTGGGCCATCGGCGACGTCACAGGTCGCAGCCTGCTGGCGCACACCGCCTACCGCATGGGTGAGGTGGTTGCGGCCAACATCTCGGACCCCGAGGCGCACCGTCGCGGCGAGGTCGTGCGCTGGAATGCAGTGCCCTGGGCCGTCTACTCCAACCCGGAGGTGGCAGGTGTCGGCATGACGGAGGCCTCGGCCACCGCAGCCGGTCACACCGTGCTCACCTCGACGGTGCCCGGCTACATGTCGGGCCGGTTCGCGGCCGAGAACGGGTTCCGTGCAGCCGGAGGGGCGAAGGTCATCGTTGATGCCGACACCCTGCAAGTGCTGGGCATTCATGTGCTCGGCTCCTATGCCGCCGAAATGATCTGGGGTGCCTGCGTGGTACTCGAGAACGAACTCAACCTGCACGATCTGCGCCAGATCGTCATCCCCCACCCCACAGTCAGCGAACTCATCCGAGAGGCGGCCTGGGCCATCAAGGCCTGAGTCACGCCCCACCCAAAGATCTGGAGAAGAAAAGAACACCATGACACGTTCACTCATCGTCGATCCCACAGCCGTGCGGGCCAAGGCCACGCTCAAGTCGGTCGAGATTCCCGTCAATGCCTATGAACCCAACTTCAAGACCGAGCTCGCCACGCATGGCAAGGATGGCCTCGTCGACATCCTGCACGACATGATCGCGGTCCGTCAGTTCGAGACCATGCTCAACTCCATCAAAACCACGGGCGCCTGGAACGGCGTAAAGTACGACCACCGCGGCCCCGCACACCTGTCGATCGGCCAGGAATCCGCCGTTGTTGGGCAGGCATCCCAACTTGAGCCCACTGACTTCATCTTCGGATCCCACCGCAGCCACGGGGAAATCCTGGCCAAGTGTTTCTCGGCGGCCCGCAAGCTGGAGCCCAAAGGCCTGGAATCCATCATGAACGGCTTCCTCGACGGAGAGACGCTGTCCTTCGCCGAGAAGATCGGCAACGATTCGCTCGAGGACGTCGCCGAGAACTTCATTCTCTACGGCACGGTCGCTGAGACCTTCGCACGCAAGGCTGGCTTCAACCGGGGTCTGGGCGGCTCCATGCACGCCTTCTTCTCGCCGTTCGGCTCCATGCCCAACAACGCCATCGTCGGCGGCTCAGCCGACATCGCCACCGGTTCTGCCCTGTTCAAGCTGGTCAACCGGCAGGAAGGCATCGTGATCGCCAACATCGGCGACGCCTCCATGGGTTGTGGTCCGGTGTGGGAAGCCATGATGTTCGCGGCGATGGACCAGTACCGCACCCTGTGGAACGACGGGGTGCAGGGCAACCCACCCATCTGGTTCAACTTCTTCAACAACTTCTACGGCATGGGCGGCCAGACCTCCGGCGAGACCATGGGCTACGACCTGCTGGCCCGCGTCGGAGCAGGCGTCAACCCCGAGGCCATGCACGCCGAGCGCGTCGACGGGCTCAACCCGCTCGCCGTCGCCGACTCGGTGCATCGCAAGCGCAAGCTGCTTGAAGCGGGCCGTGGGCCCGTCCTCACCGACACCATCACCTACCGCTTCTCCGGTCACTCGCCCTCGGATGCCTCCAGCTACCGCAGCAAGGATGAGGTGGAGATGTGGGAGCAGCACGATGGGCTCAAGAACTACGCTGCCTACCTTGTGGACAACGGCGTCGTCAGCCAGGGCGAGGTGGATGACATCCAGGCCCGCTTTGACGAGCGCCTGACCAAGGTCATCGCTTTGTGCACCAAGGACGAGGAGACCTCGCCGCGTGTCCACATGGACTTCATTGAAACCGTCACCTACTCCGGCGGCAACGTCGAGAAGATGGCTGAGGGTGAGCCGGAACTCCTCGAGGCGCTCGAGGACAACGCCCGCGTCAAGTCGCTGAAGAAGAAGACCCGCACCGCTCTTGATGCCGATGGCAAGCCGGTGAGCAAGGCCAAGGCCTTCTCCTACCGCGATGCGCTGTTCGAGGCAATCGCCCACCGTTTCGCCACAGACCCGACGGTGTGCGCCTGGGGCGAGGAGAACCGTGACTGGGGTGGCGCGTTCGCCGTCTACCGCGGACTCACCGAGATGCTGCCGCACCATCGCCTGTTCAACTCACCCATCTCCGAAGCCGCCATCGTCGGCGCTGGCGTGGGCTATGCCCTCTCCGGCGGCCGCGCGATCGTCGAGCTCATGTACTGCGACTTCCTCGGTCGTGCCGGGGACGAGATCTTCAACCAGGCAGCCAAGTGGCAGGCCATGTCCGCCGGCCTGCTGAGCATGCCGCTGGTCATCCGTGTTTCCGTGGGCAGCAAGTACGGCGCCCAGCACTCGCAGGACTGGGCCGCACTGGTTGCCCACATGCCCGGGCTGAAGGTCTACTACCCGGCCACGCCGTTCGACGCCAAGGGCATGATGAACCTGGCTCTGAGGGGCACGGATCCCGTGGTCTTCTTCGAGTCCCAGCTGCTCTATGACAAGGCCGAGGAGTTCGAGGCCGATGGCGTGCCCGAGGGCTACTACGAGGTGCCGGAAGGGCTTCCCGTGGTCCGCCGCGAGGGCAAGGACCTCACCATCGGCGTACTGGGGGCCACCCTGTATCGCGTGATGGAGGCCGCCGAGACTCTGGAGAAGGAGCACGGCATCTCCACCGAGGTCATCGACCTGCGCTTCGTGGCACCCCTGGATCTTGATCCCATCGTCGAATCCGTGAAGAAAACCGGCCGCCTGCTCCTGACCTCCGACGCCGTCGACAGGGGATCCTTCCTGCACACGGTGGCCTCCCAGGTGGGCACGCTCGCCTTCGACCACCTTGACGCGCCCGTCACCGTCGTGGGTTCGCGCAACGCGATCACACCGGCAGCCGAGTTGGAGAAGGAATACTTCCCCCAGCCCGACTGGCTCATCGACGCCATCCACGAGCGCATCCTGCCCCTGAAGAACTACACGCCCGCCACCAACCAGACGAGTGCTGAACTGGCGCGACGTTCCCGGGAAGGGGTCTGATCGTGTCGGCCGAGGTGGTCAATGATCCCGGCGCCAGCCCCGATGCGCGAGTGGAGGCCCTGAGGGTTCTGCTCGACTCGGAACCGGCGCTGCCGCCTCTGACGCTGGAATCGAACAACCACATCCACACCATCTACAGTTTCAGCCCCTACACCCCGGCCATGGCATGTCTGCGTGGCCGGGAGGCAGGGCTGCAAGTGGTGGGCTCCGTGGATCACGATTCCATCGCCGCGGCGGGGGAGATGCGTGACGCCGGCGCCATGCTGGGGATGGGTGTGGTGACCGGCTTCGAATGCCGCGTCATGTTGCACTCGGTTGATGATGTGGCCCAGGGTCGAGCACCCTTTGCAACAAGGAAACTCAACAACCCGGACTCCGCAGGAGTCGCATACATGACGGTCCAGGGCATTCCGGCGGGCAGGCGTGCAGAGGTGGTGGATTTCCTTCGGCCCATCAGGACTGCCCGCCTGGAGCGCACCCGCCTGATGACTGCGGCCGCCAACGACATCCTGATCGGCCTGGGGGCACCCACCCTGGACTTCGAGAACGACGTCGTTGGTATCTCCCAGTTCGCCTCCGGGGGCACGATCACTGAGCGACACCTGCTGTATGCGATGTCGGTGGTGCTGATCGCCCGCTTCGGGAAGGGCCACTCGCTCGCCGAGGGCCTCAATGGATTGGGGGTGGAGATACCGGACGGGTTGCGCGACGTGCTGACCGATCGGAGGAACCCTTTCCTGGCGCACGACCTCCTGGGTGTACTCAAGGCGCAGTTCCTGCACCGCTTCTACATCCAGCCCACACGGCTGGATGACGGTGGGGAACTGCCGGATGCCGTGCGCGTCGTCGAATTTGCACTGTCCATCGGCGCCATCCCCTGCTACGCCTACCTCGGCGATGTCTCCGCGTCGCCGACGGGGGACAAGAAGGCTGAGGCCTTCGAGGACTCCTACCTCGATGAACTGGTGGAGTATCTGGCCGCCCTGGGGTTCCCGGCCATCACGTTCATGCCGCCGCGCAACACCATCGAACAATTGGAGCGGATCTCCGGGCTGGCCGCGAAGCACTCGATGATTGAGGTCTCCGGGGTCGACATCAATCAGCCGCGGCAAAGCTTCTCCTGCCCGCAGTTGGCCGAGCCCCGTTTTGGGCACCTCAACGACTCGACGTGGGCCCTCGTGGCGCACGAAGAACTCTCCGCCGCAGACCCCACCAAGGGCCTGCTCCATCCGGAAAACCCTCTGGTGGGGCTTCCCCTCGCCGAGCGGATCACCGCCTTCGCCGATCTGGGTCGGGCTCTCGTCGCAGACCAGATCGCCACAGCACAAGGAGCGAACCCATGACCACAGATTCAGTGACCACCAAGCAGTTGGTCGTGCTGTTGCGCGGCGCTTTGATCGACGCACATGACACGCCCGTGGTGCTCACCCCTGCTCAGGGCGAACCGTCGATCACGCTCGCCATCCCCGCCGCGGCTGATACAAAGGAGGCAGCGGCCGGGATCCGGGAACAGCTGCCAGCTGGCGTGGAGTTTCCCGTCGTCATTCGCCTCGAAGGAGCCGACGGCACGGTGGATGTGGCCGCACAGGTACTTCCCGGTGCGGTTGCCGTTCCCGATGCGCGGGATGAGGCAGCGGGCCGGGCTGCATCCCGCGCGGGCGTCGTAGCCGGCCGGATCGCGCTGGTGACGGGCGGGGCACAGGGCTTCGGTGAGGGCATCGTCCGGGCGCTGCACGCCTCCGGCGCGTGGGTCTTCATCGCCGACCTCAACCTCGCCGGGGCCACGGCACTGGCACAGGAACTGGGGGAGCGCGCCACCGCGGTGGAGTGCAATGTCTCCGACGAGGAATCCGTGGCGGCGCTCGCAGCCACCATCGTCAGCACCTGCGGCGGAATTGATCTGGTGGTCTCCAACGCAGGAATCGCCCGCGCCGGATCCGTCCTGACACAGGAGCTGAAGGCCTTCGCGCTCAGCACCGACGTCAACTACACGGCGTTCTTCCTCATCGCCAAGCATTTCGGCCAACTCCTGCGGCTGCAGAACGTCGCCGCGCCGCAGTGGAACACCGACATCATCCAGATCAACTCCAAATCCGGGATGGTGGGCTCCAACCGCAATGCGGCCTATGCAGGCAGCAAGTTCGGCGGCCTCGGACTGGTGCAGAGTTTCGCCCTGGAACTGGTGGACTACCGGGTCAAGGTCAACGCCATCTGCCCCGGAAACTTCTTCGACGGGCCGCTCTGGTCCGATCCGGACAACGGCCTCTTCGTCCAGTACCTGCGCTCCGGCAAGGTACCCGGCGCCACCACCGTGGAAGAGGTCAAGGCCTCCTATGAGTCAAAGATCCCCATGGGCCGCGGCGCAGTCGGTGCCGACGTCATGCGGGCGCTGTACTACATCGTCGAACAGTCATATGAGACAGGCCAGGCAGTACCCGTCACGGGTGGCCAGGTCATGCTCAGCAGCTGATCCCAGCACGAACGTGAGAAAAGGAATCTGACAGATGAGTGATCCCAAGACACAGCACGCCATCCAGTTCACAGGAGTGGGAGAAATCTTCCACAACACCTCCAAGCCGGTGGACCCGGTGGGCCCGCACCAGATGATGCTCCAGGTGGAAGCCTGCGGCATCTGCTTCAGCGACACCAAGCTGCTGAAGGCCTTCGATTCCCACCCCCGCAAGGCGGAGGTGGTGAGCGGCATTGATCCCGCGGCGCTGACGGAGATCCCGGGCTACAAGCCGGGTGGTGCCGCAACGGTGCCCGGGCACGAGCCCGTGGGCCGGATCATCGAGGTGGGTGAGAAGGTGACGCACTTCAAGGAGGGCGACCGTGTCCTGGTCCAGGCTGACTGGAAACACCTGCGCACACCCAAATCCAACGGCGCCTTCGGATACAACTTCGAGGGGGCGCTGCAGGAGTTCGTCGTCATCGACGAGCGCTGCGTCGTCTCTCCCTCCGGGGAGGAATTCCTGATCCACGTCTCCGACGGCCCTTCCGCCGCTGCTGTGGGCCTCATCGAACCCTGGGCCACGGTGGAGGGTTCCTACGCCTGGCAGGAGCGCAACCACGTCGCTCCCGGTGGTCGCCTGCTGGTGATCTCCGACGGCGGCAACATCGGTCTGGAAGCGTTGATCAAGGAACACTCACCGGGGGAGATCGTCACGGTGACCTCCGACGCGATTGCCGCCATGGAGGGTCAGGTCTTCGACGACATCATCTACTACGGCGCCGATGCCGACGTTGTCGAGGCACTCGCCGCGCTGCTGAGCACACGCGCCGTACTGTGCGTCGTGCTGGACGGCAGGAAAATGGAGCGCAAGGTCGCGCTGGACATCGGGCGCGTGCACTACGACTTCATCAGGTTCTGCGGAACCACGGGCAACGATCCCGCGCAGGGCTACGCATGGATCCCTGCCACAGGGGAACTCCGCGAGGGTGACAAGGTGGCCATCATTGGCGCCGCTGGTCCCATGGGGCAGATGCACACCATGCGTGCGCTGACCTCGGAGATTCCGGGCATCACAGTGGCCGGCACTGACCTCAGCGACGATCGGCTGCAGCATCTGGCCTCCATTGTGGAGCCGGTCGCAGAAGAACGCGGGGTTCCGCTGGAGATCATCAACACTGGCACCACACAGTTGCAGCCGGGCTACACCCACATCAGTTGCATGGTGCCCGTCGCGGCACTGGTGGCACAGGCGGTCGACATCGCCGGCGATGGCGCCATCATCAATGCGTTCGCGGGCATCCCCGCCGGCACCATGGGTGAGTTCGACCTTCAGGGCATCATCGAGCGGCGCATCTTCATGCTGGGCACCTCCGGCTCGGACGTCTCCGACATGCGGACGGTGTTGGACAAGATCGAGAAGGGCGTCATCGATACCCACATCTCGCTGGACGCTGTCACGGGCATGGCCGGGTTCCAGGACGCAATTGATGCCGTGATCAATCGCACCTCCGGCGGCAAGATCATGGTGTACCCGATGCTCCACGACCTGCCGCTGACACGTCTCGTGGACATGGCGAAACACCTGCCGCACGTGGCTGCTGAGCTGAAGGATGGCGTCTGGACCAAGGCGGCCGAAGAGGCACTCCTCGCCAGGGGCTGAATGTTTTCGGCGAGGGGGTACAGGGCGGGTCTGGCCCCTTTTGCCACATCTGTTATCACCGAGTGCGCCGTGAGGATTTCTCACGACGCGCTGGGTGTGGCATGTCCCGCAGGACCATCGCGGGAGGACTCTGATACGGGGATCAGCTGATCCAGGGACGTGCAGTGTCACGTTGTTCATATCGGCGACTGACGCCACCGATGGGTTACGCAGGCGTAGGTTACGGTACCGTAGGGATACGAAGTGTCTATTCCCCCAGGAGTTTCGCGTGAGCATCACACATCCCCCGACGGTGATTCAGGGCGGAATGGGCATTGCCGTCTCCTCCTGGCAACTGGCACGAGAGGTCTCTCTGTGCGGAGAATTGGGTGTGGTCTCCGGAACAGCTCTGGACGGAGTGCTGGCCCGCACCCTGCAGGACGGTGACCCCGGAGGGCATCGCAGGCGAGCCCTGGAGCACTTCCCCTCCCCCTCCATTGCGCAGCGGATACTGAAGAGGTACTTCGTTGAGGGTGGCCGCCCGCCCGGCCAGCCGTACCGCCCCCACCCCACGCTGACGATCACGCCGGGACGCGACGCCATTGAGCTCAATCTCGCAGGCAACTTCTCGGAGGTGTGGCTGGCCAAGGAAGGCCACGAGGGTGTCGTCGGGATCAACATGTTGGAAAAGATCCAAACCGCAAACGCCTCGGCCATTCTCGGTGCGATGCTCGCTGACGTTGACTACGTCATCATGGGTGCCGGAGTCCCACGTGAGATACCGCGGTTGATCACCGAATTCGCGGCGGGACGGACGGGCCACCTCACCATCGACGTCGCCCACGCCACCACTGTGCACCGGGCCGCACTCGACCCGGTGGCCTACCTGGGCGATGACCTTCCCACTCTGCGGCGACCACATTTTCTGGCGATCGTCTCCGCCCACGTGCTCGCGGGCTACCTCCATCGGGATCCCGAAATCCGACCCGATGGGTTCATCGTGGAGGGCCCGCGCGCCGGGGGGCACAGTTCGCCACCGCGAGCGAAGGGACCCCTGGATGAGTCCGGAAGTCCCATCTATGGTCCCCGCGATGACGCCGACCTGGAGAAGATCGCTCAGGTCGGTCTGCCGTTCTGGCTGGCGGGAGGCTACGTCACCCCCGCCAAGGTGAGCGAGGCGCTGGCCGCCGGGGCGGCGGGCGTCCAGGTGGGGACGCTGTTCGCGATGGCACAGGAGTCAGGGTTGACGTCGACGCTGCGCAAGGGGTTGGTCTCTGACCTGGCGGCTGGAACGTTGCGCGTCCGCAACGACCCGCGTGCATCGCCCACCGGGTTCCCCTTCAAGGTGGTCGAGCTTCCCCTCACTGTTGTGGGTGCGGACCGCCCGGTGAGGGAGCGGATTTGTGATCTCGGATATCTCCGGGAGCCAGTGGAGCGCCCCGACGGTTCGGTGTCCTACCGCTGTCCGTCCGAGCCGGACCACATGTACACACGCAAGGGTGGTAGCGAGGCAGACCTCGTTGGACGCAAATGCCTGTGCAACGCACTGATGGCCAACGTGGGACTGGGCCAGATCAGGCGCAACGGCTACCAGGAGGAACCAGCGTTGACCCTGGGACAGGACCTGGTGGGCGCCGAGGCGTTGGTGGAGCTGTATCCAGGTGGATGGAACGCCCGACAGGCCGTGAACTGGCTGCTTTCGCGCTCCCATGTGAGCTGAGTTCCTCTGTAGCGCAGGAGAGCTGCGTACCGTGTTGTCCGTGCGATGCACAGGCGAGACCGCACCCATCTTTCGCGGTCTTGTTTTATGGGGGGTCGCCCGAGAAGGGCGGAGGGCACATGGTTGGATGGAGACCATGAGTCCACGAAAGATCGGCGTCACCGAGCTGGCTCTCCGCGACGCCCACCAGAGCCTGATGGCCACCCGCATGGCCATGGAAGACATGGTCGATGCATGCGAGGACATCGACAAGGCCGGATACTGGTCAGTCGAATGCTGGGGGGGTGCAACCTTTGATGCCTGCATCCGTTTCCTCAACGAGGATCCCTGGGAGCGGCTGCGAACATTCCGCAAGCTGATGCCCAACTCGCGCCTGCAGATGCTGCTGCGCGGTCAGAACCTGCTGGGGTACCGCCACTACGAGGACATGGTCGTCGACGAGTTCGTGGAGAAGTCCGCGGAGAACGGCATGGATGTTTTCCGTGTCTTCGATGCGTTGAACGACCCCCGCAACATGGCCCGTGCCATGGCAGCAGTGAAGAAAGTTGAAAAGCACGCCCAGGGCACCATCTGCTACACCGTTTCACCTCTTCACACCGTTGAGGGATTCATCAAGTCGGCAGGCCGCCTCATCGACATGGGTGCTGAATCCATTGCGTTGAAGGACATGGCCGCTCTGCTGCAGCCGCAGCAGGCCTACGACATCGTTCGTGGCATCAAAGAATCCTTCGATGACATTCAGATCAATGTTCACTGCCACTCCACCACCGGGGTGACGCTCGTGAGCCTCATGAAGGCCATTGAGGCGGGCGCCGACGTGGTGGATACCGCAATCTCCTCGATGTCGCTCGGCCCGGGTCACAACCCCACCGAGTCGCTCGTTGCGATGCTGGAGGGTACGGAGTACACCACCGGCCTGGACATGGAGCGTCTGCTGCGCGTCCGCGACCATTTCGCAGAAATCCGCCCCAAGTACAAAGAATTTGAGTCCGCAACTCTCGTGGACACTGACATCTTCTCCAGCCAGATCCCTGGTGGCATGCTCTCCAACATGGAGGGCCAGCTGAAGGCGCAGGGTGCAGGAGACCGCATTCGTGAGGTCATGGAAGAGGTGCCGCGGGTCAAGGCCGATGCCGGACACCCACCGCTGGTCACCCCGTCCTCGCAGATCGTGGGCACCCAGGCCGTGTTCAACGTCCTGATGGGGCGCTACAAGGTCATGACCGGTGAATTCGCCGATCTGATGCTGGGCTACTACGGCAAATGTCTGGGTGAACCGGATGCTGACGTCGTCGAAATGGCAAAGAAGCAGACGAAGAAGGAGCCCATTGAGGACCGTCCTGCCGACCTGCTCAAGCCCGAATGGGATGAGCTCGTCACCCAGGCCGAAGGCCTCGAGGGCTACAACGGGTCCGAGGAGGATGTGCTGACCAACGCCATGTTCCCCGGAGTTGCTCCGAAGTTCTTCAAAGAGCGCCCTCAGGGGCCGAAGAACGTCGGGAAGACCAAGGAGCAGCTCGCCACTGAAAAGGCTGCAGCCAACGCAAAGTCCAAGGGCATTCAGGGCCCGGCCAAGTACAACGTCACTGTCGGCGGCCGGTCGCACAGCGTTTCCGTCGAGCCAGTCTGAGGAGTCGAGAACTTTCATGAGTAAGCAACACACAATGGCCGAGCGCCTCGAGCAGCTCGAAAAGGCACGCACCAAGGTTGAGTCCGGCGGTGGTGAGGACAAGCTGGAGAAGCAGCGCGCCAAGGGCAAAATGACGGCGCGCGACCGCATTGCCTCCCTCATTGACGCAGGCACGTTCCAGGAGACTGGGGCCTTCCGTCGCAACCGGACCACAACGTTCGGCATGGACAAGGCGGACATGCCTGCCGACGGTGTCATCACCGGGTCGGCATCCGTCCTTGGGCGTCCCGTGCACCTTGCCAGCCAGGACTTCACAGTCATGGGTGGCTCTGCAGGCGAGGCACACTCCATCAAGGTCACCGAGGCGCTGAAGGCTTCTCTGATGACCGGCACCCCGTTCGTCTTCATCAACGATTCCGGAGGCGCACGTGTCCAGGAGGGCATCGATTCCCTCTCCGGCTACGGCAAAGTGTTCTACGCCAACGTGCTGCTCTCCGGCGCTGTGCCGCAGATCTCCATCATCGCCGGTCCCTGCGCCGGTGGTGCTGCTTACTCCCCGGCTCTAACGGATTTCATCATCCAGACCCGCAAGGCCCACATGTTCATCACGGGCCCCGGCGTCATCAAGCAGGTCACCGGTGAAGTGGTCTCCCAGGATGATCTGGGCGGTGCCGACGCCCACATGTCCCGCTCCGGCGTCGTGCACTTCGTGGCCGACGACGACGAGCAGGCCATCCTGATCGCGCAGAAGTTGTTGAGTTTCCTCCCGCAGAACAACACGGAGGATGCCCCGATCGTGGACCCGGACTTTGTGGTGGAGTCCAACACGAAGCTGCGCGACATCATCCCCGTCGAGAGCCGCAAGGGCTACGACGTCCGCAATGTCATCACTGAGATCGTGGACCACGAGGACTTCTTGGAGGTTCAGGCCGGTTGGGCGCGCAACATCGTGGTGGGCTTCGGTCGCGTCGTAGGACGCACGGTGGGCATCATCGCCAACCAGCCCTCCGTCATGTCCGGCTCGCTGGACATCGATTCCTCGGACAAGGCCAGCAAGTTCGTGCGGTTCTGCAACGCCTTCAACATTCCGCTGGTGACACTGGTGGACGTGCCGGGCTTCCTGCCCGGTGTGGCGCAGGAGCACAACGGCATCATCCGCCACGGCGCCAAGATGCTGTACGCCTACTCAGCCGCCACCGTCCCGAAGATCACCGTCGTGCTCCGCAAGGCCTACGGCGGCGCCTATCTGGCAATGTGCTCCAAGGACCTCGGCGCGGACAAGGTGTTTGCATGGCCGACGGCGGAGATCGCCGTCATGGGTGCCGAGGGTGCTGCTGGCGTTGTGTTCCGTCGCGAGATTGAAGCGGCAGAGGACAAGGAAGCTCGTCGCACCGAACTGGTGGAGGAGTACCGCGAAACGTTCTCAACGCCCTACATGGCTGCAAGTCGCGGCCTCGTGGACGACATCATCGATCCCGCCGACACCCGTCGCGAGATTGCCATGGCCCTGGAGCTTCTTGTCGGGAAGCGTGAAATTCGCCCGGCGAAGAAGCACGGCCTCGGTCCGGCCTGATCGAAAGGGGTTGCGCGAAATGCACGACATGTCACCCGAAGAACTCAAGATCGTCATCGGCCAGCTCGTGGAGCAGATGACGGCGCTGCAATCGCGTGTCGATGTGCTCGAGGGGTCCCATCAACAGATTCCGCACGGAGACCTCGTCCTCATCGGTGCTGCCGTGGCCGCCTACTTCGGTCACAAGGCCAAGGTGAAGGCGGTCCGCTACGGGCAGCAGACCAAGTGGGCCGCTGCCACCCGTGGCCGGGTTCACGACCGTACCGTTCCCCATTCCCGCTGATACTTGACTCCAGGAGAATTTCATGAAGCTGAAGGTGACCGTCAACGAGACGGAATACGAAATTGACGTGGAGGTGGAGGAAGAGGAACGACAGGGACTCGGCCCCATCATCATCGGTGGAACCGGCAGTCACGCCGTGCCCACCACCGCATCCGTGAGTGCTGTCAGCTCCAACGCCATCGTGGCGCCCCTGGCTGGCTCGGTGGCGCGCATTGACGTGGCAGAGGGCGATGACATCGTGGCGGGGCAGGTTCTGTTGGTCCTTGAAGCCATGAAGATGGAGACGGAAATCACGGCCCCCGCGGCCGGAAAGGTGACCGCCGTTCTGGTGGCCGCCGGTGATCCGGTCCAGGGCGGACAGGCCCTCATCCAGCTCTGATCAAAGACACGTCAGTTCTCGCCCCGTCAACCAGTGGTTGACGGGGCGGGCGCATTTCGTGGCAGCGTGGAAGAGTGGAGGCATGCCTGATTTCACTTTTGCCACCGCCACGCTCATCCGCTTCGGTGCAGGCAGGGCGGCAGAGTTGTCGCAACACAGCACTCGCCTGGGGCAGCGGGCATTCGTGGTCACGGGTGCGAACCCGGATCGGCAGTCCCATCTCCTCGGCCCGAGTGTGGGCACCTATCCCCTGCGGGGCGAGCCCACCTTCGATGACGCGCGCTCGGCGGTGGCGGCGGCGAAGGAGGCACGCGCAGATCACATCATCGGAATCGGCGGGGGAGCGGTCCTGGACCTTGCCAAGGCTGTTGCCATCCTCGCGGTCTCCGATGCGGATCCCCTGGACCATGCCGAGGTGATCGGTCTGGGTCTTCCACTGCCAACTGAGGCCCTACCTCTGATCGCGGTCCCCACCACAGCCGGGACGGGCGCTGAAGTGAGCGCCAACGCGGTCCTGGCATCCGTGGAGCGCAGGATGAAGGTGTCGCTCCGCTCACCCGCGATGCTGGCCGACGTCGCTCTGGTGGATCCGGAGCTGATGCTGAGCTGTCCGCCCGTTGTCACTGCGCAATCCGGCATGGATGCGCTCACCCAATGCCTTGAACCGTTGACCTCGCGCCTTGCCAATCCGCTGGTGGATGCTCTCGCCGTGGCGGGTCTGCGCGCCGGTGCTCGAAGCCTGGTGGCAGCCGTGGAACACGGCGACGACATCGAGGCCCGATCCGACATGGCCTTCTGTGCGCTCATGGGTGGTCTCTGCCTCGCCAATGCCAAGCTGGGGGCGGTGCACGGACTGGCCGGTGTGCTGGGAGGGGTTTCCGGATTCCCACACGGGGCCATCTGTGCGGCCCTGCTGCGTGCCACGACCGCAGCCAACATTGCCGCTCTGGAATCGAGGGAACCAGGCAACCCTGCGCTGCGCGCCTACGCCGTTGCGACTCAAGCCATCACGGGGATCGCTGAGACGTCATCCCTGTTGGACTGGCTGTCTGAGTTGGAGACCCGCCTGGCACTGCCAGCGTTGGTGGTGTCCCGGGCGGAGCGGGACGAGGTGGTGGAGGGCGCCAGGAAATCGAGTTCCATGAAGGGCAACCCCATCGATCTGACTCGCGACGAAATGCAGCAGATCCTGCGGCAAAGCACGCAGGAGCCCGCCTGAGGGTTAGGAAGTGCGGTGGACGGTCTGCTGGGTGGCCTGGGCGCGGGGACGCACCACCACGGAGTCAATGTTGACGTGCGACGGACGAGTGGCAACGAACGCAATGATGTCTGCCACATCCTCGGCCACCAGTGGTTCGGCCACGCCCTCGTAGACAGCGTTGGCCTTCTCCGTGTCTCCATCGAAGCGTGTCAGGGAGAACTCCTCGGTTGCCACCATGCCTGGCGCCACCTCACAGAACCTCACGGGCTTGTCCACCAGTTCAACGCGCAAAGCATCCTTGACGAACTTCTCGGCAGACTTTGCGCCGCAGTATCCGGCGCCGCCCGCGTAGGCGCCCTCAGCGGCCGTGGACGTCACGAAGACGGCCACGCCCTCCGCCGAAACCAGGGAGGGCAGGAGGGCCTTGGTCACGCGGACGGTGCCCACGACGTTGAGCTCGAACATCCTTGACCATGCCGTCAGGTCTGCTTCAGCCACCGGTTCCAGGCCGAATGCGCCGCCGGCATTGTTGACGAGTACATCCAGGCTGCCGCCCACTGCGTCTGCGAGGCGGGAGACATCTGCGTCGGAGGTGATGTCACAGACGATGGCTGTACCACCGATCTCGCCGGCAAGCTTTTGAATGCGGTCCTCTCGCCGAGCCGCGCAGATCACGTGGAATCCTTCGCTGGCAAGGCGGCGTGCGGTGGCCGCTCCGATCCCGGAGGAGGCACCAGTGACAACGGCAAGACGATTTCTCATGCATCTCAACCTATCGGTTGAGGACGGGGGACGACGGGGTGGGTCGGGTGGATCAACGCAGGAAGGGCGGGAAGGTACGCAGTCGCATGCTTTCATCATGCGGCATGAAAACGACCCGACCGGGATCCGGTCGGGTCGATTCGTGAAGCGGAAGTTGTGGTGGAACTACTTCTTGCCCTGGTTCTTGACGGCCTCGATGGATGCCGCGGCGGCATCGGGGTCCAGGTAGCGGCCGCCGACGCTCACAGGAGTGTGGTCGTCATTCAGTTCGTAGTACAGCGGAACGCCCGTGGGGATGTTGAGGCCTGCGATGTCGGCGTCCGAGACGTTGTCGAGGTGCTTGACCAACGCGCGCAGCGAGTTGCCGTGCGCCGCGACGAGCACTGTGTGGCCTGCCTCGAGGTCGGGGATGATGTCCGAGAACCAGTAGGGCAGCATCCTCTTGACGACGTCCTTCAGGCATTCGGTCAGCGGACGCTCCGCCTCGGGGATGTCCGCATAGCGGGGATCATTGAATTGGCTGAACTCGCTGTCGGCTTCAATGACCGGCGGCGGGGTGTCGTAGCTACGACGCCACTGCATGAACTGCTCTTCGCCGTACTTGTCGCGGGTCTGGGTCTTGTCCAGCCCCTGCAGTGCGCCGTAGTGGCGCTCGTTGAGGCGCCAGTTGCGACGCACAGGAATCCAGTGGCGGTCGCAACCATCCAGTGTGATGTTGGCGGTGTGAATGGCGCGACGCATCAATGAGGTGTGCAGGACATCCGGAAGGAGCCCTTCATCCTGAAGCAGTTCGGCGGCACGTTTGGCCTCCGCCTCGCCCTTGGCGTTGATGTCGACGTCCACCCAACCGGTGAACAGGTTCTTGGCATTCCATTCGCTCTCGCCGTGGCGGAGCAGGATGAGCTTTCCAGTCATGAATTTCACCTTATCTGCAAACTGTCGGGACCCGTGGGCCGGGTCAGGCGTTGGGCCAGTCCGCGCCTTCCGGGGTTTCACCGGTGATGATGTAGATGACGCGACGTGCAACCGCCACGGCATGGTCGGCGAACCGCTCGAAATAGCGTCCGAGCAGGGCCGCGTCAACTGCCTGCTCGGTGCTTCCATCCCAGCCTCCGGCGAGGATGACGTCGAAGTGCTCGCTGCGGAGCGAATCCATCTCCGCGTCGATGGTGGCCATGCGATGAGCCGCCTTCGCGTCGCGGTCGCGCAGGCTCATCGTCGCCAGATCGATCATTTCGATACAGATCTCGGACATCCGCTTGAAGTTCGGCTCCAGTGCGCTGACAACGGCGTGCTCCGGGAAGCGAAGACGTGCGATCTTGGCGACGTGGGCTGAGAGATCTCCCATCCTTGCCAGTTCGAAGACCACGCGAATGGCGGACACGATGGTGCGGAGCTCGCCCGCAACAGGAGCCTGCAGTGCCAGCAGTGACAAGCATTTGAATTCGAGTTCCTCGTGCATCTCATCCAGTTTCGAATCGCTGGAGATCACACGCTCGGCCTGGTCAAGATCGGGATGCAGCAGGGAGGAGGAAGCCTCGATCATGGCAACCTCCACCAGCCCTGCCATTTCGTGCAGGCGATCCAGTACGTTGCTCAGTTCCTCATGGTAATTGGCGCGCATCGTTGCTCTTTGTTCCTTTCATCCGCTTTCTGTGTCCGATCCTAGGTGCGAACGCCGTGGAGTGGGTGTCGGCGCGACGGGCGCAACGTGAATTGCTGGTGAACGGTTGTTCACCGCTGCGCCTGAGGCTTCTACGGCGAAGAGGGGATCAACCTCTAGAATGGCGAACATGCCGCCAGTCTTCGCGGGCCTCATAGGGGCCGCAACGATGCTGCTGCTCATCATTCTCGCGGTGGTCATCCGGCGAACCATTGAAGGTCGTGATCACCTGAGCGCGCCGCGAGCCGGCAGCGTGGCGTCGATGGACATGTCCCGGGTGGTGGGAGCGTTGAGGGCCGGAACAATGCTGGTGGGTTCCCACGACGAAGTGCTCACCACGAACCAGACTGCGCTGGCCATGGGACTGGCGCGGGGCACCCGAGTGGGGTTCCCGGAACTGCTGGAGTTGATCCGCAGTTCGCGATCCAGCGGACGGATCTACCGAGGCCGAATCGAGCGCGAGCGTGAGCCCGGTATCGAGGTCATCGAGCTGCTCGGCCGAGTGGTTCCACTCGAAGACGGTGTGGTGCTGGTGATTGCTGAGGATGAGGCCGCCAATCGACGGGTGGAGACAGTAAGACGGGACTTCGTGGCCAACGTGTCCCATGAGTTGAAGACCCCGATTGGCGCCATTGGCATTCTGGCGGAGGCTGTGGAGGCGGCCAGCGACGATCCGGAGGCGGTGTCGCGATTTGCGGGCCGGCTCCAACTGGAATCCTCCCGTTTGGCAGAGCTGGTGGGACAAATCATTGATCTGTCCCGATTGCAGTCGTCTGATCCCCTGGGGACCGTGGAAATGGTGGACGTCGAGGATGTGGTGGATGAGGCACTGGCTCGCTCTCGTGAAGCAGCGGACCATCGGGGAGTGAGCCTGTCGCGCTCCCAGGACCGACAGTCCACGGTGGTGGGGGACCGGTGGCAGTTGACCGATGCGCTCACCAATCTTGTGCAGAACGCCATCGCCTACTCGGACAGACGGGCCAGGGTGTCAGTGGGCGTGTCGACGGTGACAGTGGGGGAGGACCGCTTCGTGGACATCAGGGTCTCCGACAATGGCATCGGCATCTCGGTTGAGGACCAGGAGCGGATCTTCGAGCGGTTCTACCGGGTTGATCATGGCCGAAGCAGGGAAAGTGGTGGGACCGGTTTGGGGTTGTCCATCGTGCGTCATATCGCCTCGTCGCACGGTGGCACCGTGAGCGTGTGGTCACAGCCGCGGCAGGGCTCCACCTTCACCCTCCGCCTGCCGGCCCAGGCCGTCGAAGCTTCTGAAGAACTCATCGTGGAAGGTGGTCGCCAATGACCCGCATTCTCATCATTGAGGACGAGGAGTCCTACAGGGACGTCCTGTCCTACATGCTGGCCAGGGAGGGGTTCGAGGTGGCGGCGGCGCCTGATGGGGCCGCGGGACTGGAGGAGTTCGACCGGTCCGGTGCCGACCTCGTGCTGCTGGACCTCATGATGCCCGGCCTGCCCGGTACCGAGGTGTGCCGTAGGCTCCGCGCCCGCAGCAATGTTGCCATCGTCATGGTGACGGCGCGCGACGACGAGGTGGACAAAGTGGTGGGGCTGGAGCTGGGTGCCGATGACTACGTCACCAAGCCATTCAGCCACCGGGAACTTGTGGCACGCATCCGGGCAGTGCTGCGACGCGGGCAGGAAGAGCCACTCCTGCCCGGGGTCGTCGAGGTGGACGGTGTCCGCCTGGACGTGGACCGACATCAAGTGAGCGTCGATGGCATGGATGTGCGATTTGCGTTGAAGGAGTTCGAGCTGTTGGAACTGCTGCTGCGCAATGCCGGTCGGGTCCTGACCAGGGGCCAGTTGATCGACAGAATCTGGGGCAGCAACTACGTGGGCGACACCAAAACCCTGGACGTGCACGTGAAACGGCTACGCGGCAAGATCGAAACGGATCCTGCTGCCCCGCTGCGGTTGGTCACCGTTCGCGGGCTCGGGTACAAGTACCAGATGTGAGGCCACTCAGGCCTGCGCTTGTTCCCATGCAGCCTGGTATGCGGGATCATCCGAGGAGACCACCGGGGTGTTCAACGTCAGGGTGGTGCCGTCGCTGAACTGCATCAACACTGTCGCGAGCATTCCTGCCCTGAGTTCCGTGCCCTCCACGATGGAGTCCTGGCCTCCGAACCTGAAGGCTTCCTGGGTTCCCAGCTCGCCCGTCACCTCCACGTTCACGGCTTCGGCGTAGCTCCCATCCGTTTGCTCGCCGGCCACAGCCACACCCTGAAGTTCCACGGCTTCGCTCGCGAAAAGGGATCCCATCAAGAGGCCCTTCCCCGATTCGTCCGCGAGAAGCATGATGTTGCGTGCCTTGACTGGGCCTGCATCCTGCACGACACCCATGGCAGGGGTGACTTCGTAGCGCCAGTCGCCCGCGGTGCAGCCGGACGCCAGTCCAGTCACGAGCATCAAAGCGGCAAAGCTGGCGCCGAAGCGGTGGTGGCGGTGGGGCTGGGTCATCTCAGTCCTTCATCAGTGGGATGTCGTGAACAATCCTAACCGGTGAAAGGCTTCCGCACGCGGAGGCAGTCCGGACGTGAGCGGGGGCACACTACGCCGTCGCAGCGCACATGGCCACACCATGACGGCGTGTCGTGCTAGAATTGCCTTTGGAAAGGGGCCAAACTATATGACTTTTTCGGTCGGTGAAACGGTGGTCTACCCCAATCATGGGGCTGCACTCATCGAAGACATTGAAACACGGCAGATCAAAGGAGAGGACCGGCTGTATCTGGTGCTTCGCATCCTTGGACAAAATGACCTGGTCGTGAGGGTTCCTTCGGACAACCTCGATCTGGTCGGCGTCAGGGACGTCGTGGACGCAGAGGGGCTGGAAAAAGTGTTTGCCGTTCTGCGTGCCGAGCACACGGAGGAGCCCACCAACTGGTCTCGCCGTTACAAGGCAAACCTGGAGAAGCTGCACTCCGGCAATGTGATCAAGGTCTCCGAGGTCGTGCGTGACCTCTGGCGCCGGGATCGTGACAAGGGTCTCTCCGCTGGCGAGAAGCGCATGCTCTCCAAGGCCCGCAGCATCCTCGTCGCCGAGCTTGCGCTCGCCGAGGACGTTGAGCAGGAGCGTGCCGAGGTTCTCCTCGAAGAGGTATTGGCCTCCTGAGCACGAACAAGCACCACGAGGAACCGGTCGTCGCCATTGTGGTGGCGGCCGGTTCTGGCTCTCGTCTGGGTGCATCACTTCCCAAAGCGCTCGTGCCACTGGACGGGGTTGCCCTGGTGCGTCGTTGCGTGGACCGTTTCGCCGCCGCTGGCATGGCGCGCATCGTCGTCACGATCCCCGATGGCGAACAAAAATCCTTCGCCGCAGCTCTGGAGGGGGCGGCTGTCCCCGTATCTTGCGTCGTCGGAGGAACCAGGAGACAGGACTCCGTGCGCCTCGCGCTGAACTCCCTGGCCGGGATGCCCGACTCAACGATTGTCCTGGTGCATGATGCCGCACGACCGCTCGTCCCCACGGCCGTGGTGGACCGCGTGGTGAACGCCGTCCTCTCAGGCGCAGGAGCGGTGCTTCCTGCTCTGCCAGTGGTGGACTCGATCCGCCAAACAGTGGACCAATCGTCGGTGGTGGTGGATCGTGCCGCCCTGCGCGCCGTGCAGACGCCCCAGGGATTCCGCTTCGGCGTACTCCGCACGGCACATGATCACGTCCAGGCCGAGGGCATCGACGTCACGGATGACGCTGCCGCCTGCGAGATCATGAAGGTTCGCGTCGTTCTGGTGGATGGGGATCGTCGTGCCCTGAAGATCACAGACCCCCTTGACCTGTTGTTGGCAGAGGCTGTCCTCGCCGCGGAAGGAACTGTATGAACCAGCGTGTGGGAATGGGCACCGACGTCCACACACTCTCCGTCGGAGTCCCCATGTGGATCGCAGGTCTGCACTTTCCGGATGAGACATCGGGTCTGGCAGGGCACTCCGACGGCGATGTTGCCGCCCACGCTGCCTGTGATGCGTTGCTCTCGGCGGCCGGGTTGGGAGATCTCGGAAGCAACTTCGGTACCTCAGAGGCTCGATGGGCAGGCGCCAGTGGCGTCGCTTTCCTGGAGGAAACGGCACTGCGGGTGCGCCATGCGGGCTATGAGATCGACAACGTCTCTGTGACCATCATCGGCAACAGGCCACGGCTGGCAGCACGGCGGCAAGAAGCCGAAGGAGTGCTCTCTGCCGCGCTGGGTGCTCCAGTGTCCGTCGGTGCCACCACCACGGATGGTTTGGGACTCACCGGCCGAGGTGAAGGGGTTGCGGCGATGGCCGTTGCCTCGCTGCGTTCCTAGGGATGCAGCCGAGGTTTTTCGCTCAACGGACCTCGTCAGTGTCAGCGATGAAGGCATTGCAGGAAGAGAGCGGGCCGCCTACGAGCCCGCGTGTTGCCCACGACCGCCTGTTCTCGCCCATGCCGTGATCCCCCTCCTCCAGCTCGGCATCGAATCTGGCAGCCAGCCGGTCATCACCAATTTCGTAGCTGATCCGTGCCACGGCCTCGCGGTCTGCGTCTCTCAGCTGCATGCTCTCGGAGACGGAATCGATCGCGGCGCCAGCGAAACAGTCGGCTTGCAGTTCGACCCGTCGGCTGACCTCCCTGGCCCCGGACTCGGATCCCGCGTCCTCCGAGGCGAAGAAGGATGCCGTGAAGATGCCGGAGCGTCCCTGGACAGCGTGCCCGTACTCATGGGCAATGATCAGGTCATAGGCCTGTGGGGCTGCTGCCTCAGCCGGCGGCAGGATCTGCAGCACGTCCGCGGCAAGATACAGGTTCTGATCCGCACCGCAGTAAAAGGCATTCAGTGAGCCCTGGGTACCGCAACTCGTGGTGACCTCGCCGCCGACGGGATAGACATACAGCGTCGGTTGGTAGGCGATATGGCCTGCAGCTTCCAGTGCGGGTCCCCACACGCGCGTCAGGCAGGACACGTAGGCACGCATCCGTGTTTGGAGAGCGTCGGTGCTGATTCCCGTCTCGATGGGATCAAGGTCGCATCGCACCGGCGAAGCGAGTTGCTCTTCGTAGAGAGAGTTGCTCTGCAGCCACGCGGCCACATCCGACTCAAACTGCGGGACAGGGATATCCGGTGCGCCGCTGTCTGTCGAGGGGACGGTGTAGCTCTCGTTGCGATACTCCGATGCCACCTCGTCCTCACCTCCATCCGAGAGGAAGGAATATCCGAATGTGGCAACGAGAGCAATGACCATCAGCGTCAGGAACGGGCGCAGGGAGCGTGTGCGACGAGGAGGCGGCGGGGCGGGCCATCCACGAGGAGAAAATTGCTGCCGCTGTGACGGTTGCTGCGCATACAATCCCGGACGTGGTGGAGTCCAGGACTGGGGTGCATGCGACGGTCCCGGAGCTTGCCACGGGTGTGGTCGTGCCGAAGGGGTGAACTGTCCGGGCTGAGGGGGCCAGCCGGCTTGTTGTGGAAATCCGGGTTGCTGCGGAAATCCGGGTTGAGTCATGCCTGTCAGCCTAGCTGCAGGAATGACGGCCGATACCTTGGGCACGGCACGGCACGGAGGCCGGAGGCTGCTGTAGCGTCACTGCTGACCGTGACTTTCCCAGAGGAGCCGAAGCCTTGACCGCTCACACCCGCCGCTTCGTCCGAACGGTCCTGACCGCTGCACTGGCGGCCGTGATCGTTGCCACCTCTGCGCTGTCGGCCCGGGCGGATGAGACATCCGCTTCGTCGCTTGTTTTTGATGGCGAACTTACTGCTGATGGGCGTCTGGTGGTGACGGAGACCCTCACCTTCCAGGCTGCGCCACAAGAAGTGGTGCAGCGCATCGCGACGCGGCAACGCATCGACGATGACAGTGACTTCATCTACGAGATCGACGATGTGAGCGCGACCGTTGACGGCGACGATGACATGACGGAGGTGTCCACCGATGGCGATTACGTTGTTGTGTCGGTGGACACAGCCGGCGCGACCGACGCGGAGGTGGTCATCAGCTACCGCGTCACCGGTGCCACCCGGGCGGAGGAGAGTTCTTCGGGCCCACTCACCGTTTTGACGTGGCGCGTGCTGCAGGGACTGTCCGTGGGGGTGGATGCGGTCAGCGGATCCTTCCGGCTGCCAGCCATGACAGAGATCGTGGACTGCACGGCGGGACCACCCGGAACCCCGGACAAGTGTGACCTCTACGCAGCAGGCACCAGCGCTTCCCCCCTACCGTCCTTCCAGACCGGTACGCGAGGCGTCGGCGAGCAGGTGACGATGGTGGTGGGGGTCGATGCAGACGCCGTGCAGCCGACGGCAACCGTGGTGACGAGGTGGAGCCTCGATCGAGCTTTTACGCTGTCCCCGCTGACGGTGGGGGTCGCCCTCGGTGCGCTGCTGCTGGGGGCTGCGCTCATCTGGCAACTGCATCGTCGCTCCGGGAGGGACGACGAGGCAGACGGAGCATCTTTGCCAGTCGGAACTTTCACACCAGTGGGTGTGGGGGAGTCCGTCTTCGAGACACGGGAGGGATTAAGGCCGGGTCTGGTGGGGACTGTCGCCGATGAGCGGGTTGACCCGGTGGACGTGACCGCAACCCTTTTGGGACTGGCAGTGCGCGGATACCTCCGCATCGAGGAATTGCCGCGCGCGGAGCATGGTCTCCTCGATTGGTCCCTCACGCGGACAGAGCACCCACTCGATGAACTTTATGAGTATGAGCGGACCCTTCTGGAAGCCATGGCGCCGATGGGCGGCCAGACCACGGTCTCGCAGTTGCCCGTGACGCTTGCTCCGGTCATCAAGACGGTACAGAATTCGCTGTACGACGAAGTTGTCAGGCGCGGCTGGTTCGTCGTGCGCCCCGATGAGACACGCAACCGGTGGCGCACGCGTGGTCTCGCGGGTATTGCAACAGCGGTGCTCGTGGCCGTTGCGCTCGTGTCGCTGACAACCTTCGGGTTGCTCGCCCTGGTGTTGCTCGTGCTTGCGGCTGGCCTTGTGTGGGTGGCGGACAGCATGCCTGCCCGCACGGCAAAGGGGGCCCATCTGGTGGAGGGACTCGGTGCCTTGTCATCCCTGTTGGCGCATCACCCAACCAACGAGATGCCCCCGGGACACGAAATCGAGGAGATCTCGAAAGTCCTGCCGTGGGCCGTGGTGCTCGGGGGCAAGGACCGCTGGATCGAAGCGATGGTGCGCTCCGACGAGGACGAGAACCCGGATCCCCGATCCATCGACTGGTACCACGCGCCCGCCACCTGGCATCTCCAAGACCTGCCAGCCTCACTGGTCCAGTTCATCAACACTGTGCAGGGTCTGCTGTTCGCCCGATGACCTGAAGGTCACTGGACGATTTTGGAACTGTCGGTGAGGTAGCGGATCTGGTCGTCGGTGACCTTGCCGGGGGAGCGTCGGCTGTGTGACATCCGGTTCTCCACCCACGTGGCCAGCTTCGACAATGCGAAGTTGATGACGACGAAGATGGTGCCCACCACGAACAGTGCCTGGATGGGATTGTCCAAGTTGAGATAGATGAACTTCGCTGAGTTGAGGAGCTCCGGGTAAATGCCCAGCACTGCCGCCAGAGACGTGTCCTTGAGGATCACCACCAGCTGGGAGATCAGCGCGGGCAGCATGATGCGCACCGCTTGGGGAAGGAGAATCAGGCGCATGGTCGCCAGGTTGCCCAGGCCGATGGCAGCAGCAGCTTCTCGCTGTCCCTTCGGGAGTGCATTGACGCCGGAGCGCAGGATCTCCGCCAGAATCACGGAGTTGTAGACGGTGAGTCCAATGACGACGAACCAGAGGCCGTCACCGCCGGGCCAGCCGGAGAGGTCCACTCCCAGATCCGGAAGCACGCGGGAAGCGAAGTAGATGGAGATGACCACGGGCAACCCACGGAACAACTCGATGAAACCAACGACAGGGATGCGGCCATACCGGCCCAGCATCAGCCGGGAGATGCCGATCACGGTGCCGGCTGCCAGTGAGAAGCCGATGGCAAGCACCGCGGCCTTCATCGTGTTGAGGAAACCGTCGCCAATCAGCTTCCAGACATCAGGAAATACTTCATTGCCCGGATCCAGCAATGGACCCCAGAGGTCACCGGAGAACTGATTTTGCTCGTTGAGGCGAAACAGCACGAAGGCAATCACGGCCAGCGCAGCCAGTCCCACGATCACCGCGAGGATTCTTTGGCGCTTTATGGCGCGCGGCCCGGGAAGGTCATACAGCACGATGTCGTGGCTCATCGGATGATCGCCGTTCTGCGTTCCAACACGGCCAGGAGGGCACCGGCAGGGAGAGTGATGAGCAGATATCCCACCGCCACTCCGAGAAGAACAGGGGTGGCGGCGTAACCACGCGCGCTGGTCAGCGTGTCGGAGACGCTGAAGAGGTCGCCGCCGACGCCGAAGGCCCCGAGCACAGCGCTGTTCTTGAACATGGCAATGAGGACGCTTCCCAAGGGGGGAATGGAGGTGCGGAACGCCTGCGGGAGGATGACTTCGCGCAGCGTTGACATGAATGGCAAACCGATGGCGCGCGCTGCCTCCGCCTGGCCGCTGGACACTGAGTTGATTCCGGCCCGCAGCGCCTCACAGACGAATGCGGAGGTATAGATCACCAGTGCCGAGACACCGAAGACGTAGTAGCTGCCCCTGATGCCGATCTCGGGGAGTCCGAAGGCAAAGAAAAAGAGCAGCACAGTGAGCGGGGCATTGCGGATCAGGTTCACCCACGTCGTGCCCACCCAACGCAGCGGTGCAACAGGGGAGACGCGGAAGCCAGCGATGATCGTGCCGAGCACCACAGCGCCCACGAGCGCGATCAGACAAATTTTGAGTGAGGTCCAGTACCCGCTCAGGAACAGGTCGAAGTTATCGGTGATGGGGTCCATGGCCCTCCCCTCGGAGTAGCTGTATGCAGTGGATGTGAGATGTGGGGGGATGAGGGAGTGGGGCTGGCGGTTGGACCCCAGTGGAGGCGGTCAACCACCAGCCCGATTCCTCTGTGCTGATCAGGCGCAGGCGTCCGGAGTGGGAAGCTCGGCCGGGCTGGCGCCTTCAACGGCACCGGCAGTGGAGGCCCAGGCTTCGTTGTAGGCGTCCTCGTTCTCCATCAGGGTCTCATTGATGAATTCGCAGAACTCGGTGTCGCCCTTCTCGATACCGATTCCGTAGGGCTCGTCGGTGAACTGCTCTCCCACGAGCTTGAAGTCTCCGTCGGATTCCGAGACGAATCCGAGCAGGATCACGTTGTCAGTGGTGACCGCCTGAACCTGTCCGGTCCGCAGGGCATCCGCGCACTTGTCGTAGACGTCGAAGAGCACGAGCTGGCTGTCATCGGCCAGGTATTCCCTGATCTGTTCCGACGGGGTGGAGCCGGTGACCGAGCACACCTTCTTGTCCGTCATCTCCATCAGGGAGTCGGGGCCTGTGATCTCCTCGTCATCGGCAGCCACCATGAGTTGCTGACCTGCAAGGTAGTAGGGGCCTGCGAAGGCGATGCGCTCAGCACGCATCTCGTTCATCGTGTAGGTCGCCACCACCATGTCGACCTTGCCTTGTTCGATGACCTCTTCGCGGACCTTGGAGGGTGTCTCGATCCACTCGATCCCGTCCTCCTCAATACCCATGGCGCCGGCAATGATTTTCGCCACCTCCACATCGAAGCCCTCAGGCCCCCCGGAGAGACCCTTCAGACCGAAGCCCGGCTGGTCGAACTTTGTGCCGATCTTGATGCTGCCAGCCTCCGACAGCGTCGCCATGGTGGTGCCGGCCTCGAATTCCATGGCTTCGCCCTCCGTCGGCTCCGACGCCATGGGGTCGGTGCTGGTGACTGGGGCGCTGTCGTCGGCACCGGGTTCGGCGCCGTCGTCGCCACCGCACGCGGTGAGCGCGAGCGCGCTGGCTGCCAGGAGTGCAATGAGTGTTCTGCTGCGCATTGTTCTGGATCCTTTGTTCATGGGTGAGTGGGTCGGAGATGGACGTCAATGGGTGATGATTTTTGCCAGGAAGTCCCGGGCGCGGTTGCTCTGCGGATTTGTGAAGAATGATTCGGGACTGTTCTGCTCCACGAGTTCGCCGTCCGCCATGAAGCAGACTCTGTCGCCAGCTTTGCGTGCAAAGCCCATTTCGTGAGTCACCACGACCATCGTCATCCCGGCCTTGGCCAGGCCTGACATCACATCGAGGACCTCGTTGATCATTTCGGGGTCCAGCGCCGATGTGGGCTCGTCGAAGAGCATGACCTTGGGATCCATCGCGAGGGCGCGGGCGATGGCAACGCGCTGCTGCTGGCCGCCGGAGAGTTGGGCGGGATACTTCTCTGCCTGTTCGGCCACCCCCACCCTCTCCAGGAGGGCCATCGCGTCTGCATTGGCTTTTCGGGCGTCCACCTTGCGGACTTTGATGGGCCCCAGTGTGACGTTCTCCAGGATGGTCTTGTGGGCGAACAGGTTGAAGGACTGGAACACCATCCCGACGTCGGCGCGGAGCCGGGCGAGTTCTTTGCCCTCGGCGGGCAGTTCTGTACCGTCCAGGGTGATGGAGCCCGAATCGATCGCCTCCAGCCGGTTGATGGCCCGACAGAGCGTGGATTTGCCGGATCCAGAAGGGCCAATGATGACCATCACTTCGCCCTCATGGACGGTCAGATTGATGCCCTTGAGGACGTGCAGTTTCCCGAAGTGCTTGTCGACGTCGGTCAGAACGACGAGTGGACGCCCGACATCTCGCGCGGGCGACGTTGTTTCCTCAACCATTCAAGGAAGCTATCTGGCTTCAGGCCCATTGTCAGGCCTGCGGCGATACTGCAATCAAGTTGTTACGTCAACGACCTCTGGTGGTCATCGAAAAAGCCGCGCGGTGCAGTGACCGCGCGGCTTTTTCGATGACACATGTTCCTACAGCGCGAGCCCCGGATACAGGGGACGCGTGGACAGCAGGGAATCTGCACGGGTGCGGGCGCTTTCCACCACGTCCTCGGAGAGGTCGTAGCGGGCCTTGCCCGGTTTACCCTCCTTTGTGGGGCGCGCGGAGGTGGACGTCAGCACCTCGGAGATCAACGACGCCACCTCATCCATGTCCGAGGTGGTGAAGCCGCGCGATGTGAGCGCGGGTGTGCCCAGCCGCACGCCGGTGGTGTACCACGCACCATTGGGATCATTCGGGACGGCATTGCGGTTCGTGACGATCCCTGCATCCAGAAGAGCAGCCTCGGCCTGGCGTCCGGTGAGCCCGTAGTTGGCCACATCCATCAGCACCAGGTGGTTGTCGGTGCCGCCGGTGACCAGTGTGGCCCCGCGACTCATGAGGCCATCAGCCAGGGCGCGTGCATTGTCGACGACTGCGTGGGCGTAGGTCTGGAACTCGGGCTTGCGTGCCTCGGCCAGTGCCACGGCCTTGGCCGCCATCACGTTGCCGAGCGGCCCACCGAGCACCATGGGGCAGCCCCGATCCACATCGGGGGCGTACTCCTGCTTGGCAAGCACCATGCCGCCGCGAGGTCCACGCAGCGACTTGTGGGTGGTGGTGGTGACCACGTGGGCGTGGGGAACCGGATCCTCATCACCGGTGAACACCTTGCCTGCCACCAGACCACTGAAGTGGGCCATGTCCACCATCAGGACGGCACCCACCTCGTCAGCGATCTCCCTCATCTTCGCGAAGTTCACGCGACGCGGGTAGGCGGAGTACCCGGCCACCAGGATCAATGGCTTGAATTCACGTGCGGATGCAGCGACGGCGTCGTAGTCCAGGAGTTGCGTCTCGGGATCTGTGCCGTAGGACCGCTGGTGGAACATTTTGCCGGAGACGTTGGGCCGGAACCCATGTGTCAGGTGACCGCCCGCGTCGAGGCTCATGCCCAGCAGGCGTTGATCGCCGAACTTGCGGCGCAGTTTCTCCCAGTCGGCCTCGGAGAGATCATTGACGCCCTTGACGCCGTGCTCCGCCAGAGCCGGGGTCTCGACGTGATGCGCGAGGATGGCCCAGAAGGCGACCAGGTTGGCGTCGATGCCGGAGTGGGGCTGCACATAGGCGTAGTCGGCGCCGAACAGTTCGCGTGCGTGTTCCGCTGCCACGGACTCCACCGTGTCGAGGTTCTGGCAGCCAGCGTAGAAACGGTGGCCGACGGTGCCCTCGGCGTACTTGTCGCTGAGCCAGGTCCCCATCGTTGCCAGCACGGGAAGGCTGGCGTAGTTCTCCGAGGCGATGAGTTTCAGCGACGATCGCTGATCGGCCAACTCGGCGCGGGTGGCCTGTGCAATGCGCGGCTCAACCTCCTCGATGGCGTTGAGCAGAGTTCGATAGGCGCCGCTGAGGGCTTCCGCGTCTGGCACTGGTTCTCCTTAGGTGAAGGGGGCGTACGCGCAATTCTACGGGTCGCGCCCCCCGGACCGAATTTCGAGCAGTCGCCGCGGACAACCTGTCCTGGAGCAGGGCGATCCGGAGCACTCGTGGCGCATGTGACCACGAGTGCTTTCAGATCGCCATGTCGGGGACAGGGATCAGCGCTGCGCGGAACCGCCGCGAAGCTGCGTGATCTCGTAGAGGGCGATGGATGCCGCCACGGACGCATTCAGGGATTCCACGGAGCTGGCGATGGGAATTGACAGCAGCGCATCGCAGTTGTCGCGAGTGAGGCGGGCGAGCCCTTCGCCCTCCGAGCCCACAACCACCAGCAGCGGTCCCTCGGAACCAGGCATGCCGGAGACGGTCACATCGCCCTCACCCGCGAGCCCCACCACAGTGAAGCCCATCTTCTTGGCCTGCGCGATGGCTCGGTTCAGGTTGGTGGCCATGGCCACGGGGACACGGGCGGCAGCGCCCGAGGATGCCTTCCAGGCGGTGGCCGTCATGGATGCGGAGCGGCGGGCCGGGATGACGATGCCCTGTGCGCCAAAGGCGGCGGCGGAACGTACGATCGCGCCCAGGTTGCGGGGATCGGTGACGCCGTCGAGTGCCACGACGAGTCCCTGGCCGGCGGCCTGGAAGGCTTCGGAGAAGACGTCCTCGGGATCGGCGTACTCGAAGGGGGGAAGCTGCAGGGCGACGCCCTGGTGAACCAGGTCCCCCGTGACCCGATCCAGTTCGGCGCGGGTGACCTGCAGCATCGGAACGGCGTTGTCGGCCGCAAACTTGAGGATGTCGCGGAGTCGGTCATCACGCTCTGCGCCCTCGGCGATGTAGGCCTTGCGCACCGGCAGGCCGGCCAGCAGGGCCTCATGGACTGGGTTGCGTCCCACCACCCAGTCCGCACCCACAGCAGCCGCTGTGGACTTGCGCTTCTGCTGACCCTGGCCGCGTCTTTCGGCATCCTTCTTGGATTTGTGGGCCTTGTGGTATGTGCGATCTTCGGCCTTGGGCGTGGGTCCGCGACCCTCCAGGCCCTTGCGGACGCGTCCTCCGGAACCGGCGGTCTTGTTCTTGCCCTTGGTGGTTGCGCCACGGCGTGTCGAATTTCCAGCCATCAGTTCTTCTCCAGATTCCAGCGGGGACCGCTCGGTGTGTCTTCTATGGTGAGGCCGAGTGCGGCCAGCATGTCGCGGATCGCGTCGGCAGCGGCCCAGTCCAACGCATCGCGGGCTGCGGCGCGTTGTTCCAGAAGATGCGCGACGAGCCCATCCACGACGGGGGTCAGATCATCGGCCACTGAGGTGGCGGACCATTCGGGGGCGTCCGGGTTCAGGCCAAGAACATCCAGCATCGCGCGGACGGCGTTGACGTGATCGCGGATGGACTCCGCGTCGCCCTCGGTTAGCGCCTGATTGCCGGCACGGATGGTGTCAAACAGTGCTGCGACGGCGCCGGGGGTGCCGAGGTCATCGTTCATCGCCGCGGCGAAGGCGTCCCACTGCGGAAAGGAAAGCGGGTCCGCTGCGGGGTGGAGGTCCTTGGTGTGTTCCTGCGCGCGCCGAAGGAACGAATCGATCCGCTCGATCGCCTTCTCCGCTTCTTCCAGGGATCCTCGGGTCCCTTCATCCGAGGGCGAGAATTCGATGGTGGATCGGTAGTGGGGCGCCAGCAGGAAATAGCGGACTGCACGGGGATCGTGCTTCGACGTCACTTCGGAGATTCGCGCTGTGTTGCCCAAGGACTTGCTCATCTTCTCGCCAGCCATGGTGACCCACGCGTTGTGCATCCAGTACCGGGCGAAACCACGGCCTGCCGCCGCCGATTGGGCAAGTTCGTTCTCGTGGTGGGGGAACCGCAGATCAATGCCGCCCCCGTGAATGTCGAAGGTGTCGCCGAGATATTTGCCCGCCATGGCGGAGCATTCCAGGTGCCATCCCGGGCGGCCGCGCCCCCAGGGAGTGGGCCACGAAGCAGTCTGCGGTTCGCCAACCTTGTGACCCTTCCACAGGGCAAAGTCGCGTGGATCGCGTTTGCCACGGGGATCGGCGTCAGCGGCAGGCTCCATCTCGTCTAGCTTCATCCCGGAGAGCTCCCCATAGCGAGCCCAGTTCCGGACGTCGAAGTACACATCGCCGGAGTTGTCCTCCGCGGCATAGGCATGCCCGGAGTCCACCAGCGTCGTCATCAACTCCACCATCTCAGTGATGTGTCCCGTGGCGCGTGGCTCATAGGTGGGAGGGATGCAGCCCAGCGATGCGTAGGCGTCGTGGAGTTCTCGCTCGAAACGGTAGGCGTGGGCCCACCATGGCACGCCTGCCTCGGCAGACTTGGCGAGGATCTTGTCGTCGATGTCAGTGACGTTGGCGACGACGGTGACCTCGAGTCCCTGGTGTTCCAGCCACCGGCGCAGGACATCGAAGACGACCTCTTTGCGGATGTGGCCGACATGGGGGGAGGCCTGGACCGTGAGTCCACAGTGGTAGATGGACACCTTGCCGTCGACGAGCGGTACGAAGGGGCGCTGTGCCCGCGTCGCGGTGTCATACAGATGGAGACTCACGAGAGGCAGTCTAGAGGCTCGGGCCCATTGTGCGATCCCTACGGGCTGTCACGCTCAGCCGCACGGGCGCGCAGGGCATGGATGTCGAAGCCGAACGGCGACAGAGCCGCGGATTCATCCGATGCGTCGTCCTCCCATGGATCGTAGGGCGCTTCATAGGTGTCGTCGAGGAATCCAAGACTTGGATCGTACTTGTTCTGCAATTCCTGCCCGACGGGATTGACGTTGCTCATGTGTTCGTCGGGGAGGGTGGCCAGGACGTCGGCGATGTAGCCCGACGCGGCGTCGGTGATGGACACCTCACGGTTCTCGCGTTGCGACTGGTACCAGCGGTAGTCCAGAACCTCATGGAAGAACTGGGCAGGTTCGCGCTTGTCCTCCAGATGCTCGGGGATGCGGGTCACAGCAGGTTCGAACACCTCCATGAGCCACTTGTGGGCAACGACGCTCTCCGCGGTCTTCTGCGGGAACTTGGTGCGGAAGGTGTCCATGTCATTCAACAAGCGGCGGGCCTGGTGCTCCTCTGCATCCAGCCCAGTCAGACGCATGAGGCGGCGGGCATGGTGCCCAGCCTCCACCACCTTGGGTTGCATACGAATGGTGCTGCCGTCCGCGGAGGTGGTGACATCAAGCTCCGCCACGTCGAAGCCCAGTGCGTTCAATCGTCGCACGCGTCCCTCCAGGCGATACATCTCGGACTCGGAGAACTCCTCGGCGCCGGTCAGCTCACTCCACAGGTTCGCATAGCGTTCCTCAATGGTGTCGACGAGCCATTGAGGATCGAGCGATGCATCCAGCATGCCGCCGGCCTCCAGGTCACAGAACTCGCCGAAAAGGTTCACACGGGCGATCTGCAGGTCGTGGGTGCGCTGACCCTTGGTGAGTTCGTCATGGATCTCCCCGGTTTCGGCGTCCACGAGGTAGGCAGCGAACTCTCCGGCATCGCGCCGGAACAAGATGTTGGACAGGGACACATCTCCCCAGTAGAAGCCCGTCAGGTGGAGTCGCGCGAAAAGCGCCACCATCGCGTCCAGAAGCCGGTTGACGGTGTCGAGCTTCACGCCCGAGTAGAACAGCGCTCTGTACGGAAGGGAAAACGGCAGGTGGCGGGTCAACAGAATGGGGTCCAGGGGGCCTCCATTGCTGTCCACCCGCCCCATCACGACGCCCACGGGTTCCACCGAGGGCACATCCAGCCGACGCAACTCAGTCAGTTGGCGATACTCGTGAACCGCCACCTCTTCAAGGATTTCCTTCGCGGCGAGGATGTCATCGCCCACCTGGATGAAGCGGACAACGTGGCGGGAGATACCGCGAGGGAGGGCCACCAATGTGTGGGGCGGCCAATCCTCCAACGGCACGTTCCACGGCAGTCGGATGAGGTTTGCATCCGGCTTTGCGGCGAGGAACCTGGGCATGGGGATCACCCTATACGGCTTCCCTCCCGGGGCTCATCGCGCCCGGTCGAGGGCCTCCACGACAACGGAGACAAGGTCATCCCTGCCTTCGATGCCCACGCTGAGGCGAAGGAGCCCAGCGGTGATTCCTGCCTCGGTACGCGCGGCGTCGGTCATTCCCGCATGGGTCATCGTGGCGGGATGGGCCACCAGCGACTCCACGCCGCCCAGCGATTCGGCCAGGTGGAAGATCTGCAGGCCATCCAGGAAGCGCCCCACGGCGTCCCAGCCTCCGGCCAGTTCAATGCTGAGGATGGACCCGAAACCGCTCTGTTGGCGGGCGGCCAGTGCGTGCTGCGGATGACTCTCCAACCCCGGGTGGTGCAACGCTGACAAAGCGGGATGCCCCACTATCGCCTCGAGAAGGGCACGGGTGTTCTCGTCGTGGACCCGCAACCGCGCATCCAGTGTGCGGAGCCCACGAAGCGTGAGATAGGAATCGAATGCGCCGCCGGTGAGTCCCAGGGCGTTGGCCCACAGACGCAGATCGGCGTGCAGGGCAGGATCCTTCGCCACCACGACGCCACCCACCACATCGGAATGCCCATTGATGAACTTGGTGGTGGAGTGCAGCACCAGGTCTGCACCCAGATCCAGAGGTTGTTGCAGGAGGGGGGAGCAGAAGGTGTTGTCCACGACACACAAGGCACCGGCATCGTGGGCGGTCCTGGAGGTGGCCTCAATGTCGGTGATGCGCAGCAGGGGATTCGACGGTGTCTCCACGATCACCAGGGAGGGCTGCCTGTCGAGGGCGGACTGAAGGGCAACGGGGTCGTTGAAGTCCACGAAGTCCACAGCGAGACGACCCTGGGCGGCGAGGAAGCTGAACAGGCGCCAGGTGCCGCCATAGGCGTCGTGCTGCACGACCACCCGGCCGCCAGCGGGCACCAGTGCCTCGACCAGCAGTGTGAAGCCCGCGAGTCCGGTGGCGAGGCTGGTGGCGCCTGCGCCTCCCTCAAGTCCTGCCAGCGCGTCGTTGAGCAGGTCCCGGGTGGGGTTGCCGGAGCGCGAGTAGTCATAATCCCGTGGACGGTCGGGAGCCTCGAAGGTGTAGTTGCTGGACATGTGGATGGGCGGGACCACAGCACCGTGAGCAGTGTCGGTTGCCAAACCTGTCCGGATCGCGTTGGTCCACCTGCCGAGCTCAGCCATGCGCACAACCGTAGTGCACGAAAAACACCAGGGGCGCCCGCCGAAGCGGACGCCCCTGGTGGCGCGTGCAGATATTGCTGGATCAGAGGTCGTTGAGACGCAGACCCGATTCGTTGCTGAACACGTGGACGCCCTTGGGGTTTGAAGACGTGAGTCGGACCACGTCGCCCTTGTGGGGGGCCTTGCGGGCTTCCATGCGGACGATGAACTGCTGTGCATCCACCAGTTCATCCTCCGAAAGACCGGCAAGCGTGCCGTAGAGGTAGGAGTCAGCACCCAGTTCCTCCACGAGCGCCACGTCGAGCGCGATGCCCTCGCCAGTCGCCGAGACGTCCATGTTCTCGGGACGGATGCCGACGGTGAGTCGCTTCTCGCCGGCAGCCTTGCTCAGGATGTCGCGCGGTACAGGAACAGTGTAGTCACCGATGCGGACGCCGCCGTCGACGATGTCGCCCTCGAGCAGGTTCATGGCGGGCGATCCGATGAAGCCGGCCACGAACAGGTTGACGGGGGTGTCGTACAGGTCGAGCGGTGCGTCCACCTGCTGCAGGATTCCGTCCTTCAACACACAGACGCGGTCACCCATGGTCATGGCCTCGGTCTGGTCGTGCGTCACGTAGACGGTGGTGACTCCGAGACGGCGCTGCAGAGCAGCAATCTGGGTGCGCGTGGAAACGCGAAGCTTTGCATCGAGGTTGGACAGCGGCTCGTCCATCAGGAACACCTGTGGCTGGCGCACAATGGCGCGGCCCATGGCAACGCGCTGGCGCTGGCCACCGGAGAGAGCCTTTGGCTTGCGGTTGAGGAAGTCCTCGAGGCCCAGGAGTCGGGCAGCTTCCTGCACGCGGGTCTGGCGATCTGCCTTGGGTACGTTCTGCATCTTCAGTGCAAAGCCCATGTTGTCCGCCACGGTCATGTGGGGGTACAGGGCGTAGTTCTGGAAGACCATCGCGATGTCGCGATCCTTGGGAGGCAGGTCGGTGACGTCGCGGTCACCAATGAAAATGTTGCCGGAGTTGACCTCTTCGAGGCCGGCCAACATTCGCAGGGATGTGGACTTGCCACAGCCGGACGGCCCAACGAGGACCATGAATTCGCCATCGGCGACTTCCAGGTCCAGTTTTTCAACGGCTGCTCGATCCGAGCCGGGGTAGACGCGCGACGCTTGACGATAACTAACGGTGGCCATGCAGGATGTCCTTTCCACGGGCAGGTACGTGCCCGACGATCCGAGTGGATGGAAGCTGTCAGCCTCCTGATTGGCAGGTTACACCGTGGTACCCCCGGAGGGGCACGGTGGGGCAGGACTTTGTGACCGAATCGTTAAGGTCGTTGAAGTCGCACGTCGATGACGCGCCATCCCTCACGTACCCTTCAGGGGTGCCTGCCGAAACCGATCAGCCCATTCCCGAAGAACCGGGCGTCGCGGCGCCGGAATCCCAGGAAGATGAGCAGCAGTGGTGGGAAGCCGAGGGCATGCCTTGGAAGAAGGAGCCCGGCCGCTCTGACATCGCCTGCCTGGCCTGGTTCGGTGTGGTGGGCGTTTTCAGCCTGATACTCATTCCGACGAGGGCCTGGCTGCTCGCCGTCGCGCCGGACATCCTCGCCATGATCACCGGGGGCCGCACGGCAGTGACCGCGAGCGGTGCCATCGCGAGCGTGGGGGAGATGGGCCACTGGCCGCTCGTGTTGGTGGTGGCGTCGCTGCTGAGCCTCAAGTTCGACTGGATCTACTGGTGGGCCGGAAAGCTGTGGGGCCGCGGAATGATCGAGGTGTGGGCGGGGCGCAGCAAGCGGGCCGCCCGTGGATATGCGCGCGCTGAGCGCTGGGCGAAGAAGCTGGGACCCATTGGGTTCCTGGTGGCCTATGTTCCCATTCCCCTGCCGCTCATGCAGGTGGTGTTCGTGCTTTCAGGTGCCACCAACATGAGCCTCAAGCGTTTCCTGATCTACGACTACATCGCCAGCACGGCGTGGCTCATCGGTTTCTTCGCGCTCGGATGGCGCCTGGGAGAGCCGGCTGTGGCTGTCCTTGACATCTACGCCCGGTTCGCCGGCTATGTGGCCATCGGACTCGTTGTCGTCATCATCGCCACCACGTTCCTGCGCAAGAAGCCGAAGGTCAACCAGGACGGCTGAGCCGTGTGGCTCAGGCCGGCACGCAGATTGCCACGAGGAAGCCGTCGCCGGGGGTGAAGGGACGCAGGTCCCACGTGGACAGCGCCAGTTCCACAGCGAGGCCGGCGGAGGCGACGTCGCTGAAGAAATCGTCGAACTCGTAGCCACGCCCGGCGCCGAAACCAATGATGGCCCGGCCGTCGTCCTTGAGGTGCCCGCGGAATCGGTCAAGGACGCCCACGCGCGTGCTGGGCGCGAGGAAGCCCATGACATTCCCGGCGCAGAGGATCGCATCGAAGTCTGCCTCGATACCGCGGGCGGCCAGATCAAGCTCGGCGAGGTCGCTCACCACCCACGTGGCCTCCGGATGCGCCGACTGGGCCGCTTCGATGAGTTCGGGGTCGCCGTCGACGCCAACGACGGTGTGGCCGAGCGCTTCCAGCCGTCCGCCGTGGCGGCCGGGACCGCAGCCGGCGTCAAGAATGCGGGCGTTGCGGGGGACCATGGCGTCAACCGTTCGCGTCTCGCCGAGAAGGTCATGCCCAGCAGCAGCCATCATCTCGAAGCGTTCGATGTAGCGACGCGAGTGGCCAGGGTCGGCTGTGACGATGCGGGTCCACTTGCTGGGTTCGAAGTTCACGGAGTCCATCTTCGCCTACGGGTGGGATGACGGCCAAGCCGCCCCCACCCATCACAGGGACAGGCATGGAGCCTCCGGAGGGAGTCGAACCCTCGACCGCTCGCTTACAAGGCGAGTGCTCTACCGCTGAGCTACAGAGGCGATGGACATCATTGTGCACAACACTGCGGGCAAAGGGCAATGTGGGAGCGTGATCAGGCGCCGGACGCAGCCAGAAACATCTTCCCGTGACCGGAAACGTGCACGTTCTCGCCAGCGCCGACGAAAACGGCCTGGCCCTGCTCGACAGCGATGGTGGCGTCGTCGCTCTCCAGAGTGAAAGAACCCGATGTGGCGAGACAGATCCGCGCCGAATCGCTGCGGGGCAGATCGACAACCCGGGTACTGACGGGTTGCAAGAGCCACACCTCGAACTCCTCAACGGTGGTGGGGTAGCAGTAGATGCCGTCGGTCCCCTCCGCCAGGACGGTGTGGACCTCGGTGGGTTCGAACCGCACCACCTGCAGCAGGGCATCAACGTCGATGTGCTTTTTCGTGAGGCCGCCCCGCAGCACGTTGTCTGAGTTCGCCATCACCTCCACGCCGGTCCCGCGCAGATATGCGTGCATGACTCCGGCACCGAGGGTCAGGGCTTCTCCGGGCTGCAGGATGAAGCGATTGAGCAGTAGTGCGGCGAGAATGCTGGGATCACCGGGGAAGTGCTCGTCGAGTTCGACCGCGGTGCGGGCGAAGAGGCCCACCTCGCCAGGGGCCTCGAGATGGCGCATTGCTGCACCCAGCACTTCGTCGACAAGGTACCTGCGCTCACCCAGAGACAGAACATCGAGGAAGACTTCCTGCAGGGCAGGTGTGGTGGTGCGGTCCCGCAGGGGACCTATGACCGAGGCCAGTTCTTCGCCGACGCCGAGAGCCTCGAACAATTCAGCGCTTCGGATGGGATCCCGAAAACCGACCAGCCCTTCGAATGGTTCCAACGCAATGATGGCTTCGGGTTTGGGCCAGTCGTCCTTGAATGAACGCTCGGGGGAGGACAGCGGGATGCCCCTGAGCGATTCCTGGGCGTAGCCGTGCTCTGCCTGTTCACGGGAGGGATGCGCCTGCAGGCTCAGCGGAGACCCTGCTGAGAGGACCTTCATGAGGAACGGCATGTGACCGTCGAAGGACTGCACAGTGGCCTCCCCCAGCAGTTCAGGCTGTGCGCTCAGCAGCTCAGACAGGTGTCCGCCACCGTCGATGATCGCGTCGCCGAGTGGGTGTGCCCCCAGCCAGTACTCCGCGAACGGCTGCTCGTCCGGGGCCTCGCGCAGAATGGCCGGGATGGAATGTCTGGTCCCCCAGGCGTAGGACTGTCGCGCACCGTGGATCCTCAGCACAAGAGATCCCGGGAGAAGGGGGCGCTGGCACTGACGGACATGGAAGCCAGTCAACCGTGTTTGGGCGTTCAGGGACAATACTGACGGGGATTGGGCCATCCGTGGGGAATGACATTGATGTGGTTTTCGGGCGTAGAATGTCCTCCATGTCCAACGCCGCATCCTTCGATCACTCTGTCCTCACGGATGAGGACCGTGCCATCCTGGACTTCGAGGAGAACTGGTTCACCTCCACCGTCCCACGGGAACAGGCGATCATGGAACGCTTCGGAATCTCTGCCACCCGGTATTACCAGCGGCTGAACATGCTGATCGACGTGGCAGCAGCGGTGGAAGCCAAACCGCTACTGGTCAAGCGTCTGCGTCGGCTCCGTTCGCAGCGGCAGGCCGCCCGCTCCGCCGAGCGACTGCGCCGCTGAACGACCTCACCAATGCCTTCATGCCCGCGCGAGGGGATCGCCTGACCCCTCGCCGATAGCCCCCGAGTTCCAGGCCCGCCTGGCACTCGAAGTGATTGGCCGTGGCCCGGTCACCCGTGCAGAGCCATGACCAGCCGGACGCCGCCGCGTACAGGGGGATGAAGGGCAGTCCAAAGCAGTAGGCCCACTGGTAGGCATGATGGTCCTCATGTTCCAGCAGTCCCGGGATACGCGTCGCCACATCGTTGAGGCTCCGGCAGGGCACGAGCACGACGCTGCCGACGGTCATCGCGGAGGCCCTGAGAACTGGCAGTCGAACCTCTTCGGCCACGATGAGCCCTTTCACCACCCGCATGCGAGCACCACCCAGAGCGGCAACGCCCAGCCCCAGCGGTGTGGACAGATTGATGACGTTGGCCACGTTTCTCAGGGTGCGGTGCACATGCATGACGCCATTTCACCATGCTCAGAACCTCACCGGTAGAGGTTTTCCTTTGCACTCTCTTGGGGTGAGTGCTAATAATGGTGTTGGCACTCGGCAAGCTCGAGTGCCACCGGAAACTCGGTGAGGCCCCATGGCCGTCCGTCGCGGGCATCGTGATTTCCGTCACATATTTTGACCACCACGGGACCGATCCAGGTCCCACAGGACGGGAGGACTCCCGAAACACCATGGCAAAGCTCATTGAATTCAACGAAGAGGCCCGCCGCGGACTCGAGCGCGGCATGAACACGCTCGCTGACGCGGTGAAGGTCACCCTCGGCCCCAAGGGCCGCAACGTCGTCCTGGAGAAGAAGTGGGGCGCACCCACGATCACGAACGACGGCGTCTCCATCGCCAAGGAGATCGAGCTCGAGGATCCCTACGAGCGCATCGGTGCAGAACTCGTCAAGGAAGTCGCCAAGAAGACTGACGACGTCGCGGGCGACGGCACCACCACCGCCACCGTCGTGGCACAGGCAATGGTCCGCGAGGGCCTGCGCAACGTGACCGCCGGGGCCAACCCGATGGGCATCAAGAAGGGCATCGAGGTCGCTGTTGAGGCGATCGTCGCGGAGCTCGCAAAGATGGCCATCGACGTCGAGACCCAGGAGCAGGTTGCTGCAACTGCCTCGATTTCGGCAGCTGACTCCACCGTCGGCGACATCATCGCCCAGGCGATGGACAAGGTGGGCAAGGAAGGCGTCATCACCGTCGAGGAGTCCAACACCTTCGGGCTGGACCTCGAGCTGACCGAGGGCATGCGTTTCGACAAGGGCTACATTTCGCCCTACTTCGTCACCGACACCGAGCGCATGGAAGCCACGCTCGATGATCCCTACATCCTCATCGCGAGCAGCAAGATTTCCTCACTGAAGGACATCCTGCCCGTGCTGGAAAAGGTCATGCAGTCCGGCAAGCCGCTGCTGGTCCTCTCCGAGGACGTCGACGGCGAAGCCCTCGCCGGCCTGATCGTCAACAAGATCCGTGGCACCTTCAAGTCCGTCGCCGTCAAGGCACCGGGCTTCGGAGACCGTCGCAAGGCCATGCTGAACGACATCGCCATCCTCACCAATGGTCAGGTCATCAGCGAAGAGGTTGGTCTGTCCCTGGACACCGTCACCCTCGACATGCTCGGCCGCGCACGCTCCGTGCTCGTCACCAAGGATGAATGCACCATCATCGAGGGCGCGGGCGAACGCGCCCAGATCGACGGCCGTGTGGCCCAGATCCGTCGCGAGATCGAGAACTCGGATTCCGACTACGACCGTGAGAAGCTGCAGGAGCGTCTGGCCAAGCTGGCCGGAGGCGTGGCAGTCATCAAGGTGGGTGCCGCAACCGAGGTGGAGCTCAAGGAGCGCAAGCACCGCATTGAGGACGCTGTCCGCAACGCGAAGGCTGCCATCGAAGAGGGCATTGTCCCCGGAGGTGGCGTCGCGCTGCTGCAGGCTTCCAAGGCTGTCACGCTCGATCACCTCACGGGCGACGAAGCAGTGGGCGCAGCCATCGTGCTGACCGCGGCCTCTGCTCCGCTGCGCCAGATCGCCTTCAACGCAGGCCTCGAGGGTGGCGTCGTGGTGGAGAAGGTGTCGCACCTCGAAGCCGGTCAGGGCCTCAACGCGGCCACCGGTGAATACGTCGACATGGTTGCCGCAGGCATCATCGACCCCGCCAAGGTGACGCGCTCTGCTCTGCAGAACGCTGCATCCATCGCAGCCCTGTTCCTCACCACCGAAGCGGTCATCGCGGACAAGCCCGAAAAGGCTCCCGCGATGGGCGGCGGCGGAGATGAAATGGGTGGAATGGGTGGCATGGGCTTCTGAGCCCCACGCCACACTTCCAGCACAAGCTCACAACAGGGCGGTCCGGTTCTCCGGGCCGCCCTGTTGCCTGTCCGAGAGCTCCGCGTTTCCCACTGCCGGACACGCCGCAACCGCGTGCCGCCAAGCAGCCATACGTCGTTGCACCCAGCCCTTGCAGTGTGTCTGGTCAACTCCCCGCGGCTTTCCTTGGCAGGATGGGTCCATGAGCATGCTGGAAGTCATTGCGCTGCACGCAGCCGACGCGGAGCGGGCGGAAGAGGGCGGTGCGGACCGCATCGAGTTGGTGGGCTCCATGGACGAGGGTGGTCTCTCGCCTGAGCCAGCACTGGTTGACAAGGTCCGCAGGGCCACATCCATCCAGATCAGGCCCATGGTGAGGCTGCGGCCCGGGTTCGGCACCGATGGGGGAGAGGTGGGGCGCCTCAAGGGTCTCATCGGCAGCTATCTGGATGCGGGGGCCGACGGAGTGGTGCTCGGCTTTCTCAACGGTCATGCAGGCGTCGATGTTGAAGTGATGACCGAATTGCTGAGTTCTGGCGAGTGGCCCTGGACATTTCACCGCGCCATTGACCACTGCCTGGACCAGGACGTCGCGTGGAACACCCTCCTGGGGCTGCCACGTCTGGATCAGGTCCTCACTGCCGGGTCGGTGCGGGGAGTAGAGCACGGGCTCGACGACCTCATCAGTTTGGCCCAGCGACAGGAGGGGGCCGCGCGGATGATCATGGCGGGCGGAGGATTGAAGGCGGAGCACGTACCGTGGCTGGTCCGCGTGGGAGTGCGGGCCTTCCACATTGGCTCGCCAGCGCGTCCCGGTGGATCGTTCAGGGCCTACGTCGATGTGGGGCTGGTCCGCACCTGGCGGGCGCTGGTGGATGACACCATCGCCCATGAGCGAGCGCGTACCTGATGGAAAGGGAGTGGGCCTGGCGAACCGGTGCGCGTGTCATCTGCACCAGTGGCGCAACTGTCTTGTTGCTTGCAGATTCTGATCCAGGGGTTCCGGGTTCATCGTGGTGGGTCACACCGGGCGGTGGCATCGATGCGGGCGAGACGCCCATTGCTGCGGCCGTACGTGAGTTGCACGAAGAAACCGGACTGCACCTCCCGCAGGAATCCTTGATCGGACCAGTTGCCGTGCGGAGCGTCACCCACGGCTATTCGGATCGTGTGCGCGTACAGAGGGAGTGGTTTTTCCGCGTCGAGGTGGAACGCTTCGAGGTGAAACCGGCAGCACTGACGGCAGGGGAGCAACTGAGACTGCAGGGGCATCGGTGGTGGCCACTCGATGCACTCCCGGAGAATGTCTGGCCCGCTGCCCTGGCCGACATGGCGGCTCTGACGGGCGAGGTGATCCTCGACCTGGGGCAGATGGAGGAATCAACTGTGCCGGTCGGGACAACTGCGGATTAGGGACGTCCCCGGGAGCCACCCATCACCGACGAGATGAACCAGATGCCGAAGGTCAGAGAAGCCAGTCTTCCCAGGAGGACTTCGATCCCCGGGGGAACTATGAACCCGGTCATGATCAGAGCGAACCCCGTTCCGATGGCCCAGAGTCCGGCCCGGCCGGTGAGGAATCTGGCACGCAGAGCGAGCGATCCTGCGGCGATGAGCATGTAGGGGGCCGCGGCGCCGATGGTGAAGCCAAGCAGACAGCAGGCGGTCGCGAGAAAGACCAGCGTCCGTTGCGTCGACATCTCCGACGCGGACCTGTCTCCGGAGGGACCGGGACGCGCTGTGCCCGAGGACATGAGTGAATCCAGCCCGGGGTGGTGAGGGCTGAAAGGAGTATCCATGCCAAGGGCGAGCGGCTGCCCGGTGGGCGGTGGCAACAGGCCCACATTCTGTGCGGAGACCACCTCGTCGCGGGTGTGGAAGGGGGTGTGGGGATCCCGAAGAGCGTGGTGTCCCATGGAGGACGCCGTCGTCATGAGCCCGCCGCTCACCAGAAAAGGCTCCGATGGATTGCGCCGGGGCGGGGGTGAGGTCCGCGCGTGAGCCAGAGGAGCCACGGGGGTGTCCTGCTGAAATTGGTGAGGCGGGGGCACCGGCCCAGGAGTGGCGGCAACAGATTTGGGGACGTGTTCCAGAGGTTCCACCTCTGGAGTGGCAAAACCGTCAGGTCGCTCGATCGGGGCGTATGCCGCGCCGTCGGTCCAGGAAGCCATGGGCCGATCCTAACGGGGGGATCACAATCCGGTTGGAGGGTGGCCCGACACGTGGGGATCAGTAGTGCTCAGAGGGGATGCTCACTATCTCCTGAACGGGGCTGTGGAGAGATGGTCTTCGGCTCTGTCGCGATATGTTCCAAGGACAATCTGGACCGTCCGCCCGTCTGGGGCCAACCCCGTTCCAGTGATTTGAGGAGTCTGAGATGGAAGTTGTCATCTGCCCGGATGAGCACCAAGTTGGTGCAGTCGCTGCCGATCGTGTCATTGCGCAGTTGGGTGGGAAGAGCACCCCCGTTCTGGGTCTGGCCACGGGAAGCTCTCCGCTCAACCTCTACGCGGAGCTGGAGCGCCGCGCAGCGGCCGGCGATGTGAATTTTGCCCATGCGCTGGGATTCGCGCTGGATGAATACGTGGGTCTGGACCCGCAGCACCCGCTGAGCTATCGCCAGACGATTGACCGGATCGTGGTCAAGCCGTTGGGGATGGACGCGAGGCGTGTGAGGGTTCCCAACGGGTTTGCGGCAGATCTTGAAGCCGCCGCGCAGGAGTACGAGCACGCCATGCGTGAAGCTGGTGGCGTGGACGTTCAGATCCTTGGCATCGGCAGCAATGGCCACATCGGCTTCAACGAACCCACTTCGTCGTTTGCCTCGCGAACACGGGTCAAGACGCTCACCCAGCAGACCCGAGAGGACAACGCCCGGTTCTTTGACGACGCGGAGGCTGTGCCCACGCACTGCGTGACCCAGGGGCTCGGCACCATCATGGATGCCCACAACGTCGTTCTGGTGGCATCAGGGGAACAGAAGGCCGACGTCATGGCTGCAATGATTGAGGGACCTGTCTCTGCGATGTGTCCGGCATCCATTCTGCAGTTCCACCGTCGGGCCTTCATCATCATCGACGAGGCGGCGGCCTCGAAGCTCCATTACGCGGACTACTTCCGGCATGTGGCGGCGCACCAGACCCGATGAGTGCTCATTGCTGCGAACGCGAGACGATAGACTGAAAGTTCCTGTTTCGAGACATTGATAGTGAGGTCTGCCGTGCCCACCGGAAAAGTGCGCTTCTACGACGCTGACAAGGGCTTCGGTTTCATCACCAAGGACGACGGCGGCGACGTCTTCGTGCGTTCATCCGTGTTGCCCACCGGTGTGACAGCACTCAAGACCGGCCAACGGGTCGAGTTCGGGGTGATGGATGGGCGCCGGGGTGAGCAGGCCTTGTCGCTGACGTTGCTCGAAGCGCCTCCGTCGCTGTCGAAGAACCTTCGCAAGAAGCCAGAGCAGCTGGCGCCGATCGTGGAGGATCTCATCAACCTGCTCGACGGCCTGGGCAACGGCTATCGCCGCAACCGTCATCCCGATGAGAAGACGGCAACCAACGTGGCGCTCCTGTTGCGCCGCGTCGCTGACGAACTGGAGTTGTGATGGCTACCCCCAAACTTGACGCCACCGCTGCGGCGGCCGTCGACCTGGCCCGGTCCGCAGCCGAGGAGCAATCCTGGCCGGATGCAGTGGGAGAACATCTAGGTGTGGCGGCGGAGGAGGGCGAGCGTGTCGTAACGCACTCTTTCGGCTGCAACCTGCCCGGGTATGCGGAATGGCGCTGGAGCGTCACCATCGTGCGGGCAGCGAGGGCCAAGATCTGCACCGTGAACGAGGTGGTTCTCCTGCCCATGGTGGGTGCGCTGCTGGCGCCGCCATGGGTCCCCTGGGAGGACCGCATTGGTGCTGGCGACATTGTCGCGGGAACGCTCATGCCCACCGCTGATGACGACCCCCGCCTTGAGCCGGGGTTCTCCACGGGTGATCTGCCCGCCGATGCTGATCCAGCAGACTGGGCGCAGTTGCGCTCCACGGTCTGGGAACTGGGGCTGGGGCGCGAAAGAGTGCTGTCCCGCTGGGGACGTGACGACGCCGCTCTCAGATGGTTGGAGGGGCCGCAGGGCCCTGAGAATGAAGTCTCCCGGCAGGCGCCGGGACCCTGTCACTCGTGCGGCTATTTTGTCGCACTGCGCGGATCCTTGGGCACCCTCTTTGGTGCCTGCACAAACAAGTTCTCACCCTCCGACGGGCAGGTTGTGAGCCTGGACCATGGTTGCGGGGGACATTCCGATGTTCCAGCCGTTGAGCATGAACATGCGCTTCCGAAGCCGGCCTTCGACACACTCAGTATCGATGAGAGCCTTTTTGACTGAGCTCTTCTCTCCGGCTGGAGTGGACGACCCTCAGCTCTGACAGGTTGCTGTGATGACGAATTCCGATTCGGGGAGTTCGTCGCCCGGCTCCGCGGGATTGTTGAGGTTCATCACGGGAGCATTGCCGGTGATGGTGAATGTCTCTTTGTCCCACGCGATGGTCGCGCTGCCGGTGTCCCCGGAGACGCTCGCGACGATCCCGTTGCTGAGAACGACGCTGGCGGATTGCACTGTGACGCGATCCTCTGTGGCGTTCACCGCGACCTTCGCGCCCTCGTCGTCGCCGCCACTCATGGTCCACTGCCCGTTCAAAACGGTGCACGCCACCTGGTTCACGATTTCCTCCTCGTCACCGATCCGTGCAACTGCGCCGCCTGCGGGCGCCGTGGTTTCCACCACACCCAGACTGGGTTCGCCCATGGGCGAACTGGTGGTCCCCGGCTGGCTGGCGTTCGCGGCGCCGGTGCCCTGGCCGGGCGCTGGAACATTGGCTCCGGGGTCGGTGCAGGCTGACACGCTCAGCAGCGCCGCGATGGAGATGGCCGTCAGTGCCGTCAATTTACCGATGTGCATGAGAATGTAAGTCCCTTTCGTCCATGGGGAATCTACCTCTGGTCAGGGTCAGAAATCGGCCTACCCCAGAGGCTGTGGAGAGAAGCTGACCTCAGGTCACCGCCAGCTCAACGGCAGCTTGAAGATCACCGGTGGGTTCCGGCGATCCGCCCTGTGGCTCGTTGGTGATTGCCATCGCCTGCCCCCCGGACACGTCAGCCACGGACACCTGCAGTTGCCCCCCCTCGTCAAGTACGGCGACGGAGCGGGGAGTGCCGTCCTGGACCACCCACACCTGCCACGAGCGGTCATCCCCGGGTGCGGGCAAACCTGTGGTGGAGATGAGGGCTTCGCCTCGTGCCTGTGACACCAGATACGTCAGGTCTGTCCCGTCGGCGAGCGCGGTCCGGGCCACCTGAAGATCCGGGGAGGCAAGCAATTCCACTCGTTGTGCGTTCGCTGCCTCGAATGTCTGGAGTTCCGACTGCTGCAGGACCGTCACACCGCCGAGGGCAACCGCGACGACTGCTGCAGCCGCGGCCAGCCATGTGGTGATGGGGCGGGCATTGCGGGTGAAGTCCGGTGTGATGACGTTGGATGGCGTCTTTGCGTCGGCTGTGGCCTCGACGCCATGCTGCGGTTCCCCTCCGATCGTGGGCTCGGCGACGGGCTCCATGGGTGTCTCTGCAATGGCGCCAAGAATGGACGCACGCAGAGCCGGCGGGGGTGGAGTTGCGCTCAGGGCAGATATCTCGGACATCGTTTCCTGCAGGTCGAGAACTTCCATCCGGCAGGACATGCAGCTTTTCAGATGCAGTTCGAAGGAGTCTCGTTCGTCATCTTCGAGGGCATCGGTGATGAAAGGACCGACCAAGGAGTGAATTTCACTCATGTCCGTACTCCCATCACGTTGCGTAGTCCCAGCAATCCGTCCCGGATGCGGGTCTTGACTGTTCCCAGAGGCAGGCCCAGTTTCTCAGCCACCTCGCGGTGACTGTATCCACCGTAGTACGCCAGCGACACTGCCTCTTTTTGTACTTGCGACAACTTGTCGAGAGCCGATCTGACGCCTTCCACCTCCAGCTTGGCCTCCACGCCTTCCCACGTGTGGTCGGGTTCGCTGTCACGGGCTGTCCCGGCCCAGCGCGCCTCCCTCTCTGACTCCTTCTGGACGGAACGCACGCGGTCCACAGCTCTGCGGTGGGCGATCGTGTGCATCCACGCTTTGACACTGCCCTTCTCGGGCGACCATCGCGCGGCCTGCTTCCAGACCTCCACGTACACCTCCTGCGTGATCTCGGCCGCAATGTCTGGAGCACGTACGACGCTGAGCACCAGGCCGTGAAGGCGCGCGCTGGTGATGTCGTACAACTCAGCGAAGGCTTGCTCACTGTCGCTGCCACTGTTGCTCTGGACCCGGGAGAATATTTCGACCAACAATTCGTCGACGCCCGGATCGACAACTCTGCGGGGCGGGGGGCGTTGCTCGTCCTTGCTCATGTGCGGGGTCCACGTCCTTCCCCGCTCCTATTCCAGAGCGGTGGCGAAGGCGATGACGTTGGAGTCGTAGTAGTGCTCGGAACTGCTGTATTCACCGCCACAGGTGATGAGAACCAAGGACGGCTCCTCAGTCGAAGCGTATACGTCGTTGGTGGGAAACTGGTCCTTTTTGAATGTCGAAACGCGCGTTATTTCGAACCTGGCGGTGGTGCCGTCCTCCCTGTCCACCTCCACGACGGCGCCGACGGCGACATCAGGCAGGCCTGCGAAAACGGTGTTCCGGCCGTTCCAGGTCAGATGGCCAGCCAGTACTGCACGGCCGGGAGCCCCCGGAGTGTGTGCCCCGGTGAACCAACCCACTTGGTCCGGATCATCCGGAGTTTCCATCTCGTTGCCATTGAGCCCGAGCGTGACCGTCGACGCATCGACGCCCAAGGACGGGATCCGCACTTTCGTGGGGGCCGATTCCTCGAGTTCCTCCACGGCGGGTGTGACTGATGTGGGCGTCATCGGTGTTGACGGGCTGGCGGATGCGCTGGGGAGTACTGATGCTGAGGGTGGCGGCGTGGGAACGCGGGAGGGTGTGGTGCTCGACGTTGCGCTGGGTGTCGTCACCTGCTCCTGTGCTGGCAGCGCCTCCGGGGTGACGATGGCAGGGAAGGCCAGGGCGGCGCCGATGACGCCTACCCCGACCAACCCTGTGATCCCCCCGATCAGCACCCGCCACTGCAGCGGTGAACCGGTGCTGGTCATGATCGTCTCTCAGCGTCCGGTGACGGAGCGACGACGGCTGATGACGGCGGCTGCACCGCCGACCGCGAGCACACCGCCCGCTGCAAGGAGTCCGCCATTGACCGCTGTGGGTGCCTCACCACCGGTCTCAACGGCTCCTGTGGGCATGATCATGCCGCACGTGGCGGAATCGGTGGCCTCTGCCGGGATGCCATCGACGCCGAGCGACTTGGCGAAGGTGGATTCACCCAGACCTTCCATGTCGTATTTGCCGTTGTCGTTCGCGTCGACTCCGTGCTGCACGATGTGCAGGTTGGCGAGGTTCTCAAGAGTGCCTTCGGGAAGCTCCGCGGCCGTCAGGGTCCGCGTGTAGCTCAGGTTGCCCTGTGCGTCGGCCGTGGGCATGCGGTCGACAGCAAGACCACTGGCCTTGGTGGTGTCGCCCGTGGTGGTCAACGAGATGTGGATGTCACCGTAGTCCGGGAAGCCTTCTTCGATGCTGATGAAGCCGTTGCCATCCTTGTCAGCCGACGGTGCCGGGCAGTGCGTCATCGCACCAGTGGTGTCGCCGTGAATGTGCTGGGCATGGGGGGCATTGGGAACCATGTCCTTGGCGCGGACCTCGACCACAAGACCACCGTCGCTGGTGGGTGTGAGGGTCGCATCGCCGGTGGCGGTGGAGCCCTTCATGGAATCGAGGCGCAGCATGACGCTCTGGTCCACGGCGTCGTCGGCACTGGCCGCAGAGGTGCTCAGCGCCATGGGTGCGGCGACGACCAGTGCAGCGACGGCCGAGGCAGAGATGGACTTCCAGGTGCGGTTCATGATGAGTTCCTTTCATTGGGGTCTCACCCATCATTCGGAGCTGCTCTGCGAACGGATTGGTCATGCAGGAAGATTGTCCGCTGAACGCCTCCGGGTGAAACCAGAGTGAGGACCGGCGATACCATGACGCCCGTGGTCACTAAATCCCCCCGGGCAACCAAAAGACCCGAGCCATCCGTTCCCTCTTCCTCTTCCTCGACGTCCCTGGATCGATTTTTTGAGATCACCCGCCGAGGCTCCACCGTTGGCCAGGAGGTACGGGGCGGCCTTGTCACGTTCTTCGCGATGGCCTACATCATTGCGCTGAATCCTCTGATCATCGGGACGGCCACGGATTCGGGCGGTCTTCTGATCTCCGGAGCGCCGAAGTTCCTCGATGAAGCCATGACTCAGGTGGACACGGCTGCGGTGGGCGCCTCCATCGGGATGGTCGCGGCTGGTACCGCGTTGATCGCGGGCGTCATGACAATCCTGATGGGTGTCATCGGACGCTTTCCCATGGGACTGGCCACCGGACTCGGCCTGAATGCGCTGGTGGCCTACGTTCTGGCACCGCAGATGACGTGGCCCCAGGCCATGGGGCTCGTCGTCTGGGAGGGAATCATCATCGCGTTGCTCGTGATGACGGGCTTCCGCACGGCGGTTTTCAAGGCGGTGCCGCGCACTCTGCGCACTGCCATCAGCGTCGGCATCGGCCTGTTCATAGCTTTTGTGGGTCTTATCAATGCCGGGGTCATCCGCAAGCCCGCAGGCGCTCCGCCAGTGGAGTTGGGAGTTGGCGGATCGCTGGCAGGCTGGCCAATCCTGATCTTCGTCATCGGACTGTTCCTTCTGATTGCGCTCCATGTCCGCAAGGTCAAGGGCGCGATGCTCATTTCCATTGTTGTGGCCACAGTTCTCGCCATCGTCGTTGAGGCGATCGGAAAGATCGGACCCAACGTGGGCCCCGACAATCCCACGGGCTGGGCGCTCAACGTTCCACAGTTGGGTTCGTTCGGGCTGCCGGATCTGAGCCTGTTCGGCCGGATCGACATGGTGGGCGCCTTCTTCCCGGAGGGCAGCTTCTCCCTGGTGCGGTTCATCACTTTGGCCGTGCTGGTCTTCTCACTCCTGCTGGCAGACTTCTTCGACACCATGGGCACGGTTGTGGCGGTGGGCAGCGAAGCGAACCTTCTTGATTCACACGGTATGCCTCCCCGCACGACGGCCATCCTGATGGTGGATTCGCTCGGAGCAGTGGCGGGTGGCCTGGGTTCCGTCTCCTCCAACACCTGCTATGTCGAATCCACGGCAGGGGTGGGAGAGGGCGCGCGCACCGGGCTTGCGTCCGTGGTGACGGGCGTGGCCTTCCTGGTGGCCATCCTCCTGTCTCCGATCATCAACATGGTGCCGTCAGAGGCCGCATCACCCGTGCTGGTTTTTGTGGGATTCCTGATGATCTCGCAGGTGACGGACATTGACTGGACGGATGCCTCCCTGGGAATCCCGGCGTTCCTGACCATGGTGCTCATGCCCTTCAGCTACTCCATCACCACGGGTATTGGCGTGGGCTTCCTGGCCTTTGTCTTCATTCGGGCAGTCAGCGGGCGTTTTCGTGAAGTGCACTCACTGATGTGGGTGGTGGCAGCGATGTTCGTGCTCTACTTCTTCCAGGGCCCACTGCTTTCACTTCTCGCCTGAATCGTCAGAGGTCTTCGTCGGCGACGTCATCCTCAGAGGCAAGCTCTTCTTTGCGATCCTCGATTTTTCCCTGGCGTTCCTCGACCTCTTGCTTGTGTTCAAGATCTTCAGCCGAGGCATCATCAAGGTCCGTGTGATTCTCGCTCATTCTCGTCCTCCTGCGTTCTTGTCGCAGCTGGCGCCGCGAGGTGTTCAACTATGCCTCGACTGCTGGGTCATCACGTCGATGGTGTGATCGTCTTTCGTGTTCTGTGACGAAGCAGCACGACGGCCCGACCCCCTTGGGGCCGGGCCGTCGTGCTGGCAAATTTTTATTCACACCATTCAGCGATTGAACTGGCCCTTGTCGTCGTGACCGCTCGCTGCGTCGCCCTCGGTTTCAATCCGCTCCTTGCGAATCTCGCCGCTCACCTGCTCCTGCTCGGTGTGGCTTTCCTTTCCGAGCCGGACCTCTTCCATGGCCACGGTTTCCTTGTCCACGACTGCGCGCTCATCGCGGACGGTCATTTCCGCAACGTCGCCATCATCATCAATGCGGCCGGGGCGGGCATCCTCACCCAGCGGGACGCGTTCAACGACGACCTCTTCGTGGGTGACTGGCACCGTCTTGGTCACATTTTCGGTGACCGTGTACTTCCGCAGACGTACCTTGTGCTCCTGTGACTCCACGCCGACGTTGAGGCGTTCCTCGGAGCGGATCATGGAAGCATCACCCTGTGCGTCGACGCGAGCGTCTTCGCGTCCCAGGTGCGCGGTGTCACCTCCCACGCGACCCGTGTCGTGACCCACGGACGCTTCGTCGTGAACGTCTGCGGTCGGGCGGCCGTTGCCCTGCATCGCGTAGTACTCGTAGAGGCGATCTTCTTCGGCCGGCTCAAGGTGGTGATCCTCGTCGATGCTGGGCGCATCCTTGATCTGGTCCTTGGTGTAGCCGATGTGCAGATCCTCCCCGCGTGCGGCAGCACCCTCCAGTGGCACGAAGCTCTCCGACATACCGAAGAGACCGGTGTTCACCGTTGCCCACGAGGGTTCACCCGTGGCGTCGTCGAGGTAGATCTGGCTCAACGAGCCAACCTTGTCGCCGTCCTTGTCATATACGGTGGCCTTGCCATTCAGCAGGCGATCAATGTCGGTGGTGCTGATCATCGTTGTGTCTCCTTGCTCTCGGACACGGCCTTCGCGTCGAGGGTTTTCACTATGCCGATGCAGTGGTTCATTGCGTCCCACCCTTATGGATGCACCCATTGCATGCACGCAGTGATGTGGGAGAGGAAGGTGCCCATCGGCGGGCATGTGAATGAGCCTGCTGAGGCTGTTTCGCTACGCTGTCCCACATGTTCTCCAAGGTCCTTGTAGCCAATCGTGGCGAAATCGCCGTCCGCGCCTTTCGCGCCGCATTCGAGTTGGGGTGCAAGACAGTCGCTGTATTCCCCTACGAAGACCGCAACGCGGACCACCGCATCAAGGCCAGCGAGTCCTACCTCATTGGCACTGAGGGTCATCCGGTGCGGGCCTACCTCAATATCGAAGAGATCATTCGGGTGGCCCGGGAGTCCGGCGCTGACGCCGTCTATCCGGGATACGGCTTCCTCTCCGAGAACCCAGATCTCGCCGCAGCCTGCGCCGAAGCGGGCATCACCTTCATCGGTCCGTCCTCGCAGGTGCTGGAGATGGCCGGCAACAAAGTGAGCGCACTGGAGCAGGCGCGCAAAGCGGGCGTTCCGACTCTCGCTTCCACAGCGCCATCGGTGGATGTCGAGGAACTGGCAGCGGGGGCACAAAAGGTGGGCTTCCCCGTCTTCATCAAGGCAGTTGCTGGTGGCGGCGGACGAGGCATGAGGCGCGTCGATGATCCCGCGCGATTCAAGGACGAACTGGGTGCCGCAATGCGGGAAGCGGAGGGTGCCTTCGGGGACCCGACGGTGTTCGTCGAACAGGCAGTTGCTGCCCCGCGGCACATCGAAGTGCAGATCCTCGCCGACGCAACGGGCGACACCGTGCACCTGTTTGAGCGTGACTGCTCCATCCAGCGCCGCCACCAGAAAGTGGTGGAGCTCGCCCCGGCTCCCAACATCACACCTGAGATGCGCGAAGCGCTCACGGCGGATGCTGTGAAGTTCGCTCGTGCGATCAACTACACCTGTGCAGGCACGGTGGAATTCCTCGTGGAAACAGAGGGCGAGCGCGCCGGGCAGCACGTATTCATCGAGATGAATCCGCGCATCCAGGTGGAGCACACCGTCACGGAGGAAATCACCGATGTGGATCTGGTGCAGGCCCAGATGCGAATCGCCTCGGGTGAGACGTTGGAGGAAATCGGGATCCGGCAGAGCGAGTTGCAGATTCGCGGCGCGGCGCTGCAGTGCCGCATCACCACTGAGGACCCACTGAACTCTTTCCGCCCCGACACTGGGACGATCCAGGCCTATCGATCCGCATCTGGCGCCGGTATCAGGCTCGATGGGGGTACTACCGGTACGGGCGTGGAAATCAGCCCCCACTTCGATTCGTTGCTTGTGAAACTGACGGCCCGTGGCAAGGACCTGCCCATGGCCATCGCTCGCGCCAAGCGGGCACTCGCCGAGTTCCGAGTGCGCGGCGTCGCCACCAACATCCCATTCCTGCGTTCGGTGCTGGAGGATCCTGACTTCGAGGCAGGTGGGGTCACCACCTCCTTCATCGATGAGCGCCCCTATTTGCTCAGCGCGCGCACACCGGCCGATCGTGGAACCAAGCTGCTGCGCTACGTCGCCGAAACCACGGTGAACAAGCCGCACGGCGATGCCCCCACACAGATGGAGCCGAGCACCAAACTGCCGTCCATCCAGATGGGCAAAGAAGTACCCGCAGGCACTCGGCAGCGACTGCTGGCCCTTGGCGCCGAAGGCTTCGCCCGCGACCTGCGAAATCAGACGGCCGTCGGGATCACCGACACCACCTACAGGGATGCCCATCAGTCCCTCCTCGCCACACGGGTACGGACACGCGATCTGATCGCGGTGGCGCCGCATCAGGCGCGGATGCTGCCGAACATGTTCAGTGTGGAGTGCTGGGGAGGCGCCACCTTTGACGTGGCCCTGCGCTTCCTGGCCGAGGATCCCTGGGAGCGACTCGCCAAGTTCCGTGAGGCGATGCCCAATCAGAACCTCCAGATGTTGCTGCGAGGGCGCAACACCGTCGGCTACACGCCCTACCCCACCGAGGTGACGGATGCCTTCGTTGCAGAGGCTGCCGAGGTGGGCGTCGATATCTTTCGGATCTTCGACGCGCTCAATGATGTGGAACAGATGCGCCCAGCCATCGACGCTGTCCGCTCGACCGCATCGGTTGCTGAGGTTGCTCTTTGCTACACCTCCAACCTCCTGGATCCGGGCGAGAAGATCTACACGCTGGACTACTACTTGCGCCTCGCCGAGAAAATCGTCGAGGCAGGGGCCCACATCATCGCCATCAAGGACATGGCAGGCCTGCTGCGCCCACGCGCCGCGACCAGACTCGTGACCGCTCTGCGGGAACGTTTCGACCTGCCTGTGCATCTGCACACCCACGACACCACCGGCGGTCAAATGGCCACATTGATTGCTGCCATCGACGCCGGGGTGGACGCAGTGGACGTGGCGAGCTCCGCCATGGCATCCACAACTTCGCAGCCGCCCATGTCTGCGTTGCTGATGGGGCTCGAGGGGGGCGAACGAGCGCCCGATCTGGATCCGCAGGCCGTGTTGCAGTTGGAGCCGTACTGGGAGGCCGTCCGCAAGCTGTACAAGCCGTTCGAATCCGGTCTGACCGCGCCCACGGGGCGTGTCTATGACCACGAGATTCCCGGTGGTCAGCTCTCCAACCTCCGCCAACAGGCCATTGCGCTCGGGCTGGGGGAAAAGTTTGAAGCCATCGAGTCCATGTACAGCGCTGCCGACAAAATTTTGGGTCGGCCCACAAAGGTCACCCCGTCGTCCAAGGTGGTGGGCGATCTTGCGCTCCATCTTGTGGCGGCCGATGCAGACCCGAAGGAGTTTGCCGAAGATCCGCAGAAGTTCGACATCCCTGATTCCGTGATCGGTTTCCTGAACGGGGAACTGGGCCAGCCGGCAGGAGGATGGCCCGAGCCATTCCGCACCAAGGCACTCAAGGGTCGTCGGACACCAGTTCGTGTCACGGAAGTCACAAAAGAGGACCTTCGGTTCCTCGCGGATTCGGGGCGCGGCCGCCAGGAAACGCTCAACCGGTTGCTCTTCCCGATTCCGAATCGGGAGTTCGAACAAATGCGCGAAGATTTCGGGGACCTGTCAGCGTTGTCCACCATCTCGTTCCTGTATGGCATGGAACCCGGGTGCGAGTACGGGATCAAGCTGGAGAAGGGTGTGGATCTGATCTATGGCCTGGAGGCGATCGGCGAGCCAGACAAGCGCGCCAAACGCACGGTGATGTGTCAGATGAATGGCCAGATCAGGCCGGTGCGGGTGCGGGACTTCTCTCTCGCCTCCGAGGTTGCCGCTACGGAGAAGGCGGACACCAGTGAACCGGGCCATGTGGCTGCCCCATTCGCGGGCGCCGTCACGGTGAACGTAGAGGTGGGCGATGCCATTGCCATCGGCGATCCTGTGGCCACCATCGAGGCCATGAAGATGGAGGCCTCCATCAACGCAACGGTCGCCGGAGCCGTCACGCGAGTGGCAGTGCGGGGCACCACACAACTCGACGGCGGAGACCTGGTTCTGGTCATCGTGCCCCGCTGAAGGATTCGGCTGGTGGTCACCCCAGGTCTTCGATGACCACCAGGTCCAGTGCCTGTTCTGGCCGCTGTGCTATCCCCTCGATCAATTCGAGGAGGGGCTGGATGAGGTGCATCGTGGGGCCAAAGCTCGCGCCGGCGTCGTCGTGAACCCGGCGTAGGTGAGCACTGACCTCCACGACGTGGGCATGCTTGCTGTAGCCCACGATCTGTCCGGGCAGGGGGTGCAGGGAGATGCCCAGTTCGCGCGTTGCGAGGCTGCCCAGGGAGTATGTGCTGTCGAGGCCGGCGCGGGCCAACTCGAACTCGACTGCCTCAAGGCTGTCGAAAGCGACGCTCAGGCGGTGGGCGGCAAGAGTGTCCAGCCACAGCATCAGCAGCGGCCAGCACTGGGGCAGGCGGTCGTGGGGAATGTGGCCTCCGGAAAGCAGTGCCTCCACATCGAAGGACGAGGGAAGGCGCGCGTCAACCTCTGTCCTCTTGTTGCGTGCCAGGAGTGGACCCAGTCTGCCGAGAAGGGTCTTTTGTGGTTGTTGAGGCGCGAACTGCGCGGCGGCGAGCGCTCGCAAACGGACCGCAAGGGATTCGTCTGCGCCGAAGATGTCGCGCACGTCATTGATGTTGATGGCGAACAGCCGGAGCCGGTGCATGCACACAACCGTAGCGGCCGCGTACGATCGCAGATGTGAATCCGAGAACCCGCCGAGTCATTGTCACCGCCGTCCTTGTGCTGGTGGTTGTGGCAGTCATCGTGGGCACGCTGCTGGGCGGTGACGTCGGGGCAGGGAAGACCGTCCTCTCGTCAGCCCAGTAGGATTCCACCACCATGTCTTCTTTTCTACGGCGCTCCGCCGTCGTCTGCGTACTGGGGCTGGCATCCGCAACGATGGCAGCCCCTGCTCTGGCCGATGACATCGACCTGCCCGCTGACACAGGAAACCCCATCACAGGTATTGCCTGGACGGAGGCCACATCAGCGGTGCTGACCGTTGACGATGCCGGAACAATCACGGCCGTGGATGAAGCCTCCAACGCCAGTCGCCCTGTCACTTTTACCGCTTCGACACAATCGGTGCAGGCACTGTCTCTCTTCGACGATCTTCTCTACATTGGGGATGTGGGCGACGCGGACGACTCCCGTGATTTCATCACCGTCTTCCGAGTGGATCCCACATCGGAGGCCACCAACTACTGGGCATGGGATTTCAGCTACCCGGATGGCCCCCAGGATGCGAAGGCCTTCGCGATGTCAGGTAGAGGACGCATCTACATCGTGACCGACGGCAATGACCCGGGCATCTACAGAGCGGAGCTCACGCCGTCGCGCACGGCAGTCAACAGGCTCGTGCGTGCCGCCGATGCTCCCGAGGGCGTGACGGATGCGGTGTTCCTCGATGATGGCGCCACCCTCATGCTGCGGAGCGCCGCCGGGGTGGAACTCATCGACGCCTTCAGCTGGGAATCGCAAGCGATGACCACCTATGTGGAGCCGCAGGCGGATGAATCCGTTACGACCTACGGTCCTGACCGGATGCTTGTGGGAAACAGCAGCACCCTTCGGGATGAGCCTCTTCCCTCGGGCACGACAACGGTCACCCCTGATCCTGCGGTACAGACCACAGCAGCGCCATCGCCCAGTACATCTCCCGATCCCGGCGTGGAGGCAACGGTGAGCGCTGTCCCGCAGGAAGCTGATCCGGAGGAGAACTCGCGCAGGGGTACTGCGCTGGCTTTGCTGGGTGCCGGTGTCGTGGCGGTCCTTGCGGGCGCCGTTGTTTTCTTCGTCCGCGATTGAGCAGGTGGAAGTTCAGCTCGCCATTTTTTCCACGACATGGTCAATACAGGCGAGGAGCGCTTCGACGTCGCCCGGGTCCACGCTGGCGTAACAGCCGATGCGCAATTGGTTGCGGTTGAGCGCCCTGTAGGGGTCGACGTCCACGATGCCATGGGCGCGAAGAACGGCGGACACCCGAGCGGCGTCCGTGCGCTCATCGAGATCAATGGTTGCAACCACGGGGGAGCGGTTCTCCGGTTTCTGGACGAAGGGCATCGCCCAGTCACGAGCCTCTGCCCAGCTGTAGACCGTCGAGGTGGACGTGGAGCAGCGAGCCGCAACGCTTTCCATGCCACCAAGTTCCTCCATCCAGCGGAGTTGATCTTCCATCAGGAGCAGCGTCGCAATGGCGGGTGTGTTCATCGTCTGGTGCTGGCGCGAGTTCGTGATTGCCATGCTGAGATCCAGAAAAGCTGGAATCCAGCGACCGTCTGCTTTGATCGCAGCCGTCCTCTCAATGGCGGCAGGGGAGAGGAACGCGAACCACAGGCCACCATCGGAGGAGAAGTTCTTCTGCGGCGCGAAGTAATAGACATCGGTTTCGGCAATGTCTGCGTCTATGCCACCCGCTGCCGAGGTGGCATCCACCAGCACCAACCCGTCACCCACACGTCTGACCTGTGCGGCTGCACCGGTGGAGGTCTCGTTCTGGGCCCAGCAGTAGGCGTCGGCGTCACAGGCCTGCGGAAGAGCGACGTCACCCGGTGCGCTCTCAAAGATTCGGGGCTCGGCGAGGAACGGTGCAGCGGCGCTTGCTGAGGCGAACTTGCGGGTGAACTCCCCAAACACACCGTGCGCGGAGCGATCCTGAACAAGCGAGAACACAGCCAGGTCCCAGAAAGCAGAGGAGCCACCATTGCCCAGCACCACTTCATACCCCTCGGGGAGGCGGTACAGGGCGGCCAACCCCTCTTGGACCTGGCGCACCAGGTCACGCACCGGAGCTTGTCGGTGTGATGTCCCCATGACCTCAGACCGGGACATCAGGTGCTCCAGCGCCTCTCGGCGCACCTTGGCGGGCCCGGAGCCGAAGCGGCCGTCGGAGGGAAGAAGGTTCTGCGGAATATCAATTTGCACGGCCCCCATTCTCCCACGAGTTCAGTCAGTGGTTGGATACAGAGATGGAGAGCTCACAGGTCAGCGTTGGTCATGCCATTACGGGCGACGGCATCGTGGAGAATGCCGTCATCACCATTGAGGACGGACGAATTCTTGCCGTTGACGCCGGGCCGCCGGTTGAAGGTGAGTTCGAAGGACTGTGGGCGGTGCCCGGGTTTGTGGACACCCACTCACATGGTGCTGTTGGCGTGTCCTATGGGGATCCTGATGTGGCCGCCAACCAACGCGCCATCGATTACCACCGCGCGCAGGGCTCCACGACGATCTTCGCCAGTACGGTGACAGAACCCATCGAGAAGTTGGAACGGCAACTGGCGGTACTGCGCGGTCTGGTGGAGAGGGAAGAATTGGCGGGCATTCATCTCGAGGGCCCGTTCCTCGCCGAGGAGAAGAAGGGCGCCCATGACGCGGCCCTGCTGAGGGACCCGCACCCCGACTCGGTGGAACGGCTCATCGCTGCGGGTGGCCCGGCCCTGAAAATGATCACGATGGCTGTTGAACGTGAACACAGTGAGGCGGCCATTCGACGGTTCACACAAGCTGGGGTCAAGGTTGCCTTCGGGCATTCGAACGCTGATGAGGCGGGGACGCGTGAGTCCCTTGGCTGGGGAGTATGTATCGCCACGCATTTGTTCAGCGCCATGAACCCCATCCACCACCGCCATCCCGGACCGGTTCCGGTGCTCCTGAGCGATGACCGGTGCATGGTCGAACTCATCTGCGACGGCATTCACCACGCGCCGGTGATTGCGCGGATGTCCATCGATGCAGCCGGAATTGATCGTGTGGCCATGGTGACTGACTCGATGAGCGCCACCGGTCAGGGGGATGGCCGATACATCCTCGGTGAGCTGAAGGTGGACGTGAAGGATGGCACGGCGCGGCTCGTGACCAGCGATGGCACGCAGGGGGCCATCGCTGGTTCCACCCACACGATGGCAAAAGCATTCAAATTTCTCGTACAGGAGGTGGGCTGCAGCCTGGAGGAAGCTGCCATCATGACCTCCACCACACCTGCTCACTGGCACGGACTGAACAGCGTGGGTGTGTTGGAGACAGGACGCTGGGCGGACATCTGCCTCGTGGATGGGGAGGGCACGCTGCACGGTGTCATGCGTCGTGGAAGGACAATCGTCTGAGCGCATGTCCAACGGCATGCTCGGGGACATCTAGGATGGGGAGTTCAGGAAGGCGGAAAGCTTGCATGAGTGATCTGATCGACACCACCGAGATGTATTTGCGGACCGTGTATGAGCTCATAGAAGAGGGCGTACCGCCGCTGCGGGCGCGCATCGCCGAGAGGCTCCACCAGTCCGGGCCCACCGTGTCCCAGACCGTGGCGCGCATGGAACGTGATGGGCTTCTCGTCGTGAAGCCGGATCGCACGATCAGCCTCACGCAAAAGGGTGGTGGCCTGGCGATGGGGGTCATGCGGAAGCACCGTCTTGCGGAATGCCTTCTCACGGAAGTCATTGGACTGGAGTGGGACAAGGTGCATGACGAAGCCTGCCGTTGGGAGCACGTGATCTCCACCGACGTGGAACGGCGACTCGTCGAAATTCTGCATTCGCCCACCATCTCCCCCTACGGCAATCCCATTCCCGGGCTTCGCGAACTCGGGATTGATGTGGATGACATCCCCTTCATCGACGGGGTGATTCCGCTGTCCCAGCTCGTGAAGAGCGGGGACGATGTGACAGCGACACTCGTGCGAATGAGTGAGAACGTGCAATCCAATGCGGAGTTGATCGAGGTCATGGCAAGTCTGGAGCTCAAACCCGGCACCACCTTCACAGCTCGGTTGGTGCCTCATGGACTGGACGTACGCACGACGGTGGGTACGTGTCTGATCGATGATGCAGTCTCTGAACTTCTTTTCGTTGAGGACACAGGCGCGTGAGTGTCTCCGAGCACCGATGGTTCGGCCCCGGCCGCCCCAGGGCTGTGGACTTGGTACTGCAGCGGACCTTCGGGGGAGACCACACACCGTATGAATGGCTGGCTCGAGCGGTGTCCTCGTCAGCTTCTCTGGTGCTGGACCTTTCCTGTGGTGCCAGCGGTCTGGGTGCCCGCCTCGCGGGTGAGAACCGGGTGGTCATCAGTGTGGATGAAACGGAGTCCTGCCTCCGCGGCGAAGAGGATGGCCGTCCACTCGTGCAGGCCGATGCTTTGCACCTGCCCTTTCTGACAGGCTCCTTCGATGCCGTGGTCACCAGTCTGGGTCTGGGTCTGGCACAGGACCGGACGGTTTTTTTGAGAGAAGTGGCGCGCGTTCTGCGGCCGGGTGGTGTTTTTGCCGGTCTGACTCCGTCGATTCGACCCATGAGCATCGAGGATGTTCGTCTCGCCAGTCAATTGGGGGCATACCTGCGTGCCAGCCCACACTTCCCCGGCACGGTTGAGTTCCGCGCCAAGACAATGCTGGGTGCTGTTGGTCTCACCAAGATGGAGGATTCCAGGGGTCGGCATCACTTCGAGGTGCGCAACCGTGCCGATGCAGAACTGCTGGTGGGTGGCTTGCGGGCTGCGGGGGACAGGGCCCGCGCGGCGAGCGCCATCGACTTCCTCGCAGCCCGAGCAGAGAAGGATCCGGTGAGGGTCCCGCTTCCAATGCGCAGGATCGTCGCCATCAAGTAGCGCGGATGGGGAATAATCCTGCCCTCCTGGGAGTTGTGCCATGACGAGACATGACCCCTAGAGACAAAGGATCGATCACTGTGGCAACGACAGCTTTGAACAAGGACAACTTCGCCAGCACCATCGAGGACAACGAGGTCGTCCTCATTGACTTCTGGGCAGACTGGTGCGGCCCCTGCAAGCGCTTCGCTCCGATTTACGACGAAGCATCCGGTCGCAACGCGGACGTGATCTTCGCGAAGGTGGATACCGAAGCCAACCAGGAACTGGCGGGAGCGCTGGAGATCCAGTCCATCCCCACCATCATGGGATTTCGTCGGGGCAACCTCGTGTTTCGTCAGTCCGGCCTGCTCAACGGCAAGCAACTCGATGAAGTGATTGGCCAGATCAAGGAGCTAGACATCGAAGCACTTCTCAAGGAGCAGAAGAAGGACTGACTCCTTCACCCGGTTCCAGCACGGAATCGATGTGGCGTGTGGAAGGGTGAATGGCAATTTCAGTTGCCTTCACCACCGCCCACACATCACTTCCCAGGCGCAGCCCAAGCTCGGCCACAGCGGCTGCCGTCAGATCAGCGGCCAGACGGGGACCCTGTGCCAAGTTCAGATGAACTCGAACGGTGCCACCCTGATCCGTCAGTGATGTCACTGAGGCTGACCAGACGTTTCGTGGACTTCCGTGCGGAGGCTCCATGAAGATGGCGACGCTGTTGGGAGAAAATACCGCGAAGGCCGTCGCACCCCCGGGTGCGACGGCCTTGTGTTGTCCGCTGACCACTGTGCCACCGTCAACGATGAGCGAATTCTTGTCGTGGAGCAGGCCATGCAGGACGTTGACGCCGGCAAGCTCAGCGGCGAATGAGCTGCGGGGGGCAGTCAGGACATCTACGACGGATCCGGCTTCCACGATGTGGCCGGACTCCATGACCACGATGCTGTCGGCCAGAGCAAGGACGTCAAGCAGGTCGTGGGTGACCAGGACAGTGGGACACCTCGTTTCACGAAGCGCGGAGGCGATCGCTGCCCGGGCTGACGGTGCGCTGGCAATGTCGAGCGCGGCGAAGGGCTCGTCGAGAAGGAGCGCGCGAGGGTGGCAGGCGAGAGCGCGTGCGAGGGCCACCCGCGATGCCTGCCCCCCTGAGAGGGACGTTGATGGATGTGTCGCCCAGTCCTGAGCGCCCGCAGCCTGCAGAGCACGTGTCGCAAGCGCGATGGGCTCATCCTCCCCGCGGGCGCGCGGACCGAATTCCGCATTGGCCTGCACATCGAGGTGGGGGAACAGCAGTGGACGCTGACCCAGGAGAACGACGCGTCGTTTGTGCGGGGGCACAACGGTCTGGGACGCCGTGTCGGTGAGAACCTCATCGCCGATGCTGAGATGCCCCACGTCTGGCTGCAGCAGTCCCGAGAGCAAACCCAACAGCGTGCTCTTGCCTGCACCGTTCGCCCCGATGACGGCGACAGTCTGTCCCGGTTCCACGGTGATGTCTGTCGCATGACCACGTGCTTCGAGAGTGCCGCGCCACCGAAGTGCCCCCGAGGGGGTCGGTGGTGAGTCGTGTGTCTCGCGTGCCGGCCGGGAAAAAACACGGCGGCGGCGTCGTCGTCGGTAGGTGCCCGATGTGTTGTGCACCAGGGCGACGACGGCCAGTGCCACAACGATCAGTAGGAGGGACAGGGCGAGCGCCTGGTCGGGGTCCACCTCGCGGGCAAGGTAAATCTCGAGGGGTAGCGTGCGGGTGGTGCCCTGCAGGGAGCCTGCGAATGTGAGGGTGGCGCCGAACTCGCCGAGTGCCCGGGCGAAGGCCAGCACAGTGCCGGAGATGAGACCGGGTGCCACCAGCGGGAGCGTGACGTGCAACAACGTGCGGGTCGGAGAGGCACCGTGGGTGGCAGCTACCTTCTCGTAGTCTGTGCCGACGCTGCGCAGAGCCCCCTCGAGGCCCACCACCAGAAAGGGCATCGACACGAATACCTGCGCCAGAATGACGGCCACGGTTGTGAATGCGATGCGGATGCCACCGGCCTCCAGATACTGGCCGACCAGACCAGTGCGGCCAAAGGCAGCCAACAGCGCGAGTCCGCCCACCACGGGGGGCAACACGAGTGGCAGAAGGACCAGTGCGCGTAACCATCGCAGTCCTGAGATGGTGGACCTGGCCAGGACCAGCGCCAGGGGGATGCCCAGAATCAGACAGATGATGGTGCTTGCGAGCGCTGTGCGCAGGCTGAGCCACAATGCTGTGACTGAGCTGTCGCTCGTCAGCAGCGCGGGCAGGCCGGGCCAGTCCACGCGTGCGGCCATTGAAACGATCGGGATGAGGACTACCAAGGCACCCAATGCTGCCGGGACGATCGCCCACCGGGGAACACCCCCAGCAACTGCATCATTCAAGGGGTGAACCGAAACCTGTTTCGCGCAGCGTGTCCTGCGACGCTTTTGACATGATGAAATCCACGAAGGCCGTCGCCAGTTCGTCTTCGGGGTCGACGGTGGCGATGGGGTAGAGGTTGAGCACAGAATCGGCTTCACTGATCTCGATCACGGTCACGTCAGCGCCGGCGCGCTTGGCGTCGGTGGCGTAGACGACGCCGGCGTCAGCCTGACCGGAGGTCACCTTGCCGAGCACGTCAGTGACGGAGTTCTCCTCGCTGACCGGCTGCAGTTCAATCCCGGCGGCCTCCGCCATCTCGTTGGTGGCAGCACCGCAGGGAACCTGTGGTGCGCAGATCACGAGAGAGGAAGTCGCGGCGTCCTGCAGCGACGTGATGCCGGCCGGATTTTCAGGCGGTGCCACCAGCGTCAATGTGTTGGAGGCGAACAGCACACTCTCGCCCCGGATCACCCCCGATTCTGTTGCACGCTCCATTTGCGCCTCATTGGCGGAAGCCAGGACATCCGCCGGGGCGCCGCTTTCGAGCTGGGAAACCAGATCGGAGGAGCCTGCGAAGGAAAACCTCACCTCCACGCCGTCCCGCTCACCCTCGAAGTCTTCTCCGAGGTCTGTGAACACTGCGTTGAGCGAAGCGGCGGCAAACACCGTCAGCACCTGGTCTTCACCGTCGGGACCGCAGGCTGCGAGAGACGTGGCGGCGAGAAGCAGTCCACAGACGAAGACGATGGATTTCGGCGGACGACGCATGCTCGGGACGATAACAGAGCGCGAATCACTTTAACGTTACCCCGGCACTGGGGGAGGGAGTGTCCTCTCCTACACTGAGTAGCAGTCAAATGTGGAGGGCGCTGAAGCCATGAGCGAAGACAAGAACGTAACCGCACGCAAGGACATGACGCTACTCCCGGATCTGGCGCGGACAGCCGGTCGAGTGGCGCCCGTAAGGTCCCGGAAGCCGATCTACCTGGATCTTCTTCCCCCCTGCAACGCTGGTTGTCCGGCCGGTGAGAACATCCAGGAATGGCTGCGCCTCATCAAGGTGGGTCAGCATGAGAGTGCCTGGCGCCAACTGACCAGTGACAACCCGTTTCCTGCGATCCATGGCCGCGTTTGCTACCACCCGTGCGAGAAGGTGTGCAATCGCGGTGACCTGGATTCGAGCGTGTCGATCCGGTCGGTGGAGCGTTATCTCGGTGACATGGCCATCGACAAGGGCTGGACGTTCGAGCCACCCCGTCGTGACTCTGGTCGTCGGGTTCTGGTCGTTGGATCAGGCCCCTCGGGGCTCTCTGCTGCCTACCATCTGCGCAAGCAGGGGCATGCTGTCGAAATCCATGACTCGTCCGAGCGTCCCGGGGGCATGATGCGCTACGGCATCCCGGAGTATCGTCTGCCGCGCAACGTCCTGGATGCTGAACTTTCACGCCTGCAGGACATGGGCATCGTTTTCCGGCAGAACGCACCGGTCAAGGACTTGGAGGCGACGCAGCGAGCCGGCGGATTCGATGCCGTTTTCGTCGCTGTCGGTGCGCACCTGTCCAAGCGCGTGAACATCCCCAGCATGGATGCCTCGAAAATGGTGGATGCCGTCAGCTTCCTGCGCGATGTCGCATCCGGCGAACGTCCCAAGATTGGCCGCCGCGTCGCCATCTACGGTGGTGGCAACACGGCCATGGATGCGGCGCGGGTGGCTCGTCGACTGGGGGCCGAGGAATCGGTCATCGTCTACCGGCGTACCGCGGATCAGATGCCCGCCCACGCAGATGAGAGAGAGGGCGCCGAGCAGGAGGGCGTCAAGATGAACTGGCTGCGGACCATCACGTCGATGGAGACCTCCAAGATCACCGTCGAGATCATGGAATTGGATGAGGATGGTCGAGCCGCGGGCACGGGCAGGTTCGAGGAACTCGAGGCGGATACCGTCATTCTCGCCGTGGGTCAGGAGGCTGACACCGGGTTTCTCAAGATGATTCCGGGCATGCGCTTTGATGACGATGTGGTTCAGGTGGATGTCACCACCCTGATGACGGACGTCCCCGGCATCTTTGCGGGCGGCGACGCCGTTCCCTCCGACCGGACGGTTACCGTCGGTGTGGGACACGGCAAGAAGGCCGCGCGATGCATCGACAAGTGGCTGAACCAGGACTTGACCCCTCGTGCACCCAAGAAGCCCATCGTTGCCCTGGAGGACATGGACCTCTGGTACTTCGGCGAGCATGACAGGCGCGAGAGCATTCTGGCCACTGGTAAGGAGCGGGTCCGCGGATTCGACGAGATCGATTCCGGTTTGACGAACGAGGAGGCCGAGTACGAGGCACGCAGATGCCTGTCGTGCGGCAACTGTTTCGAATGCGATGGCTGCTACGGGTCCTGCCCCGAGGACGCGATCATCAAGTTGGGCCCGGGGTTTGGCTACAACTTCGACTACGAAAAATGTACCGGCTGTGCCACCTGCTATGAGCAGTGCCCCGTGCACGCCATCACCATGATTGCTGAGGACGGACGATGAGCGAGCGCTTGATCATTGATGGCAACGAGGCGGCGGCAGACGTCGCCTTCCGATTGAGCGAGCTGTGCTCGATCTACCCGATCACCCCCAGTTCCACCATGGCGGAGCTGGCTGACGAATGGTCGGCCCACGACCGTCCCAACGTGTGGGGTCAGGTTCCGACCGTTGTCCAGTTGCAGTCCGAGGGTGGGGCCGCCGGGACCATGCACGGCGCACTGCAGGGCGGTGCACTGTCCACCACCTTCACAGCGTCCCAGGGGCTGCTGTTGATGATTCCCAACATGTACAAGATTGCCGGTGAACTCACCTCCACGGTATTCCACGTTGCGGCGCGCTCGTTGGCCACCCAGGGTCTGTCCATTTTCGGGGACCACCAGGACGTCATGGCGGTGCGACAGACCGGTTGTTGCCTTCTGAACTCGGCCTCCGTGCAGGAGGCCCACGACATGGCAGCCGTGTCCCACTTGGCGACGCTGCGCACACGATTGCCTTTCGTGCACTTCTTCGACGGCTTCCGGACCTCGCACGAACTCAACACCATGTTGCGTCTGAGTGACGACCAGTTGCGTGAACTTGTTCCGCGAGAACTCGTCCTCGAACATCGGGCCCGCGCGCTCAGCCCTGCGAACCCGTTCATCCGGGGGACGGCGCAGAACCCGGACACCTATTTCCAGTCACGCGAGACCGCGAACTCGTTCTATGATCGCGTCCCTGATCTCCTGCAGACCGTGTTTGAGGAGTTCGAGGCCATCTCCGGCCGCAGCTACTCAGCCGTGGAATACCACGGAGATCCTGCCGCCGAGCGTGTGCTCGTGGTCATGGGCTCAGGAATCGAGACGATCCTGCCCGTGGTGGAGCACCTGAACGCCACTGAGGGTGCGCGCACCGGTGTGCTCTTCGTTCGGCTCTACCGTCCGTTCCCCACGGAGGCATTGCTGGCAGCGCTGCCTGCGTCGGTCACCCAGATTGCAGTCCTGGACCGCACGAAGGAGCCCGGCGCCGGGGGCGAGCCACTGTTCCTCGATGTCACGTCAGCGCTCGGCGAGGCCTACACCTCCGGTCGACGCAGCTCGATGCCGCGGGTCACAGGCGGTCGCTACGGACTCTCCAGCAAAGAGTTCACCCCGGCCATGGTCATGGCCATCTTCGAGGAAATGTCGCGCAGCAATCCCAGGCCGCGCTTCACGGTGGGTATCACCGATGACGTGACACACCTGTCGCTGGAGGTGGACAAGAGCTTCAACCTGAATGATCCGGAGACGCTGCAGGCAGTGTTCTACGGTTTGGGATCCGACGGCACCGTCGGGGCCAACAAGAACACCATCAAAATCCTCGGCTCGGGCGAGGACATGTTTGCCCAGGGGTATTTCGTCTACGACTCGAAGAAGTCCGGATCCCGCACCGTGAGCCATTTGCGTTTCGGGCCCAACCCGATCCGCGCGCCGTACCTGGTGGAGGGCGCCAACTTCATCGGATGCCACCACTGGTCCATTCTGGAGCAGGTCGACATCCTTGAGTTGGCCACACCGGGCGCCACGTTGCTGCTCAACTCTCCCTACCCGGCCGAGGAGGTATGGGACCAACTGCCGAGGTCGGTGCAGGACGGGATCGTCGAGCTGGGTATCAGCCTGTACTGCGTAGACGCCAGCACGGTCGCACGATCTGCCGGTCTCGGTAGCCGCACCAACACCATCCTGCAGACCTGTTTCTTCGCGATCTCCGGAGTGTTGCCGCGCGACGTCGCCATTGAAAAGGTCAAGACGTCGATCACCAAGACCTACGCCCGCAAGTCGATGGAGATCGTCCGCAAGAATCATGAGGCTGTGGACGCCTCTCTCTCGCACCTCCATCAGGTGGAGGTTCCTGTGCTGGCGACGTCCAGCAAGGTGCTCGCCAGTCCTGTGCCTGCGGGTGCCCCGGAATTCGTGCGCAACGTCACGGGCATGATGATGAGCGGTCACGGCGACGATCTTCCGGTCTCCTCGCTTCCGGTGGATGGAACCTACCCCTCCGGTACCACGCAGTATGAGAAGCGCAACGTGAGTGAGATCATCGCGGTGTGGGACCCGGAGTCATGCATCCAATGCGGCAACTGCTCCTTCGTGTGTCCACATTCGGTGATTCGTGCCAAGCACCACTCCACCCACGTGTTCGACGACGCTCCCGAGGGATTCCTCAGCGCGCCGCTGAATGCAGCTGGGTTGCCGGACAGTCGCTACACCCTGCAGATCTACGCCGAGGACTGCACCGGTTGTGGTCTGTGTGTGGAGGCCTGTCCCGTGAAACCGATTGGTCAACCCTCGCGGCGGGCCATCAATCTCGAGCCCGTCCTGGATCGTACGCAGCAGAAGGAAGCCGTCACGTTCTTCGAGGGCCTTCCCCAGAACAATAGGGCGCGCCTCGATTTCGGTACCGTTCGAGGTACTCAGTACCTGCAGCCACTCTTCGAGTTCTCGGGCGCGTGCGCCGGGTGTGGGGAGACGCCGTATCTGAAACTGCTCTCACAGCTCTTTGGCGACCGGACCACGGTGGCGAACGCCACCGGTTGCTCGTCAATCTATGGCGGCAACCTCCCCACCACGCCCTGGGCCAAGAACGCCGCGGGACGTGGCCCGGCATGGTCCAACTCGCTGTTCGAGGACAATGCCGAGTTCGGTCTGGGTCTGCGGCTCGCTGCAGACCTGCACGAGGATCTTGCCCGTACGCGACTGGAGGAACTCCGCGTCGAGATCGGCGACGATCGTCTCGTGGATGACCTGCTCGGTGCTCCGCAGCGTCACGAGAGTGACTTGCTGAAGCAGTCAGAACGTGTGGCGGCGCTGCTGAAGAAGGTGAAGGAGATTCCCGGTCACAAGGCCAGGGACCTCGCCAGTGTGGCAGACCATCTTCTCCGCCGTTCCGTGTGGATCGTCGGCGGTGACGGCTGGGCCTATGACATCGGGTCCTCGGGTGTTGACCACGTGTTGGCGAGCGGTCGAAACGTCAACATCCTCGTCCTGGACACAGAGGTGTACTCCAACACAGGGGGCCAGTCGTCGAAGTCGACGCCCCTGGGTGCCGTCGCGAAGTTCGCCACCGCTGGGAAACAGACCAACAAGAAGGACATGGCCATGCAGGCGATGGCCTATGGCTCTGTCTACGTCGCGAGGGTGGCCATGGGGGCCGATCCCCAGCAAACGCTGAAGGCCTTCCGTGAGGCAGAGGCCTTCGACGGTCCAAGCCTGATCATCGCCTACAGCCACTGCATTGCCCACGGCTACGACATCCGCAAGGGGTTGGAGCAGCAGTACAAGGCAGTGCACTCCGGCCACTGGCCGCTGATGAGGTACAACCCCGTCATCCGGGAATCCGGTGGGAACCCGTTCCTGCTCGATTCGCCAAGACCACGCCTTCACCTGAAGGAGTATCAGAGCCGGGAGTTGCGCTACAAGGTCCTCAGGGCGGCCAACCCGGAGGAGGCCGACAGACTTCTGGCGCTGGCACAGTCTGCGGTCAACCGGCGCTGGGATGAATACGAAGGACTGGCGATGCGCGGCGCTGAAGCCTTTGCAGAGGACACAAGGAGTCAATGATGGATCTCAGCACGAAGTACATGGGACTGCCGCTGCGCAATCCCCTTGTCGCATCCGCCGGACCGCTGTCGCAGACAGTGTCAGGGGTGAGGGAACTGGCCGACGCCGGTGTGGGTGCCGTCGTGATGTATTCGCTCTTTGAGGAACAGATGCTCCGCGACGCGGAGCGCATGACGGAGTTGGAGATCGCCCACGAGGATTCGTACCCGGAAGCGTTGTCCTACTTTCCGAATGTGCCCTACACAGCCGACGACACCGCGGTCACGCAGTATTTGAAACTGGTGGAATCCGCAGCCGATGCCATCGATGTCCCGTTGATCGGTTCGTTGAATGCTTCGACGATGGGGGGGTGGGTCTCCAATGCCAGCAGATTGGTGGATGCTGGCGCAGCTGCGATTGAACTCAACATCTATCTGGTGCCCGGCGATGTGGCTGTCACGGGCCCGGAGGTGGAGCAGCGACACATCGAAATTCTCCAGGCCGTGAGGGAATCGGTGTCGGTGCCAGTGGCTGTGAAGATGAGTCCCTACTTCTCGTCAGTGGGGAACATGTCCGTTGCGCTGGACGAAGCGGGCGCGGATGGCCTGGTGATGTTCAATCGCTTCCTGCAGCCAGACATCGACATCGACCGGCTCGAGGTTGTCTCGGGGGTCACTCTCTCCTCCAGAGACGATGCCCGACTGCCCAGAACATGGATTGCGGTGCTCCACGACCGCGTAGCGGCCAGCCTCGCAGCATCCTCGGGCGTGGAGACGCCCACCGACGTGATCAAGTACATCCTGGCTGGCGCCGACGTGGTGATGACGACGTCTTCTCTGGTGCGCAACGGTGCACAGCACGCCAGCAGACTCCTCGAAGGCCTCGAGTCGTGGCTGACGCGCAAAGAACTGGATCTCAAGACCGCACGGGGCATGCTGGCCGTTCCCAAGGACGCCGAGCCCGCGGGATATGCACGTGCTGGCTACGTGTCCGCGCTGGAGAAGGCAAAGGACACCTACGGCTCGCTTCGGTAGTTCTGACGATTCATCCGATCCCCGCACGGGCACCCGCTGACGCACGGTGTTGGTGCGGGGATGCGCGCGTCTAAGGGGAAAGTACCTGAAGGACCCTTCCAATTTGCAAACCTGGTTCACCGGCTGTAGTCTTCTCTAGCTGCCGGAGGGAAACCACAGGGCAGAGAAACACAATTCAACTGGACCAGGATGCGGCCGAAACGCCAAGTTGACAGCCGCAAACGATCCCAGTAATCTTAACCGAGTTGCCCCGAATGTATCAGGAACTGAGAGTTTGTTTCTGTGAGTGAGGGATGCACCCGAATCTTGAGAACTCAACAGCGTGCTTTA
>JBQCZU010000011.1:0-5114 GCA_052089385.1 Arachnia sp.
GCAGGTTCTGACGGAAACGACCCTGCTTGCCCTTGAGCATGTCCGAGATGGACTTCAGGGGGCGGTTTCCGGGGCCCGTGACGGGGCGGCCACGACGACCGTTGTCGAACAGGGAGTCAACGGCTTCCTGCAGCATCCGCTTTTCGTTGTTCACAATGATCTCGGGGGCGCCGAGATCCAGCAGACGCTTCAACCGGTTGTTCCGGTTGATGACGCGACGGTAGAGGTCGTTGAGGTCGGAGGTCGCGAAGCGGCCACCGTCGAGTTGCACCATGGGGCGCAGGTCCGGAGGGATGACCGGGACGGCGTCGAGGACCATGCACGCGGGGTGGTTGCCACCGCTGAGGAATGCAGCCACCACCTTCAGGCGCTTGAGTGCGCGCGTCTTGCGCTGGCCCTTGCCTGTGGCGATGGTTTCGCGCAACGAAACCTGCTCGGCGGCGAGGTCAAACGTGAGGAGGCGACGCTGGATGGCCTCAGCCCCCATGTAGCCCTCAAAGTACTTGCCGAAGCGCTTGGTCATCTCGCGGTAGAGGATCTCGTCGCCCTCAAGGTCTTGGACCTTCAGCGTCTTGAACCTGTCCCAGACTTCCTGGATGCGATCGAGCTGACGCTGCGTCCGGGTGCGGAGCTGCGTCATCTCCTTCTCTGCACCGTCGCGCACACGACGCTTCATGTCAGCCTTGGCGCCTTCGGCCTCAAGCTGGGCGAGGTCCTCCTCCAGCTTCTTGGTGCGGGCCTCGAGGTCAGCGTCGCGACGCTGTGCAACCTGCTTGGTCTCCACCTCAACCTTGGCCTGCAACGAGGACAGGTCGCGGTGACGCGCATCCGTGTCGACGGCCGTGATCATGTGAGCCGCGAAGTAGATGACCTTCTCCAGGTCTTTCGGGGCGATGTCCAGCAGGTAGCCGAGACGGCTCGGGACACCCTTGAAGTACCAGATGTGGGTTACCGGTGCGGCGAGCTCCACGTGGCCCATGCGCTCGCGGCGCACGTTGCTACGGGTGACCTCGACGCCACAGCGTTCACAGATGATGCCCTTGAAGCGGACACGCTTGTACTTGCCGCAGTAGCACTCCCAGTCCCGCGTGGGGCCAAAGATCTTCTCACAGAAGAGGCCATCGCGCTCGGGCTTGAGGGTGCGGTAGTTGATGGTCTCAGGCTTCTTGACCTCGCCATGGGACCATTCGCGGATCTGATCGGCGCTAGCCAGACCAATTCGAAGTTCGTCGTAGAAATTCACGTCCAGCACGTTGATTCTCTCTCTCCCGCGCCATATGCGCTGTCGCGGTGATTCATAACTCTTGAGTCGCTAAGGGGACGATGTCCCCCGGCCGCCGATCCATCAGAACCGGCGCCGGGGGCACACGGGGGCAGTGCCCCCGTGTGCTCAGACTTCGCCAACATCCATGAAGTGGTCACCGCCGGGACGACGCCCCAGGTCGATGCCAAAGTCCTCTGCTGAGCGCAGATCCTCCTCGGTACCACGCAGGTCAATGACACGACCGTCGTCCGAGAGCACCTCCACGTTCAGGCAGAGGGACTTCATTTCCTTGACAAGCACCTTGAAGGATTCGGGGATGCCCGGCTCGGGGATGTTCTCGCCCTTGACGATGGCCTCGTAAACCTTCACGCGGCCCGGCACGTCATCGGACTTGATGGTGAGGAGCTCCTGCAGTGCCCAGGCTGCGCCATAGGCCTCCAGCGCCCACACCTCCATCTCACCGAAGCGCTGTCCACCGAACTGTGCTTTACCACCCAGCGGCTGCTGCGTGATCATGGAGTAAGGACCGGTGGAACGTGCGTGGATCTTGTCGTCCACGAGGTGGTGCAGCTTCAGCATGTACATGTAGCCGACGCCCACCTTCTCGGGGTACGGCTCGCCGGAGCGACCGTCGAAGAGGCTCGCCTTGCCGCTCTCGTCAATCAGGCGCACATCGTCGCGTGTCTTCAGCGTGTTCTGCAGAAGACCGGTGATCTCGTCCTCGGCCGCCCCGTCAAAGACGGGGGTGGCGACCTTGGAATCACCCTCGATGCGGCCGAGACCAACGTCGCGCAGACGCTCCGCCCATGCCTCCTCGACGCCGGTGACGTCCCAGCCTGTCTTGGCAACCCACCCGAGGTGGTTCTCCAGAACCTGGCCGACGTTCATCCGCGACGGCACACCCAGCGGGTTGAGCACGATGTCGACGGGGGTGCCATCCTCCATGAACGGCATGTCCTCGATCGGAAGGATCTTGGAGATGACGCCCTTGTTGCCGTGACGGCCGGCCAGCTTGTCGCCGTCGGAAATCTTGCGCTTCTGGGCAACGTGTACACGCACCAGCTGGTTGACGCCAGGAGGCAACTCGTCATCCTCGGAGGAGTCGAAGACCCTCACGCCGATGACCGTGCCGCTTTCGCCGTGGGGCACCTTGAGGGACGTGTCGCGCACCTCTCGTGCCTTCTCGCCGAAGATGGCGCGCAGCAGACGCTCTTCCGGGGTCAGCTCGGTCTCGCCCTTGGGTGTGACCTTGCCGACGAGGATGTCGCCTGCGGAAACCTCGGCGCCGATGCGCACAATGCCGCGCTCGTCGAGGTCAGCCAGCATCTCGTCGGAGATGTTGGGGATGTCACGCGTGATTTCCTCGGCACCCAGCTTGGTGTCGCGGGCGTCAACCTCGTGCTCCTGGATGTGGATCGAGGTCAGCGTGTCGTCCTGGACGATCCGCTGGCTCAGGATGATCGCATCCTCGTAGTTGAGGCCCTCCCATGGCATGAATGCCACGAGCAGGTTCTTTCCAAGAGCAAGCTCACCCTTTTCCGTGCAGGGGCCATCAGCGAGCGGTGTGCCCACCTCGACCCGTTCGCCTGCGGCCACCAGCGGGCGCTGGTTGATGCAGGTGCCTGCGTTGGAGCGCACGAACTTGTCGAGCTTGAATGTGGAGTAGGTGCCGTCGTCACACGCGATCTCAATGAGATCTGCGGTGACGGACTGGATCACGCCGGGCTTCTTGGCCAGGGTGACGTCGCCCACGTCGACAGCGGCGCGGTACTCCATGCCGGTGCCCACAAAAGGAGACTCGTTGCGCACCAGGGGGACGGCCTGCCGCTGCATGTTGGCACCCATCAGGGCGCGCGATGCGTCGTCGTGCTCGAGGAACGGGATCAACGCGGTGGCGACGGAAACCATCTGGCGGGGAGAGACGTCCATGTACTCGACGTCACCCGCGGGGATGGTGTCCACATCGCCGTGCTTGATGCGCACGAGAACACGGTCCTCGGTGAGCTGGCCCTGATCGTTCATGGCAGCGTTTGCCTGTGCGATCGAGTAGCGATCCTCCTCATCGGCGGTCAGGTACTGGATCTCGTCCGTGACCTGGGCGTTGACGACCTTGCGGTAGGGCGTCTCGATGAAGCCGAACGCGTTGACACGGGCGAAGGAGGCCAGCGAACCGATCAGGCCGATATTGGGGCCTTCAGGGGTCTCAATGGGACACATGCGGCCGTAGTGGGAGGCGTGGACGTCTCGGACTTCCATGCCTGCGCGGTCGCGGGAAAGACCACCGGGGCCAAGCGCCGAGAGACGACGCTTGTGGGTCAGACCGGCCAGCGGGTTGTTCTGGTCCATGAACTGCGACAGCTGGGAGGTTCCGAAGAACTCCTTGAGCGCCGCGGTGACGGGCCGGATGTTGATCAGTGTCTGGGGCGTGATCGCTTCAATGTCCTGGGTGGTCATGCGGTCGCGGACCACACGCTCCATCCGGCCAAGGCCTGTGCGGAGCTGGTTCTGGATCAGCTCACCCACGGTGCGGAGGCGACGGTTACCGAAGTGATCGATGTCGTCGGCTTCCACCGGAACGCCGTCGAGGTCATCAAGGTGCTCGTGGAGCGCAACGATGTAGCGGATGGCGGACACGATGTCCTCGACGCTCAGAACCTGCGCGTCGAACGGAAGCTCGAGGCCCAGCTTCTTGTTGATCTTGTAGCGACCAACCTTCGCGAGGTCGTAGCGCTTGGGGTTGAAGTAGTAGTTCTCCAACAGCGCCTGCGCCGCATCGCGTGCCGGCGGCTCGCCAGGGCGGAGCTTGCGGTAGATGTCCAGGAGCGCTTCGTCCTGGGTTTTGACCGAATCCTTCTCCAGCGTGAGGCGCATGGACTCGAACTGGCCGAACTCTTCGAGGATCTTGTCCTCGCTCCAGCCGAGCGCCTTCAGCAGGACGGTGACGTTCTGCTTGCGCTTGCGGTCGAGACGAACCGAGACCATGTCCCGCTTGTCGATCTCGAACTCAAGCCACGCACCGCGCGAAGGGATGATCTTGGTGGTGAAGATGTCCTTGTCGGACGTCTTGTCAGGGGTCTGTTCAAAGTAGACACCGGGTGAGCGGACGAGCTGCGAAACGACGACGCGCTCCGTGCCGTTGACGATGAATGTGCCCTTGTCGGTCATCAGCGGGAAATCGCCGATGAAGACCGTCTGGCTCTTGATTTCACCGGTGTCGTTGTTCACGAACTCGGCGGTGACGAAGAGCGGAGCAGCGTAGGTGGTGTCGCGATCCTTGCACTCCTCTATGGAGTACTTCGGATCCTCAAAGCGGTGATCGCGGAACGACAGGGACATCGTCTCGTTGAAGTCCTCGATGGGAGAGATCTCTTCGAAGATCTCCTCGAGGCCCGAACGGGTGTTGACGTCGGTGCGCCCGGCGTCAAGACGCTCCTGGACGCTGCGTTGCCAATTTTCATTGCCAATCAGCCAGTTGTAGGAGTCAATCTGCAGATCCAGAAGGTTGGGAACCTCGAGGGGTTCCGGGATCTTCGCGAACGAGATCCGTCCACTGGGCGAGACGACATTGGTGTTCTTCGACGCAGAGCGCGAGGCGGCCAAGATTCGGTCCTTCCGAGAACGCGATAAGCTGGTTCTCTGCACAGCAACGCACCCGTGTCAAATTCACGGGTATCAAAGCATGGCAGGGCAAGGTTCAACTATAGGGCATGGTCCATCAACCGCCAAACGGCGGCGGGGTCGGCTCTGCTCCATGGTTGGACATCATGGGGGATCGACGCTGATCTGCGGCAAGCATAGCCCGGACCCGTGCCGCGTCAACGACCCGGTCGCACGACACGCCGAGGGGTGG
>JBQCZU010000011.1:5214-75978 GCA_052089385.1 Arachnia sp.
TAGCCCGGACCCGTGCCGCGTCAACGACCCGGTCGCACGACACGCCGAGGGGTGGTTGACCACCCGTCGCTGCGGTCTGACTTCGGCCACTCCCCCGCCCCGAGAACGGCCGGACACGCCGCAACCACTGACCACCGCGCCCCACAACGGCCGGACACGCCACAACCACTGACCACCGCGCCCCACAACGACCGGACACGCCGCAACCACTGACCACCACGCCCCACAACGACCGGACACGCCACAACCACTGACCACCGCACCCCACAACGACCGGACACGCCGCAACCACTGACCACCACGTCGCCCACAGCCTCGGAACAGACTGGATGCCGCGTGTCGGGGCGGTTCGTACCCGCAGTCCGGATGACGAGTTCCGCGACGCTCCCCCGTCTGAGGTTGTGCACAGCGTGGCGCCCGATGTGAGGACGAGGCACCACTGGCGACCAACATGCGGATCATGAACACCCGTATCCAGCCCCTCTGCGGCCACGGCGTCGTGACAAGGACGGATCTCCTGGCATCGGGGATGAAACGAGCGACCCTCGCTGCCCTCATCGAGAACGGCGACGTCGTGCGTCTTGACCGCAGCAGGTTCGCGCTCCCGGGCACTGACCCGGGGATCATCACCGCCGTCAGCCAGGGCGGAACGCTGACGTGCATGTCAGCCCTCACACTGTCCGGTGTTCACGTCCTGGACGACACCCTGACACATCTTCGACGTCCCGCCTGTCGTCGCGGAGGACGTGAGTGGGCGACAGGAGTGATGGAGTGCAGCCTCCCACCCCGGCGAAATGCCAGCATCCGTGGTGCATTGACTCTGGGTCCGACACCAACGACCCTCGTCCGAACCGACGGATTCACGAAGTGTGATGCTGGGACCCAGTGGCCGGATCACCCCCTCGACGGGATCGACGCCGCTCTCCGAATCGCCTGCACGAATCATTCGGATGAAGAACTGGCCGTGGTCCTTGATTCAATTCTCTGCAAACGACTCCGCAGCACGGCACAACTTCGGGCCCTGCTGGATGGCCACAGCAGACGGATCTCTCGATTGGTTGCGTTGGCCGACGCCGGGTCGGAATCTGTCCTTGAATCCGTCGTCAGGCATCGGTTGACCTCTCGCGGAATCGCTGTGCAGACGCAAGTCCGGATCCCTGATCTGGGCCGGGTCGACATGCTGCTGGGGAAGAGTCTCATTGTGGAAACTGACGGCTTCGAGTTCCACGCAGACCGCGAGAGCTTCCGCGAGGACCGGCGCAGAGACCGCACCGCGGTCGCACTCGGCTACTCGGTCATCCGCCTGACCTGGGAGCAAGTCTTCAGCAGCTGGCCACAAACAATGGCCGACATTGCCGCCATCGTGTCAACACGTCGCCATATGAGACCGCCGCGCGGGAGCCATTCGGAACAGGCGTTGGCCTCCCTGCCGAGGAAAGCCAGCTGAAACCGATTCCCCATCACCGGGAGTTCTGCGGTCGACTACCCGACACGCAGCATTCACTGGCCAGCGGAACCATATACAGCGCCGACGGCACTGAGTGCCGCGTGTCCGGTCAATTTTTCGCGCGACGAACAGTGAATGCGGCATGTCCGGCCACACAAGCCCACGGCAAACAGTGAATGCGGCGTGTCCGGTCAATTCTTCGCGCGACGACAAGTGAGTGCGGCGTGTCCGGCCACACCAGCCACGGGCGAGAACGAGAACGAGAACGAGAACAAACACAAAGAAGCGGCCCACCCCCGAAGGGGCGGACCGCTTCTCGGCCAAGAATTCAGTGACTCAAAATCACTTGAGCTCGACGGTGGCGCCAGCGGCCTCGAGGGCCTCCTTGGCCTTGGCCGCGGTCTCCTTGTCGACCTGCTCGAGAACAGCCTTGGGGGCTGCCTCGACGAGGTCCTTGGCTTCCTTGAGGCCGAGCGAGGTGAGCGCACGCACCTCCTTGATGACGGCAATCTTCTTGTCGCCAGCAGCGGTGAGGACGACGTCCTGCTTGTCGCTGACTTCTTCCTCCTCGGCTGCGGCACCGGCGGCGGCCGGAGCTGCAGCGGCTGCAACAGGAGCAGCTGCGGTGACGCCGAAGGCATCCTCGAACAGCTTCACGAACTCGGAGAGTTCGATAAGGGTCATTTCCTTGAATGCTTCAAGGAGTTCGTCGTGGCTGAGCTTCGCCATAGTGGTGTTCCTTTCGATAAATCGTCAGCAGCGCGAGCTGCAACGGATCATTCCGCAGCTGCTGCTGCTTCTGTGTCCGCCTCAGCGGCGGGAGCGGCGTCACCATCGGTGACGTCAGCGGTTGCGGCCTCACTTGCTTCACCGGCACCGCCGATGAGCGAGGGGTTGGCCTGCGCGGCCGTTTCCAGCGCGCCGAGGGCGCGAGCACCCTGGGCCAGCGGAGCGGCGAGCATGTAAGCAGCCCTGGACAGGTTGGCCAGAAGGGCGCCTGCCATCTTGGACAGCAAAACCTCACGGGATTCAAGATCCGCGAGCTTGAGCACTGCCTGTGCGTCAAGGAACTTGCCGTCCATGACGCCGCCCTTGATGACCAGGGCGGGATTGGCCTTTGCGAAGTCACGCAGGTTCTTGGCGACGGTTGGGACGTCTCCAGAGATGAACGCGATGGCCGTGGGGCCGACGAGGGTGTCTTCGACGCCCTCGATCCCGGCTTCCTTGGCGGCAATCGCTGCGAGGGTGTTCTTCGTAACGGCGTAGGTGGCGTTCTCACCGAGGGATCGACGCAGGTTCTGCAGATCCTTGACAGTGAGACCGCGGTAGTCGGTCAGCACCGTGGCTGCCGAGCTGCTGAATGCTTCAGCAAACTCTGCGACCTTGGCGGCTTTGTCCGGTCTCGCCATTGGGTCTCCTTTCCTACTCATGTGTCGCCGGATCCATCCTGGTTGGGTGGACTCCGGCACCTCAGTGCAGCAGGTGGGAAACAAAATGCCCCTCGCCGGTGGGCGCGGGGCATGCGGAGCAAGCTTGAGCGATCACCTGCGCGGGTGCCCTCCTCAAGAGGACATCAAGACGTAGTCACCTGCGGTCTTCGGTAGTTCTCAGCCTAATGGAGGTACACCTCCCCCACCAAATCCCATTCCTGAGCATCCACCACGCAGCCGGACAGCGCAGCGGTAGGCGATGTGAAGAAGATGCCCATGCCGGAGGCCTCGGTGAGACGCTTCTCGTATCCGAGCCGGTTGCGCCAACCATGCGCAGGGGATCCGGATGTTCTCGGCCAGACGTCGTGCATTAGCCTTGCAAGGTGATCAATCTTCCTTCGGCCTCCCGCACCGGGCGCCTTCAGTTTCTCGCCGCCACCGCACTCGTCAGCATCCTCGCACTGACGGGTTGCTCAGGGGCCGAGGCTCCCGAAGAGGCCGTCGGCACCGACAGGTCATTCGACGTCTCCGGCATCGAGAAGGTGGACGACATTGCGGCACTCCTGCCGGAGGCGATCCGCGAAGAAGGCAACCTGGTCATCGGTGCATCAATTGACTACGCCCCCGCCGAGTTCCGGGCGGACGACCTGCAGACCGCCATCGGCTACGACGTGGACCTGGGCAAGGCGCTCGGTCGTGTGCTGGGCGTGGAGACGGAGGTGAGCGCTGCTGAATTCGCGTCCATCCTTCCCGGCATCGGCTCGAAGTACGACGTCGCCATCTCCTCCTTCACCATCACCGAGGAACGCATGGCCAGCTACACGATGATCGGCTACATCTCCGTGGGTTCCTCCTACGCCGTCAAGGCGGGAAATGACGCGGGCTTCGATCCGGACAGCGTTTGTGGAAGCAGCATCGCCGTCCAGACCGGCACGTACCAGGAAGAAGAACTGGCGGCTTTCACAGCCGAATGCACCGAGGCAGGCAACGAGGCCATCGACATCCTCAAATTTGGTTCCCAGTCCGACGTCACCACCAATGTGGTGGGCGGCAAGGCTGATGCCATGTACGCAGATTCCACCGTGTCCAGCTACGCCGTCGCTCTCACAGGGGATCAGGTGGAGGTCGTGGGCGGTGTTCGCGACGCAGCACCGCAGGGCATCGTGCTCCCGCCTGATGCTGAAGAACTCACGGCTGCAATGCAGCAGGCGATGCAGCACCTCATGGATGAGGGCACATGGGAAGAGATTCTTGAGAGCTGGGGCACCAGCGATTCGGCCCTGAGCACCGCAGAGATCAACCCCGAGAGCTGATCGGCCACATCCCATGAACGCAACGACGCCAGAACTCATCAACGCCCGCCCCGTCCCGCGTCCCAGCACGTGGGTCTGGGCGGCGGTGGTACTGGTACTCGTCGCGATGTTTGTGAACGGTCTGCTCACGAACGAGAACTACCGCTGGGACGTCGTGGCCCAGTACCTACTGGATCCCAGGATTGTTGCCGGCGTGGGCTGGACGCTGCTGTTGACGTTGGGGTCGATGGTCATCGGCATCATCTTGGCGGTACTCATGGCCATCATGCGCCAGGGCACCAACCCCGTTCTGCGAGCCGTCTCCACCGTCTACATCTGGTTCTTCCGTGGCACACCCATTTACACGCAACTCGTGTTCTGGGGCCTGCTCTCCGTCCTTTATCCCACGCTCTCCCTGGGCATCCCGTTCGGGCCGGAATTCATCACATTTGAGACCTCAGTGGTCTTCAATGCGGCGGTCGCGGCGCTTCTGGGCCTGGGCCTGAATGAGGGCGCGTACCTGGCAGAAATTGTTCGGGGCGGACTCAACTCCGTGGACAAGGGCCAGTCAGAGGCCGCGACGGCTCTCGGCATGAAGCGCTCCACCACCCTGTGGCGGATCACCATCCCGCAGGCAATGCGTGTGATCGTGCCCCCGACCGGCAACGAAACCATCTCCATGCTGAAGACCACTTCGTTGGTGCTTGCAGTGCCCTTCACACTGGAACTCACGTTCGTGACGAATGCTCTGGGCAATCAGCAATTTCTTCCGGTCCCACTGCTCATTGTTGCTGCCATCTACTACTTGGTCATCACCTCCCTCCTCATGGTGGGCCAGCACTATGTGGAGGCCTACTACGGCCGCGGCTTCGATGACACAGGCGGTTCAGCGCCCTCCCCGAAGGGGATGTCCAAGCGTCAGCAGGCGATTCTGGCAGCAGGCACTGTGCGCACGAATCCGAACCAGGAGGTCACACCGTGATGTCGACCACTCAGCCGATGGTGCAGATCTCTGATGTCCACAAGTTCTTCGGCGATCTCCACGTGCTGCGCGGAGTGGACCTCGACGTCCGGGCGGGTGAGGTGTGCGTCGTGCTCGGACCGTCGGGCTCCGGCAAATCGACACTGCTTCGCTGCATCAATGAACTGGAACGCATCAGTGCGGGTCGCATCCGTGTCGACGGCGAACTCATGGGGCTGCGTGAGGTGGTCAAAAGCGGCCAGACCCAGCTCCATCGCCGCACGGATTCAGACATCGCCCGGCAACGCTCACGCATCGGCATGGTGTTCCAGCGCTTCAACCTCTTCCCCCACATGACGGCCCTCGGCAACGTCATGGAGGCTCCTCGAAAGGTGAGGGGGTTGAATCGCGCAAGCGCTGCGAAGAAGGCAGAAGAACTCCTCAACATGGTGGGGCTCTCAGACCGCATGGAGCACTACCCTGCGCAACTCTCCGGCGGTCAGCAGCAGCGCGTCGCCATCGCGCGCGCCCTGGCCATGGAGCCAGATCTGATGCTCTTCGACGAGCCGACTTCCGCCCTGGATCCTGAGTTGGTGGGTGAAGTGCTCGCCGTGATGCAGCAACTCGCCGAATCAGGCATGACGATGATCGTGGTCACGCACGAGGTGGGATTCGCGCGCCAGGTGGCGGATCAGGTGGTGTTCATGGACGAGGGGCTCGTCGTGGAGCGGGGCACCGCCGACGAAGTCATCGACCATCCGCAACAAGTCCGTACGCAGGAGTTCTTCGCAAAAGTACTGTGAGCGGTCTCGCAGCGCTTGGCGTCCACCGGCATTCCAGTGAATCGATCTGGTCTGGAACGGTGAACAGCGAGAACGGGGTGGGCGCCGCTTGGCACCCACCCCGTTCTCGCTGTTCAAACGCTGAGGATCAGACCTCGGCAGGCTTGGTGATCGCACCGTCGACGAGCACGCTCGGGCTCATCGTGGCGGAGACCGCGATCTTGCGAATGTAGCGACCCTTCGAAGCGGAGGGCTTCAAACGGTGGACCTCATCCAGAACCGAGTAGTAGTTCTCAGCAAGCTGCTCAGCGGTGAAGCTGGACTTGCCGATGAGGTACTGGAGGTTGCCGTGGCGATCGATACGGAACTCGATTTTTCCGCCCTTGATGTCCGAGACGGCCTTGGTGACATCCATCGTCACTGTTCCGGTCTTCGGGTTGGGCATGAGGCCGCGTGGTCCGAGCACTCGGCCCAGGCGTCCCACCTTGCCCATGAGGTCAGGCGTGGCGACGACGGCATCGAAGTCGAGGTATCCGCCGGCCACCTTTTCGATGAGTTCATCGCTGCCCACTTCGTCTGCGCCAGCGGCCAGCGCCTGCTCCGCGCGGTCACCGGTGGCGAAGACAAGGACCCGTGCCGTCTTACCGGTGCCGTGGGGAAGATTGACCGTGCCGCGGACCATCTGGTCTGCCTTGCGCGGATCAACACCGAGACGCATCGCGACGTCAATGCTCTCGTCGAACTTCGCGGTGGCCATGTCCTTGATGAGGCGAATGGCTTCTTCGGGGCTGTACTGCTGGTCGGCGTCACGCTTTTCCGACGCCTGCTTGTAACCCTTGCTGTGCTTCATATCTCTGGTTCCTTGTATGTCTGCCAGCCTCGCGGGCTGGTCCACCAGTTCCTGGTTCGTTGGGGACAAGCCCCTCCCAGATACGGTCAAAGAGTATTTTCTGTCAGTTGATTTCGACGCCCATGGAGCGGGCGGTTCCTTCAACGATCTTCATTGCGGCATCAACGTCATTGGCGTTGAGGTCCGGCAACTTCTGGGTGGCGATCTCGCGAACCTGGTCCTTGGTGAGCTTGCCCACCTTGGTGGTCAGCGGGTTTTCTGAGCCCTTGCTGAGGCCAGCGGCCTTCTTGATGAGTTCAGCTGCCGGAGGCGTCTTCGTGATGAAGGTGAACGTGCGGTCCTCGTAGATGGTGATCTCGACGGGGATGACATTGCCACGCTGGGACTCGGTCGCGGCGTTGTAGGCCTTGACGAATTCCATGATGTTGACGCCGTGCGGGCCGAGGGCGGTACCGACCGGCGGCGCGGGCGTGGCGGAGCCAGCGTTCAGTGCGACCTTGACGAGGGCCGCAACCTTCTTCTTGGGAGGCATGAGGGGTCCTTAGTGTTGAGGGTGATGGTGTTGCTGGCACAAGTAGGTGAGTCTTTGGTCAAAGAATAAGGACCATCGATCACAGCCTGCGCAAGCTTAGACGACTTTCTCCACCTGCTTGAATTCCAGATCGAGTGGCGTCTCGCGACCCATGAAGTCCACGAGGGCTTTCAGGCGCGCGTTCTTGGGGTTGAGCTCGGTGACCGTCGCATGCATACCGGCGAAGGGGCCATCGGCAACCATGATGGAATCGCCAACCTCAAAGTCGACCACTTCCACCTTCTTGTTCCGCTGTTTGGCGGAGGTATCGCTGGATTCGGCAGCAACCCGTGCAATGACTGAGGGTGTCAGCATGTGCAACACCTCGTCGACACTCAGGGGGACGGGCGTCTGGCCGTGGCCAACGAAGCCGGTGACTGAGGGGGTGTGGCGCACGACGCCCCACGACTCATCGGTTAGTTCCATACGGATCAGGACGTACCCGGGAAGTACACAACGGGTGACAGTCTTGCGTGTGTTGTTGCGCAACTCAACGACGTCCTCGGTGGGGACGATCGTCTCGTAGATGAAGTCCTCCATGTCCAGGGACTGGGCACGTGCGTCGACGTTCTGCTTGACGCGGTTCTCCATACCCGAATAGGTGTGGATGACGTACCATTCGCCGAACTTGGCTTCGAGTTCCTGACGCAGCGCCTCGATAGCAACGTCAGTTGCATCGTCACCTTCGTCCTCGGGCTCTTCCTCAGGCTCCTCAGTCAGGACGACTTCCGCATCATCTGCGTCGCTCTCCTCAGCCTCGAAGGGAGCCCCCAGGTCAATCTCGACGTCCTCATTGGTCTCCGGGGCATCATTCTCACCCAGATCAATCTCAAAATCGTCGGATGGGTTGGTGTTCTCAGTCATCATCAAGCTCCTAGCAGTCTCAGCAGTAGAGCGCCTAGTCCGGCGTCAAGCAAGCCCACGAAAGCGATCATGAACAGCACAAATACAAGTACGGCGAAAAACAGAACGGTGAGCTGCGCCCAGGTGGGCCACACGACCTTCTTGATTTCGCCCGCAGACTGCTTGACGAAGGTGGCGGGGTTCTTGGCGGTGTACGGGTCGTGGTCTTCCCTGGCTGACTCGGAGCGCTTGCGCGTGGACGTTGTCTTTTTCACCGGGGCGTTGGAACTCCGGCGAACCGAGGCGGCGACGAGTTGTTCTTCCGGGGTGAAATCTTCCTCGAGACCAGCGATCGCGCCGTCGTCTGCTTCCCCATCTGTGCCAGCAGCATCCCTGCGCACGGGAGCAGAGGTGGATCGACGACGCTGTGAGCCCTCAGGACGAGTTGGTTCCGGGGCCTCCGCGGCCGCGTCGGCTTCCGCGGGGTCGCCAATAGCGTTCGTGTCCTCGAGCGCGTCTTCCTCGCGGTCAGAGGCCCCCGTTGGATCGGGAGTCTTGTCGCTCACGCGGTTTCCCCTTCAGTCAACAAACAAAATGCCTCACCGTCCGGTGTGGGACGGCAGGCGCCTGGAAACAGCCGTACTGCTTCGCAGGGCAGGAGGGACTCGAACCCCCAACCTGCGGTTTTGGAGACCGCTGCTCTGCCAATTGAGCTACTACCCTTCACGGCGTCACCTTCCGCGCGGGCGTAAACCCGAGCAGAGCCAATGGCACCATCAGTTGCACATGCTACGCCACCAGCCGCTGCTGCGTCGAACCGACAGAACCCATCGAGCGCTTCACAGGGAAGCGCCGAGGATGTTCACCTCGGGCTCCAGGACGATTCCGTAGTGGGCAAAGACCCCGTCGCGCACCTCCCGAGCAAGATCCACCAGGTCACCTGCTCCAGCGTGACCTCTGTTGGTCAACGCCAGGACATGTTTGGTGGACAGGCTCGCCACATCATTGCCATGCCCGCGCTGGAATCCGGAGTGCTGGATGAGCCAGGCTGCACTGGTCTTGACCCGGTCGCCTGTGGGGAAACGAGGAGCCTCCGGCGGCAGCGCCGCGGCCTGCTCCGGCGTGAGGAGTGGGTTGGTGAAGAAGGAACCACCGCTCCACGTGTCGTGATCGGACTCGTCCAACACCATGCCCTTGCTGCGACGAATACCCAGGACGGCTTCCCTGACCTGACGCGTATCAGCCCTGTCCCCCACATCTACCCCGAGTGCGCGGGCAAGTTCCGGGTAAGCGATGGCAGCGCTGAGTTCACCGAGCGTGAACTGGAAGGACACATCAAGGATGCACCAGCGCCCAGGGGTGCGTTTGAAGATTGACGTGCGGTATCCAAATCCGCAATCCACGGCAGCAAAGGTCTTCACCGCCCCGGTGGTGCGGTCCAGAGTGCGCACGGAACTGATCGTGGCGGCCACATCCGTCCCATAGGCCCCGACGTTCTGGATGGGGGTGGCACCCACGGAGCCGGGGATACCGGAGAGCATTTCCACGCCCACCCAACCCTGCGCGACGGCGAAGCCGACGAACTCGTCCCAGTTCTCGCCCGCCTGCACACAGACATTGGCGCCGCCACAGGAGGACACCTCCGCCGTGATCCCCCGCGTCGCCACCTGCAGGACTGTCCCGTCGAATCCATCGTCGGAGGCAAGGATGTTGGATCCCCCACCCAGCAACAGCAGCGGAATCGCATTCTCATCGGCGCGTCGCACCTCGGCCATCAATTCCTCCTGCGTCGTGACCCGGAGGAACTTGGCAGCAGGCCCCCCCACACGGAAGGTCGTGTGGTCAGCGAGGCGCACGGAGTCGGACTGGGAGCCGCCCTCACCCTGGTGGGCGAAGTAGGAGACCTCACACGCTTGCGGCTCAGTCAAGGCGCACCTGCGCGCGGGCGGCTCCCAGCACGGCGTCGTCCCCGCACGTGGCCGTGATCGACAGTGTTGCCACTCCTTTGGAGACAGCTTTGACAACCGCGTTGTACACAACCTCCACACCTTCGTCCGTATCCGGCACCACCACGGGGCGGGTGAATCGCACGAAATACTCCACAACCTTGCCGGGGTCCTTGTTCCAGTCCGTGACAACACGCAGGCCGGCCCCCATCGTCCACATTCCATGCGCCACCACCCCGGGCAGCCCGATCGCCCGGGCATGGCGGTCCGAGAAATGGATGTCGTTGAAGTCGGTGGATGCTCCGGAATACCTCACGATGCCAGCGCGCGTGATGCGGACTCGCAGCTCAGGCAGTACAGATCCCACGGAAAGAGCTTCGGTCATGACGCGGACTCCTGGGTGTGCATGAGGGTGGAGCGGGCTGTGCAGACGGTGGTTCCCTCCACGTCCAACTCCACCACCACCGTCACCATGTTGAGGCGTTCCCGGTTTCGCACTCTTTCGATTCTCAGCGTCGCTGCCACCTCGTCCCCGTCACGCAGTGGGCGCATGAATTCAAAGGTCTGATCCGTGTGCATCGTTCGGTGCAGTGCCAAACCCAACTCCGGGTCGCTGAACAACGCATCCCATGCCTGGGCGGCAATCACCGCTGCAAACGTGGGCGGGGCGATGGCGTTGTCCCCGGTGTAGGCGGGACTATTGTCGCCCAGCGCCGCGGCGAACTCCGCAATCTTGGCCGAACTGACGCGGTACGCCGGCGCGGCCGGATACGAACGGCCTGCATGCTCTGTGGTGATGGACATGCTCAGAGGCTACTTGAGCCACCACGAAATCGACATGTCAGCCGGGTCGCCGTGCACGCAACAACGGCCACACCCATGGTGAGGGTGTGGCCGTTGAAGACTTGCGTGAGTCAGCGCGTTTCGCGGTGAGCCTGATGCGTGCGGCACCTGGGGCAGAATTTCTTCAGCTCCAGACGATCAGGGTCATTGCGACGATTCTTCTTCGTGATGTAGTTGCGCTCTTTGCACTCGGTGCACGCGAGTGTGATCTTAGGACGTACGTCCTGTCCCTTCTTGGCCATGATCTCATTCCTCGGGTTTGGCGCTTGGTGGCGACGGTTGGATGAAGCTTTGGTGACGAGAGCGGGAATCGAACCCGCGACACAGCGATTATGAGCCGCTTGCTCTACCGACTGAGCTACCCCGTCCGGTAGTCCCTCCCCGAAGACCGGGGAGAAACAGAGCCCTCATGCGGAATCGAACCGCAGACCTTCTCCTTACCATGGAGACGCTCTACCTACTGAGCTATGAGGGCCAGCCGAGGACCAAAGATACACAGGATCAGGGCGGGCTGCCAAATCGTCCTGCATCCCTGCTGCGGGTCCGCTGACGGCGAAACAACTCAGCGGCTGAGCCACAGCACCGGATGACCACTTCCCCAGTGGTCCTGAGGGCACCCCAGTGTCCGCAGAAAATGACACAGGTCCCGAATCCATCCGATTCGGGACCTGGTGGCAGGTGTTGGATTCGAACCAACGAAGGCTAAGCCGACGGTGTTACAGACCGCTCCCTTTGGCCGCTCGGGCAACCTGCCGTGCCGACCGAAGCCGACGATGAGGAACACTACCGCAGGCCTGGCGTGTGACACAAAACCGCCACGGTGCATCCCGGGGGCACTCATCAAAGCGCCTTTCAACACCGGCTCGAGCCCACACCGGGCACAATGGTCGCGAGAGAAGATGCGCCCCCACGCATCGAAGACCCCGGCTTCAGAAGGAGAATCACATGGCATCCGAGAATTCGTTCGACGTGGTCAGCAAGGTGGACCGCCAAGAGGTGGACAACGCACTGAATCAGGCAGCCAAGGAAGTAAGCCAGCGCTTTGATTTCAAGAACACTGATTCATCCATCCGCTGGTCCGGCGAGGCCATTGAGATGGAGGCCATCTCCGAAGATCGTGTGAAGGCCATTCTGGACGTGTTCCAGACCAAACTGGCGCGCCGCGGCATCAGTCTCAAGGCGCTCGACGCTGGGGAGGCCCGTGTCTCGGGCAAGGTGTGGAAGATCACTGCCACCACCCAGGAGGGCATCTCCCAGGAGAACGCCAAGAAAATCTCCAAGCTCATTCGCGATGAGGGACCCAAGGGGGTCAAAAGCCAGATTCAGGGCGATGAACTCCGCATTTCCAGCAAGAGCCGCGATCATCTGCAAGAAGTCCAGGATCTGATCAAGGGCGCTGACTACGACTTCGCCGTGCAGTACACCAACTACCGCTGAGGCCCAAGCAACGGCCCCGGCCCGGCTCTGTCGCTACGATCGGGCCACATGAACGCCTCGCTGGTCCTTGCATCGCACAATGTCAACGGAATCCGCGCCGCCATGCGGCGCGGATTCCGTGAATTCTGGGATGATGAGCGGCCGGGTGTCATTGCATTGCAGGAAGTACGCTGCCGACTCGCTGACCTCCCCTCGGAGGCCTTCACCGGTTATCACACAGCGCTCGATACGGGGACGCTGCCGGGGCGCAACGGCGTTGCAGTGATGACCAGAGATGCACCGTCGGCCATCCGGACCCTGTCCGGCACAGCCCTGCTGGCGGGTGACGACGGCCTGTTCTCCGAAGTCGACTGCACCCATCTGCCGAACCGGGATCTTGCCCACTTCGCACACGAGGGTCGCTACATCGAGGTGGACCTCGCCGATGCACCCCTACGCGTGGCTTCGCTGTACCTCCCCAAGGGAGCGGCACCGCCCTTCGAAACGGAGAAGGACGAGCAGAAGTACGCCCGCAAAATGCGGTTTCTGAAAGGACTGTCGCGACTCCTGACAGCTTCGCGACGTGACGCCGCAACTGCTGGGCGCGAGTTCGTCGTCGTTGGCGATTTCAACGTTGCCCACCAGAGGCTGGACCTGAAGAACTGGAAGACCAACCAACGCTCCGAGGGGTTCCTGCCGGAGGAGAGAGAGTGGTTCTCCTCAGTGGTGGGCCCCCGCCGCCTGGTTGACGTTGTGCGCTCACTGCACCCGGAGACTCCCGGCCCCTATTCCTGGTGGTCCTGGAGGGGGCAGGCTTTCGTCAATGACTCCGGGTGGCGCATCGATTATCACCTGGCCTCACCGTCACTGGCCGCAGCCGTCACATCCGCGTGGGTTGCCCGGGAGAAGGACTATGAATCCCGGATCAGCGATCACAGCCCCGTTCTGGCGGCCTACGATCTGTCCAAACTCGGCTGACGCTCAAGTTCTGGCTGCCCGCTCCCGTTTCCCCGACGGGGGCTCCCACTTCTGGCGCAGCGTATGGCCGCGCAACGATTCGAAGGCCACGAACATCAGCAGGATGGCAAGGAGCCAGAATCCGTTGCGCAGCGCAAAGTTCATGGCTGAATAGCTCAGGAGCAGAGCCGTCACGACCACCGCGAGACGCAACCATTTCGTCGACGGCCTCGTCATTGGGAAGAGGGCACCGCCCCACAGCACGTACCAGGAGTGCAGGGCCGGCGCGGAGAAGGCAAACAGCAGATACGTCCAGGAGAGGAAGTGCAGCGGTCGCTTCCCAAGGTGGCGCACCGCAAGCCACGCGGCACCGATGATGAAGACCACCACACCAACAGACCGCGCGACGTTGATGGCCATCTCACCAGTGGCGTCCAGCCCGAGTGCGTCAACTCCGAATTGGATGATGTAGCCAATCACCAGAAAGGGCGAAACGGTATCCACCATCCCGGGCACATCCACCGCATTGATCCACCCGAACCCCAGCCCCGTCGCCACCGATATGGCGGCGAAGGAGCCGATCGCCAGCCCCAGGGACGCAGCAACGCGGCCACCGGCGCGCAGCACCTCCCGCAGGTCGCGCCATCCCTCTACAGGAGTGACGAGGAATGGCAGGGCGACGGCGGTCAGCAGGGCAGGCTGTTTGATGCTCGCCGCCATCCCCACAAGAAGCGCCCCCAGCCACCACTGCCGAAGGTGCAGGGACAACCAGATGGCCAACAGCATCAGCCCGATCATGAGCGCGTCGTTGTGCATGCCGCCGACGAAGTCGATGATGAGAATGGGATTGCACATGACGAACCAGCTTGCGGCGCCTGCATCAATGCCGACGCGCCGGGCGATCCGCGGGGTGCACCATCCGATGAACAGCACACCGATGAGCGCGGGGATCCGCATCAGCATCGCAGCCGTGAAGGGAGAGTATCCGGCCAGCACCACGATCCAGTGGCTCATCCTCAGCGCCAGGGGCCCGTAGGGCGCCGGGGTGTCCCGCCACACCCAGGCCACCTGGTCAGCGAAGTACCCCGGCAGGACACTGGGCCCCACGTCATAGGGACTGATGCCGTTGCTCAACATCCAGCCCTGCGCCGCGTAGGAGTACGCATCGTGGCTGAACACGGGGGGCGCGATGAGCAGTGGTGAGGCAATGATCGCCAGAATGGCCCAATGGCGAAGTTGGGGGCGGCCCATTGCTCGGCGACGAGCCGGTCGCAATCGCAACCACGTCTCCAACAGCAGCCCCAGTCCCACCATGGTGAACACGGTGCCGAGCACTCTGAAAACAGCGCCGTCCCAGCGCAGCTCGTTGAGCACGGTCCACACCGGAGACGCCTGCGGCAGGTAGGCCGGGCTCAGGGTGCCGATCAGGATGCAGACGGAGCCGAGGAATCCGAACCGCACAGCCCGTGCGGCCCACGCGTCACCCAGTGCGCCCCGCAAGTGCAGAAAGCGGTTCACCGGCCTGCCCCGCGAGCACGGACGCGATGGCACGAGGGCTTCAGGCGTGGGACATGGACGATGCCATTGCCCGATCCGCCATGCGCCCTCTTCATGTTCCTGATCCTACGAGACGAAGCACCGCCGCTTTGCCATGCCGCATCGCGCGGCAAATGCCGCACATACTGAGTCGCGCCTACAATGGCCGTTGGTACTTCAACGTCCAGCTTCGCCAATGCAAAGGACATGATCTCGTGGCAACACCGCAGCCCCTTGACAGGGTTGTCATCCGCTTCGCCGGCGACTCCGGCGATGGCATGCAACTGACCGGAGACCGATTCACCGCCGAGGCCGCGGGTCTCGGCAACGACATCGCCACCCTGCCCAACTTCCCGGCGGAAATCCGTGCGCCCCAGGGCACCCTCCCCGGCGTCTCCAGCTTCCAGTTGCACTTCGCGGACTTCGACATCGTGACCCCCGGCGACCGTCCAGATGTTCTGGTGGCCATGAACCCTGCCGCGTTGAAGGCGAACTTGGCGGATGTACCGCGCGACGGCGTCATCATCGTCGACACCGCCGACTTCACAAAGCGCAACCTTGCCAAGATCGGCTGGGATGCGAATCCGCTGGAGGACGGCACCCTGGAGGCATACAAGGTCCATCCCTTGGATCTGACGCATCTCGCCACCGCCAGCGTCAAGGATTTCGGACTTTCCCGTAAGGACGCCTCCCGCACCAAGAACATGTTCGCGCTGGGTCTGCTGAGCTGGTTGTACTCGCGCTCGCTGGAGAACACTGTTGAGTTCCTCCAGAGAAAGTTCGCAGGCAAGCCGGACATCCGCGACGCCAACATCACGGCCTTCCGGGCAGGACACGCCTACGGCGAAACCACCGAGACGTTCGAGTTCCGATACGTTGTGGCGCCGGCCCCCATGAAGCCGGGGCGCTACCGTCAGATCTCGGGCAACGTCGCCACCGCCTATGGGCTGATGGCCGGTGCACACAAGGCCGACATGAATCTGTTCCTGGGTTCCTATCCCATCACCCCCGCTTCAGACATCCTTCACGAGTTGTCCAAGCGCAAGGACATCGGCGTCACCACGTTCCAGGCCGAGGACGAGATTGCCGGCGTGGCAGCAGCCCTCGGGGCATCCTTTGGTGGAGCGCTCGGCGTCACCTCGACGTCGGGTCCAGGCATGCTCTTGAAGGCAGAAACCGTCAGCCTCGCCGTGATGACCGAAATTCCGTTGGTGGTGGTCAATGTTCAGCGGGCCGGACCCTCGACGGGCCTGCCCACCAAGACGGAACAGGCCGATCTGTTGCAGGCCATCCACGGTCGCAACGGTGAAGCACCCGTGGCAGTGATCGCTGCCAAGTCCCCCACCGACTGCTTTGAGACAGCAGTGGAGGCATGCCGGATCGCCATCAAGTACCGCACGCCGGTAATCATGCTGAGTGACGGTTACCTGGCCAATGGCTCCGAGCCGTGGCAGATTCCCAATCTGGATGACATCGAACCCATCGAGCCGGGCTACGCGACGGAGCCCAACGGCACCGACGCGAAGGGCAATCCCACATTTCTGCCCTACCAGCGCGATCCGGAGACTCTGGCGCGCGCCTTCGCCATTCCGGGTGTCCCCGGACTGGAGCACCGTATCGGCGGTATCGAGAAGGCAGCCGGGACCGGCAACGTGTCCTACGATCCCGAGAACCATGAGGCAATGGTGCGCACGCGTGCCGCCAAGATCGCGGGAATCGTTCGTGACATCCCGGACGTTGAGGTGATCGACCCCTCGGGCAGGGCCCGGGTGCTGGTCCTCGGATGGGGTTCCACCTGGGGTCCCATCACTGCGGCTGCTCGCCGGGTGCGTCTCGGTGGTCGCGACGTCGCCACAGCACATCTGCGTCACCTCAACCCGATGCCCGCCAATCTGGGCGACATCGTCCGCAAGTTTGACCGTGTGATCATCCCTGAGATGAACCTGGGTCAGCTGGCCAACATCATCCGCAGCAAGTACCTCGTGGACGTCCACAGCTATTCGCGCGTCCGAGGTCTCCCCATCTCGCTGAGCGAACTGGAGCAGGACCTCATCACGGAGATCGACACACTTCAGGAAGAAGGCCAACGATGAGTGTTCCCACCGGACTCAAGGGTGTGCCGATGGCCATCACTCCCCTGAACCGCAAGGACTTCACCAGCGACCAGGAGGTTCGCTGGTGCCCAGGATGCGGCGATTACGCAATCCTGTCGACGTTTCAGTCGATGATGGCCGAAATGAATGTGCGTCGCGAGAACACCGTCATCATTTCCGGCATCGGGTGTGCTTCGAGGTTCCCGTACTACGTGGATTGCTACGGCATGCACTCCATCCATGGCCGGGCCCCGGCCATCGCCACAGGCGTTGCGATCACACGACCGGATCTCAACGTCTGGGTTGTCACGGGTGACGGCGATGCCCTCTCCATTGGCGGCAATCACCTCATCCACACGATGCGCCGCAACATCAACATCACCATCTTGCTGTTCAACAACGAGATCTATGGCCTGACCAAGGGGCAGTACTCCCCCACCTCGGAGAAGGGCAAGGTCACCAAGTCCACGCCGTACGGCTCTCTGGACAGCCCCTTCAACCCCATCTCGCTGGCGCTGGGCGCGGAGGCCTCCTTCGTGGCTCGTGCCATCGATTCGGACCGCAAGGGCCTCACCGAGGTCATGACCGCCGCGGCCAATCATCGTGGCACCTCACTCGTCGAGATCTACCAGAACTGCCCCATCTTCAACGATGATGCCTTCGCTGACTTCAAGGGTCCCGACGCCTCCGATGCGCTCATCACCCTGCGAGACGGCGAACCCATCACCTACGGTCGCGACGGACAGTTCTGTGTGGTGCGCAACGACGACTTCGATCTGGAGCTTGCCACCACCGCCGACGTCGATCCTTCACGGATCGTCGTGCATGACGTCACACGCAAGGATCCGGCCCAGGCATTCGCCATCTCGCGTCTGACCGATTCGGGCGTGCTCCGGCATGCACCTGTGGGCATTTTCCGGCAGGTGGAGCGGCCGGCATACGACGATCTCGTCCGCGACCAGATCAACCTTGTCAAAGCCACGGACCGTGCTGCTGCTCTGTCCGCCGTCATCGCGGGCAACGACACCTGGGAGGCCGGGGAGCAATGAGCGCCGGCTCCGGGGCGTGGCGCCGGGGCCCTGAGCAGGATCCCGTCGCTCCCCCCGGGCCCGATGAGTCTCCCGGTTCGGCGACGACACCGGTGCGGCCGGGCAGCCACATCATCCGACCCATGCCCTCCAGCACCGCATCCTTTCAGGATCTGGCCAGCAGGTCTGTGGCGGCCGTCGGGGACGAGCACACGCGCTTCGAGGTGCCGCGCGATCTATCCACCAGAGGTGAACTCTCCGAAACGCTGCCGTTGAGGCGCCTGATCGCGCTGGCGCTGACAATGATTGTTCTGGGGATCGCCGCCGGTGTCGTGTGGGTCACCGTGATTGACCGGCAGGGTCCGGACGTGTCGTCGCCGGAAGTACACAATGGGGGTCCATCACCCCCACAGGGAAGCTGTCCTGGGGTACCTCCAGGCCTTGGCTGATGGCCGGGTGGAGGATGCCCTCTCGTTCGGCCCACCCGCGTCCACGCAGCATTCGACGGTCATGCTGGACCGCGCCAGCTACGACGCCATGCCCGACGATGCCAGGCCGAGCGACATCCGGGTACTCACCGAAGACCCTCTTGCCACGGAAGTGCGCGTGGAGTACACGCTGTCCGGTCACGTGGTCTCCACAGCGATTCTGACGCAGCGACAAGATGATGATTCGTACGCCCTCGCGCGCACCACGGCCACCATCCGCCTCCTGGTGAGCGGAAGCGAGAACCTGCCCGTACGGCTCAATGGAGTGCGCATCGATCCATCGCTGCCGCTTGCTGTTCTCCCCGGGATGTACGTCCCCCACACCGGGCTTCCTCTCATCGACTTCGTCGATACCCAACCGCTGGACATCTTGTCACTCGCATCCGATGAGACCGTCGAGTTCCCGATCACGGCGGAGCTCACCACTGCCGGGCGCACCGGCTTCCTCCAAGCCGCCCGAACATCGCTGGATCGTTGCATCGCCCTGCGAGAACCTGCGCCGACCAATTGCCCCAATGTGGTCCTTGCTTCCGAAGAGGTGGTACCCGGAAGCGTCGTGTGGACGCTCAGGGACCCGGCCCTCGTCTGGGAATTGGTCAGTCCCGCCCTCTCCCCCCACGATCAGAGCGTGGCGGTGGCCACCCTCAGCATGCAGCTGACGGTCGAGATGGACCTGGCTGATGGTCAGGGGGCCGGCTCCGAGGAGATCAACCTCACAGTTCCGGTCAGCGCCACCATGACGGGCAAGGAAGCGGGATCGATCAGCGTCGTCTGGGGAGGGTGATCCAGATGTGTATACGGTGGGTGTCATGACGACCGCGCTTGACTTCGAACACTTCGACCACTCCGTCCGCCCCGTGGATGACCTCTTCCGCCATGCCTGTGGTCATTGGCTGCAGACCGTCGAGATTCCCGCCGACAAGTCCGGGGCCGGTGCCTTCATGGATCTGCGTGACGAGTCCGAGATGGCCGTCAAGGACATCATCCTCTCCGCAGCGGAGGGAGCCCCCACCGACGGGGCGGCCGGGGATGCCGAACGACAGAAGATCGCAGACCTTTATGCCTCCTTCATGGACACCGAACGCATCGAGGATCTGGGCGCCGCACCGCTGCAGCCCGTCCTTGACCGGGTGGATGCCATCTCAAGCGCCCGCGAGTTCTCCTCCCACCTGGGATGGTCCCTGCGCAACGGTTTCTCGTCGCTGATCAGCTTCGGCGAGGACTCCGACCCGGGCAATCCCCAGCGCTACGTCATGTTCACGGGACAGTCCGGGCTGGGGCTCCCCGACGAGGAGTACTACCGCCTCGATGAACATGCATCCATCCGGGACGCCTACAAGGCGCACCTTGAGCGGGTTCTGGACCTCGCAGGCATCCCTGATGCAGCTGCCCAGGCAGCCACCGTCTTCGAACTGGAGACGACCATTGCCTCCCACCACTGGGACAAGGTCCGCACCCGAGACCTGCGACAGATGTACAACCCCATGACGTGGGAGGAGTTCACGGCCTCTGCTCCCGGTATTGACTGGGACGCCTTCGTCGAGGCGGCTGCGCTCCCCGTGGAGAAGGTGGCCGACCTCGTCGTGGGGCAGCCCTCCTTCGCCACTTCTGTGGCGGACCTCGTGGCGACGGGTGACCTGGAGGCCTGGAAGTCCTGGGCACGGGCCAAGGCGATCTCGGCACTGTCTCCGTGGCTCTCATCAGCCTTCGTCGAGGCCCGCTTCGACTTCTATGAACACACCTTGCAGGGCACCGAGCAACTCCGCGACCGCTGGAAGCGTGGCGTCGCCCTGGTGGAGGGTGTCCTGGGTGAGGCCATCGGCAAGATCTATGTGGAGCGCCACTTCCCCGCGGGAGCCAAGGAGTCGATGGATGAGCTCGTGGCCAATTTGCTGGCTGCCTACCGGGTCTCCATTGAGAAGCTCGACTGGATGACCGAACCCACGCGCGTCGAGGCGCTGGACAAGCTGTCCAAGTTCCGACCCAAGATCGGCTACCCCTCCAAGTGGCGCGACTACTCGGACCTGAGCATCTCCTCCGATGATCTCGTCGGCAACGTGATGGCGGCTCATTGTTTCGAAGTGGACATCATGCTGGGCAAGCTCGGCGGCCCCATGGACCCCGACGAATGGCTCATGTACCCGCAGACCGTCAACGCCTACTACCACCCACTGCGCAACGAGATCGTTTTTCCGGCCGCCATTCTGCAGCCCCCGTTCTTCAACGTGGATGCCGACGATGCCATCAACTACGCAGCAATCGGCGCGGTGATCGGCCACGAGATCGGTCACGGGTTCGACGACAAGGGCTCCACCTGCGACGGCGACGGCATGCTTCGTGACTGGTGGAGCGAACAGGACCGCGAAGCCTTCGACCAGCGCGCCCAACGGCTCATTGCGCAGTACAACGTCCTCTCCCCCGAGGGGGCCGACGGCGTCCTCGTCAACGGTGAGCTGACCGTCGGCGAAAACATCGGAGACCTTGGAGGCCTGGGCATCGCGTGGAAGGCCTGGCTGCTCGCTGGTGGTGATCCGCACGGCGAAAAGATCGACGATCTCACTCCGGGCGAGCGCTTCTTCCTCGGGTGGGCGTCGGTCTGGCGAGGCTTGCAGCGTCCCGAGTCGACGAAGCAGCGCCTTGCCACTGACCCGCACTCACCGTCGGAGTTCCGCTGCAACCAGATTGTCCGCAATCTTGAGGCCTTCCATGACACCTTCGGTACCACCGAGGATGACGCCCTGTGGCTGGCTCCCGAGGAGCGCGTGGTCATCTGGTGATCAGGGTGGGGCCGCACCACACGTCCATGGAAAGAGTTGCTTCATGACCACCTCGATTTCACCTGCCCCCGACAGTGCGCCGCCTCCTGCTCGTGTTGACGAGTTGATCTTCCGGATGAGTTTGGAGGAGAAACTCGCCCAGCTCGTCGGCCTCTGGGCTGGCGCAGCCGGGGAGGGTGAGAGCGTGGCCCCCCTCCAGAGTGAACAGGGCGGGGAGGGGGTCCAGTTCGACAGGTTCGCGCGCCACGGACTCGGCCACCTCACGCGCGTTTTCGGGACGGTCCCTGTCAGTCCTGCAATGGGCCGCTCGGCACTACGCTCCACGCAGAGGTGGCTGCGCGACAACACCCGGCTCGGCATCCCCGCCATCGCCCATGAGGAGTGCCTCACCGGCCTCGCCGCCTGGCGTGCCACGACCTACCCCACCCCGCTGGCATGGGGCGCAACTTTCGACCCGGAGCTCATCGAAAGGATGGGCACCGCGATCGGCGAGAGCATGGCCAGCCTTGGTGTGCACCAGGGTCTTGCGCCAGTGCTCGATGTCATCCGCGACGTACGGTGGGGACGGGTTGAGGAATGCATCGCCGAGGATCCCTTCGTGGTTGGCGAGCTGGGATCCGCCTATGTGCGTGGGCTGCAGTCCGCGGGCATCGTGGCGCCTCTCAAACACTTCGTCGGATATTCCAACTCGCGAGCCGGCCGCAATCTGGCACCGGTACACGCCGGTCCGCGAGAAATCGCCGACGTGCTGCTGCCGCCGTTCGAGATGGCAGTACTGGATGCGGGCGCCGATTCGGTGATGCACTCCTACGCGGAGATCGACGGTGTTCCCGTCGCCTCCGACCCCACGCTGCTGACCGGCGTGCTGCGCGACGCGTGGGGCTTCGAGGGCACGGTGGTTGCCGACTATTTCGGCGTTGCCTTCCTCCAGCAACTTCACGGGGTGGCAGCCGACCTCGGCGAGGCAGCCGAGTTGGCGCTGCGCGCCGGCGTCGACATCGAATTGCCAACGGGCAACGCATACCTCGAGCCGCTGGCCGAGCGGGTCCGTTCAGGCCAGGTTGATGTCGCCCTCGTTGATCGCTCCCTTCGCCGGGTACTGCTGCAAAAGCAGCGGCTGGGCCTGCTGGATCCGGACTCGACGGTATTCGAAGACGACGGGCAGGACGACGAGATCGACCTCGACAGCGCCGAACACCGCGCCATAGCCAGGGAGATCGCTGAGAAGTCGATCACTGTTCTCGCGGTCGCCGAGATACTCCCCATTTCCCCCACCACGCCTGTGGCCGTCATCGGACCCAACGCGGACCGCACCTCCGCAATGTTTGGCTGCTACGCATTCGTCAACCACGTGCTCGATCGGCACCCCGATGTGGAGGACGGCATCGAGGTCTCGACCCTTCTGACCGCGGTCGCGTCGGAATTCGAGTCGGTCCTCGGATTCGAGCTGGGCTGCGATGTCAACACCGAGGACCAGAGCGGCATCCCCGCGGCCGTCGAACTCGCGAAACGTGCCGGCGTGGCCATCGTCGTTGTCGGCGACCAGGCCGGGCTGTTCGGACGTGGGACCTCCGGTGAGGGCTGCGACACCGACAGCCTGGAACTGCCCGGTGTGCAGCGACTCCTCGTGGAAGCAGTGCTCGACACCGGCACCCCGACGGTGCTCATCAACATTTCGGGACGTCCCTATTCCATCGATTGGGCAGCCGAGCGGGGCGCGGCCGTGGTCCAGGCATTCTTCCCCGGAGAAGAGGGCGCCTGCGCCATCAGCGGTGTCCTGTCAGGACGGATCAACCCGTCCGGCCGCCTGGCCGTGTCAGTGCCGAGGTTGGCGGGCATACAGCCGTACTCGTACCTTCACCCCCTGCTCGGTGGGGTGAGCGACGTGTCCAACGTGGCAACCAGGCCCGCGTACCCCTTTGGGTTCGGACTCAGCTACACCACATTCGACTACAGCGACGCCCGCCTGACGAGCACCGAGATAGCGGCCGGTGAACCGTTCGAGATCGAGTTCACCGTCACCAATAGTGGCGGACGCGCCGGTGAGGAAATCGTTCAGATCTACGCTCGGGACCTCGTCGCCTCCGTCACACGTCCGCTTCGACAGCTCGTCGCCTTCACGCGAGTGGCGCTGGAGGCAGGGCAATCCCGCTCCGTCGCCATGCGCATTCCGGCCTCGCGCATCGCCTTCAGTGATCGCTCCATGCAGCGCATCGTGGAGCCCGGTGACGTCCGCCTGTGGATCGGTCGTGACAGCGAAACGCAGGCGTGCGAACTCGGCACGGTCTCCATCAACAAAGAAGTGCATCACGTGAGCGTCAATGATTCGCGACAGGTGGAGACAACCATCTCCTGAATGCCCCAAGTGCGTCACCCCGAGTCGCCCGTCTCCACCACCGCGGCAACCGCGCATGATCACAGAAAACAGACGAGGAATTGATCAGGACATGGACTCTGCCAGCATCCTGAGCCCATCCCTTCAAGGTGGTTCATCGGGATCCGCATCAGTGCATCGGGCCATGTCTGCGGACGCATCACCGTGCCACCGGCGAAGCTGCAGCCCACATCCAAGGTCTATCTCCACGTCCATGATGAGGATCTCAGCCGACTGGGTGGGGCTGCGTTGATCGAGAAAGTTGGCTGGATCTCATCCCTGAGCCTCAAGGGCCTCCTGGGCAGCAAGAATGTCACCATCCAGCCCGTCATCGACCTGAACACGATGCCGGCGGAGCAGCAGTACCGGCCCTCCGCACGCATGCGCGAAGCGATCCAGTTGCTGTTTCCCTCGGAGGCGTTTCCGTATTCGCACACCCCGAGCAGGGGTGTGGAGTTGGACCACACGGTTGCCTATCAGCGGTCCCGTCGTGACGCGCAGACCGGTGTGAGTTTGATGGAGCGGCTCCACCACAAGGCACACCACGCGAAAACGGTGGCGGCGTGGCACGCCCAGCAACGTATCGCTGGAGAGATGGTGTGGCGCAGCCCACTCGGCTTCCGCTACGCCGTCACACGAGAACGCACCCACGCGCTCGAGTGAACAGGCGCCGAGCGCATCCTCGGGGATGCCCACGATGTCGCAGGATCAGACCTTCTCCAGCCCCCGCCTCACAGATCACACTGCACCCCTCTTGAGCGCCGAAGCTATGCTGACGTGGTGCAACAACTTGTGGCCCGGCTGGGCGTGGGAGTCTGTGAAGACGGCTTCATCAGTGCTGACGATCTCGGCCTCAATCGAGGCGACGGATGCTTCGATGCCACGCTCGTTCGGGTCGATGGCACCCATGTCAGCGCGGACTTCGTGGATGAGCACCTGGATCGGTTGGCGAACTCTGCTCGCCTGCTCGGCATGGCACCGGTGGACCAAGGCGCATGGCACGAGCTGACAACCATCGCCCTTGCCGCATGGGCCGAGCGCGCCGGCAACGAGGCGGTGTGCAAGTTTGTGTGCACGCGCGGCCAGGAGAGTGTGGCGGGTGCTGCTCTGGGGTTGATCACTGTCACCGAACTCAGCGCAGCCAGGATCGCCGCGCGGGAGGCCGCGACCGCCGTGTCCTTGAACGCGGGCCGCGCCGCGTCCGCTCTGCAGAACGCGCCGTGGTTGCTGGGCGGCGCGAAATCATTGTCCTACGGCACCAATCTGGCTTTCATCCGGGAGGCCCACCGTCAAGGTGTGACGGATGCCGTCATGGTCGCCACCGACGGCGTCGTGCTCGAGGGACCTCAATCCGGCATCATTGTGGCCCGGGACGGGGTGCTGACTTCCACCCCGGTCAGTTCCACCGGGATCCTGGATTCGATCACAGTTCGCCATGTGTTTGACGGCTGGCGAGGCATGGGCCGTCAGACGGAGCACAGGTTGTACGGCGTCGAGGAACTGGTCACTGCCGACGCCGCGTGGTTCGCCAGTTCAATCCGGGGGTTGACGCCGATCCTGGAACTTGATGGACGCAAGCTCACGCTCGATCCTGCCCTCACGTCGGAGCTTCGTGCGCTGATCCGCCCCTGACACTTCCGGGAGCGAGCCGTGGAACTCACATGTTCAGCGGACAGCCCTCTCCAGCCTGATCACCACTGATTTGCTGGTCGGTGTGTTGGATCCATCCGCCGTCGAGTCCAGTGGCACCAGGACATTGGTTTCCGGGAAGTAGGCCGCCGCACAGCCCTTGGCCGTGTCGAAGGAGACGATCCGAAATTCCGGAGCGCGGCGCTCCCTGCCGTCGGAGAATTCCGAGACCAGATCCACCATCTCCGCATCGGCGAAGCCGAGTTCTGCCAGATCCTCGGGGTTGACCATGACGACGCGTCGCCCGCCCTTGATCCCCCTGTACCGATCATCGTTGCCATAGACGGTGGTGTTGAACTGGTCATGGGAGCGCAGCGTCTGCAGAAGCAGCCGACCCTTTGGCACTTCTGGCCACCACAGTTCATCCGCCGAGAAGTGGGCTTTCTTCGACTTCGTACGGAACTCCCGCAGCTCGTGTGGAGGATGCGGAAGCCTGAAGCCCCCCGGGACGTCGATGCGCGCCTCGAAGTCCTCGAAGTGTGGGATGACGGCCGAAATGTGTCGCCGGATCAGGCGATAATCGCCCTCCAGAGCCTGCCAGTCCACCTGCGGCGCACCCGGTAGCGCTTGTCCGGAGCTGTCCTCAAACAGACTCATGGCCAGCCGACACACGATGGATATCTCGGAGCGAAGATTCTGCGACGGCGGCTCCAACCGGCCCTGGGATGCATGCACCATGGACATGGAGTCCTCGACAGTCACCCGTTGGGGTCCGCTCGACTGGACGTCCTCGTCCGTGCGCCCGAGGGTTGGCAGGATGATGGCGACGCGGCCGGCCGCGAGGTGGGAGTGGTTGAGCTTGGTGCTCACCTGTACTGTCATGTCACACATCGCCAGCGCCGCTTCCGTGACTTCGGTGTCCGGGGCTGCCTTGGCGAAGTTGCCTCCCATGGACATGAAGAACCGCACCCGAGAGTCCCGCATGGCCCGAACTGTGTCCACCGTGTCGTAGCCGGGCTCGCGCGGACTGGTGATCGAGAACTCCGCATCCAGCCGGTCATGGAAGATCATGGGCATCCTCTCGAAGATGCCCATCGTCCTGTCCCCTTGGACGTTGGAGTGTCCGCGGACCGGCAACAGCCCTGCGCCGGGACGCCCCAGGTTGCCCTGCAGCAGGACGAGATTGACGATCTCCCTGATCGTCGCCACCGAATGTTTGTGCTGGGTCAATCCCATGGCCCATGCGACCACGGTCTTGTCGGTGGTCAGCAACAGCCGGCCCACCTCACGAATCTGGTCCTCGCTCACACCTGTGGCGGCCACGATGTCAGACCATTTCTCCGCGCGGACAACATTGAGATAGTCCTCCACCCCGACGGTGTGGTTCGCGATGAACTCGTGATCCAGCACCGTGTCGAGGCCTGTCATGTGCTCCCCGGCGTCCTCGGCCTCCAGCAGTACCTTCGCCAGCCCACGGAACAGTCCCTGATCGCCGCCGAGGCGGACCTGCAGGTGGTGATCGGCCAACGCCGTCCCCTTCCCCAGCATGCCGCGCACGGTCTGGGGGTTGCGGTAGCGGGTCAACCCCGCCTCGGGCAGCGGATTGACCGCCACGATCACGGCACCCGCCCGCTTGGCCCTCTCCAGGGTGGTGAGCATTCGTGGGTGATTCGTGCCGGGGTTCTGGCCGGCAATGATGATGAGTTGTGCGTCCTCCACATCCTGCAGTGTGACGGAGCCCTTGCCGATACCGATGCTCTGCGCCAGCGCCAACCCTGAGGATTCGTGACACATGTTGGAGCAGTCCGGGAGGTTGTTGGTGCCAAATCCACGCACCATCAGTTGATAGAGGAAGGCGGCCTCGTTGGAGGTGCGTCCCGAGGTGTAGAACGCAGCCTGGCCGGGGTGCTCCAGATTGCGCAGCTGCTCGGCAATGAGCGCGAACGCCTCCTCATAGGTGGTCTCCCGGTAGTGCGTGGCGTCCGCGTCCTTGATCAGGGGGACGGTGAGCCTCCCCTGGCGGTTGAGCCACATGTCCTCACGGGACCGGAGATCACTGATCGAATGGGTCGCAAAGAACTCGGCCCCCAGCCGTGCTCTCGTGGCCTCATGGGCGACGGCCTTGGCACCGTTCTCACAGAACTCGGCATGGCTCCGCTCACCTGCGGCAGGATCCGCCCAGGCGCAGCTCATGCAGTCAAAGCCGTCCACCTGGTTGAGCTTCAACAGGGTCTGGGCGGTGCGTGTGGGGCCCATTTCCCGCAGCGCGTGTTGCATGGCGTGCACGACACCGCCAAGACCTGCGACGGAGCGCTTGGGTGCGCCGACGTTCAATTCGTCCTTCGGCCGCTCTGCCGCTGATTCCATACCCCCCACTGTAGGCTCAGATCCTGACGGAGAACGACGCTTTGGTGGCGTCAGTGCAAAGAGCTGCAAAGGACGGGATCACCGGAAATGAAGCGCGCAGTCGTTCGGTGTCGCGTCCAGAAGATGTCAGCCTCCGGCGAGGTGCGACTGGCGCCTGACCAGCTTGCCGGCGAGGAACCGCTGGAGATCCGGCTGGGTGGGCGTCCTTTCAGTGTGACCATGCGCACGCCCGGGCAGGACTTCGATCTGGTGGCAGGGTTCCTCCTCTCCGAAGGTGTCATCTGGGACCATGGGCACATCCGACGGATCGACTACGGCCCCGGCGTGGGTCCGGACGGGTTGAAGGACTTCAACACGGTGGAGGTCACCCTGGCGCCCGGGGTTTCCCTGCCGGAGCCTTCCCTGGATCGACATGTCTACACCACCAGCAGCTGTGGGATCTGTGGGACCGCATCCATTGAAGCCGTGCGCAAGACGACACATCACGAGGTCAAGTTCGACCCGCTCGTCGTCACTGTGGCAAGCATCCTGGAACTCCCCACGCGGCTTCGCACGGAGCAAGCCAACTTCGCTCGCACTGGCGGGATGCACGCAGCAGCGCTCTTCGCTCAAGACGATGACGGTAATGGCCTCCGCTTGCTGGCAGCCGCGGAGGACGTTGGCCGCCACAATGCAGTGGACAAAGTGCTCGGGAACTCCGTGCTTCAGGGGCTGTTGCCGTTGAGGGGCACTGTGCTCCAGGTATCCGGACGAGCATCCTTCGAACTGGTGCAGAAAGCGGCCATGGCCGGGGTGCCGGTTCTCTCGGCTGTCTCGGCCCCCTCGTCCCTTGCCGTGGAGCTCGGCACAGACAGCGGACTGACCGTGGTGGCTTTCAACAATGGTTCGACGCTCAACGTCTACAGTCACCCGGACCGCATCAGATCCGCGCCCACCCTCAGGTAGAGCGTTCCACCAGGTCAGTGCACACCGACGCCAACATGTCCTTTGCTGCTCCATCAGGCAGTACGTCCAGATGGCTTCGGGCCACTTCAGCACGGCGGCGCACCTCGGCCCGGGCCCGCTCCATCACCGGATGATTCTTGAGTCCTGCCAGCGCCTCCGCCAGTGCCTCATCAGATTCGAGATCTGAATCGATGAGTGCCTTCAGCTCCACATCGGCCGGGTCCGTGGACATGTCCAGCATCAGAGTGGGCAGCGTGGAAACGCCCTCGCGTAAATCTGTGCCGGGCATTTTGCCCGTCTCCTCCGACGTGATGTCGATGACGTCGTCGCTCAACTGGAACACGACGCCCACCTCTTCTCCGTAGGCCCGCAGCGCATGAATGATCTCGGGGGACGCGCCGGAGACCATGCCACCAAAGACCGCGGAGGTGGCGATCAGTGAACCGGTTTTGTCCGCGATCACCTGCAGGTGATGCTGCAGCGGACTCTCCCCCTCGGCGGGTCCCCTGGTCTCAGCGATCTGGCCCTGAACCAGACGGCTGAACGTTTCTGCCTGCAATTCCACGAACTCGACGCCCAGCCTCGCAACCCGCGCGGATGCGCGAGCAAAAAGATAGTCGCCGACAAGAATCGCGATGGAATTTCCCCACCGCGCATTTGCCGAGGGCGCCCCGCGGCGCAGCACGGCCTCATCCATGACATCGTCGTGGTAGAGGCTCGCCACATGGGTCAGCTCCATCACGAGCGCCGCACCGATCAGGTCATCCTCGTCAACCTCATTGCCGAACTGGGCGGCGAGGAAAACCAGCAGCGGCCTGAAGCGTTTACCACCCGCCGAAATGATGTGGGTGGCCGCTTCTGCCACAAAGGGAGCATCAGAAAAGGCCTCAGCCCGGAGTGCTTCCTCAAATCGCGTCAGCAGATCTTCCACGGAGGTGGAATCAACCACGGAGATATTTCCCTTCCAGCATGTTCGTTCTCACGCCCCGGCGATGGCCGGAGGTGGGGCTCAGCGGATGAACTGACCCGCCGTGCCTGCGAGATCCAGCACGCCACCGGGAACCAGTCCGAGGAAGACAGTACCGAGTGCAGCCACGACAATCACAGACCATGTCCATGGAGACGGTTGAACGACCTCTGCCGATTCACCCTCCACCGGTTCCGTGAACCACATGTCCACAACAAGTCTGAGGTAGAAGAACGCGGCCACGAGGCTGAACAGGATCGCCACGAAAACCAGCCATCCGTAGCCACCGCTCCATGCGGAGGAGAACACGACGAGCTTGCCGACGAATCCGCCGGTCAGAGGAATTCCGGCAAAGCTCAGAAGGAACAGCGTCATGAGTCCGGCTACCAGCGGATTGCTGCGGCCAAGACCGCGCCATGCGGACATGTTGTTCGCCTCGCCGCCAAAGCGACGCACCATGGTGATGATTGCAAACACACCGAGAGTGGCAAGACCGTAGGCCAACAGGTAGAAGCCGATCGAGGAGACGCTGGACAGAGCCACACCTTCACCCGCGGCCACCACACCCACGACACCGACGAGCAGGAAGCCCGCATGTGCGATGGAGGAGTAGGCCATCAGACGCTTGATGTCGCTCTGCACAAGTCCGATGACGGAGCCCACCACCATGGTGGCGACGGCGACAGCAGCAAACATCGGCTGCCAATCCCAGCGCACTCCGCCCAGGGCCACGAAGAAGATTCGCAGCAACGCGGCGACGGCAGCAGTCTTGGTGGCCACGGCCATGAAACCGGTGACAGGGGTGGGGGCTCCGGTGTAGACGTCCGGCGTCCACGAGTGGAATGGCACGGCACCGATCTTGAACAGCAGCCCAACAGCGACCAACACCATGCCGCCGAGCAGAAGTGTGGAGCTGCCTTCGCCTGCTGTGATGGCATCGGCGATCTCGACGAGACGGAATCCGCCGGAGTAGCCATAGAGCAGCGAGATGCCGAACAGCATGAAACCGGAGGAGAAAGCGCCCAGCAAGAAGTACTTCAGCGCTGCTTCCTGGCTGAGGAGACGGCGGCGACGCGCCATGCCAGAGAGGAGGTACAGGGGCAGCGAGAAAATTTCCAGTGCCACGAACAGTGTGAGGAGATCGTTCGCGGATGCGAAGATCAGCATGCCGAACAGGGCGAAGATCAACAGCGGAAAGATCTCCGTGTGCTCGCGACGCAGACGATCAGCCTCGCGCTCCAGCGGTGACCCCGGGACGGTTGCAGCCGATGAAGCAAAGGCGGACTGGCCATCGCCGAGGGTGCGCTCAGCAAAAAGTGCTGTGCCACCCAGCCCGAAGAGCAACAGCAGACTCCAGAAGAAGTACGCGGGTGCGTCGAGGGTGATGGACCCCATGGCCGCGACCGTGGGCTCGGCGCTGGCCCAGTTGGTGATGGTGAGCACGAGGGCCGCGAGGACCGTCAGCATGGTCACGAACTCCTGCAGGACGTAGCGTCGGCGCCGCGGCACGAAGGCCTCGATGAGAACACCGGCACTGGCACCAACCAGAAGCGCCAGAAGGGGCGACAGCAGGAGCCATTCGATGGTGGGCGTCGTGATCATCAGTTGCCTTCCTCGAGGCTCGGTGCGGGATCCGTGAGGCCACTGGAGCCCATCACCGCGTCGGACGTTTCATCGGCGACGCTCAACAATGGCGCGGGCAGGAACCCGAACGCGAGCATCAGGACGATCAGCGGCGCGATGGCTGCCTTCTCCCTGAGGTCGAGGTCCGATGTGACCTTCTCCACCACGGGTGCTGGCGCAGGGCCCGTCATGGTGCGCTGGTACATCGACAGGACGTACACGGCTGAGAGCACCATGCCGATCGTGATGACTGCGGTGTGAATGGGGTACCGCTGCCAGGCACCGGCCATGGTGAAGAACTCGCCCACGAAGCTACCGAATCCGGGGAGTGACAGCGTCGCGAGGCCGGAGAGCAACAGGACTCCGGCAAGTACCGGGGCCAGCTTCTGCACTCCCCCGAAAGCGGCGATGTCGCTGGTCCCGCGTCGGTGGATCAGGAAGCCCACCACAAGGAAGAGCGCTGCACTGGAGAGTCCGTGATTGAGCATGTAGAAGATGGAGCCGGTCAGGGACTGGGTGGTCATGGCGAAGATGCCGAACACCATGAACCCGAAGTGGCTGACAGAGGTGTAGGACACGAAACGCATGAGATCACGCGAGCCCATGGCCATGAACGCGCCATACACAACGGAGACGATGGCCCACACCAGAATCACAGGAGTGGCCCAGGCGCTGGCCTCGGGGAACACCATGAGGCAGATCTTGATCATGCCGAAGGTGCCGATCTTGTCCAGAACGCCGACCAGCAGCGTGGATGTTCCGGAAGTGGCCTGCTCAGCCGTGTCAGGCAGCCATGTGTGGAATCCCACGAGCGGAGCCTTGACAGCGAAGGCGAAAAAGAACCCGGCGAAAAGCCATCTGCCGACATTTCCGCTCAGATCGAGTCCCGCCAGATCGGCGTAGAGGAAACTCACGTTGCCCTGCTCGACACCGACGGCGTAGAGACCGGCCACGGCAACCAGCATGACCAGTCCACCAGCCAGCGAGTACAGAAGGAACTTCATCGCGGCGGCATTGCGACGAGCGCCGCCCCAGCCAGCGATCATGAAGTACATCGGAATCAGAGTGGCCTCGAAGGCGATGTAGAAGAGCAGGACGTCGGAGGCCATGAACACATACAGAGCAAGGCCCTGCATCGCCAGAGCCATGGCGAAGAATGTCCTGGTGCTCCAGCGTGCGTCCGGCCGATCTCCCACATTCCACTCGGCGATGAACACCGCGGGCACGAGGATGACGGTCAGAAGCACCAAGATGCCGTTCATACCGGTGAACTCGAGCGCGTAGTAGGCGCCGATGGGACGAATCCAGGGAGCGTTCTCCACGAGCACGGTGGAGCGCGACAGCGTGAACGCCAGCACACCCACCACTGCGGTGGTCAGCGAGACTCCGAGTCCGACGAGTTTGCCCACGTGTCCCTTGGTGAACATCAGGACCAGGGCACCAAGCAGTGGCAGAAGAGCCAGGATGGTCAGAAGGGGGATTGAATTGAACATTGAGTTTTCTTCCTCCTCAGACCAGTTGCCCGAGCACGACGACCGCGGCGATGGCCACGATCCCGATCACGAACGTGAGGCCATACGTGCGGACATACCCGTTTTGCGCTCGTCGGAGCCACGAGCCCAGACCACCGGCCATGTGGGCGGAGCCCATGACTGCGCCATCCACAACACCGTGGTCGAAGGACTCGGTGCCCCGGACCATGCCGCGGACGGGCCGGATAACGGCGTATTCGTTCAGGACATCTCCATAGAGGTCTACGCGTCCGGCAAGGACGAGCGGGTTCTTGGTGGTCGGCGCTGTGCGCGGAATGTCCCCCTTGTGGAGGAACCAGCCGACGGCAACGCCCACGGCCACAACTCCCAGCGTCAGGAAGGGAATAAGTCCTGTGGCGAAGACGTGGGTCGAATGCACCTCGGCGCCGGTGGCCGGAGCGAGCCAGCCCTGGATCCAGCTGTTCATGACGATGCCCGCGACCAGGGAGAGCACACCCAGCACGACCAGCGGGATGGTCATCAGGAGCGGAGACTCGTGCGGGTGCACATCGTCCTTCCAACGGCGGGCGCCGAAGAAGGTCATGACCATCAACCGGGTCATGTAGTAGGCGGTCACGCCGGCGCCGAAGAGAGCCACGACACCAAGAATGGTGTTGGACTCGAAGGCTGCCTCGATGATGTGGTCCTTCGAGTAGTAGCCCGCTGTGAACGGGAAGCCAATGATCGCAAGATAGCCGACACCGAAGGTGAGGAATGTGACGCGCATGGCCTTGGCGAGCCCGCCGAAGTTGCGCATGTTCACGTCATCGTTCATGCCATGCATCACCGAGCCCGCACCAAGGAACATGTTGGCCTTGAAGAAGCCGTGCGTAATGAGATGGAAGATCGCGAAGGCGGCCCCAATGGGCCCGAGCCCTGCTGCCAGCATCATGTAGCCGATCTGGGACATGGTGGAACCGGCAAGGACCTTCTTGATGTCGTCCTTGCTGGAGCCGATCCAGGCGCCCGCCAGCAGCGTCACGGCGCCGACGATGGCGACGGCCAACGTGGCTGCCTCGCTCATCGCGTAGACCTCGTGGCTACGGATCACCAGGTAGACGCCCGCGGTGACCATCGTGGCAGCGTGGATGAGCGCGGATACAGGCGTCGGGCCCTCCATGGCGTCCAGGAGCCAGGACTGCAGAGGCACCTGGGCGGATTTGGCGCAGGCGCCCAACAGCAACAGGCACCCCAGAAGCGTGGCCCAGAAGCCATTCATCAGGGGCGCGCCGGCGTTGACATCGGCGAAGGAGGACGACCCGAAGAGCGCCAGCATGGTGAAAATCGCCATGGCCATGCCGAGGTCACCCACGCGGTTGACGATGAAGGCCTTGTTTCCCGCCGCCGCGGCGGAGGGCTTGTGCGCCCAGAAACCGATCAGGAGGTAGGACGCCAGTCCCACACCCTCCCAACCGAAGAAGAGGACGAGGTAGTTGTCAGCCAGTACCAGGAGCAGCATGGAGGCGATGAACAGATTCAGGTAGGCGAAGAACTTACGCCTGTTCTCATCGTGCTCCATGTAGCCGATGGAGTAGACGTGGATGAGTGCACCGACACCCGTGATCAGCAGCACGAACAGGATGGAGAGCTGATCCACCAGCAGCCCCACCTCGATGCTCCAGCTTCCGGTGGCGATCCACTCATACAGTGGGACGGACACAGCCCGCGAGCCTTCTTCCGCGACGAGCATCTGCAGGAACAGCAGCAGCCCGATGATGAAGGATGCGGCAGTGGCTGCGGTGCCGAGCAGATGCCCCCAACCGTTGGAGCGACGGCCCATGACGAGAAGCAGAGCCGCAGAGGCCAGGGGGATGGCGATGACGAGCCATGCGAGGCTGAAGAGCCCCGTGGCGGGTACCGCAGGAATAATTTCCAGGAGTTGCACTCTTCAGCCCTCTAGAACTTCAGCAGGTTCGCGTCGTCGACAGATGTCGAGCGGCGCGCGCGATAGATGGACACGATGATGGCCAGGCCCACGACAACCTCGGCGGCGGCGACAACCATCACGAAGAAGGCCGCCACCTGGCCGTCGAGATTGCCGTGCTGCCGGGAGAAGGTCACGAACGACAGGTTGGTGGCATTGAGCATCAATTCAACGCTCATGAACGCGATGATCGCATTGCGGCGAAGAAGGAATCCCGTCACCCCGACTGCGAACAGGATCGCCGAGAGGATCAGATACGGCTCGGAGGTCACAGTGCTTCTCCTTCAGCTTCGGCAGATGCCCGTTCAATCGCGGCGAAAGCGTTGCTCGTGGGGACCCGCAGGTCGTCGACTTCAACAATGACCCCGCGTGCGCGAAGTGTCGGGGAGACCGACAGCTCAGAAATGGAGCCGTCGGGCAGTAGCGCCGGGACGTGGATGGCGTTTTGTCGTGCGAAGACGCCGGAAGAAGGCAGAGGCCCGGGGTGCACGCCGTCGCTCGCATAGCGTTCCGTGCGCGCCGCGGCCTCCTGCACCTGAGTCTTCTTGGCCTTGAGTCGTTCACCGTGGGCCAGGATCATGGCGCCGAGCGCCGCTGTGATCAACAGCCCTGCGGTGGCCTCGAAGATGAAGATGTAGCGCGAGAACAGCAGGGAGGCGATGCCTTGCAGGTTGCCGCCATATTGGGTGTTGGCAGCTTCCAGGCCCGCGGGCATGGAAGCAAAGATCCTGCCGCCAAAGGCGACGAGCAGCAGTGCGACGAAAACGAGAACGGCTGCGATGGACGCAACGCGATGTCCCTTGAGTACTTCCACGATCGAGTCCCTGCTGTCGACGCCCACGAGCATGACAACGAAGAGGAACAGCATGAGGATGGCACCGGTGTAGACGATGATCTGCACGACGAAGAGGAAGGGTGCGTCCTGCGCGGCGTACAGCACCGCCAGCCCCACCATGACCCCGGCGATGCACAGCGCCGAATGCACCGGTTTGCGGGAAATCACCATCCCCAGCGCAAGTGCGACGATGATCGGAGCCATGACCCAGAACGCCACTTGGTCCCCGGTGATCAGTGGAACGAATGTCATCACGACGTCACTCCTTTGCTCGGCGGGGCGGTGCGGGTGTCCGGCTGGCCGGTGGCAGGTAGTCCCAAGAAATAGGTCTGCTCGTCGTCGCCAAGGCGGCGCGGGTGTGGCGGCTGCTCCATGCCGGGAAGCAGCGGCGCCAACAGGTCCTGCTTCTCATAGATGAGTTTCTCGCGGGAAGTGTCCGCCAATTTGAACTCATTCGTCATCGTCAGTGCGCGCGTCGGGCACGCCTCAATGCAGAGGCCGCAGAAGATGCAACGCAGGTAGTTGATCTGGTAGACGTGGCCGTAGCGTTCGCCCGGTGAAAACCGCTCGTCCTCGGTGTTGCTCGCGCCCTCCACGTAGATGGCGTCAGCCGGACAGGCCCAGGCACACAGCTCACAACCGACACACTTCTCCAGACCGTCTGGCCAGCGATTGAGTTGGTGCCGCCCGTGAAAGCGCGGCATCGTGACCTTTTCCTTGCCCTTTTGCGGGTAGCCCTGTGTGAAGGGTTTGCGGAAGATGGTGTTCAGCGTGATGCCGAATCCGGCCCACGGATCAAACAGTCCCATCAGATCTCCTCATCGACAGGGGCGTCATCGGTGCGTGCAGCACTGAGCACTCCCGCCATCTCGGGCAGTTGCTGCCCGGGTCTGGGCGGTACCGGATAACCACCGGCAAAGGCATCGAAGGGTTCATCGGAGTCAATCTCGTCGTCCTCGTCCTCGTCCTTGTCCGTCTTGCCTCCAAGGGCAATCAGGATGGCCAGAAGGAGGATTGCCAATGGCAACGTGTAACCAGGTGCGACGGCGACCATCATGATCCACAGCAAGGAGATCGGGATGAGTGTCTTCCACCCGAGGTCCATCAGCTGGTCGTAGCGGAATCGTGGCAGGGTGCCACGCAGCCACACGAATCCCGAGAACAGGAGCTGAACCTTCAACACGAAGAAGATGGGTCCGAACCACGGGTTGTCCGCGATGAACGGAATGAGGTTCAACGGCCACGGCGGCAGGTATCCACCAAGGAAGAGCGTCACGGCCAGGGCCGAGACCGTCGCCATGTTGATGTACTCGGCGAGGAAGAACAGGGCGTAGCGGAATCCGGAGTACTCCGTCATGTAGCCAGCGACCAGTTCGGACTCGCATTCAGGCAGGTCGAACGGTGCACGGTTGGTTTCGCCCACCATGGTGATGCCGTAGATGATCATGGACGGAATCAGCAAAAGCCCGTACCAGGCGGGGATTCCCGGGTTCACCTCGACGCCAATGATCGGGATCTGGAACTGCATCATTTCGGCCTGCTGCTCCACAATCGCAGCGGTGGACATGGTGCCGGAGAGCACGAAGACCCCGACGATGGAGAGACCCATGGCCACTTCGTAGGAAATCATCTGCGCCGAGGATCGGATGGATCCAAGGAAGGAGTAGGTGGAGTTCGACGCCCAGCCGGCGAGCACGATGCCGTAGATGCCGATGGACGCAATCGCGATGACGAAGAGAACTGCCACCGGCAGATCGGTGACCTGCAAACGAGTGGTCAATCCGAAGATGTCCACCTCGCCGCCGAAAGGGATCACTGTCCAGGTGGTGAAGGCGGCCACGCCTGTCAGCAGCGGCGCCAGGTTGAAGACCCACTTGTCCGCTTTCGCGGGAATGAAGTCCTCTTTCAGCAACGCCTTGGAGCCATCAGCAACGGCCTGACCGAGCCCGAGGGGTCCGTTCATGATGGGGCCGAGCCGGTGCTGCATCTTTCCGACGAGGCGGCGTTCGTACCAGACATTGAAGATGGTCCACACCAGAAGCACCGCGAACAGTGCCACCACTTTGATCAGGACCACCCACCAGGGATCCGAAAAGAAAACATCTGTCATGACACTCCTCCATCGACGGCCACGATGTGCGCGGAAATGCTCTGGCCAGGACTCGCCACGAAGCGGTCACCCTGCCCAATACCGGGGTTCATGGGCACCCACACAACGCCGTCCACCATCTCGGTGGTCTGCAGTACCGGAAGCATGAGCTTGGACTCCCCATGCGCGATGCTCACCACGTCGCCGACACCCAACGCGGCAGCGGTGGCTGGCGAGAGCCGCGCCACGGCAGGACGCGCCGTTGCACGCAAGGCAAGTTCATGGTCGTTCCCGCTCGAGCCATCCAGCAGCTGGCGCCAGCTGGCCAGCACAAGCGAGTCCGAGCCCGGGGTTCCCGCGTCTGCCACCGTGGGCGCTGCGGGACGGTCCCCGTCCCAGAGGCCGAGCTCAGCCAGATCCTGCCGTGCCGCTGCCGGGGTTCGGAATCCCAGGTCGATGCCCATCCCATCGGAGAGGGCTGCCAGAATGCGGAGATCCGTCATGGGTGAACGCGTCGTCTTGATGACGATGTTGACGTTTCGCTCACGCTGTTCCCAGTTCACGAAATGACCTGATTGCTCTTCGAGGAGCGCAGCGGGGAAGACGACGTCAGCGCGCTCGGTCACAGCGCTTTCGCGTTGTTCGATGCTGACAAGGAAACCGACATTTTCGAGACCGGCCAGTGCCGCGCCCGGGTCTGCCAGATCGTGTGGATCCACGCCTGCGACGACCAGTGCCTGCAACTCACCTGCCGCGGCAGCCTGCAGCTGATCGGCCGCGGAGAGACCCGCGCCACTGGTGAGGCTGCTCAGCCCCCAGGCGGAGGCAACGTCCACCCGTGCAGCGGCGTCGGAGAGAGGACGGCCTCCGGGAAGCAGATTGGGCATGCAGCCGGCCCTGATGGCACCCAACTCACCGGCGCGGCGCGGGATCCACGCCATCCTGGAATCAGATGCTGAAGCTGTGGCTGACACGGCGGAGAGCAAACCGGGAATCAGCGCAGCCCGCTCCCCCACCAGGATGATGGTGCCTTCACCGAGTTCCAGACCTGCGAGTGCGCCAGCTTCCCCGCCGGGCTTCACAGCAACGACGTCGGCCGACAGCTTCTCCGATCCGCGCGAGGCAAAGGGCGCCAACGTTGTCACCTTCAAGGACTTGTTGCGCACCGCCTTGCGCAGGCGAAGGAAAACAATGGGGGATTCGTCCTCCGGCTCGAACGCCACGAGGACCACATGCCGTGCCGCTTCCAGATCCGCATACGTCACGGAATGCCCGAGGCTGTTGCCCGCCACGCAGGCCGCGATGAAGTCGGATTCTTCGGCCGAGTGCGGGCGGGAGCGGTGATCGATGTTGTTGGTGCCCAGCACGCCACGTGCGAAGCGGGAGTAGGCGTAGGCATTCTCCACGCTCAACCGGCCACCGGTCAGGACGCCGACGCTACGGCCAGCGGCTGTGAGACCGTGCACTGCCGCATCGACGGCTTCCGGCCAGCTCGCAGGTTGAAGGACGCCGTCGCGACGCACGAGCGGACGGGTGATGCGGTCATTGCCACGCCCGTACATGAAGCCGAAGCGACCCTTGTCGCAACTCCACTCCTCATTGACCTCTGGATCATTGCCAGCCAGTCGTCGTTTGATCTGGTGGTGGCGGTGATCGCTGCGCAACTCACAGCCGGAGGCGCAGTGTTCACAGGTGGTGGTGGTGGAGACGAGATCAAACGGCCGGGCCTGGAAGCGATAGGCGGCAGAGGTGAGGGCCCCCACGGGGCAGATCTGGATGACGTTGCCGGAGAAGTAGGAATCGTACGGATCAGATTCATACACACCCACCTGCTGCAGGGCGCCCCGCTCCACCAGCTCGATGAACGGGTCGCCGGAAATCTGCTCCGAGAAGCGGGTGCAACGCGCACACAGCACACATCGCTCCCTGTCGAGCAGGATCTGGGCGGAGATGCTGACCGGCTTCGGGAAAGTGCGCTTCAGCGCACCAAAGCGGGATTCGCCGGCCCCGTTGCTGAGCGACTGGTTCTGCAGGGGGCATTCGCCGCCCTTGTCGCAGATGGGGCAGTCCAGCGGGTGGTTGATGAGGAGGAACTCCAGCATGCCGCGTTGCGCCTTGTCGGCGACGGGCGAGGTGACCTGGGTGTTGACAACCATCCCTTCGGCCACCGGCATGGTGCAGGAAGCCTGGGGCTTGGGGAAACCACGGCCATTTCCGGCGTCGGGGATGTCCACCATGCACTGGCGACAGGCACCCACCGGGTCCAGCAACGGATGGTCACAGAACCGCGGAATGGCGGTGCCCACCATCTCTGCGGCACGGATGATGAGTGTGCCCTTGGGCACGCTCACCGAGGTGCCATCGATCGTCAGGCTGACAAGATCCGGCTTCTGGGCGACTTCTGCCGAAGCACCTTTCGCATCAAGACTCACTGGGAATCTCCTTCCGTCGCGAAGACCGCGCTCTTCCCGTAGGGGAACAATTCCCATGCCGGCGTGGTGTAGCCCTGCTCGAACTCCGAGCGGAAGTGTTTCACCGCGCTGACCACCGCTGCAACGGCACCATCTGCCAGTGCACAAAATGATCGGCCACCGATGTTGTCGCAGATGTCCAGCATTTTGTCCACATCGCCGGGTTCGGCGGTGCCCGCTTCAAAGCGCATCAATAGTTGCACGAGCCACCAGCTGCCTTCGCGGCAGGGTGTGCATTTGCCACAGGACTCGTGCTTGTAGAATTCCACCCAGCGCAACGTGGTCCGCACCACTGAGGTGGTCTCGTCGAAGACCTGCAGGGCTTTGGTGCCCAGCATGGTGCCGGCGGCCGCCATCCCCTCATAATCCAGTGCAACGTCGAGGTGTTCACCGGTCAGGATGGGCGTGGAGGAGCCTCCCGGCGTGAAGAACTTCAACTGATGACCATCGCGTACGCCCCCGGAGAGTTCCAGAAGTTGGCGCAGCGTGACGCCCAGGGGCGCTTCGAACTGGCCGGGACGCTTGACGTGACCTGAGAGCGAGTACATGGTCATGCCCTTGGACTTCTCAGTTCCCATGGACTGGAACCAGTCGGCACCATTGCTGAGGATGCTCGGCACGGACGCGATGGATTCCACGTTGTTGATCACGGTCGGAGACGCATAGAGCCCTGCGACGGCCGGGAAGGGTGGACGCAGACGCGGCTGGCCGCGACGGCCCTCGAGGGAGTCCAGCAGAGCTGTTTCCTCGCCGCAGATGTAGGCGCCCGCACCCGCATGAACGATGATGTTGAGGTCGTAGCCGCTGTCCAGGATGTTCTCGCCGATGTAGCCCGCAGCCCGCGCTTCCTCGACGGCCTGCTGAAGGCGGCGGATGACGTGCAGAACTTCTCCGCGGCAGTAGATGAAAGCCGTGTTGGCCCGGATGGCATACGACGCGATGATCACACCCTCCACGAGGGTCTGGGGCGATGCCATCATCAGTGGCATGTCCTTGCAGGTGCCCGGTTCCGACTCGTCAGCGTTGACCACGAGATAGGTGGGGTTGGGGTTGTCCTGGGGGACGAAGGACCATTTGAGTCCCGTCGGGAATCCAGCGCCACCACGGCCCCGCAGACCCGACTCCTTGACCAGCGATGTGACATCCGCCGGCAACATTGTCAGGGCCCGGCGCAGGCCGACGTAGCCGCCGACGCTCTCGTACTGCGACAGGGTCCAGGACCGGTCGCTGTCCCAGTCCGCAGACAGCACGGGGGTGAGTAAGTCCGTCACTTCGCCTCCTCGGTTTCTTCTGATGCACCGATGTTCGCGGGGTCGGGGGCGCTCCAGTTGTTCTCCCGGGCGATGCTCAGCCCCAGCAGGGTGGCCGGACCACCCGATGGTCCCTCATTCGCGCGACCGTCTGGGAAGCCCGCGAGCACACGCTCCGCTGCTCGCCACGACGTCAGGCCAGCACCACGAGTGGAGGTGACCTCTTCGTCGTTCATGAGGGCATCCAGCAGTTCATCGGTGGTGGCGGGGTTCATGTTGTCGAAAAATTCCCAGTTGACCATCATCACGGGGGCGTAATCGCAGGCCGCGTTGCACTCGAGACGCTCCAACGAGACCTTTCCACACGGTGTGGTCTGACCCTCGTCGATACCGAGCTTCTCCTTGGCACGCTCCAGCAGGATGTCGCCACCCATCACCGCACACAGCGCAGTGGTGCAGACCCCCACGTGGTGTGTGCCGGCCGGGCGGCGCTTGTACATGGTGTAGAACGTCGCCACACCGGAGACCTGCGCCGTCGTGATGCCAAGGATGTCCGCGCAGACCTCGATGCCGCGCGGGCTCACCCGTCCGTCGACGGACTGGACAAGGTGCAGCATCGGCAACAGGGCTGAGCGGGCCTGCGGGTAGCGCGTCGCGATCTCGCGCAACTCGTCGATGGTGGCGGGACCGATGTCGCTTGACTGATCCGCGTGATCGACGGATCCGGAGTCAGCGAAGTGGCTTTCAAAGTGACCACTCATCGGTCGACACCCCCAAGAACTGGATCGAGGCTGGCAACTGCCACCACCACGTCGGACATCATGCCGCCCTCACACATCAAAGGAACCGCCTGCAAATGGTTGAAACCCGGGTCGCGGAAGTGCGCGCGATAGGGGCGCGTCCCACCGTCGGAGACCAAATGAACACCCAGCTCACCCTTGGGCGACTCGATGGCCTGGTACACCTGACCAACCGGGACCTTGAAGCCCTCGGTGACGATCTTGAAATGGTGGATCAGGGCTTCCATTGATTCACCCATGATGTGCTTGATGTGCTCATTGCTGTTGCCCTGGCCGTCAGCGCCCAGCGACAGCTGCGCCGGCCAGGCGATCTTGGCATCAGCAACCATGATGGGCTGCCCCTGGGTGCGCTCCAGACGCTCCAGGCACTGCTCCACGATCCTCAACGACTCCCACATCTCGTCCTCGCGGATACGGAACCGACCGTAGGCGTCACACGTGTCCCAGGTGACAGAGTTGAAATCATAGGTTTCGTAGCCGCAGTAGGGCTGCGTCTTGCGCAGATCCCAGTCGTAGCCGGTGGCACGAAGTGGCGGACCGGTGACGCCCAGCATCATGCACTGGGAGAGATCCATCCTCGCGGTGCCCTCCATCCGGCCCTTGAAGATGGGGTTGGCATCGCAGAAACCTGCGTACTCAGGGAGGTGTTTCTTCAGCCACACGATGACCGTGCGCAGATGCTCCAGCCCACCCTCGGGCAGGTCGTTGCTCACGCCACCGGGGCGAATGTAGGCGTGGTTCATCCGAAGACCCGTCAGGCCTTCAAGGAAGTCGAGAATCATTTCACGTTCACGGAAACCAATGGTCATGACCGTGAGAGCGCCGAGTTCCATGCCGCCTGTTCCGATGGCGATCAGGTGGGAGGCGATCCGGTTGAGCTCCATCACCAGCACGCGAATGATGGAGGCGCGCTCGGGAATGTCGTCGGTGATACCGAGAAGCTTCTCCACGGCGAGGCAGTAGGCAGCCTCATTGAACAGCGGCGCCACGTAGTCCATCCGGGTGCAAAAGGTCACACCCTGGGTCCACGTGCGGTACTCCATGTTCTTCTCGATACCGGTGTGCAGGAAACCGATACCGGGACGGATCGAAGTGACTGTTTCCCCGTCCATCTCCAGGATCAGACGCAACACGCCGTGCGTGGAGGGGTGCTGTGGGCCCATGTTGACGACGATCGTCTCGTCGCCGCGCTCGGCCTGCTCTCCTGCAATGTCTGACCAGTCGCCGCCCTGCGCAAGGTAGACACGATCCACGGGCTCGTCGCCGGGTGAGGCAAAAATGTCCTCGGAGGCTGCGTACGTCTGACTCATGAGTAGGTCCTCCGATTGTCGGGCGCGGGCACCCAGGCTCCCTTGTACTCCACATCGACGCCACCCAGCGGGTAATCCTTTCGCTGTGGATGGCCTGCCCAGTCATCAGGCATGAGAATGCGGGTCAACGCAGGGTGTCCGTCAAAGATCACTCCAAACATGTCCCAGACTTCACGCTCATGCCAGTCAGCCATCGGGTAGGTGGCCACCACTGAGGGGATGTGGGCATCAGACTCGGGGCAGCTGACCTCCAGACGCACTCGTCGATTGTGCGTGAAGGACATCAGGTCATAGACAACGTGAAGCTCTGCGCCCGTGTCCTGCGGGTAGTGCACGCCGGATACGGACATGCACACCTCGAAACGCAGGTGGGCGTCGTCGCGGAACTTGGCAACGACAGCCGCCAGATCCGCCCGGTCGACGTGAATGGTCAGCTCTCCACGGTCAAAGAGGACCCGACTGCGTTGCAACGAGACAACGACCTCCCGGGCACGGTCATAGATCGCATCAAAGGGATCGCCGAACGGCTGGGATGACTGACCGGGCATTTCCAACGTGCGCTGGATGCCGCCGTAGCCCGAGGTGTCCCCCGAGCCGCCGGACCACATGCCCTTTTTCGTGGCAAAACCCGAAACCGGGGTGACCTCGGAGCCGGACTGACCGGTTCCGGCGGGAAGGTTGCCTTCGCTCATCGCATGATCCCCTTCATCTCGTGCGTTGCCGGGGCGATCAGGGCCGCCTGCTCATTCGCTTCGATGGCCTTGACCTTGTTGGCGCCAAGGGGGGTGTGCTGAAGCTCTTCGCGGAGCTTGAACATTGCGTCGATGAGCATGTCCGGCCGGGGCGGACACCCCGGAAGGTAGATGTCGACGGGAAGGAAGTGATCGCAGCCCTGAACGACGGCATAGTTGTTGAACATGCCTCCGGAACTGGCACAGGCGCCCATGGAGATGACCCACTTGGGCTCGGGCATCTGGTCGTAGACCTGGCGAATGACGGGGGCCATCTTCTGGCTGACACGGCCGGAGACGATCATGAGGTCCGCCTGGCGTGGGGATGCTCGGAACACTTCCTGGCCCCATCGGCCGGCGTCGTAGCGTGGCGTGCCATAGGCCATCATCTCGATGGCACAGCAGGCGAGGCCCATGGTGGCTGGCCAGAAGGACGCCTTGCGCACCCATCCGAAGACACCTTCAACAGTGGTGAGCAGAATTCCGCTCGGGATCTTGTCCTCAATACCCATTTTTCTCCCTCAATCCCAGTCGAGTCCGCCGCGGCGCTTCACGTAGTAGTACGCCACCAGCACCGTTTCGATGAACAGCACCATGGCAATGATGCCGAACCATCCCAACTGGCTGTACGAGACGGCCCACGGGTAGAGGAACACGATCTCGATGTCAAAAATCAGGAACAGCATCGCGGTGATGTAGTACTTCACCGGAAACCGCCCCCCGCCCATCGGCTGGGGTGTCGGCTGGATGCCGCATTCATACGAGTCATACTTGGCGCGGTTGTAGCGGCCGGGGCCAATCAATCGAGAGCTCGCGAAGATGGCCACCACAACGAACACGGCAGCCAGGACCACCATTCCAACGATGGGGATGTATGCATTCACGAGGCGTCCTCTTCCATTTCCGTGTCAGGTGAACTCAGATCGCCGCGCGGTGGGCGGACTTCACCACCCCCTTCAGCTACCGCCTTGCCGTTGATCGGCCGGACGCTTCGCATGGGGGCTCCTCACAAAATCTGATCGATGATCGCTGGCCAGTCTAGGCGCTCCTCAGTCCTGATCACCAACCCATTCAACTACCGGTGCAATTCCCCCTGCACAAGCCATGATCCAACATATTTGAGCAGGAAAACCTCACGTTATTCGTTTTCTTCTGGTCTGATGGAAGCTCCTGAATCCACGCGTGAGGGATGTTTAGGAGCAGGGGGCTCACTGGGCTATCGTCGCTCGGGTGACTCTGGATTTCGGCACCAAGCGCATGCGAGCCACAACCGTCGCGATTCCCGATCCCGGGCCTCTGCAGCGGTTCCTGACCGCATCGGGCCCCACTTCGGCTTTCATCCGCAAGGGTGAGGGCTTCGTGGCGCTGGGGGAAGTGGCGCGGTTCGAGACGGACTACCCCGATGCCGCGGATGTCTGGTGGAACGAGGTCGCGAACCACATTGATCACGATTCAGAGCTGCCCGGCGCCTACGGCACCAGTCCTTTGGCCGTCGGCTCGTTCACGTTCGACCCTGACCACTCCGAGGAACGCTCGGTCCTGGTGGTACCCGAAGTGGTGATTGGCAGGCGCGGGGGCCAGTTCTGGATGACCAGGATTGGGAACGGTTCAAGATCACTCGCACTGCCGCCGCTCGGCGAGCCACTCGAGGCACCCATCGGGCTACAGCTGCAGCCGGGCTCCATGTCGGAGAACATGTGGATGAAGATCGTCGGCGAGGTCATCCGGCTGATTCGCACAGGCGAGGTGGACAAGGTCGTACTTGCACGCGATCTCCTCGTGCGCGCCGACGGCCCCATCGATGCACGGTGGCTCGTCAACCGCCTGTTGCAGAGCTACCCCACGTGCTGGACGTACCTGGTGGACGGCCTGGTGGGTGCCACACCAGAGCTCCTCATCCGCAGGCAGGGCGGGCTCGCGACGTCGCGGGTCCTCGCAGGGACCGTGTCCCTCGATCCGAAGAACACCAACAGCCTGGTGAAGGCGGCCGAACTCGCGACGTCGTCCAAAGATGTCGCCGAGCATGAATTTGCAGTCGAATCCGTGGCCCGCGCGCTGGAGCCCTACTGCTCCGCGATGAACGTCCCAGAGGCGCCCTCAGTGCTGCCGCTACCAAACGTCCTGCATCTGGCCACCGACATCACCGGTGTGGCGGATCCCACCTCCAGCTCCCTGGCTCTGGCCGCGGCACTGCATCCGAGCGCCGCCGTCTGCGGAACCCCCACGTTTGCCGCCCGGGACATGATCAGCGAACTGGAATCCATGGACCGTGGGCGCTACGCCGGCCCGGTGGGCTGGGTCGACTCCGACGGTGACGGCGAATGGGCCATCGCCCTGCGTGGCGGACAGATCAAACAAGAGTCTCCCGAGACCATCCAGCTCTATGCAGGATGCGGGCTCGTCGCTGATTCAGACCCAGCGGGCGAGCTCGCAGAGACGAAGGCCAAGCTTCTGCCGATGCTGCAAGCGCTGGGCCTGGCGGAGTCCTGAGAGGACCTTTGCATCCGACGACGGATCGTCGGATCACCTCGAAGAAGGTTTGACTGGTCAAAAGAGCAACCCTGAGCGTCAGCTTCGGCGCTGGACCTTGATTTTCTGTCCGCCCTGCGCTCCGCCACCCTTGCGCTTGGCCTTCTCCGCGTCCAACAACTTCTGCTGTTCCTTCTGCTGCTCCATCATCGCTTCCCTGTCCAAGCCGCTGCGCAGGAATGCGAAGGCGATGGCTGCAATCACGAGTGAGATCCAGGCCGGCCACCCGAAAACGATGGGCAGGGTGACCAGAGCAACCATGTCGATGCCCCGAAGAACTGAGAAGAGCATTCCGGGGGGCAGTGCGCCCACTCCGGTGGAGACGATGGGGCCGCCATAATCCGCTGGTTTTGCCGAGACCCACCGAATGGTGGCGAGAAACCCTGCCAGCGCAGTGATGAGGGCCGACGTGAGACCGCTGAGCGCACTCACCTGGTCTCCGCCCAGCACGCCGATGAAGGCAGGCGCCGTGGCGATGCCCCAGATCAGCGCCAGCGAGGCGGGAACCACCATGGTGGCCGTCTTGATGGTGGCTGGATCAAAGGGGAAGCAGCGCTGGAGACCCTGGGCGCTGCTCAGGACCCGCAACGAGTTGCAGAATCCGATCAGGGCACCCATGAGCAGCAGCGCAGATATCGGCGGATTCAGCTGTGAGATCCCGAGGGCCTGTACCGCGTAGGGCACCACCATTGAGGCAAACCACAAAGCCAGCGGAAAGGGGTTGCGCCACAGACGCTGCACATCCCGCATGATGATCGCGGTGGTGCCCAGGCCCACGCCGCGGGTGGCCCGCACGTGCCCCTTCCTCTTGGCCTTGTCCTCCACGAGGATGTCCCTGACCAGAGCAAAGTCCATTGCGAAAGCCGCACCCTGCATCCCCGCGATCAGCGAACTGCCGGCGGTCAGACGCTGCCGTCGAATGTTGCGAAGACGCATCTGGGCGATGACGCCGGAGAGCAACGCCAGGAGCAGCCCCGCTCCTGCGACGATCCAGGCAAATTCCACACTCAATTCCTGCAGTGGCGCAGCCGAGAGCAGCCCGGCGGAGATCCCCACCAGCGCGAGCAGGGTCAGCATTGCCACAACACCCACCAGCCATTGAAGTGTGGCCGTGATCCAGCGCCTCTCCACTCCTTGTTCGGCGGCAGCAAAGGCCGTCAAGCCCATGGAACCAAAGCCAGCAGCAGCGGCCCAGACGAGGATGCTGAGAAGGGCCGAGCCGGTCAGCGCGGCAACGAGCGCACCGAAGAGGGCTCCCGCCGCGAAGGCTGCGGCCAGAGCACCAATGAGCCGGCCCGTCAGCAGGCGCCGACGATCCACTGGACCGTCCATGAGCCAGAATCCCTCAGCAGCGGAGGCGACAATGGGCCCAAACATCCGGCAGGCAACCAGAGTGAAGGCGAGGATTGACGCCACTGCGGCCCAGGGCAGCAAACTGCGTGCGGCAAGGCACTGTTCAGTGCCACATCCAGCCACGGACTGCTGCGCCTGAATGATCGCGCTGATCAGCATGGCGCCGATCAGCACAACTCCGAAAACCATGACATAGGCGTCCTGGAAGGCCTCAAGAAGGTTCCGGTCCGCACGTCCGCGGCGCCAGTCCTTCATGAGGAGCTTCAGCTGACGTTCATCAGCCTGACCAATCTCTCCGAACCTCTCGTCGACCTCGCTCATGCGCGCGGCGCTCCGAGGCGCACTTCGCGCGCACCGATGGCCTGAAGAAGGGAGGGCTCATGGCTTGCCAGCACGATGGCGAGACCGTCAGCAAGGTCGGACTTCAACCGCTGTCCAAGCCACTCGACACCCTCGACGTCCAACCGCTGTTCCGGCTCGTCGAGCACCAACAGGCGACGCGGACGCACGAATGCTGTGGCGAGTGCCAACCGTCGACGCTGACCAGAGGAGAGCGTGCTGGGGAGCTGACTGGCCTGAGGTACAAGCTGCACCTCTTCCAGCACCTCATCAACCAGCGAATCAGGATCGTCGATGCCATGGGCCCTTGCGAGAAGGTCCAGGTGCTCAACGACGGAGAGGTCGGGGAAGAAATCCAGGTCGTCAATGACGGTGGCCACCATTCGACGGATCTCTGCGCTGGTCTCACTCATGCGAGCCCCGCACACCGTGATCACCCCTTCGTCCGGGCGGTCAGCGCCCACCAGGCAACGCAAAACGGTGGACTTGCCTGCACCGTTGCGTCCCGTGAGTGCCACTGCCTCACCTGCATGCACGCTCAGGTCGAATCCATCGATGATCGTTACCGGTCCATAGGCCTTCGTCAGTTTTTCAACCTTCAGGACCTGCTCGCGTTTAGCCACGGAGCCATTGTCCACCATGCCCCCAGTGGTCCCCCAATGCGGTACGGATGGCGCCGTCGCAGAGGCGCCGGGAACGGAGGGTTCCGGGTCACCGAAGGAAACCGTCAGAGGGTGAGGGCTAGGCTGGCGGACATGGAAAACACACGCGCAACCCTGGGCAAGCGACGGACAGAGGTGGCCGCAATGTTCGATGGCGTGGCCAAGCGCTACGACCTCCTGAACGACATCCTGACGTTGGGGTTGGCCCGCGGTTGGCGCCGCCGCACCATGGGTGCCATTGCCCCCATCGCTGGGGAGTCCATCCTCGATCTCGCGGCGGGAACCGGCACGTCGTCTGCACCGTTGTCTGCCGAAGGTGCCTCCGTCTTTCCCACCGACATCAGCATGGGAATGCTCAAGGTGGGCAAGGACCAGCAGCCCGGACTCCACTTCGTTGCAGGCGATGCCCTGCAGCTCCCCTATGCCGACGAATCCTTCGGCGCCGTGACCATTTCCTACGGATTGCGCAATGTGGAACACACGACGGCCGCCCTGGAGGAGATGCTGCGTGTGACGAAGCCGGGCGGCCGCGTGGTCATCGCAGAGTTCTCCACGCCCACGAACCCCGCGTTCCGCTGGCTCTATGAGGAGGTGGCTCTGAGGATTGTGCCGCTTGCTGCCAAGATCTCCAGCAACCCCGCGGCCTATGGCTATTTGGCCGAATCCATCCTCGCGTGGCCGAACCAAAAAGGCCTTGCCGAGGTGATGGACAAGGCCGGTTGGCGCGACGTGGAGTGGACCAATCTGGCGGGCGGGATCGTGGCGCTGCACCGCGGGTGGAAACAGTGATGACACAATTCGTCCTGGATGCCTACGCGGCTCGCAGTTGCCCGGTCAAAACACACAATGCCTTCAACCCCACACTGGAAAAACCGACGGCACCCCTGGATGAGTCACTGCGTGATTCCTTCGACGGTGGCCGGGATTTTCGCGATGTGACGCTGAACGCCATCCTTCACCGCAACGCCGGTGTGATGGACCTGCGGCCGTTGAAGCGGAGCGGAGCCGGGTGGGCTGAGCTCGAGTCGGCATGCATGACCGCCATGGCGGACGGGGCGCCCGTCATCATTGGAGGCGTCCTTCCTCTCGACCGTGAGTCCCACCGGAGTGGACGGCCAGACCTCCTCGTGCGGGGCAAGGATGCGCACGACGGTGGCCCCGGCTACCTTCCTGTGCGCATCAAGCCCTATCGGATCCTGGAAAAGCAGATGGGTTGCACCGATCTGGAACGCTCCAGCCTGGATGAGGTGACCTCACGCTCCTCGTTGGCCGACATCCGCTACCGCACCCGTCGAGAAGGTGCCCTCCTCGAAGTGGCCCATCACTGGAGGCTGCTGGAGGCGTGCGGTCATGCCTCCAGCGATCGCCTGGCTGGTGTCATCGGCACCGACAAACTGCCGCAGGAGAGCACCATGACGGTGATCGCCTGGGTCCCTCTGGATCTCCGCTTCATCCGTACGTTCTCCCGCACTGCCAGCACCGGTCACCGGTTGCGCTCGTCGCTCGAGCGCTATGACCATGAACACGGCTTTCGTGTACACGTCGCGCAACAAGCCTCGGCACTGGGAGAGAATCCGGACCTGCCGCCCGTCGTGCGTCCCATCCGCATCCGGGAGTGCGAGTGGTGTGCCTGGTGGGACACCTGTCGCCAGCAGATGGATGATGACGACCTTTCGCTGCGAATCTCCAAGGCACCGCTGGACGTACGGGAACTCCAGGCACTCGTGTCGCTGGGGATCAGCACCGTGCAGGAACTGGCGGAGGCTGACGTGGAGCAGGTGATTCCGCACTATTTGCCGCTGACATCGCACCGGGACCGCTCCGCTTCCCGGCTGCGACAGGCAGCACGGCGTGCCCGCATGCTCGCCGACGGCGTTGCGCTGGAGCGTCTGTCGGACGAGCCGATTGCAGTACCGCGCGCCGACGTGGAGATCGACTTCGACATCGAGACTGCAGAGGGTGACATCACCTATTTGTGGGGAGCCCTCGTCACGAACAGGAGCACCGGCGAGCAGTACTTCCATCATGAGAGCTCCTTCGATGCTCTCTCCCCCGACACCGAGGTGGAGTTGGCTGCTTCATTCGCCAGGTGGCTGTTGAAGATGGTGCAGGCGCATCCCGGCGTTCGCATCTACCACTACAGCGATTATGAACCGGTACACATGCGTCGACTCGCCGAACGAAGCCAGGAACCAGACCTGTTGCAGGCATGCAATCTGGTACGCGAGCACTTTGTTGACATCTTTCAATACGTGCGGGATTCCATGGTGGCCGTCGACGGGCTGGGGCTGAAAGTGGTTGCCACGAAGGGTGCGGGGTTCTCCTGGCGCGACGAGGAACCCAACGGTCTTGCGTCGCAAAGCTGGTACCAGAGCGCACTGCAATCCCCCGATCCCGCGCAACGTTCCGCCGCACGCACCCGAGTCCTGCAATACAACGAGGACGACGTCCGCGCCACCTTTGCGGTGCGCGAATGGCTTGACTCGCTGGACTCCTGATCTCGACTTCCGCCCAGATTCTGTGCGCAGGGCTCGCGTCAGGAGCTTTCACGCACTACCGTCATGGGGTGAACGAAGAAAGTACAACCAGCCCATCCGACGCGTCCGAGTCCCCCATGGCACTGGAGGCGGATGGCCCCGGCAACTCCGGGGATGCACCTTCCTTTGCCGACTTCGGTCTCGATGACCGCCTTGTCCGCGCAGTGAAGGACCTCGGCTACGAGTATCCCTCCCCCATCCAGGCCGCCACGATCCCGGCACTCCTTGAAGGTCGCCACGTGGTGGGACTGGCCCAAACAGGCACAGGAAAGACGGCGGCGTTCGCACTGCCGATTCTGAGTCAGCTGGACCCGAAGCAGAAGACCCCCCAGGCGCTCGTGCTGGCTCCCACCCGCGAACTCGCGCTCCAGGTGTGTGAAGCCTTTGAGAGCTACGCCGCAAAGATGACCGGCGTCCGCGTGCTGCCGGTCTACGGCGGACAGGCCTATGGCGTCCAGCTGAGCGCGCTGCGCCGCGGCGTCCACGTGGTGGTGGGTACCCCCGGCCGCATCATGGACCACCTTGAAAAGGGCACCCTCGACCTCTCGGAACTGCGTTTCCTCGTGCTCGATGAGGCCGACGAAATGCTCAAGATGGGCTTTGCGGAGGATGTCGAGACCATTCTGGCCGATACCCCGGCCGAGAAGCACGTCGCGCTCTTCTCTGCGACCATGCCGAGCCAGATCCGTCGCATCTCCAAGAAGTACCTGGACAACCCCGTCGAGGTCACCGTCAAGGCGTCGAAGCAGACCACGCCCAACATCACCCAGCGCTACCTGATGGTGTCCTACCCCCAAAAGGTCGACGCCCTCACACGCATCCTCGAGGTGGAGAACTTCGAGGGCATGATCGTCTTCGTCCGCACCAAGAACGAGACCGAAATGCTGGCAGAGAAGCTGCGGGCGCGTGGTTTCTCCGCGATGGCCATCAACGGCGACATCGTGCAGGCGCAGCGTGAACGCACCATCGGACAGCTCAGGTCGGGCAAGCTCGACATCCTTGTCGCCACCGATGTGGCAGCACGCGGCCTCGACGTGGAGCGCATCAGCCATGTCGTCAACTACGACATCCCCACGGACACGGAGTCCTACACCCACCGCATCGGGCGCACCGGCCGCGCCGGCCGCAGCGGTGACGCAATCTCCTTCGTGACCCCCCGCGAGCGCCACCTCCTGCGCGCAATCGAGAAGTCCACCAAGAACGCTCTCACCCAGATGTCACTGCCCAGTGTCGATGATGTGAATGCCACCCGCCTGAGCCGTTTCGACGATGACATCACCGCAGCGCTGGCATCGGAGAAGGTCGACTTCTTCCGCGATGTTGTGGCGCACTACGTGGGCGAGTACAACGTGCCGGAGGTCGACGTGGCCGCTGCGCTGGCTGTCGTTCTGCGTGGTGACCAGCCACTGCTGCTCGAGCCGGAGCCGGAGCGTCCGCGCTTCCAGGACCGGGATCGCGGCCCGCGCACCGACCGCGGTGACCGCGGTTCGCATCGTGAGGACAGGAGCCGTTCCGAGAGTGGCGGCAAGGGATGGCAGCGCGACGAGCGCCCCGGGCGTTCTTCCGATTCGCGACGGGGCCGCTCTGACGCGTCGTATGCCACCTACCGCATCGAGGTTGGTAAGCGGCAGCGCGTGGAGCCCCGCCAGATCGTCGGCGCCATCGCCAACGAAGGCGGTCTCGGCCGCGAGGACTTCGGACACATTGACATCCGCATGGATTTCTCATTGGTTGAGCTTCCCGCGCAACTGCCACCGGGTGCGCGCGACAAGCTCCGCGACACCCGCATCTCGGGTGTGCTGATCGAGCTTTCCGACGCTGGCCAGTCCGACCGCAAGAACACCAGAGGCTCACGCGACCGCTGATCCAGTTTCAGGCGTCACACGCGCCCGTTCGCTCCCAGGGCCCAGAGCATCTCCTGCTCTGGGCCCTGCTCTGTGCTGTGCTGTGCTGTGCTGTGCAGACATGCTCGCAACCGCATCCTGAGCAATTGCACCGGATCTCGACAGCGGGCGTGTTGAAACCTCCCCTCCCGACTTCTTGTGGTCCCTCCCCTCTTTTCCTTTCCGATCACACTGGATCGGGGCCACCGCTAGGATCTGCAGCAGAATCAGGATCGTCGCGCTCAAGATGAAGGGTGGCACCGTGGTCGATCAGCCCGACAAACGGTCGAGCACATGGTTGGCCGCTGGCCTCGTGTACCTGCTCGCTGCCACCGGATGCGCCATGGAGGAATACGAGACGCCCCCTCCTTTGTCGGTATCCGAAATGGTCCCCATCCTGGACCAGCCGCAGGAGCCATTCGACGTCATGCCCGAGGACCTGCAGGTAACGCCTGAGGCGGACCCGCAGTCAGTCCGCTACGTGGGCAGCGGCGGTGGAACCGAGTACTGGGTGGCGGCGATGAAGGACACGCAAGGAGTGTGTTTCTACATCTCGGAGACCGGTGTCAACGATTCTCTGGTGGGTGGATGCATCGGAGCTCGATCGTTCTACGACAACGGGTTGATCAATTCCAGCGGCGATCGCAGCGGCCACCTGATTTCCAGCGACGTGGACACATCCATTTTGACGAGACACCTGGCGGATCGTCTCGTCGTCATTGAGGCGCCGAAGGCAATGAGCTCTGAGCGAGCGAGCAGCCAGGCGATGACGCGACTTGTGGCCTTCGACGTCGACAGGTCCTCCTCCGCGTCCCTCAGACTCCCTCGTACATCAGGAGAGCCGGTCGTCTTCAACACCTGACGCGCATCTCGGTTGCGAGATCACGCGGTGAAACCCACCCTGTGTCCCCGAGAACGGACCAAGGGTCACTCGCAGTTGGTCTGCCAACCGCAAGTGACCCCTGTCCTCGCCCCGCAACCTCAGTGTGCGGAGGCCTCCAGCTGCGGCAGCTCCGAGACAATTGCCTGGGCGCTGGCCTTGGCATCGCCGAAACACATCACGGTGTTCTCGTTGAAGAACAAAGGGTTCTGGACGCCTGCGTAGCCGGCGCTCATCGAGCGCTTGAACACCACGACGGTGGCGGCATCCCAGACGTGCAGTACCGGCATGCCGGAGATGGGCGACCCCTCCTCCATGGCGGCAGGGTTCACCGTGTCGTTGGCGCCGATGACGAGGACGACGTCAGTGACCCCGAAGTCAGCGTTGATGTCGTCCATCTCCTCGACGATGTCGTAGGGCACGCGGGCCTCGGCCAGCAGGACGTTCATGTGGCCCGGGAGTCGGCCAGCCACGGGGTGGATGGCGAACCGGACCTCGGTGCCCTTGGCCTGCAGGGAGCGGGTCAGCTCCGCCACCAGGTGCTGTGCCTGTGCCACAGCCATGCCATAGCCGGGAACGATGATGACCTTCTTGGCATCATCCAGCAACCGCGCGACGTCACCTGTCGAGGCCTCTCTGTGCTCGCCCTCCACCACCGGTCCGGTGGCGGTGGACTCGCCGAAGCCACCGAGGATCACCGAGATGAAGGAGCGGTTCATGGCGCGGCACATGATGAAGCTGAGGATGGCACCGGAGGCACCCACGAGCGCGCCGGTGATGACCAGAATGGTCAAACCAAGCGTGAAGCCGGTGAAGGCGGCGGCCCAGCCGGAGTAGGAGTTCAGCATGGAGATCACCACCGGCATGTCAGCGCCGCCGATGGAGGCCACGAGATGCACCCCGAGCGCCAGTGACACGACTGTGGCCAGCAACAGCGGAATGATCGACTGCGAGGAGATGAACCACCAGCCCAGCAGTGCCAGCACGAACAGGGCGGTGAGGTTCAGCCAGTTCTTGCCCGGCAGAGTCAGGGGTTTGGAGGCCAGTTTGCCGTTGAGCTTGCCCCACGCCACGATCGACCCGGTGAAGGTGACGGCGCCGATGAAGACTCCGAGGTACACCTCCACCTGCTGGAAGCTGGAGGCATCCGGGCGCTGCAGGAAGGCATTGAAGCCCACCATGACCGCTGCGGCGCCGACGAAGCTGTGCAGGAGGGCGATGAGTTCAGGCATGCCTGTCATCTCCACCTTGCGCGCACGCCAGATGCCGATGACAGCGCCGATGGCGAGGGCCGCATAGAGCAGGACGGCCGACACCGGCTGCAGGTCCATGGCGGCGTAGTCGGTGTAGGCAATCGCGAAGTTGGTGGCCACGAGCGCCAGCGCCATGCCGAGAATGCCAAAGGCGTTGCCCCGCTTGGCTGTCTCATGCTTGCTCAGGCCCGCAAGGGCGAGGATGAACATCAGTCCAGAGACGATGTAGGTGGCGTCAATGAAGTTGCTCAGCATGGCTCAGCCCTTCCGGAACATGGTCAGCATGCGATGGGTCACTGTGAACCCACCGAAGACGTTGATGGCGGCGAGAACGATGGCCACGAAGGATATGCCCTTCACCCAGGGATTTGGATCGGCCAGTTGAGTCATGGCACCGACGATGATGATGCCGCTGATGGCGTTCGTGACGCTCATCAGGGGTGTGTGGAGAGCGTAGGTGACGTTCCAGACCACGTAGTAGCCCACGACGCCGGCGAGAACGAAGATCCCGAACAGGGAGACGAAGCTGCTGGGGGCCACTGTGAGCAGGGCGATGAGTCCCATGCCTGCCAGGGCCACCCAGATCACGGGTTGCCACCATGGTTTCGGTTTCTTCGGCTCAGTCGGGGGCACCACCGCTACGGGTTCGGCAACGGGCGCCGGTGCTGCGGAGACCTCGATGGGAGGCGGCGGGAAGGTGATGCCACCGTCGCGCACGGTGGTCATGGTGCGGACGATCTCGTCGTCGAAGTTCAGGACGAGTTCGCCGTCCTTCTCCGGTGTCATGAGGGTCAAGGCGTTGACGAGGTTGGTGCCGTAGAGCTGCGAGGACTGGCCGGGAAGACGGCTTGCGAGGTCCATCCAGCCAATGATCGTCACACCGTTGTCGGTGACCCAGCTCTCCCCCGGCCTTGTCAACTCACAGTTGCCACCACCCAGCGCAGCGAGATCCACGATGACGGAGCCATTGCGCATCGACGCCACCATGTCAGCGGTGATCAGTTTCGGCGAGGGCCTGCCCGGAATGGCGGCCGTGGTGATGATGATGTCCACGTCAGCGGCCTGCTCGGCATACAACTGCCTCGCACGGGCGGCGTAGTCGGCGCCCACCTCCTTCGCATAGCCGTCGGAGCTGATGCCCTGGTCATCGGAGCGCACATGGAGGAAGCTAGCTCCCATGGATTCCACCTGCTCGGCGGTCTCCGGGCGCACATCGGTGGCGCGCACGATGGCGCCCAGTGCGTTGGCAGCACCGATGGCGGCAAGCCCGGCCACGCCGGTTCCTGCCACGAGCACCTTCGCAGGCGGCACTTTTCCGGCCGCCGTCACCTGACCGGTGAAGAAGCGGCCGAAGGCATGGGCAGCCTCGACGACGGCTCGGTAGCCGGAGATGTTGGCCATTGCGCTGAGTGCGTCGAGAGCCTGCGCACGGCTGGTGCGTGGCACCATGTCCATGCTGAGCGCGGTGACGCCTTGGCGGGCAAGTCGCTCGGTCAGGTCTGCATCCTGGCGCGGAAAGAGGAAGCTGATGATGGTGCTGCCTGACCGGAGTGCAGCGATCTGGTGCTCGGTGGGCGGGTTCACCGCCAGGACGATGTCGCTGTGCCACGCCTGGTTGACATCCCCAACGGCTGCACCAGCCTCCGCGTAGGCGGCATCATCGAATGCTGAACGTGCACCAGCACTTTCCTGAACCACGACGTCGTAGCCCAGCGCAATCAGTTGACGGACAGTTTTGGGGGTGGCAGCGACGCGGTTTTCACCGGGTGCCATCTCGAGCGGGATACCGATCTGCATGCATTGACCGTAATGGAACGTGCAACCAACTACGTCCTCGGGGTGCCCAGTGAACAAGCGGCTTGCATCAATTGATGCTCTGCCCCAGCACCGTGAGGTCTTCCTCGGTGCTTCGTCGCTCATCTCGGGTGAGATGTGCCACCACCATGTGCCGGCCTCTGACGGGCTCAGCGAGGACGGCTCTGAGTTCCGCTTCATTGGCCACCGTGCTGGTCTGCCACCCCAGCACCGAGGCCATCCCTGCCAGATCCACGCCCTGCGGGGTGCCAAAGACGCGCTCGAAGGCCACCCGGTGATCCGGACCGCCCTGCTCCAGGGTGGAGAAGATGGCGCCGCCGTCGTCATCAGCGACAACGACGCGGATGTCGCACCCCGTCTCCAGGGGCGGCGCCACCAGGGCACCCATGTCGTGTTGCAGTGTGAGGTCACCCACCAGAAGCGTGGTGGGCTCCCCCGTTGCCATCGCAACACCCACCGCAGTGCTCAGTGTTCCGTCGATGCCGGACAGACCCCTGTTGGCCCAGACTCGTGCAGGGGATGGGTGGATGGGTGCCAGGTCCGCATCCCGGATGCTCTGGCTGGATCCGAAGAACAGCTGTTCCCCCGCACCCACGGCCGCCACCACAGCCTCCGCAACAAAGTGTCCATCCCATCCGGACATCGCCGCACGCTCGGCGGCCAGCTTCCGATCCGCCTCCCTCCAGCGCTCCAGCCAGTTCGGGTCGCCGTCCGGCACCAGCACCCGGTCCACCACTGCGGCGGCTTGGGAGCCCACGTCGGTCCATTCGGCACGATCACTGACCACAACAACCTCCACATCCCTGCGCGACAGAAGCGCCGACACGGGCCGGGACAGTGTTGGATGTCCAAAGCAGATCACTCGTCGGATCTGCGAACCCAGCGCAGATCCCAGAAGCAGCCGGTACTGGGCGACGGCGCTGACTCCGATCCGGGCGTTGCTGCTCGGCTCGGCGAAGAGCGGAAGCCCAGCAACTTCCGCCAGCGCCCGCGCCTCCATGCCCATGGTTGCGGATGCATCGCCGACGAGTACCACGGTGTGCTGCGCGTCCGCCACTTCATGGACCATCACCCCGTCGCTGCCGTTCACCTCCGGCAGCGACACCTCCACTTCAGGGACAGTCCCAATCAGGGGCGGGCTGAACTCGGCATTGATGTGCACGGGGCCCGGCCTGCGCGTCCGTAAGCCCGAGGCCGTCACATGGGCGCGTTGCACAGCTGCCGCCCACGCGTCGACGTCACCGCTCAACGATGAGAGCCGCACGGTGGACAGCGCTGTGGACCCGAAGGCACCCACCTGTTCACCCGTCTGGTTGGCGCCCGTTCCGATCATCTCCGCAGGGCGATCCGCGGTGACCAGGAGGAGGCCGATTCCTGCAGCTTTTGCCTCCATGGCGGCGGGCACGAGATTGCCCACGGCCGATCCTGAGGTGGTGACCACGGCCACCACGCGGCCGGAGCCCTTGGCAAGTCCCAGCGCTGTGAAGGCGGCGACCCGCTCGTCGATACGTACGTGCAGCCGCACCACGTCCCGCGCATCGGCTTCATGCAGGGCCAGCGCCAGGGACGCATTGCGGGATCCCGGTGCCAGGACGACGTCCGTCACGCCGCAAGCGCTCAGGGCGGAGACAATCGTGGCGCCCAGCATTGGTGAGGTCATGGAGTCATCCTTGTTCGGCGTGGCCATTCGGGAACCAGGGCTGCCACGCGCCGGAGTCGTTCCCACCACCACTGGGTCATCTCCTTGCTCGCAGACGTCCGCGTCAGGGCGTCGACGTCCATGGCCAGTTCGGACACGGGGAGGGCCCCTGCGCGTGCCCGCAGCGGTTTCAACACCACATCGTCGAGCAGGAGGCTGCCCGTCTCCAGCCCACACGCGTACGGCAACTCCGGCAGGGCCGCGGCCAACGCCACCCCGGCGTGCAGGCCCACAGAGGTCTCCAGTGCGCTGGAGACCACCACCGGCATACCGATGACATCTGCCAGCTCGAGGCACCGACGGACACCGCCCAGGGGCTGCACCTTGAGGATGGCCACGTCGGCCGCGCCCAGGTCGCGGACCTTCAGTGGGTCGCTGAAGCGTCGGATGGATTCGTCTGCTGCGATGGGAACGGCCACGTCGCGTCGATGCAGAACCTGCCTCAGCCGGACGAGATCCTCGACGCTGGCGCAGGGCTGCTCGGCATACTCCAGATTGAACTGCGCCAATTCGGTGACGGCGACGGCGGCCTCCTCGAGCGACCACCCCGCGTTGGCATCCACCCGGAGCCGACCATCGGGGCCCAACTCCTTCCGGACTGCTTCCACGCGGGCGACGTCGTCTTCCAGGCCCTGTCCCTTCTCCGCCACTTTCACCTTCGCCGTGGCGCAGCCCGATTCCCTCACTCGTTGCCTTGCGGCGTCAGGAGCTATGGCAGGGACGATCGCATTGACCGGCACCTCGTCGCGCCTCGGTGCGGGCAACCCCAGCGTCGCAATTTCCACGGCGGCGCGCAGCCAGGAGGCGGCTTCCTGGTCATCGTATTCCGGGAAGGGGCTCCATTCAGCCCAGCCGAGGGGGCCTTCCAGAAGGACCCCCTGGCGGCGTGTGATCCCGCGGAATCGTGTACTCAGTTCGATGTCGTAAACGTGGATGCGCATACTGCCTCAACCGATGACGATTCCGGTGAGGAGCCCCAGGCCCACTCCGAGTTCGGCCATGCCGGTGGCTTGCAGTGTGCCGATGAGTGCGCGCCCGTCAACGCCCTGCAGAAGATCCCTGATGGGCTTGATCAGGAGCGCAAAGGCCAGGAGCGCCACAAGGGCCCACCAGGTGGTGAGGGCGGCGAAGGCCACGACGCCCCCGGCCGCCACCGCGATGAGGCCGATGAAGAACCAGCGGGTGCCACCGTCGCCGAGCTTGGTGGCGAGCGTGCGTTTTCCGGATGTGGTGTCCGTGTCCACATCACGAAGGTTGTTGACCACCAACAGGGCGCTGGCGAGGGCCCCGATGGAAACCGCCGCCACCCAACTCCACGCCGGTGCCGCGTCAGAGAGGACGAAAGCCGTTCCCACGGTGGCGACCAGACCGAAGAAGACGAAGACAAACACTTCTCCCAGTCCGAGGTAGCCGTAGGGATGGCTGCCGCCTGTGTAGAACCATGCGGCAACAATGGCCGCAGCGCCCACCAGCAGCAGCCACCAGTGTCCGGTGATGATGACAACCATGAGTCCCGCAGACGCAGCCACACCGAAGCTGATGAAGGCAGCACGACGGACCGCTGTGGGGGTGGCAAGGTCACTGGCGACCAGCCGTGTGGGGCCCACCCTGTCATCGTCGGTGCCACGGATGCCGTCGGAATAGTCGTTCGCGTAGTTCACGCCCACCTGCAGGGCCAGAGCCACCACGAAGCAGAGCGCGGCGATTGTCCACAAGCGACCGCTCGCCACGGACTCCACAAGGGGCAGCGCTGAAGCGATGCCGGCGAGGATGGGAGCGAGCGCAGCAGGCAGGGTGCGAGGCCGGGCGCCGGCCATCCACACGGAGAAGGATTCAGTCATCGTGGGACCAATGCTAGGAGAGCGCGACGGTCCGGTTTGCCACCCGGGGTGCGTGGCACCCGGGTGACCCGCACCAATTGCCGTGGCAGGGACGTCCGTGGCAGTTCAGCCGACAAGGTTTCACGCCATTTCGACAGATGCCCGGACGCGGCGAACAGCACCACCCGCTGCCCCCATTCAGGATCCTCCACGGCCAGGACTGCGGCATCGGCGTCAATGGCCCCGACGGCGCGTCTCACCGCACCAAGGTCCACATTCACCCCGCCGGAGATCACCACATCATCGAGTCGTCCACCCACCACGAGGCGGCCCTGCTCCAGATGACCCCAGTCGGAGGTCGCCAGTTTGCCATCGACTGTGACTGGTTCGACGGTGCCGTCGGCCCCGAGGTAGCCGTCGCACAGCGTCGGACCGCCCAGCGCGATCCGGCCACCCCGGGGTGCGCGGGCATCGTCCAGAAGATGAACCGTGGAGCCCGGGAGAACCGTGCCATCCCAGACGATTCCGCCGCAGGTCTCGCTCATTCCGTAGGTTTCCCTGACTGCGATGCCCGCAGCCACCGCCCGAGCACGGAGTTCGGGCCTCAGGGCTGAGCCTCCGACGAGTACCAGATCGAACCGGGCCAACGCCGCCGTGGTGGTGGGCTCAGCGAGAGCACGGTACAACTGCGTGCCAACGATGGAGACCGCGTCACCGTCGCCGGTCGCGCACAGATCGCTCAGATCGGAGGACGCCAGCGCAGGCTCCCGCCCAGCGGAGAGGGAGCGCACCATCACCATCAGTCCGGCCACATAGTGCGATGGGAGCACCAGGTGCCATGTCATCTCCCTACCCGTGGCCACACGTGAGGCCGACGCGGCGGACAGGAGGGCTGATCGGCCCAGCACCACGTGTTTCTCGTCCCCTGTGGAACCGCTCGTCGAGACAACGGCACCCACCCTGGGGTCCTGGAGAATCGGCAATCCAGCGTCGGTGCGACGGAGATGGCGACCACCCGCCAACATCTCCGACACCGCACTGACGGTGAATCCCTGACTGATCAAGATGCAGTGCTCACAGTGGTGGACCTGGATTCAGCGTCTCGTCGTCGCGTCGCGGGGCTCAACCTCAGGCAACTCGATGGCAGCAGGCCGCGGTGGGCTTCCGGCTCTGCCAGTTCTTCCCCGTGCCTCATCCCCGGCTCCTTGCTTCTGGTCGTGCTGCGCCCTTTCCCGGACTCGCTCAAATCTATGCCATGGAACCTCTGGCGCCAGTCCGCAATGGGGTGCCGCGTCCCCACCATTGCGGTGGGGGGTTACCCTTGCCCACATGGGACGCATCCTGATCATCCTTGCCATCGTCATGCTGACGATTTATTGCGTGGTGGAGGTGGCACAATCCCAACCCTCCCGGATACGCGCAATGCCCAAATGGTTGTGGGCCTTCGTGGTGATAGCGATACCGGTGCTGGGTCCTGTCACATGGTTGCTGGCTGGGCGACCACAATCCACGCGTGGCCAGCGTCGATCGCTGGGGCCCGACGATGATGAGGATTTCCTTCGCGGACTGCGCTGAGGTCTCGACCTGGTGAGGGTGTGGAGAGAACTTCACGCTCGGCTATCCTTTGGGGGCCCACCAATCAATTAAGGGGAGCAGAGAGACACCATGTCAACCGGAGATGCAGTCCAGGAATGGCTTCGAGACGCGGCCCGCATTTTTGCTGATCGCGGGGCCGAGCTCAATGAATTGGACCGAGCCATCGGTGACGGCGATCATGGCACCAACATGTCACGGGGTTTGGAAACGGCTCTCACCATCCCCATCGACAACACCATGACACCCACAGATGCCCTGAAAAGCATCGGCATGGCGCTGGTGAGCACGGTGGGCGGCGCCTCCGGACCCCTCTTTGGAACGTTCTTCCTTCGGGCGGGTCAGAACTGGCCAATCCCCTCGACGACGGCTGGGGTCGCTGCGGCCGTTCGCTCAGGTCTCGAAGGCGTCATGTCCCGTGGGAAAGCGGTTGAGGGAGACAAGACGATGGTGGATGCCCTCGCGCCGGCCGCCCTGTCACTCGAGGATTCAGCGGCCAAGAATCTTCCTCTGGAGGAGGCGCTGAGGCTTGGGGCCGCAGCAGCCAACGCCGGGGCTCAGGCAACGCTCGACATGGTGGCACGACGCGGCAGGGCCAGTTACCTCGGTGCGCGCAGCGTGGGCCATCTGGATCCCGGCGCCGTGTCCTCGGCCCTCATCCTCGAAAGCGCTGCCCGCCACATCCGCTGATCGCTCACCCCTCGCGACTGCTTCGCCACGCCACCGGGCACCGGATCTCCTGAACAGTTTAGGATCAGTGGCATGTCCAGCAACCAGTCTGTCCCCCCGCACAAAGCAGTCATCCTCGCACGCGGACTTGGATCGCGCATGCGCAAGGAAGCCGATGGAGTCAGCCTCGATGACGCCCAGAGTGCTGCAGCCTCTGCGGGCGTCAAGGCCATGATTTCCATGGGTGGTGAACGACCATTCCTCGACTATGTGATCAGTGCCCTCGCCGATTCCGGCTTCACCGACATCTGCCTGGTCATTGGTGAGGAACACGACATGATCCGCGACTACTACAACGAAGCGGACAAGCAACGCGTCTCCATTTCCTTCGCGGTCCAGGACAAGCCCCTGGGAACAGCCAACGCAGTGCTTGCAGCCGAGGAATTCGCGGGAGAGGACCGTATTCTCGTCCTCAACTCAGACAACTATTACCCGGCAGAAGCCCTGCGACTGCTGGCCGAAGTGCCCGGATCCGCCCTGGTGGGCTTTGAGCGAGACGCCATGCTGCAGCGCTCCAACATCGCCCCCGACCGGATCGCGGCGTTCGCGCTTGCAACATCCGACGCTGACGGCAATCTCGACGAACTCGTCGAGAAGCCCGCGGCCGAGACCATCGAGCGTCTCGGTGACAGTGCCGTGCTGTCGATGAACTGCTGGCTCTGCTCCCCCGCCATCTTCCCGGCCGCCCACGCAATTCCCATGTCTGCCCGGGGCGAGTATGAAATCACCGACGCCGTTCGGGCAGCCATTGATGCCGGCGATCCGTATCAGGTGGTGCGTGCTGACGTCGGCGTACTGGACATGTCCAGCCGCGGGGACATCTCCTCGGTCATGGCTGCCCTGGGTGACGTGGAGGTCCGCTTGTGACCCGCTGGTTCGTCCCGGGCAGGTTGGAAGTCTTCGGCAAACACACGGACTACGCGGGCGGCAATTCACTGCTCGCCGCTGTGGACCGCGGCATCACCATCGATCTGGAGGATGCCCCCTGCAACATCACGGCGAGCACCACCGCCACCCCCGGGGAACTCGTGCTGGGCGACGGTGAATCCCCCGCACTACCCCCGGGACACTGGGGTGCATACGTCTCTGCGGTGGTTGAACGACTGCGTCGAAACTTCGGCGAGGTCCGCCCTGCGCGCCTCAGCATCGACTCGAATCTGCCCCTGGCCAGCGGAATGTCCTCCTCGTCAGCGCTGGTCGTCGCCCTTGCGCTGAGCCTCATCGACCACAACGATCTGCGCGAAACCGCGGCGTGGCGGGACAACATCCACGACAACATCGATCTGGCCGGATACATGGCCTGCTTCGAGAACGGGATGACGTTCGGCACGTTGGAGGGTGTCCGGGGTGTGGGCACCTTCGGGGGTTCCGAGGATCACACCTCGATGCTCTGCTGCACGGCCGAGCAGCTCACCCAGTTTCGATTCTGCCCCATCGTGGAGGGACCATCAGTCCGCCTTCCCGACGAGCTGACTTTTGTGGTGGCCGTCTCCGGACTGCTCGCAGAGAAGACAGGCAGTGCCCTGGCTGCCTACAACCGGGCCTCCACCCACACCACGGACATCGTGACGGCATGGAATGACGCCACCGGCCGCTCCGATATCACCATCGCCGATGCCCTCGCCTCCGACGAGGATGCCTCTGAGGGACTGCGCTCCATCGTGGCCCACTCGCCTGAGCTCACGTCGAGATTGCGCGCCTTCCTCACCGAATCCGAGGAGATCGTTCCTGCAGCGACGTCCGCCCTCCGCTCGGGGGATCTGGCCACATTCGGCGAGCTTTCCGACCTGTCACAACGCAACGCCGATCAGCTGCTCGGCAACCAGGTACCCGAGACAAACCGTCTCCAGGCCCTGGCCCGGGAACTCGGCGCGCACGCCTCCACCAGCTTCGGCGCTGGCTTTGGTGGATCCGTGTGGGCTTTGACGAACACCTCCGATGCTGAGGCATTCAGCACGGAGTGGCTGTCCCGCTACACGAGGCAGTACCCGGAGCTGGAGGGGCGCGCCAGCGTCGTTTCCACCAGACCCGGCGGGCCAGCCCGACGTCTCTGAAGCCGCAGCCCACGTGGACCCCCGCCTTCGTGGCGCAGCTGAGAGATCACACGGATAGGGAGTCGCCTGACCCACGTGACCCCGCATCCTCTTACAGGTGCATGTCCTCATAGCTGCGGGGGTCCTCAATGGGCTCCAGGTGTCCGGTGACCCGCATGTCCGGGAATTCTGCTGTGATGTCATCAATCAGGTCCTCCATGGCATCGTGGCCCTTCTGAACAGTCCAGGAGCCCGGCACAAGCATGTGCATTTCCATGAACTGTCGCGCTCCCGATTCACGGGTGCGCACGGCATGGAAGTCCATGCCGTCGTGCTGGTGCGCAGCCAGAATCTCCCGGATCCTCGCGTTGTCCTGTCTCGGAAGGGATACGTCCATGAGGCCATCCATTGATTCCCGGATGAGTCCGTAGCCGGTCCACAAGATGTTGAGGCCCACCCCGATGGCCACGAGGGGGTCGAGCCAGCTCCAACCGGTCAGCCACACCAAAGCCACCCCGAGCACCACGCCGACGGACGTCCACAGATCTGTCATGAGGTGTTGCCCGTCGGCACGCAGAGTGATGGAGCGGTATTTTCGACCAGCCCTGAGCAGCACAACTGCCACCGCGCCATTGATGGCCGCGGCAATCAGGGAGATCCCCAGTCCGAGACCCACATCGGTCAGCTCCCGCGGTGCCAGCAAGCGCTGGACCGCGAAAACAACAATGAAGGTCGCGGCCACGAAAATCATGACCCCTTCGACAGCAGCGGAAAAGTACTCTGCCTTGAAATGACCGAAGTTGTGGTTCTTGTCAGCAGGCTTTGCCGCCACTTTCAGGACAATGAGGGCGATGACCGCCGCCACCAGGTTGACCACCGATTCCGCCGCATCGGAGAGCAGCCCCACCGACCCGGTTACCCACCAGGCACCTGTCTTGAGTGCAATCGTCACCAGGGCGGCGGCGACGGCAAGCCAGCCGTAGCGGCTCAGATCTCGAGGAACCGAAGGTGTGCTCACAGACCCATGGTGACAGGCCTCAGCACTTTGACCGGTGTCGAGCCCGTAGACTCCCATGCAATGCAAAGTCCTGGATGGCTCAACTCTCCCCTGTTCGGTCTTACGCCCAAACGGGAGAAAGTGGCGTGCGTGCTCTCCGGCGGCGGGTCACGCGCCAGCTTCCAGCTCGGGGCACTGGACTACCTCTACCGCCACGATCCGCAGTTCACCCCCACTGTTTTCGTCGGGACCTCTGCAGGCGCAATCCTCGCAGCGGGACTGGCCCAGAGCAGTGACCCACAGGATCAACACGACTTCACATCTCGGGTGAAAGACATCTGGTGCGGGCTTCGTCGTCAGGACGAGATGTTCACACCGCGCCCATGGCTCGTCCGCGCCCAGACCGAGGCCCCCGGGTGGTTGGAGATGATGACTCCCCGGTCCACCACCCCAGATCCATCAGCACGCACTTTTCCCCGTCTGCCATTCATGCGCTCCAACGGCCCCGTCACTTCGTCGCCTGCTCCGGCAACACAACTGGGGCCCCTGGAGCTCGCCCTCCAACCGGACGAGGAGCAGGATTACGAATGGTCACTGGGTACGCTGGCACAGCTCTTCAGCAACGTGGGGAAACTCCCGCGTATCGGAAATGATCTCCTGTCCATCCACCAGGGCATGGAGCGCACCAAATCCATGTACCGCCCCGGGCCGGTCCTGCTGCGGCTCCTGGATCCCGAAGTGTTCGATCCGGCGAAGGTGCGCACCGCCGGGACCACGCTCCGTATCGCCATGGTGGCTCTGGAGTCCGGCGCGCTCCGGTTCATGACGGAGAGCGGCGCGCTCGTGGACCGACATGGACGACCTTTCGATGCGGGCCCTCACCCGCTGGCAACCGGAGTCCTCGCATCATGCTCCATTCCCGCGGTCTTTCGTCCGGTACCGCTCGGCGCCGAGACCTACGTGGACGGCGGGGTACGGGAGAACCTTCCAGCGCAGTTGGCCGTGGAGGATTTGGATGCTGACCGCAGCTACCTCATCAGCGCCAAGGGGAGGGGTCTTCCCGCACGCCAATCCATGCGCGAGGCGGACCTCTTCGCCATCGTGATGCGCTCCACCGAGATTCTGGTTGATGAGACGACGCGCGACGAACTCGAGTACTCGGCACACACCGACGCCGTCCTGATTCAGCCCGAACTCGACGTGCATGGCGCCATGTCTGTTCATCCAGGTCTGATCGCCATCAGCATCGACTACGGCTGGTTGCGGGCCGCCGAGGCTGTGCTGAAGCTGGATGAGGTCCACGTTCTGCGCCACCGTCGGATCATCAGGTTGCGGATGAGGTGTCTTGCGTTCGAGAAGGAGCTACTGGAGGATCCGAAGAACACATCCGTGGCTGAAAGGTTGACCGAGACCAAGCACGCGGTGAGGGATGCGGTGCGGGAATGTGACAAGCGGGTTCTCCCCGACGACGCCGAGTTCTGGTGGTCAACCTTCGAGCGTCACGTAGACGCTCCCACGATGATCCCGCCGTGGCTGCCCCTGGGGGAACCTGCCGGTTGAATCGGTTGGCCGCCGCTCCATCGCGGTGGGACAGTGGCCACGCCTGAGCACGAAAAAACCCACCCTGTCCGGGTGGGTTTTTCTTTGCATCCCCAACGGGATTCGAACCCGTGTTGCCGCCGTGAAAGGGCGGAGTCCTAGGCCACTAGACGATGGGGACTCTGGTGCTTCGCAGATGAGCTTAGTGCACGAGACGCCGTGAGTCACAACCGGAGAGTGCAACGGCATCTTCGACGCACCCCGAGCCCGGTGCCGGAGGGCTTCCAGCACCAGGGACGGGTGGCCACGATCGGAGCTCAGGTGTTGATGTGGACGTGGTCAATGTGGTTGGCAGCGTCGTTGCCCCGGTTGGCCATACTGCGCCAACCTTGACTGTTGCGGGCAACACTCCAGATCTTCTGATCGAAAATGATGTAGGTGATCCCGAACTGAGCCGCGTTGGCGCGGTAGTAGTTGGCGATGCGCCAGCCCAGCGCATTGTTCGACTTGTAATTGGGGATCATCACGTCCACTGCCCGGCCGGCCGGGTGATCCGGGGTCGCGCTGTTGCGCCACCCGTACATGGTCTTGATGGCGGGCTGGGTTGCCCACACATGACGGATGACCTTCTTGGTGTTCTCATTGACCTGGTCCAACCCACTGGAATAGCCCTTGTTGAGGGTTCCACTGTTGCTGCCACCGGAGGCGCTGGGGGCCGTGATGCTGAGATAGCTTGCGGTCACCCATCGGATGGCTCCGCTGTGCACAATCTGGGCCCTGCCTCCTGAGACCTTGCCCGTGACCGCCACGGCGGAGCCGCGGGAAATTTCCCCGATGTGGGCGGAACCGGTCGAGGCATTCCAGATGTTCAGATTGGCAGTGGCATAGCGCGTCGTCGTCGTCGGCGTCGCGGGCGCGCTAGGCGACGTCGTTGAACCCGCAACCTTGGAGACGTAGGAGTTGTTGACCCACCGCACATTGCCCTGCCAGATGACCTGCGCCATACCGCTCGTCACCACCCCGGTGGCGTCCAGAATCGTTCCGAGCGGCACATCACCGAGCGACGAGAAGTTTCGATCCGCTGTGGTGCGAACCATCAGCGCAGCTGTGGCCTTCACCCTCCCCGTGACGGCGGGAAGTGACTGGCTCGGCGCACCGGCGGAGGCCGACAGGTAGGACGTGGCAGCCCATAGTGTCGTCCCGTTGTGGATCACCTGGCTGTAGGACCCGCTGATGGTTCCGGTGGTGCTCAGCTTTGTGCCCTTGGTCGCCACACGGGAGACAGAGTTCGAAAGGCTCGGCCCCTTCCGAAGGTTGACGTTGCCTATCGTGTAGACAGTGCCTTTGGTGGACGTCGATGGCTTCTCAATCACCACTGAACTGCTCGTGAGATAGGCGGTGGCGATGTAGGCCGTCCGTCCACCGTGGGTGACGGCAGTCCAACCGTTGCTGGAGCTTATTGACTGGGCCTTCTGACCCTTGTACAGAATGCCCACACGAGCAGAACTTGTACTGGCTGAAGAGCGAATATTGACGGCTGTGGTGGCAGTGACTTGAGAGCTGCTGGCATCTGCCAGCGGCCCCAGCGCCATGGAGCCCACGGACTGCACAAGGGCGGCAATGGCCACCGCTGCAACAGTTCCACGCAGGGTCTTGAGAATCGAATTCACGACTGGGGGGTCCCTTCATCTACGGCATTGAGTGTGAAGGATCCAAGTGGCGCTTCCTCGAAACCTTGGGGGGCCTCCGACACGTGCATCCGTGGCCGGAGATTAGGCAGCACCAGCGTGAGGGCACAACTCCTTCATGAGAGGAATATGCGTCTCTCAGGGATTCCCGCACGGTTCCGCGACTTCAGTGGCTGGGCCGAAAGGATTCCCGAGACCTCTACCAAACACGTGTGACTAGGGCTTGGATTCGCTCGGGACTTGACGGAGTCCCCCTTTTTAATACATGAGATATTCCTGAGAACACCAAGGGGAATACCCACGAACTTCCGCCTCAAGTGGCACTTCAGGTTCACCCTTGACCCCGTGGCATGCCGAGCACCACCGAAGAGGACCGATTGCTGCTCCAGTGTTCAGCACATCCAAGGGCACCGGGCGGCATCCAGCCCGCCTTCAGATCTGCCGACTCCAGGACCTGCCCCCCCACCAGATCCTGCAATTGCATCAGCTCCGCAAGATTGGCCTCCACTGCCACGACGGGGAGCTGACCCACCCGTCGATTCGCCTTGAGCGATGTGAGGACATCTGGATGGAAGGCTGCCGCCACAATCACGATTGGCTCACCCGCCGCCGCATCCCGCAGCGGGACGAGGAGCTCACGAAACGACGTGATGGCATCATCAACCATCAGGATTCTTGCGTGCCGAAGATCCGCGCGGTCTCCGGCGGTGGCGAAGTCATCATCCACGTGACCGAAGGCGAGTCGAGTGCCATCCATGTTCACCTCCTGCGAGGACAGGCCCGACCCGGGCGCAGGAAGCGCGTCCACGGCGTCCTGGGAGATGTAGTCGGGCACAAGCGCGTCCACGCCGCTGTTGCCTCTCAGGGGCGGCGCAGCAAGTTCCTCTTCCTCCGCTCGACGACGACGCAGGTCCACCAGGACAGCCGTCAGCAACAGCGGCACGCCCACCACCAAAGCCACGACAATGCCAATCCAGTCATTCATTCCCCCAGCCTGCCATTGGCGCCAGCACAAGGATCCACTAGACTTCCCGAGGCAGTTCAAGACGCGCGCCTGTAGCTCAGTTGGTAGAGCAGGGGCCTTTTAAGCCTCGGGTCCTGGGTTCGAGCCCCAGTGGGCGCACCGATCAGCCACTGGCGATGCCAGAAAGATGGAGACGCATGGGGTTGGACCCGGTTGATTTTTACATCACCGGGAAAGACCGCTAGAGTTTCCTCGCTGGCCAAGCCAGCATGGTCAAGAAATTGGCCCCGTAGCGCAGTTGGTTAGCGCGCCGCCCTGTCACGGCGGAGGTCGCGGGTTCGAGT
>JBQCZU010000012.1:0-72226 GCA_052089385.1 Arachnia sp.
GCACGGTTCGAACTTTCCGCAACCGTGAACCACTACCGACCCACGCACCTAGCGGCGCTGGCAGGTAGCGCTGCCCTGGTTCTGGCGGGATGCGGCGGAGACGCCGATACGGACTCCGCCGATTCCCCCAGTGGCGAATCCCAAACCCTTCGACTGGCGATCAACCAGACCGAGGACTACCCCTCAACCATTGCTCTCAACGGTTTCGGTGAGCGTCTCGACGCAGCCACCGACGGCCGCTGGTCAGTCGACGTGTTCGCCAATGAGCAGCTCGGCGCACAGGCGGAAGCCCTGCAGCTCGTCTCTGACGGTGCAATCGACCTAGCGATTGTGGCTGGACCTCAGCTCGAAAACCTGAACAAGGATTTCGTTGTCTTCAACCTCCCGGGCGTCTTCGAAAGCGATGCGCATCAGATGTCCGTCGTGAATGACCCCGACATCACTGGTGACCTCTACTCCTCGCTGGAAGATCAGCAGGTCACGGTTGTGGGCGGCTTCACCGCCGGGATGCGGGGTGTCTACACCAAGGAGGGTCCGATCATGGAACCGGCTGACCTGGCAGGAATGAAGCTGCGCGTCCAGGAGACAGACACCATGGTCAGGATGGTCGAGCTCATGGGCGCCACGGCGACGCCCATGTCGTTTGGTGAGGTCTACACCGCACTGCAGTCCGGTGTCATTGACGGAGCCGAGAACGCAGAACCGTCGTACACGACGCAGAAACACCATGAGGTCGCGAAGTACTTCTCCTACACCAACCACCTCATCAACACGGACTATCTCGTCATCCACACGGACCTGCTCGAATCGATGTCCGACGAGGACAAGGAAATCTTCCGCGCCGAGTGGGACGCAACCCTGGTTGAGTACATGGAGCTGTGGGACCAGTCGGTCGAGGATGCAATCGCAGTCGCAGAGCAGGGGGGCGTGACGTTCACGACTCCTGACAATGCGGCATTCAGCGAGGCACTCGCGCCGCTGGCAGGGGAAACCATCACCAACGACGTACAGCAGAAGCTCTACGACGACGCGAAGGCTGCGGTCCAGTGAGCTTGGGCCCCGAAAAATCTGAGCCAGGCTGGTTGGCGCCAGTTCGAACATTCAGCCGATCTGTGGTGAAAGTCATCTCGATCGCTTGCATCGTGTTGTTCTCCGTCCTCGTGGGCACAGTTGTCTGGCAGGTCTTCGCCCGCCAGGTGCTCCAGAGCCCGAGCGTGTGGTCGGAAGAACTGGCCCGGTACTTGTTCGTCTGGCTTGGATTCTTCGGGGCCGCCCTGGTGTTCTCCGAGCGAGGACACATTGCCATGGATTTCCTCGTCCGGAAACTGCCAACTCCCTTGTTGCGCGTCACCCTCATCCTCACCCAGATCGCGCTCATCGCCTTCATTGCCATTGTCTTCATCTGGGGAGGAATCAGCTACGCCCAACAATCCTGGAATCAGTCGCTGTCTGCCCTGCCGTTGACCGTTGGCCCGATGTTTCTCGTGCTGCCGTTGACCGGAGTGCTCATCATCTGGTTTGCGCTGATCCACCTGGTTGAGGCGATCATCAGCACCGACCCCTCCACGCTTTTGGCAGTCGACACCGCGGCAGAACCGATCGAGACCAGCGAAAACGGTCCGGACGAAATGCCCAACAACCCTCCATCGACCGACACCAACCAAGGGGTATAAGAACATGGATATCGCAAACCTCGTCGGTCTCATCCTGCTCATTGGCATTTTCGGATGCATCGCCCTCGGCTTTCCCATCGCCGTCTCCATTGGTCTGCCCTCACTTGTCGCCATGGTCGCAATCGCGGGCTTTGACAGCTCACTCATAGCGGCGCCACAACGAGTTTTCACGGCTGTCAACAACTTCACGCTGCTGGCCATCCCTTTCTTCATACTCGCTGGTGTGCTGATGAACTCCGGTGGTGTGGCCGGACGGCTTGTGGACGCCGCCAAAGTCCTCGTCGGCAAAATGCCGAGCTCTCTTGCACAGACCAATGTCGTCGCCAATGCGATGTTTGGTGCGGTTTCCGGTGCAGCGGTTGCGGCAGCCGCCGCCGTGGGGTCAGTGATGACCCCACGGATGGCCAAGGAGGGCTACGACAAGCCTTTCGCTGCCGCCGTGAACGTCGCCTCGGCTCCCGCCGGCATGCTCATCCCGCCGTCAAACACGCTCATTGTGTACTCGTTGGCGTCAAGCACCTCAATCGCTGCACTCTTCATGGCGGGCGTTGGCCCGGGCCTCCTCTGGGCAGTTGTCGTCATGATCGTGGCTTTCATCGGGTCGCGTCGCTTCGGAGGCAAGACCGGACGCACCAGCATCACTCTGGGCCAGGGTTTGCGCGTCCTGTGGCGTGCGGTCCCGTCGATGCTCATGATCGTCATCGTCGTCGGGGGGATTCTGACGGGGCAATTCACGGCCACGGAATCCTCGGTCATAGCGGTTGTCTACTGTCTCGTGCTTGGATTCGCGTATCGCACAGTCAAAGTGTCGGATCTGCCGCGAATCATCCTTGAGGCCTCTCGCACCACTGCAATTGTCATGCTGCTCGTGGGCGTCTCAGGCCTGCTCTCATGGGTCCTCTCCTTCGCCCGCATTCCGCAACTGGTGGCCGACGCGCTTCTGGGGCTTTCCGACAACGAATTGGTCATCATGATTTTGATGCTTGTAATTCTTCTCGTCGTGGGAATGTTCATGGACCCCGTCCCTGCAATCCTCATCTTCACGCCGATCTTTCTTCCCCTGTGGGTCACGTTCGGGCTGTCGCCGATCCAATTCGGCACAGTGGTCACCTTCGCCTTCTGCTTGGGTGTCATCACACCCCCGGTCGGCAACGTCTTGTTTGTGGGGGCACGCATCGCCGGGCTTCGTGTGGAACCCGTCATCAGGCGGCTCTGGCCCTTCCTAATCGGATTGGTGGTCGCGCTCATCATCACGACCTTCTTCCCGGCCCTCAGCACATGGCTCCCAATCCAGATGGGACTGATGGCCCCGACATGAGCCATCTGAACCGCAGCAGCGGCCGCGTATCGATGGCATCGGGCCCACGCCAAGACCCATCAGTATGTGCTCCCGTCGAGTTTTGCGGGATACCTCACGAACCAAACGATTGGGATTTGAATGTCCTTGCTCACACCTGACCACAACGCCTGGCTCGAATCGGAATCACTTCGGCTCATCGACTTCGGACGTTCTTCTGCGATTCCCGACGCCGGCTTTGGATGGCTTGACGCGAAAGGAAGAATAACCGCCGGTGCACCTCAGCACCTCTATGTCACTGGTCGGATGACGCACGTCTTTGCTCTGGCATCACTACTGGATGTCAGCGGTGCCGATGCACTCGTGGACCACGGGCTGGCCGCTTTGCGCGATCGCTTTGCAGATCCTCAGCACGGTGGGTGGTTCACCTCCCTCGACGAAGACTCGAAGCCCCTTGATGACACCAAGGCCTCCTACCCCCAGAGCTTCGTGATCCTCGCCGGGGCTTCGGCCTCGATTGCGCGTCGGCCGGGCGCGGACACATTGCTGGAAACAGCATTGGAATCCATTGATCGGCACTTCTGGGACGAACGACACGGGGCGGTCAGCGAGCAGTGGGACCGCACCTATTCCGAGCCGTTGGACTATCGCGGACTCAACGCGAACATGCACATGCTCGAAGCCTATCTCGCAGCGTTTTCCGTCACCCGCGACGTCGATTTGCTCACTCGCTGCGTCCGTATCGCGCAGCTGGCTGTTGATGCTGCTCGCGCCCAGGACTGGCGGCTTCCGGAGCACTTCACCACGGATTGGTCACCCATCCTGGATTTCAACAGCGAGCGTCGCGATGATCCTTTCAAGCCCTATGGCTCGACCATAGGGCACTGGTTCGAGTGGGCGCGGCTGCTCATCCTGCTGGAAACAGCCCAGGCAGAAGCGGGAACCAGCCCCGACCGGTGGCTGCGTGAGGCTGCGACCACGCTCTTCGACAAAGGAGTGAGCGAGGGGTGGAGCGTCGATGGCCGCGACGGATTCGTCTACACCGTCGACTGGGAGGGCCGCCCGGCAGTGCGCAACCGGCTGCACTGGGTGGTTGCTGAAGCCATCGCCGCCGCAGCCACATTGCACAGCGTGACCGGCGACGATCGCTACGCCGATTCCTACGGCACATGGTGGGCCTACGCCCAGAAGTACCTCGTGGATGGTGTGGACGGGTCCTGGCGCCACGAGCTTGACCTGGAGAACCGGCCCTCCTCCTTGATCAAAAAGGGAAAGGCGGACGTCTACCATGCTCTGCAGGCAACGCTCATCCCTCGGATCCCTGTGGAACCGGGGGTGGCCCGGGCAGTGAACACCATGATGGGGCACTGACAGCTCGGCGACAACGCAGGTTGGGTGCTGAGTCCAGTTATGCGCGCAGAAGGTGTGGAAGTGTCTTCGGGAGAGCTGACCTCCGTTCCATCGTTGGCCTCCTGGCGGCACCTACCTTCGGTAGGGTGTCGCTTGAATTGGAAGGGGCTCCACTATGGGTCTGCAGAATGAACTGCTCGGCTATGCCACCTCGGTCGGCGACATGTTCCGGAAGCGCGTGGCGGAGACGCCTGACGTTCTGGCGTTCATGGAACCCGATCGGGCGGAGGGGGCCAACACGTGGACGAACTACACGTGGGCCGAAACCCGTACCCACGTCGATGTCCTCGCGGCAGGGCTGTTGGCGCGCGGGCTGAAGGCTGAGGAGCGGGTTGGCATCATTTCCAATACGCGCTTGGAATGGATCTTCGTCGACCTGGCCATCGCGTGTGCTGCTGGCGCCACCACCACGGTGTATCCGAACACGGCCTCCGGCGACGTCAGCTACATTCTGCAGGACTCCGGCTCCGTCATCGTGGTTGCGGAGAACGCGGAACAGCTCGCTAAGGTGATTGACGATGGGGCTCTTGCAACCGATGTTCACACCGTAGTGGTGATCGATCCCGCAGGCGTCGAGCAAACGGATCGCATCATCAGCTACGCGAAGCTCAAAGAGTTGGGCAGCGCAGCTCTGGCGGAGAACGCGTCACTCGTGGACGACGCCATCGAAAGCACGCATCACGACAGTCTCAGCACACTGATTTACACTTCCGGAACCACGGGGCAACCCAAGGGGGTGCGGCTCAATCACGGCTCCTGGGTGTATGAAGGCGCCGGAACCAAGCACTGGGATCTGCTGTCACCCAGTGACCTCCAATACCTGTGGCTCCCACTGAGCCACGTCTTCGGCAAGGCTCTGCTGGCGGTCCAGTTGGCGTACGGGTTCGGCTCTGCCGTTGATGGGCGCATTGATCGGATCGTGGCTGGCCTCGGTGAGGTCAAACCGACGTTCATGTGTGGTGCTCCACGCATTTTCGAGAAGGTGCGCGCCGCAGTCCTGACCAACAGCACCGGTGTGAAGGGGCGGATCGCCAAGTGGGCGTTCAGCGTGGGTGCGAGGAGCCGGCCGTATCGGCTTGAGGGCCGGGCGCTCCCCGGGCTCCTGGGTGTGCAGTACAAGCTCGCCGACAAGCTGGTGTTCAGCAAGCTCAAGGACAAACTGGGCGGCAATATTCGCTTCCTGATCTCCGGCTCGGCCAAGCTGTCCTCACAGGTGCAGCAGTGGTTCTACTCCGCGGGCATTGTGATCGTCGAGGGATATGGGTCCACCGAGACGAGTGCCATCGCCTTCCTGAACCTGCCCACGGATCCGAAGTTCGGAACCGTCGGCAAGGCATTGCCAGGGATCGAGGCGAAGCTCGCCGACGACCATGAGGTCCTGATCCGAGGTCCCATCGTCACGCCCGGGTACCACGGCAAACAGGACCTGACCGACGAGGTGCTGGTGGACGGCTGGTACCACACCGGCGACATCGGTGCGTTTGACGCGGACGGCAACCTCAGCATCACCGACCGCAAGAAGGATCTCTACAAGACTTCCGGCGGCAAATACGTCGCCCCCCAGAAGGTGGAGGGAGCCATCACCGCGAACATTCCCTACGTGTCGCAGGCCGTGGCCGTGGGGGAGGGCCGCAAGTATTGCTCGGCACTCCTGGTCCTTGACCCCCTGCTGCTCCAGAAGTGGGCTGACAAGCGATCCATGTCACATCTCACCTATGCCGAGTTGTCGCAGCTACCGGAAATCCATGACTCCATCGAACGACAGGTGGAGAAGGCCAATGCCCGACTGGAGCGGTGGGAAACCGTCAAGCGGTTCGCCATCCTGGATCATGAACTGACTGTGGCCAACGAGGGGGTAACGCCCAACATGAAGGTCCGGCGCTCGGCTGTGTCGAAGCGATATGCCGACCTCGTGGATTCGCTGTACGACAAGGAAGACTGAGTGTTCTCGTTCCGTTGCCCCCTACGCTGGTCAGATCTTGACGCGCAGGGGCACGTGAACAATGCCCACATCGTCGATTATCTGCAAGAGGCGCGAGTCGCGTTCTTCCGAAGTGGCCCTACATCCAACCTGCTCGATACAGGGATTGTGGTGGTGGGGCACCGGGTGGAATATCTCTCCAGTGTGGAGTACAGCAGCGAGGGCGTGGACATTGAACTGGGGGTGTCCACCCTGGGAGGTTCCCGGTTCGAGATTGCCTACAGCCTCAGCCAGCATTCGCGACCCGTGGCCAGGGCACGAACGGTGCTGTGTCCCTACGACTTCGCGACGCAGAGGCCCGTGCGGCTCTCTCCTGAGGATCGAGCGTTCCTGTCGCAGGTGACGACGGACGCTGAGCCCATGCGGGAGCTCACCTCCTCCCCACCGGGGCGCCGAGGAACCATCACACACCTTCACCCTCGATGGTCCGACCACGACTCCTATGGTCATGTGAACAATTCCAAGATGTATGACTTCCTCCAACAGGCGCGCATCGAGGTGACTGCGCAGTGGGATCCGAGCATGGCGAGGGCCGGTGCGGGGGACTCTGCGTACTTCTGGTTGGTGGCGCGTCAGGACGTGGACTACGTGTCCCAGATGTCCCATCGGTTGGAGCCATACGCTGTGCGAACGGCGCCGTCCTCGCTCGGCACCTCATCCCTGACGCTCACGAGCGAGGTCTTCAACCCCGACGACGGCCTCGTGTTCGCGCGTGCGCGAACGGTGCTCGTGTGTGCTGCAATGGATCTGCGTCCAACGCCTTTGCCAGACTCGGTCAGGGAGCGGCTCGCTCAACACTTGCCTCGCTGAGATCGTAGTTGTGCTGGATGGCGGCCTTCAGGGCTCGACCACGAACGATCCAGGCGAAGCAAAAAGCCACGATGGCACCGGCCTCTGCCCAGAACACCGGGCGGTAGTGGCCGAGAGCAAAGACAATCTCTGGCGGCAGGAACTGCCAGACACCGATGAAGACGCAGGCCGCGACAATGAGCCAGCCGGAGGTCAGGTAGATCCGCACCCGGGCCAGGGCGCCCGGGCTGTTGACCACACTTCTCGGCAGCAGCACGAGGCAGAAGATGGCCAGGCAGATGAAGAATGCGGTGGCGCCAATGCTGTGGACAAATGCCGCCGATTGCGGTCCGATGATGCATTGGACGAGTGTGCAACGGTCATCGTTGCGGGGAGTGATGGGGGCGAAGGCAATGATGACGGCCGCAACGGCTGCGACCTTGCCCACCCGCCGGTCTGCCCGGAGGTCGTCGTCGCGGTCACTGAAGCCTCGGTAGCTCCACAAAAACACGGCCATGGTCATGAGGGTTCCCACCATGAGATCCCGCACTGGCGTGTAGTAGTACTCAGACAGGCTTCCGCGGATTGATGATCCGGTCAGCAAGCTCCAGACGAGCATGGAGGCAGGAAGGAAGAGGCCCAGGAATGCGATGGCCCGCCCGGTGGCGAGGAAGGATACGACAAGCTGGTGACTTGCCCGTCCGCTGCTGTTTTCCTGGAATGGACTCGGCCCCTCTGGCTTCGCCATCACGGCGCCCTGAGCCGAAATGGTGTCCTGGGGCGGGCCGAAGTTGGGACGTCTGCGCATTGCCTGCCGAACGCTCATCATTGGCTTTCAGTGCCCCCCGTTTGTCCCTGAAATGCATGGCGCCCACATCTTCCCACACCGGTTCCCACCCGCCTCAAATCTTCGTCGCACCAATGACACTGCGGCACAGATCGGCTGTGTCGAGATGATGCCAACGCGCGACATCATGCACTCGCTGCGGGTCATCGGCCGCGCAAGACCACGAGAAACTTGGCTGATGGCAAACGCTGGGGATGGCACAGTGGTGGCATGTCCAGATCCATTGTCATCCTGACCGGGGCGGGAATGTCCGCTGAATCCGGGCTCGCCACTTTCCGTGCATCCGATGGGTTGTGGGAGAACCACCGGCCCGAGGACGTCGCGACCCCTGAAGCATTCGCGGCAGATCCAGATCTTGTGCATCGCTTCTACAACGCCCGCCGGGCGAAGTTGCTGGATGGGATGGTGGCGCCCAATGCGGCTCACCTGGCACTGGCCAGGCTGGAGCGCGACTACGACGGTGATCTCCTGCTGGTGACGCAGAACATTGATGATCTTCATGAGCGTGCCGGTTCAACTGGTGTGCTCCACATGCACGGCGAGTTGCTGCGCTCCCGCTGCAACATCTGCGGTGGTGTCAGTGAGCTCCATGGCGATGTGGATGCCACCACACGCTGCCCGGTGTGTGGTGCAGACGGCGGAATGCGTCCGCATATCGTGTGGTTCGGTGAGGTCCCGTTCGGTATGGACGAGATCTTTGGCGCACTTGAGCGCTGCGATGTCTTCGCTGCGATCGGCACCAGCGGCAACGTCTACCCGGCGGCCGGTTTTGTGCGGGTGGCGGGACAGGCCGGAGCCCACACGCTCGAGATCAACCTGGAACCGTCATGGGTGAACACCGATTTTCAGGAGACGAGACTGGGACTCGCTGGAGAGATGGTCCCTGAGTGGGTCGACGAGATGCTGCAGGGCTGAGCCCAGTCACTGGAAGCCCCCTGGTGGTGATTCGTTCACGAGTCCCGGGTCAGGACGATGACATCGGTCTGTTCGCCGGCGATGATCAGCAGATCTTCCCCATTGTGATTCAGGAGTAGCGCGAGGAGTTCCTCCTCGGACCACGGGGGAGCCGTGCCGTCAGCGCGTGTGAGCAGCTCCACACGTGCGCCGGTGGCCCTCGACAGGGAACGCTCAAGGCCCGGGGCGGGTGCGCCGACCATCAACACGGATCGAGGTCCGGTGATCTTCTGGCCAGGAGTGATGCTCCGATCCTGTGCGTACACCGCTCCGTGATAGGCCGATACTGCGGCGGCCGTGGCGAGGACGCCCAGGGCGTAGCGCATCGATCGGATGGTCTCGCCGGAGAGTGTGTTCTCGAACACGCCTTCCAGCAGGACGAAGACGGCCACGATGAGTGCCACCACTGCTGCGACACCGACGACACCGAACAGCAGCACCAGGTACAGCTTGCGTGTCGGGGACGTGACTTCGATGACAGCATCACCGGCGAGGGCCCTCTGGATCCGGCTCCAGAACACCAACCACACCGGCACGTTGACCGCCAACAGGGTCAGGGCGCCGAGTAACGTATGTGTGACCGACACTCCGAGGTCCAGGCCGGGGGTGAACGCTTCGATCACGGCGACGATGACCATGCCGACGCCAGCGGCGGAGGCGAGCAGGCCGATTGCCGAGACGATGTACTCGTAGATGCGCCGGACCTCGGTGCGGCTCTCCCGGGTCTCGGCCAGGACCTCACCGTGGTACCACCAGAGCAGCAGGCCGACGACCGCGAAGGCGAAAGCCATCGGTGAGTCAGAGAAGTGCAGGCGAGCCGTGGCTGCGAACGGGTCACCGAGGAACCACACCAGAGCGTGCCACAGCAGGAAACTGGCGCCCACGAGCGCAGTGAGGAGCCCTCCACCCACGCCGATGGGAAGGACGAACACCAGCCACGGCGTCGTCCGGGTCCGCTTCGCAGCAGCCGTTGCCCAGTACCGCGTCCACACGAGCCCTCCGACAACGAGTGTGGCGCCGTACTCAGCAATGAGTCGGCCGGAGCCCAAGGACAGCTGACCGGAGTCCTGCAACAGAAGAATCTCCAGGCTGGTGCTCAGGAGCAAGCCCAATGCAACGACAGCGGTCACCAACCCGATGAGTGAACCGAGAAGGAGATGCGGCTCATTGCGGGCCTCCCCGAGGCGGCGTGCGAGAAACCAGTGAAGTACCCATGACGCGCCCCAGACGGCCAGGGTCGCAAGTGAGCCGCCATCGAATTCCAGCTCACAGGCGGAGGAGAGCAATCCTTGGAGACCCACCATGGCGACGATCAGTGACGTCCACGCAGTCAGGGTGACATAGGCGCCGTATCCGAACGCCTCGGCCTCTCGTGGATCCTGTCGGATGGAGCGGCGCGTCCACCACCCGATCAGGGACGCCAGAGGAACTCCGACGAGGGCGAAAGCCAGAGGTTGCGCGAGGCTGTCTCCGTCGTGGGTGAAGGCACCGAGGCTCCGCCCCAGCAGATCTGCCACCCCTGTGGCGGCCACCACGACAAGAGCAAACAGAAGGAGGTACTGGAAGAAGCGGCGAACACTGCTCGTTCCGCCGCCGGAGGTGGTGGTGGCGGAGCCTCGCCGGCGCAGCGCGAACACAATGAGCACCACGACGGCCACGGGAATGGCCAAGCCGGCCAGGATGAGGAGGATGGTCATGGGATCACCCGACTATTTGCACTCGAAGAAGGGCCACGGGTTGCCCGTGATGAGCCATGTGTCGGCTTCCCTGCGGAGGGTAAAGCTCTCACGATGTGTCCAGGTGCCGTCAATGCCTGACCCTTCCTCAATCTGCAGGTCCACGCGAGCGGTGTCCTCATCGGTTTCGGCCTCAAGCACGACGATCCGCGAGGTGTCGGAAATGAAGTACTCCTGGAAGTATTCGCCGCAATCGATTGCCGGATCCAGATAGGCCTCGGCGGTGGAGACGTCGTCGTTGAACAGAGCGCTGGCGTACAACTGAACCACGCCCTCGGGGGTGGCGGCATCCAGCGTGGGATGCTCGCGGCCGGTCGAGACGACGGCGGCCACAATGGCCAGGGCCACCACCAGGGCGGCCACGACACCAAGGACGATGTTCGGACGGGCTGACATGTGGCCAGTATCCTCCCGCAACCCATACACAGGGGACGTTGCGGAGGATGTCATCAGCGGAAGGGCTGGGCGGCGCAACCTGTGCCCCATCTGTCACCCCATGGGCTGACAGATGGGGCACCAGTAGGTGATGCGCTCCTGGCCGGCACGAGGATCGGCGACGCTGGTGGCCCCTCCGAGAAAGCCTGAGCGAATCTGAGCGCCACAGCGACGGCAGGCCCGATTTTTGCGGCCGTAGACCCACGTGTTCTCACCCGGGCGATTGACACCCGTGAAGACACGAAGATTCACGTGGGCGTTGGCGCGCATGCTCTGGCACTGAACAGTTCCACCCTGCCCAGTTCGTGGCCCACCAGTTCCACTTCCCTGGCCGGATCCGGAAAGCCCTCCACCCGCACCACAATGCGGGCGGTGTGCCCGGGTGAGCGCCACTTCGTGCCGGCAGGATGGATGTTCCAGATTCCCTCCATCCGCAGATGTGTGTAGAGGACCCGCGTGCTGCCGTCACTGCCCACGCAGTCCCAGTACAGGTTCTTGCCCCAGGCCCACACCCGTTCAATACGACGCCCCGTCAGGGTGGCCGTCGCCAGGCTGGGCACACGGAAGTCCGTCGACACGATGAGCCTGCCAGTGAGTCCGGACATGCGTTCGGCGAGGCGATGGACCGTGTCACCCTCGGGCATTGCCCGCCTCGATGATGACGCCCTGGGGTGACACGCGCGCACCGGCTGCCCGCATCGTGTCCATCAGGTCGGTGGCGCCGACACGCTCACCGTCGACCTCCTCGATCCGCATGCGGCCCAATCGGCCGTGCATCGCCACGCGGTGGAGTGCCGCTGTGACCATGGCCGCCACCTCGGGCCTTGAAGGTGCCTGTTCTCCGGTGGGCGGATACAGGGTCAGGCGTCGCCCGCCACGGCTGATGTGGGCCAGACACATGCCGTCGGCAAGGACCACCAGGGCTCCCGCCGCACGTGAGGGCCTGGCCGTTGGATGTTCTGGCCAGGGCAGGACGTTGCCGTAGGGGTTCGCGGGATCAACGGCGCAGAGCACCACGACGACGGGATCTGCGACGCCGGAGGGCCATGGCGTCTCGTCGGGACTGTCTGTGAAATCACGGACCTGATCGATGGTGGCCGACGTCGCGAACTGCGAACCGCCAAGCCCCTCAACCACGTAGCCGCGCAGCACCTTCCCGGCTGATTCCAACTCGGCCAGCACCCGGTAGGCAGCAGCGAATCCACCGCCGAACCCGTCGCCAGCCACCGCTCCGCGGGTGATGACTCCGAATCGCTCCAACCAAGCGGAGACCTGCGCGATCGCCTGCTCTGCCAGAGGAACGGCCGGGTCCTTGACTAGATACCAACGACCCGCGACCTGCGGCGGACCGCCGACGCTGCCAGTCCGCGACAGAAGTGATCGGCCGGGGCGGGGGAGTCGGGTGCGTCGACGGGGTGTGGCCCGGGCGGCCTTGTGTGCGCCTTTGGTGGGTCCGCCGATGCGGGCACGCACGGGCGCCATGGATGCGGGCGCCAGAAGACCCATCTCCGCTGCGCTCCACACCTCCTCTGCCAGGGCCGCAGAACTCAGGCCCGGTTCAGTGCTCTGCCGCATCACCCGAAGCTCCGCGAACAACCCGCCCGCGTCCCGCAGGTCTGTGGCAAGGCGTGTCGCATCCTCGTCAGCAGAGGGTTCAGCGGGAATGAGCAGGTCCAGGTCATCACGTGGAACCAGCGCGATCAGGGGGTCGTTCTGCCCCACGCTTCCCCTGATGCGGATGAGTACCTCCCCCTCTGCCACCAGTTCGTCCAAGTGGGCGCTCTGGTATCCCCGCAACCGCGAGGGCAGGATGTGGGTCTCCCATGCGCTGGCAGGCAGAGCGGCACCCGCGAGTCTTTGCAGCGAGATCAGCACTTCGTCCGGGCTGGACTCCGGCGGGTCACTGACCTGGTGCCAGTCAGCGAGAAAGCGAGTGTAGGCGAAAGGTGAAACGGGCTGCACCTGGGAACGGGCAAGCGCGAGACAACGGGTACGGATGCGCCGCAAGACTTCCGGATCGCAGTACTCGACGCCTTCGCGACCCGGGGTGAAATGCCCCTCGACCAGGCGACGCGCACCCACCTCCCGCTCCAGGACCACCAGCGCCGTCGCCGCGCCCAGTCCGAATGCAGCCGCCACGTGCCCAACACTGAACGGAGCGTGGGTGCGAGCGTATCGGGCGATCAATTGGGTCACGGGATCTCTTCCCGAGGTCTCGTCGGCCGCCGGAGCCCCCGCGGGGATGGGGATACCAAGGGCGTCGCGAAGCAGGGACAGATCTGAGGCCGCGACAAGATGTGTCCTGCCGGCCACCTGCATGACATGAACGCGCTTGCCGAGCGATGCCAAGAGGTCAGGCAGTTGAGTGGCCAGTCCGTCGTCAATGTGCGCTGGTAGCTGTTCGACCGGTATGGGCCCCAGCATGCGGGGTAGGTCCGCGAGGCCGTCGACGGTGGCCACCCGCCGGTCCTTCGTGGGATCGGTGCCAGCTCGATGCTGAAGCTCCGCCTCGACGGCCTCGATGACTTCCGGATCCAGCAATTCCCGTAGATCCACGGTGCCAAGCACGGAGGCCAACAGGGCAGGATCCATGGAAAGCATGGCCGCGCGGCGCTCAGCCAGCGGTGAATCGCCCTCATAGATCTGGGCCCCGGTGTAGCGGAACAACATGGTGGCAGCGAAGGGGCTGGGGCTGTCGGTGACCACCTCCACGAGCCGCATGGACCCGCGTTGCAGGCCCTGCAACACCGTGATCAGCGCAGGGAGATCGTAGACGTCCTGCAGAACTTCACGGACGGTCTCGATGATGATGGGGAAGCGCGGATGCAGCCGTGCGACCTCCAACAACTGGCTGGCGCGCTGCCTCTGCTGCCACAGAGGAGCTCGCCTGCCTGGATTGCGTCGGGGCAGCAGGAGGGCCCGGGCTGCGCATTCGCGGAAACGGGCAGCGAACAGCGCAGTGCCGCCCACCTGTTCGGTGACGATGGCAGCCACCTCATCGGGATTGACGGCGAGAATCTCCGTCAACCGTTCGGCAGCATCACTGTCGGGGAGCCGCCAGATGATCCCATCATCCGAGGCGACGGGCACAACATCAATGCCGGATTCGCGGGAGAGGGCCTCGCCGATCGCCAATGACCACGCACCCAGCACGCCTCGTCCAAGCGGGGAGTGGAGGACGCACCGCCAGTCGCCCACCTCGTCGCGGAATCGCTCCAGGACGATGGTGGCGTCATCAGGCACGCTCCCCGTGTGCGCCTTCTGCTCGCTCAGGTAGGTGGCAATGTTGGTCTGGGTGTTCGCATCGAGGTAGGGCTGCTCCAGCTGTTCGGGCGAGCGGAGTACTTCGCGGTGGAAGCGGCCCAGCGCCAGACCCAGCTCGGCTGGGCGGCCCTCGGCGTCGCCGTGCCAGAAGGGGAGCCGTCCGGTATGCCCCGGCGCGGGGATGACACGCACCTGGTCCCGTGTGATCTCCTGGATCCGCCAGGAGGAGGCGCCGAGGGTGAAGACGTCTCCGACACGTGACTCGTAGACCATCTCCTCGTCGAGCTCGCCCACGCGGCGGCCCACATCGGCATCGGTGGCGAGGAACACCCCGAACATGCCCCGATCGGGGATGGTGCCACCGGATGTCACGGCGAGCCGCAGGGAACCGCGCAGCGCAGTCATGCGGCCGTCATCAACTTCCACCCGCGCCCGGAGTTCACCGAAATCGGCACTGGGGTAGGCGCCGGCCAACAGATCCACGATGGAATCGAAGACCGAACGGTCCAGGCCCGCATACGGCATTGCTCGGGTGAGTGCCGTGAACCATTCATCAATCTCCAGGCCAGCTTCGCCGGCCGCGACCGCGGCAGCCAGCGTCTGCTGTGCCAGGACGTCCAGCGGGGAGCGAGGGATGCGCAGCTCCTCGATGGCGCCCTCCAACATGCGTGCGGTGGCGACGGCGCTGGGGATCAGATCCCCCCGGTGCATCGGATAGACGTCCCCGTTGGACACAGCCCCCACATGGTGTCCGGCGCGGCCGATGCGTTGCAGTGAACTGGCCACCGACGGTGGTGCCGAGACCTGGATCACCCTGTCCACGGCACCCATGTCGATGCCCAACTCCAGTGAGGAGGTGGCCACCACGCATTTCAACTCCCCGGATTTCAGTGCGGCCTCGATCTCGGAGCGGGCCTCCTTGCTGACTGAGCCGTGATGGGCGCGAGCGATGACAGCCGGCGCCATGCCCACTTCGTCGGTGGGTTGCATGATCTGCGCCGGTGGACGTCGGCCTGGAGAGATGAGGGATTCAGGGTCATGGACCTCCGCCCACATTTCGTTCAGCCGTGCGGTGAGTCGTTCGGCCACTCGCCGGGAGTTGGTGAAGACCAGCGTGGACTGTCCGGCACAGACGGAGTCGTAGATCTCGGCTTCCACATGCGGCCAGGGCGACGTGTTGGAATCGGGCTCCGAGGGCTCGCTCGTGGGGCCGCTCAGGAGAGGGTCGAGTTCCATGGGGCTCTCACGGGGGCCGGGGTCCGTGATGTCAGGGACCGGCACACGAACGTGTACTTCCCACTTCTTGTTCGACGGTGGGGCCACCACGCTGACCCGGCGATCACCGCCGAGGAAGGTGGCCACCTTCTCGATGGGCCGCACGGTGGCCGACAATGCGATCCGTTGCACCTCGCGCCCGAGTTGAGCGTCGAGCCGCTCCAGGGAGAGCGCCAGGTGGCTGCCGCGCTTGGTTCCTGCGATCGCATGGATCTCGTCGATGATGACCGTCTCGACGTCTGCCAGTGTTGATCGGGCGGAGGAGGTGAGCATCAGATACAGCGATTCCGGCGTGGTGATGAGCACATCGGGTGGGCGCCTCAACAGGGCCGCACGCTCGCGGGTGGGAGTGTCGCCACTGCGCACGCCCACTGAAATCTCGGCGACGCTGTGGCCGAGACGTTCAGCGGTCCGACGGATGCCCACCAGCGGGGCACGCAGGTTGCGTTCCACGTCGACGCCCAGGGCCTTCAGGGGTGAGACGTAGAGCACGCGCGTACCGGCGGTGCGTGGGGAGCTGGCGAGTTTGTCGAGCGCCCAGAAAAAAGCTGCGAGTGTCTTCCCCGATCCCGTGGGCGCCACCACCAGAGTGTGTTCGCCACCGGAAATCTTTGCCCAGGCCTCCTTCTGCACCTGAGTTGGGGATGCGAAGACATCGGCAAACCACGTGCGGGCCGGGGCCGAGAAACTGCCCATCGGGTCAACAGCGGTCATGGGGAACAAGTGTGCCAGCCATGGCTGACAGTTCAGGAAGCGATTGTCCTGTGTCCTGAATGGCTCCGCGGTGAAGGAGACGGGCGTGTCGATGTGAGGTTTCGAGTCGGCCCGGCTGACCTTCTCCGCGGTGCAGCTCAGTCAATCAGTGCATGTCCTCGCCGGGGACCTCGGTGCCGTCCCCGGACCACTGGGTGTGCCAGACGCCGTCGATGTCCGTGCGGAGGTAGGTGTGGGCGCCGAAGTAATCCCGCAGGCCCTGGGTAAGAGCTGCATTCACCCGAGGTGCCCGGGCGAGGTCGTAGTGTGAAAGTGCGGCAGCGAACACGGGAACTGGCACCCCGGCGAGCACGGACTGCGCCACCACGTTGCGCCAACCCGTCTGGGACTCGGCCAGATCCTTGGCCACCGACGGTGCCACCAGCAGCGACACCAAACCTCCCGCCGCGTACTCCGAGCGGATTCTCTCCAGCAGCTTGGCGCGAATGATGCAACCGGCGCGCCAGATGCGGGCAACCTCAGCGACGTCGATGTCCCATCCGTATTCCGTCGACGCCATGCGGATCTCGTCGAGGCCCTGGGCGTACGCCACCACCTTGCTGGACCACAGGGCCTGGCGGATCTGTTCAATGAATGCGTCGCGATCTTCCACGTGCAGCGTCTGGTCGGGCCCCTGAAGTGCGGACTGGGCGGCCTTGCGCAGAGCCGGATGGGACGACACGGCGCGGGCGAACACCGACTCGGCGATGGTGTTCAAAGGGGTGCCGAGGTTGAGTCCACTCTGCACTGTCCAGGTACCCGTGCCCTTCATGCCGGCAGCATCGACGATGACGTCCACGAGCGGCTTGCCCGTGCGGAGGTCGGTCTTGCGGAGCACTTCTGAGGTGATCTCGATGAGATAGGAATCCAGGTCCCCGGTATTCCACGCGGCGAACGTGTCGGCCATCTCCACATGGTTGAGGCCGAGAGCCTTCAGCAATTCGTATGCCTCGCCAATCGCCTGAATGTCGGCATACTCGATGCCGTTGTGCACCATCTTGACGAAGTGACCTGCACCATCTGTGCCGATCCAGGTGCAGCACGGTTCACCGTCGACGTGTGCGGAGATCTTCTCGAGGATGGGACCCAGCGCGTCATAGGATTCGCGCGATCCTCCCGGCATGATGGAAGGCCCTTCGAGGGCGCCCACCTCGCCGCCGGAGATACCGGCGCCGACGAAGTGGAACCCCAATTCCCGCAGTTTGAGCTCTCGGCGACGGGTGTCCTCGAACTGTGAGTTGCCACCGTCCACGACGATGTCACCCTCCTCCAGGAGGGGGATGAGCGAATCGATGACGGCGTCGGTTCCACGGCCTGCCTTCACCATGCTGATGATTCGCCGGGGACGCTCCAGTGAGGCCACGAAGTCCTCAAGTTCCACGGCGGGGCGGAAAGTGCCCTCATGCCCGTGTTCGGCGACGACAGCGTCGGTCTTGCTCGTGGTCCGGTTGTACAGCGCAACGCTGTAGCCGTTCCGGGCGAGGTTGCGTGCGAGGTTGGACCCCATCACGGCCATGCCGATCACTCCGACGTCTGCAAGGTTCTGGGAAGGCATGGGTGATGTTCTCCTGGTGCGCGAGAAGGTGCATTTTCGCTCTCCACACTACCGGCACTGGATCGACACCACGTTCGGTCCAACATCAACGGACGCAACCTCCCGCAAAGGACATCCTCTGGTGATCTCACGGGTCCACCCCCTCAGACCATACGGGGGGATCCGGGCCGGAGGCAGAACCCACGGACGACGAATCGCTCAGTCTGATAGTTCAATGAGAGCGTTGCCGGCGGTTGGATCGGCCAGAACTGGAGTCATCAGACAAGTGGATAGTACGGTCTGAGTCAGGAACAATTCCGTTCAAAGATGACCCGGAGGAACAATGTCTGTTTTCCCGAAGCGCCTTGTCTCAGTGGTGGGGCTGTTGTCCGCCGCTGCTCTCGGCCTCACTGCCTGTGGGGGAGACGCGACTCCCGCGGACCCCACTGACGCACCCTCGACCGCCGTGGAGGCTCCCAGCGAGCCCATCGAGCTCCAATACATGCACCGTCTCCCCGATGGTGAGGGTATGACGCCCGTCGCCGACATCGTCGAGCGCTGGAACACCGAAAACCCGAACATTCAGGTCGCAACCACCAAGTTCGATGGTGAAGCGCAGGAGATGATCACCAAGCTGGAAACCGACATCAATGCCAACAACGGCGTCTGCCTGGCCCAGCTCAGCTACTCCGAGGTCCCCGAGATGTTCGTCAAGGGACTCACCCTGGACGTGACAGAAGAGGCCGAGAAGTACAAGGACAACTTCGGTGGAGCCTACGGGCAGATGACCGTCGGTGGACAGACGATAGGGCTCCCACAGGACTCGGGCCCACTCGTCTACATGTACAACGAAACAGAGTTCGAGGCACTCGGCCTTGAAGTCCCGACGACCATGGAAGCACTCGCAGCCGCGGCCAAGACGGCTGCTGCGCAGGGCAAGTTCATTGCCGACTTCGAGTCCGATGAATCGCAGAACCTGCTTTCTGGCATGGCAGCCGCGTCCGGCGCAGTGTGGTATTCCTCTGCTGGCGACCAGTGGGTCGTCGACGCCACATCTGAGAAGACGATGAAGGTCGCCGATTTCTGGCAGGACCTGATCGACTCAGAGGCCGTCCTCACACACGATCGCTGGAGCGATGCCTACACCGCGGCCCTCGTCGACGGCAGCCTCATCGGCAACATCGCCCCGGCGTGGGAAGTCGGCTTCGCGCTCGATCCCCTCGACGACACCGAGTACGCAGGCCAGTGGCGCGTTGCACAGCTGCCCAAGTTTGGCGACGAGGCCATGACCGGGCCCGATGGTGGCTCCGGTGTGGCGGTCATGAAGGGCTGCGAGTACCCAGCCGAGGCCATGGCATTCAACAACTGGTTCAACACTCAGGTTGATGACCTCGCCACCCAGGGACTGGTCCCCGCAGCCGCGATGGCCGCTGCGACCCCCGAAAAGTGGAGCACGCAGTTCGGCGGACAGGATGTGATGGCTGAACTGGTGACGGCCAACGAGAACCTGAACGCCGACTTCGCCTACATTCCCGGCTTCTCCGCCGTGGGACCCAAGATGAAGGAAACGGCTGCTGCAGCAGTCAGCGGCTCGGGCACGGTGGCGGACATCTTCACCGTCGCACAGGATGCCTCGATCGCAGCGCTCAAGGATGCTGGCCTGCCAGTTTCCGAGGACTGATGAAATTCCGGGTCCGGAAGCCTTGGGTTCCGGACCCGGAATCCCCTTCCACGATTGAGGAGCCGTTGTAAACATGTCCACCCAGGTTGGGATCACTCCGACACCCCGACGCGGCAGTCGGCAAGCGCGAAGCCAGATGCTGTACGGGTGGGCTTTCGCCGCCCCATTCTTCCTTCTTTTCCTTCTCGTTTTCGCGGCGCCGATCGTCACATCGATTCGTTCTGCCCTTTTCCGCGAGCGCAGCGTGGGTGGAGGACTTTTCGGGGGTGGTGAGCGCGTCGAGGTCTTCGTCGGCCTGGAGAACCTCATCGCAGTGGCGACCGAGCCAGCCTTCTGGGACGGCATCGGCCGCGTCGTGGTGTTCGGACTCTTCCAGATCCCCGTCATGATCGGACTCGCGCTCGTCCTGGCGTTGGTGTTGGACTCGTTCCTCGTCCGACGCCCCGGTGGGTGGCGCCTCATGTACTTCCTGCCCTACGCCATCCCGGGCCTCATTGCGGCCATCGTGTGGGGGTACCTCTACCTGCCGCAGGTCTCGCCTTTTGCCGACGTGTTCGGAACATCCTCAGGTCAACCCTTCTTCCTGGCGCCCGGCATCGTTCTTGCTTCCATGGCGAACATGACCACCTGGACCTTCACGGGCTACAACATGCTCATTTTCCTGGCGGCGCTGCAGGCGATCCCGGGCGATTTGTACGAGGCGGCCCGCATCGACGGGGCCACGGGCTTCCAGATCACCACCCGCATCAAGATTCCGCTCGTGCGCGGTGCAGCCCTGCTGGCCGTGCTGCTGTCCATCGTGGGGACGATTCAGCTCTTCAATGAGCCGACTGTCATCAAGTCGTTGGCCTCCTGGGTGCCGGAGAACTACACGCCGATGATGATGGCCTACGGCAGCATGTTTGGAAAGGTAACCCCATCCGGTGCCGGTCCGGCCTCGGCAATTTCGATCATGATGGCCGTTGTCGCGGGCGTCCTGGCCTTTGTTTACGCGCTGGTCCAGCGAAAGGCGGACTGACCCATGGCAGCCACAACCATGACCACCCCCAGCGGTTTGGTGTACCGTCCCTCCATCGAAGGCCAGCCCCCGCGCTCCGTCGCGCCCTCCAGGGTCGCCAGGACCATCACGCTGGTGGTGATGGCGTTCGTCCTGTTGTACTTCCTGCTGCCCATCGTGTGGTTGATCTTCGCCTCGTCGAAAACCAACACGGATCTGGTGAGCACCGCAGGCTTCTGGTTTGGCGAGATCAATTGGGCGTTGAACTGGGACTCTCTCATGAGCTGGACCAATGGGCTGTTTCCGCGATGGGTGTTCAACTCGGTGTTCTACTCCACCACGGCTGCCGCGCTGGGCACTCTGATCTCGGTGATGTGTGGGTACGCCATGGCGAGGTTTGTGTTCCCGGGCCGGCGTGCACTTCTCGTGATCATCATGACGGGGCTGTTGATGCCCGTCGCCCTGCTCACAGTCCCGCTCTACGTGCTGTTCCAGGGGATGGGTTTGAGCAACACTGTGTGGGCCATCATCATCCCGTCGATGGTCAGCCCATTCGGGGTTTTCCTCGGCAATGTGTACGCGGATTCGTCGGTCCCGACGGAACTGTTGGAAGCCGCTCGCATCGATGGCGCCGGCGAATTCCGCATCTTCTTCACCATGGTGATACGCCTGCTGGCCCCGGCCATGGTGACCATCTTCCTGTTCATCTTTGTGGCGACGTGGAACAACTTCCTGCTACCGCTCATGATGATTTCCAGTGACACGTTGAAACCCGTGACTCTGGGCCTTTACGGGATGATGAGCTATTTCGCGCCGGACAAGGGTGCGGTCATGCTCGGAGCACTGCTCGGCGTCATTCCGCTGATCCTGCTGTTTCTCGGCCTGCAACGTTTCTGGCAGGCGGGCCTGGCTGCCGGCGCGGTCAAAGGCTGATCGGTTTCCTTTTTCCCACCACATCGGGCCCCGGTCGACGAAGCGTCGATCGGGGCCCGATGCGTTGTGGAGCGTGTGTGTGGCTCAGGAGGCAGGATCCGGCGAATCCGCATCGGCAGGTGTGATGTCCCTGGAACCATCTCGTCTGTTCAGAACTGCTGCAACGACGATGTGAGTTGTGATGATCACAGCGAGCCATGCACCACCCAGGAGCCACCCGGTCATCACATCGGTCATCCAGTGATGACCGAGATAGACGCGGGAAGCTCCCATGGTGAGGGCATAGAAGATCGCCAGGACGATGATGATGATGCGAGCACGCCGGGTTTCACAGTGGCGGTAGAGCAGGTAGGCGATGATCCCACCCACCACCACGGCATTGAGTGCATGGCCGCTGGGGAAGGCGGGCGATGACTCAAAGGGTGCGATGGCGAATTCGTGGGGTGGGCGAAGCCTGCCGATGAGGTCTTTGCCAACGAAAGTCACGGCCAGGGACCCCAGAGCGGCGGACAGCATCAGCGTCAATGGCAGCCAGGAGCGCCACACCCGGCACATGATGATGACGGCAATCGTGGCGATGATGGGGGAGGCGATCGGTCCACCCACGTGGGTGTAGGCACCGATCAGGGTGTTCAGCCACCCGGTGCGGGAGTCCACCATCGCTTCCAGAACAGGCTGGTCCAGGAGTGCCAGTTCATCGTTGTCCGTTACTGCTTCGTAGATCTCACTCGCACCCCAGGTGAAAAGCCCCATCAGGAAGGCTCCGATGATCACGGGAACAAGAATGGCCAGGTGCGGCCTGATGGGGACGGGGACCTTGTCCTCCACCACGTCGAGGGCCTCCTCGGCGATTACCTTCGCCCTGCCCTTCAGGTTCTTTGCATCATTGGCCATGTGACAAGCCTAGGGGCAGCTCCGAGGCGATGGAGAAACCCTGTTCGCGGCAAGGTGGTGAGTATGAGCCACTGAAGGACACGTGATTGTTCCGGTGCTCGTGGTGGAGTCAATCCGGCTTCAGTGCTGGTGTGTGATCCGGCCCTGCCACATGGTCAGTTCCACCGGATCCGGGAGATCGCGACCGTGGTAGGGGTTGTTGCGACTCAGAGATGCTGAGGCATTCCTGTCGACGTTCGCGCGACGGGTGGGATCCACCAGCACCAGGTTGGCCGGTTCTCCGATTGTCAGGGGGCGGCCCTGCCCGGCTGTTCGTCCAATCCGGGCGGGGGCGGCGCTCATCCGGTCAACGACGCCGGCCCAGTCAAGCCGGCCCGTGGAGACCATGGTCTCCATCACCACGGACAGGGCCTGCTCGAGACCCAGCATCCCCGGCTTGGCGTCGGTGAAGGCATGGTCCTTGTCCTGCGGTGCATGGGGTGCGTGATCCGTGCCGACGACGTCGATGGTGCCGTCCGCCAGCGCGGCCCTGATCGCCTCGACATGCTCATCCGTGCGCAGCGGCGGATTCACCTTGAAAACGGTGTCGTAGCCGATGACTTCAGCCGTGGTCAGATACAGGTGATGCGGCGTGGCTTCGGCCGTCACGTTGATGCCGCGAGCCTTGGCCCAACGGATCACGTCCACGCCCTCGGCGGTCGTGACGTGGCACACGTGAAGTCGGGATCCCGTGGCCTCGGCCAGTTGGGCGTCGCGGGCGATGATCACTGATTCGGCGACGGGCGGCCAACCGGTCAGCCCCAGTCTTCCCGAGATCTCACCCTCGTGGCAGCAAGCCCCTGGCCCGGCGAGCCCTGCGTCCTGGGCATGCTGGGCGAGTACGCCGTCGAAGGGTTTGACCCACTCGAAGGCACGCCGCATCAGTGCGGAATCCATCACGCACATACCGTCGTCGGAGAACACCCGAACGCCCGCGCGCGACTGGTGCATCAGGCCGAGCTCGGCGAGTTCCTTGCCGGCCAAACCCTTGGTGATGGCGCCGATGGGAACCACTTGGACGTGTCCGGCGGCCCGGCCCAGGTCCGCGATGTACTCAGCCTTTTCAGCGGTGTCCGTGACGGGTTGAGTATTGGCCATCGCATGCACACACGTGAAGCCACCCCGTGCGGCGGCCAGCGATCCGGACTCCACCGTTTCGGTGTCCTCCCGGCCGGGCTCTCGCAGGTGCGTATGGAGATCCACCAGCCCGGGCAACGCCAGCAGGCCGTCGGCGTCGATGGTCCCAGCGCCAGAGGGTCGCTCATCGACGAGCACACCATTGGAAATGTAGAGATCACCTCTGGTGCCATCAGCAAGGAGTGCGCCGGAAATGACGAGGGGGGCGGATTCTGCCGCTGGGCTACCCGGGAAGCGGGGCGTGGTCATATTACAGTCCTTTTCGCAGAGCTTTCAGGCGGCCAGTAGGTGGTAGAGGACGCTCATCCTCACCGCGACACCGGCCGACACCTGATCCAGCACGATGGATCGGGCGCTGTCAGCAGCGGCGGATGAGATCTCCAGACCTCGGTTCAGCGGCCCCGGGTGGGCAATCACGGCGTGGGGCCTGAGTTTCTGCAGGCGCTGGGCAGTAAGGCCGTAGCGAATTGTGTACTCCCGCTCCGAGGGGAAGAACCCTCCGAGCATGCGCTCGCGTTGCACACGCAGCATCATCACGACGTCAGCATCGGGAAGGACGGCGTCGAGGTCATGGGAGACATCGACGTTCCAGGCCGCGACGCCGGGCGGTACAAGCGTGGGTGGCGCCACCAATGTGACGTGGGCACCGAGTTGGGGAAGCAGCAGTGCGTTGGAGCGGACCACTCGCGAATGCAGCAGGTCGCCGACGATCACGACCTCCTTGCCCTCCAGGGTGCCCAGATCGTTGGCGCGGAAGTTGCGAAGGATGGCGTGGGCGTCGAGCAGGGCCTGCGTGGGGTGTTCGTGCGTGCCGTCGCCGGCGTTGATCATGCTGGCATTCACCCAGCCGGCGGCCTGCGCCACCGATCCCGATCCGGCATGCCGCATCACGATGGCATCGACGCCCATGGCATCCAGCGTCGTCAGGGTGTCGCGCATCGACTCGCCCTTGGAGGCCGAGGATCCCTTGGCCGCAACGTTGATTGCGTCGGCGGACAGCCACTTGGCTGCCAGTTCAAAAGAGGAACGGGTACGTGTGGAGTCCTCGAAGAACAGGTTCACGACGGTGCGGCCGCGCAGCGTGGGCAGCTTCTTCACTGGCCGCTGCTGAACGTCGTGCATCTCCTCGGCGGTGGCCAAAATGGCCTCGATATCGGCAGATGACATGCCCTCTATGCCGAGAAGGTGTTTCACGGGATGCTCGTCTCCGATTCGATGGTGACCTCGTCCATGCCGTCGAGTTCGGCCATGGAGACCCGGACCCGTTCGTTGCGGGCGGTGGGAAGGCTGCGGCCCACGATGTGGGCCTGGATGGGGAGTTCGCGATGCCCGCGATCGACGAGGACCACCAACAAAATCTTTGCTGGACGGCCGAGGTCGGCCAGTGCCAGCAGAGATGCCTGGATGGTCCGGCCGGAGAACAGCACGTCGTCGACGAGGACAACCGTCTTGCCGTCGATGGATCCGGGAAGCACGGTGCGGCCCACAGGACGTAGTGGTTGGCTGCGCAGGTCATCCCGATACATGGTGATGTCGAGTTCGCCGCTGGCCACCACTGTGCCCTCGGAATCGCTGATGGAGCTGGCGATCCGTTCCGCGAGCGGAACCCCGCGTGTCAGGATGCCGAGGATGACGAGATCTTCCGCGCCGCCTGCCAGCTCCAGCAGTTCGTGGCTCATCCGGGTCACCGCTCTGGTGATCTCCGAAGCATTCATGACCGACTTCATGTTGACGGATGCCTCCGGAGTCGATGTCACGTCGTCGCTCAAGCGTCGCCCTCGGGCTCAGCGCGCCTGGCCTGTGGTTCGATGGCCCTGGTCGCAACTTCGTCGTTCTCGAGGGCGGCGTATTCGCCGGCCCGGGCCTGTTCACCCACCACCTCTCCGCGGAAACGACGGCTCAGTGCCGGGATGAACGCGATGAGCACGATGACCGCACCGAATGCGAAAGGGCCCAGAAAAGTCAGAAACAGCATATGAGTGGCGGAGACATCCGGTGCCTCGGGCCAGCCGGGGAGGGTCTCAAGCGGAAGCATCCAGTTCATGAAAACCAAGGATACGGTCTTCGCCGGGCGTTTGTCGCGCCCGGCGAAGGCTGGTCACTGCCGGTGGGCCGCGGACAGGCTCCGCTCCTGACACAGCAGGGCGCGACGAGCCTCGTCGAGTCGCTCCGAGATGGAGCGTGTGACCTGTTGCGTGGGCTCGTTCTCCTCGAGCCAGGCTTCGAAGTACTCCACGAGATCAGAGCTGACCAGAGGATCGGGGAAGAGCCAGCGCAGCACAGTCCCGATTGCTGCGTATCCGCGCTCGGACCACGGCCCTTCCCTGCGTGAGATCTCCCCTGCCATCTCCAGATATTCGTCCGCGTACTGCGATGTCACGTTCTCCTGACCAAAGTGCCAAAAGCCCATGGAGATGCTTCGGTGGGTTTCGTTGGGCACATCGGCATCCCTGGTGGCGCGACGCCAGGCTTCGGCCTTGTGTTCCGCATCGGGCAGCCCGGCCTTGGCCCCAGCGGCGCGCTCAGCTCCGGCACTGGTGTTGTCCCGAGCGAACTCCTCGTCGATCACTGTGGCGTCGATGGCGCCCACGCGGGCGAGCGAGGAGATGATGGCCCAGCGCATGCCGGTGTCGATGGCCAGATCCTTCGGCACTTCCTCCCCGTGCAGCCAACCGCGGATGAGTTCTACGGCCTCCTGCGAGCGGGCGGTCCCCACCAACGCCTTGGCGATGAGTACCTGCTTGTCGGAGCCTGCTTCGGCGTTCTTCAACAGTCGGGCCAGGCCTGCAGTGAGTCGGGCGTTGGCCTGCTCGCGCAGTTCGGGGGCCATGAAGCGGCCTGAACATGCGGCAGCCTGGGCAAGGACGGTGGAAGTAGCAGCCATGTCAGTCTCGCTCTGGAGTCCGCGCATTGCCAGCGACACGAAGTCCTGGGGGGCGATGTCGCCGTCGCGCACGGAATCCCAGAACGATGACCACGTCACGGCCCGGGCAAGCGGGTCGGTGAGCCCGGAGATGTTCTCCACCAGGGCCGCGGCAGATTCCGCGTCGAATCGCACCTTGGCGTAGGTGAGGTCGCCGTCGTTGACGAGGACGACGTCGCCGCGGTGGATACCCACAAGATCTTCGATCTCGGTGCTGGCGCCCTCCACGTCGATCTCCACGGTGTGGGTACGGTGCAGTTCACCGTCGGTGAGGGTGAAGATGGCGATGCCGAGGCGGTGCCGACGCAGAGTTGGGTACCCCTCGGACGCGCTCTGCTCGATGCTGAACCGTGTGAAATTGCCGTCGTCGTCCACGTCGAAGCTGGCGCGCAGCGTATTGACACCGGCTGTCTCCAACCACTGCCCCGTGAACCACGAGAGATCGCGGCCACTGGTTTCTTCAAGTTCGACAAGGAGGTCGCGCAAAGTGGTGTTGCCCCACGCATGTTTGTGGAAGTACTGGGACACCCCGGCACGGAAGGCCTCCTGGCCCACAAAGGACACGAGCAGCTTCAGTACCGATGCGCCCTTGGCGTAGGTGATGCCGTCGAAGTTCTGCTCAACCTTCTCCAGGTCACCCATGTCCGCGGCGATCGGGTGGGTGGTGCTCAACTGGTCCTGCAGGTAGGCCCAGGCCTTGCGTTCGTTGCTGAAGGAGGCCCACGGATCTGCGCCGGTGTCGTAGCGCTTCGAGATCTCGTCGGCCGCGAAGTGGGAGGCCCACTCGGCGAAGGACTCGTTGAGCCACAGGTCATCCCACCAGGCCATGGTGACAAGGTCGCCGAACCACATGTGGGCGAGTTCGTGCAGGATCGTGTTGTCGCGGGATTCCATCTCGCGGGCGGTGACGCGGAACCGGAAGAGGTACTCGTCGCGGAAGGTGACGCAGCCAGCATTCTCCATGGCTCCGGCGTTGAACTCCGGGACGAAGATCTGGTCATAGGAGTCGAACGCGTAGGGGACCCCGAAGGCCTCCTCGAAGACCTCGAAGCCCCGCTGAGCGGTTTCCAGAATGCGATCAGCGTCAAGGAACTCTGCCACGGACCGGCGGCAGGCAACGGCGGCGGGCAATACCTTTTCCACCGAGCGGATCTCGCCCTCCACCACGTGGTACTCGCCTGCGACGAGAGCTGTGATGTAGGTGGAGATGGGTGGGGTGGGGACATGATCCCAGCGGCTGATGCCGTCGCTGACCTCAATGGGCTGAACGCGGGCAGAATTGCTGATGACCTGCCAACCGCTCGGAGCCAGCACACTCAGCTGGAACGTCGCCTTCTGGTCAGGCTGCTCGAAGTTCGCAAACATCCGCCGGGCATCCGCTGTCTCGAACTGCGAGTAGAGATACACCCGGGAATCGGCCGGATCGACGAAACGGTGAAGTCCCTCCCCGGTGATGGAGTAGCGGCAGACGGCGTCGACGACGACGGTGTGCTCGCCGGGCTCCATCGATGGCAGGGGCAGGCGGTAGCCGTCGAAGCCGTCCACTGCAATGGGCTGACCGTCGAGGGTTGCTGAGGTCACACTCGCGGCGATCAGGTCCAGGTGCGTTGCGGGCCCTTCGGCGCGCAAATCCATCTCGGTGTGCGAGGAGAACGTCTTCCCGGGTTCATCGGTGGCGCCGTCCGTGACGTCGACGACGACGCGGTAGGCATTCACGCGGACGACTGCGGTGCGCTCTTCTGCTTCTGCGCGGGTGATATTGGCGGTGGCCACGAGGTGGGCTCCCTCAACTATTAGCGGTTCGGTGTACTCGATCGATACTAATGGGAGGGGGGATCCCGCAGCCGGGCATGCACCATTGCGCCCGAGAGTAGCAGCCTGTTCCACGGGGTGTGCCAGCATGGGCGCATGACAGATGTGGCACCCGGCTCCGACGACGATCTCGATGAAGTTCGACGCCAGTGGAGCGAGCTGAACGAGATCCTCGTCAAGGCCCAGCAGGCCTACTACGGCGCGGATGCGCCCACATCATCTGATGAGGCCTACGACGAAGCGATGCGACGCCTCCAGTCACTGGAAGAGCTGCACCCCGAGTTGGCCAGCCCGGATTCGGTGACCCAGAAGGTGGGTGCGGCCACCGTCACTGACTTCGCGCCCGTGACCCATCGTCAGCGACTCCTCAGTCTGGACAACATCACCACGGACGAGGAACTGGCCACCTGGTTGACCCGCTCTGGGCAGGGACCGTGGCTGTGCGAGGTCAAAATCGACGGCCTTGCCATCAATCTGCTCTATCTCGATGGGAAACTGGAGGTCGCCGCGACCCGCGGCGACGGCCGCGTGGGGGAGAACGTCACCCACAATGTGCGCACCATCGACGGGATCCCGCACACCCTGCGCGGCGACAACATACCCGCTGTCCTGGAAGTCAGGGGCGAAATCTTTTTCCCCGTCGCAGGGTTCCAGGAGTTGAATGCGGCGCTTGTCGAGGCAGGAAAGGCACCGTTTGCGAATCCGCGGAATGCTGCTGCGGGATCGCTGCGGCAGAAGGACCCCAGGGTCACTGCGTCGCGGCCGCTGCAGATGATCGTGCATGGCGTGGGGGAGCGCGACGGTCTGGACGTGGCCTCCCAGAGTGGCACCTACGGGAAGTTCGCTGCACTGGGCCTGCCGGTCAGCCCGTTGTACAAGGTGCTGGACACCGCGAAGGCGGTGAAGGACTACATCGCCCACTTCGGTGAGCATCGTCATGAAGTGACCCATGAGATCGACGGCGTCGTGATCAAGGTGGACGATTTCGCCGGACAGGGGAGCCTCGGCATCACGTCGCGTGCGCCGCGCTGGGCCGTGGCCTTCAAGTACCCGCCGGAGGAGGTCAACACCAAGCTGTTGGACATCCGCGTCAACGTGGGCCGCACCGGCCGCGTCACGCCCTATGGAGTCATGGAACCGGTGGTTGTCTCCGGTTCAACCGTGGAGATGGCAACGCTTCACAATGGCCACGAGGTCAAGCGCAAGGGTGTCCTGATTGGCGACGTCGTGGTGCTGCGCAAGGCGGGGGACGTCATCCCGGAGATCGTCGCCCCTGTGGTGGCGCTGCGTGACGGCACCGAGCGCGAGTTCGTGATGCCGACGCACTGCCCGTCCTGTGGCACAGAGTTGCGTCCTGCGAAGGAGGGCGACAAGGACATCCGGTGCCCCAACGCCCGATCGTGCCCCAGCCAGCTGAGGGAGCGGATCTTCGCGCTGGCCGGCCGGGGTGGTTTCGACATCGAGGCTCTGGGCTGGGAAGGAGCGCAGGCTTTGCTCGCCGAGGGCCTGCTGGTGGACGAGGCCGGCCTTTTCACGCTCACCGCCGACGACCTCCTGCGGACCGAGCTCTACACCAGGGCGGCGCGCAGGATCGAGCTCGAGGATCCGTTGACAGCTCCGGCAGGAGGTGTGCGCGATGGCAGGGTCCTCTCCAGCACGGGGGAGAAGTTGCTGGCCAACTTGGAACAGGTCAAGGACCAGCCGTTGTGGAGGGTGCTGGTCGCGCTTTCCGTCCGTCACGTGGGACCGACGGCCGCTCGCTCGCTTGCGCAGCGGTTCGGGTCGCTGGAAGCGATCCGTGCGGCCAGCCTTGAGGAACTTGCGAACGCTGATGGTGTGGGTCATGTGATCGCTGAATCACTGAAGGAATGGTTCGACGTCGATTGGCACGTGGCCATCGTGGATCAGTGGGCTGCCGACGGCGTACGCATGGCTGATGAGGTGGACGAGTCGATGCCCAGAACGCTGGAGGGCCTCACCGTGGTGGTGACGGGTACGTTGCCGGGCTTCAGCCGCGACGAGGCGAAGGAGGCGATCCTCTCCCGCGGCGGCAAGGCGTCGGCTTCGGTGAGCAGGAAGACGGACTTCGTCGTCGTCGGTGAGAACGCTGGCTCCAAAGCTGAAAAAGCGGAACAACTGGGTCGACCCATCCTCGACGAGGACGGCTTCCGGCGCCTACTGGAGGGCGGCCCGGAAGCGGTTGCCGGGTAAATATGGGATCTTCCTTCGGTATCCCCTTCTCCTTCGTCGCGGGCAGCCCAGGGCACACGGTGGGTTCTGCGCACCATGTGTGATCCCCGAGTAGCCGCGAAGTAGGAGCACCCCGTACCGAGTGGGTTCACGATCCGATCGTCAGAAGATGGACGCGGACACCGGAGGGTTGTCCTTGGCGAACAGCCGACTTGCGCGATGGAGGCTTTCTCGGGAACCGAACGCGACGCCCGCCACCCCCAATTCGACGGCGCCCTGGAGTCCCGAGAGCAGCGTCGAGAAAGCAGCCACGTCCATGGCAACGTCTGCGGCCCCGGTCGTCCTGACGGCCGTGGCCTGTCCTCCTTCAACGGAGATCTCGTAGGTGCCACTGCAGAAGTCCTGCTTGTCGCGGATCTCCAACGTCACGGACCCGTCATGATCGAACTGGCGCATCTCGACGGCCCGCTCGACGTCCAGAACCCGAACCCACACGGTGTCGAATTCTTTCGTCGTCCTGACCACGCGAGAGTCCTCCAGCGCCCAGGGGAGGGGATGACGGGAGTCGTGACAGCGCGGCCAGATGATGGTTTCGTGCGCTTCCCCGTGGGCCAGAAGACGCAGCAGCTCGATCTCAGCGCCGGTGGAGGTGCCGATCAGGTCCACGATCTTCAGGCTGTCCTCCGTGACGGAGAAGACCAACGTGGCATCGGGCTCGCCGTGCTCGTCGAAGTGGACCGCGCCACGCTGCGGGATTGGCTGCTGGGTATTCCAATCGAAACCGGAAGTCCAGTAGTGGTTTGCCCGCCCCACGGACCAGAACTGATGGGTGTGGAAGGTCTGGAAAATCTTTTGGCGAAGCTCGGCGATGTGGGAGGGGTCGGTGAAGACAGAATGGCCGACTGGTTCGGTGCGGAGCTGGAACTTGGGACCCGATTCGATTTCGAGACGGCGGGCGCCGGCGGTGACTCCGAAGCCGAAGCGCCCGTAGAGGCGTGCGTCCGTGGCAGTCAGAACAGCGAACACATCATTGCGCTCGCGTGCTTCTGCGAGATCTGTGGACATGAGCGCGTTCATGAGTCCACGACGACGATGGGAGGCCTGAACTGTGACGTCGGTGATGAAATTGGTGGGGACAAGCCCACGGCCGACGTTCATGGTGCCGTCCCACGACGCGAACGTGGCAACAGGCTCTTGGGCCATCCCGAAGGGCCTCTGCGTGTCCCGTACGACCCGCAGGCGGGTCTTGTCGGCGAGCAGATGGCTGTGCCAGGTCTGTAAGCCTTTCTCGGTCATGGGTGTTTCGAAGAAGCCGTTTCGCATGGCAGCTGCGTAGGAACGCAGCTCCGGGTTCAATGTGTCGGCCACCTGGATCGTTTCGACGCGGTGCATCCGACGACACTAACGGATTGATGGGCGCCCCACCGCCTCATTCCACCTGCAATAGTGGGGTCATGCGCGTTCACATTGCCACTGACCATGCAGCTTTCGAGCTGAAGAACTACCTCGTCGAGCAGTTGGGCAGGGCCGGCCACGAAGTCGTGGACCACGGCGCTGACAGCTATGACGCCCTTGATGACTACCCGGCCTTCATCATTTCGTGCGCGGAGGCGGTGGCCGATGAGGTGGGTATCGGGATTGTTCTGGGAGGCTCCGGGAACGGGGAGCAGATCGCCGCGAACAAGGTGAAGGGCATTCGTGCGGCGCTGGCCTGCAACAGCGAACTGGCCCGCCTCGCTCGCGAGCACAACAATGCCAACATCATTTCGCTCGGGGGACGCATGCAGTCGCTCGAAGAAGCGTGGGAAATGGTGGATGTGTTCCTGAACACGCCGTTCTCCGGTGACGAGCGGCACCAGCGTCGCATCGACCAGATCACTGAGTACGAGGACAAGGCCTGACCAAGCCCCTCAAGGACAACACCCATGGCGTCGGCCGGGACTGGCCGGACACGCCGCAGGGACTGGTTACGGGGCGGTATGCGTCGACGGTGGCCGCTGGTTGCGGCGTGTCGGGTCCGTGATGGGGCCGGGCAGGGTGTGGGCACGCTTCGACCGGACACGCCGTGGTGACTGCTTACGGCGCGGTATGCGTCGTCGGTGGCCACTGGTTGCGGCGTGTCGGGCTTGTTCGACTGCAGGGAACGCCGCAATCAGGCGAGCAGTTCTCCGCGCATGATCGTGTCGCCGGAGTGACGCGGCTCCTCATCGAATTCTTCGTTGGAGAGGTCCACAACCAGGTAGCCGGAGTCAATGAGCTCATCAGAGACGTAGAACTGAGCGGAACTACCGGCGGCGAAGACTCCCACCGACACCATCCGTGTGAGGTCGACGTTGATCAGCCAGACTTCGACGTAGCCGCCCGGATGCTCGGCACCCGCGGGAACGTCGACGGCGAGGCTGTAGCCAACATCCAGAGGACGAAGCTTGGCAACACCAAGTTGCTCGTCCGCCCGCTCCAGGGGGGTCAGGACCGCACTCTTGATCGCAGCCGGCGGGGTGTCGTCGTTCCGGGTGATGAGCGTTGCAGCCCCCGCCCCCAGAGACGCTCCCACCACGAGCCCACCGAGGCCCGTGAGCAACGCTCGCCGACCTATGCCTGAGCGGTTCGTTGTCGCCTCGGCACGGCCGTCATTGTCACCGGAGGTTGGGCGAAGGGATGACTCGTTCACCCCGGGAGGGGGTGTCAGTCCGAGGCCGAGCTCGGAGGTGATGCTGTCCCACAGCCCAGCCGAGGGCTCGGACCATTCCGGCGGGTTGTGTGAAGCACGACGGAAGCGCTCCACAACTTCTTCCAGCGAGCTCTCATAGATATCAGGCATGTAGCGAATCCACCTCCTCAAATACGTTTCGTAGTCTTTCAAGGCCACGTCGGACGTGGCTCTTCACTGTGCCGAGCGGCATCATCAGTTCTCGGGAGACCACCTCGTGGGTCTTGTCCTCCAGGAACACCATGCGCAGGATCATCGCCCGGGGGTCGCCCAGAGCTTCCAGAGCATCTTTGACGACGACTTTGTCCAGCACATCGTCTGCGTGGGAGACGTATCCCGTTGACTCCTCAGCCATGGCGGAATCCTCGATACGAGAACTTCTGCTGCGGGCTCGCAATGCGTCAGCGATTTTGAACTTGCAGATCCCGAGGAGCCAAGCGGGTAATGCCTCGTCGCTCGGTCTCAGGGTGTGCCGGGACTTCCATGCCGCAATGAAAACTTGTTGCGTCACATCATCTGCATCTGCGTTTGACCCGAGGGAAGAGCGGGCAATGGAATGCACCAGCCGGGACCACCGTGTGAACATCTCATGCAGGGCGGCCTCGTCACCTTCAACCAGACGAGTGGCAAGAACCGCCACCGGGCTGGCGAAGTATTCAGACGTCACTTCATCAGTCTGCCATGAGCCGGGGATGAAAGTGGAACTCCCGGCCCGCAAGGGGTGCGGGCCGGGAGTCCGAGTTCGATCAGGCCTTGACCGTGGCCTTGCGACGGGTCACAACCACCGCGGTTCCCGCAATGGCCAGCGCACCCACCAGGGCGGCGGTGATACCTGCGGAGGAGCCGGGACCTTCAGCGCCGGTGGAGGGCATGCCCGGCTCGGCGCCGGCTGCCATGAGGTCGACCGACTGGGTGGCCAGGGCGAGGTTTTCGCCTTCGAGGCTGCCCCAGGCGTAAACAATGAGGTTCTTGCCGTCTTCAACCGTGACGTCGGCAGGGCCGAGGACGACGGTGTCGGTGCCGGCGGCAACGACATCAACGTTGAGGGTGCCTGCTGCAATGTTCAGCATGGCCTCCTTGGGGTTCTCCAGTGCCGAGATGACTGCGGTGCCACCGGCGCGAACGTCAACGGCCGGAGCGGCGGCGACGTGGCGAACAGTGATGCGGCCACCTTCAGCGGAAGCGGAGGTGTCGTTGACGAATGCGTTGAGGGCGGGGGTGCCATCTGCGGTCAGGTTGGCGACCACGGTGATGTTGGCTCCACCGGGCACTGTGACGCCGTTGGCTTCGACGATCGCCTCGGCGTCGCCGTCAGCGGCGTCACCGGCAACGACCTTGAGGTCGTAGTCGCCGGCAGGCAGCATCAGGGGATCGGTGAGGGTGCCGGGAGCAAAATCGTCAAGGAGACGATCGCCATTGGCGTAGACGTCGACTGTGGCGTCCGGGATGCCGTGGAGAACCGAGACGGTTGCCTGGGTGTCATCCGCGAAGGCGGAGGGAACGAGGAGTGCGGAGGAAGCCAGGCCAAGTGCGCCGGCGGCCAGAAGTCGCTGCAACTTCATGAGGTCGATCCTTTCAAAAGGTTCTGGGTGGTGATCACCACCATCTGGGAAGTACTTCGCACGGGGTGTCCGGTTTGGATGCAGTGAAAAGAGAATTCTTTTTCCGGGGTGCCTCGCTACTCTGGGCAGATGCCTGAGGGACACGTGATTCACCGCCTTGCCGCACACATCCGGGAGGTGTTTGGGGGAGAAGAAGTTTTCGTCGATTCACCGCAGGGAAGGTTTTCCCTGGAGGCGTCGCGGCTGGATGGCTCCATCCTCGTCGGCGCCGAGGCAGTGGGGAAACACCTCTTTATCGAGTTTGACGTGCCGGAACCACGATGGCTGCACATCCATCTGGGCCTCATAGGAAAGCTCAGGATGGAGCCTGATTCCCCCCTTCGCGGGGAGATCCGCCTGCGAATCTCCGACGGCGCAACGGTGGCGCTGCTCAGCGGGCCCCAATGGTGCCGGAGTATCACGACGGACGAGCGTGAAGCTGTCATCAGCCTCTCGGGCCCGGACCCTCTGCGCGAAGATGCAGATCCGGAACGTGGCTACGAGAGGATGAGGCGGTCCGGCAAATCGTTGGCGGCGCTTCTGATGGATCAGCGGATAGCAGCCGGTGTCGGAAACATTTTCCGGGCCGAAGTGCTGTTCCGGCATCGTCTGCGTCCCACGACGCCTGGGCGTGAAGTGGATCGCCGAACGTGGCAGATCATCTGGGACGATCTCGTGGAACTCATGAACTACGGCGTCCAGGCAGGTCGGATAGACACGGTGCGCGATGCCCACCTTCCTGAGGCTCAGGGGCGTCTGGCGAGAGAGGACCGCCATGGCGGGGAGGTGTATGTGTATCGACGGGCCGGGCAGGAGTGCATTGTGTGCGGGAGTCTCGTGCGCACAGCGCTGCTGGAAGGACGCAACATGTACTGGTGCCCCGGGTGTCAGCGACGCAAACGTGCGGTCAGTCCATAGCTCAGGCCCACGATCAACTCCTCGACGGGAGTGGAGGATCGGGCGTGCGACATCTTGACTCATGAGATCTGCCGTCGATTCTCTGGGGAGGGGTGAGCAGGTGGATCTCGTCGAGCGATGTTCCACGTGGTGGTAGGACGTCCGACTGCGCTTCTGGATCGTTGTTAGGCTGGGTTCATGGATCTGACCTCGTACCGGGCCTGGCTTTTTGACCTCGATGGGGTCATCACTCCCACTGCCGAAGTTCACATGTTGGCCTGGGCGGAAATGTTCAATGCTTTCCTTGAAACTCGTTGGGCCGGGGGGCGCTACACCGACGATGACTACTTCCAGCACGTCGACGGCAAACCTCGCTACGACGGTGTCCGCGACTACCTTGCCTCCAAGGACATCACGCTGCCTGAGGGCACCCCGGCGGATGGAGCGGACGAGGAGACCGTGTGCGGTTTGGGGAATCGCAAGAACAAGGTCTTCAACGACATCCTGGAGCGCGACGGAGTCTCTGCCTACCCGGGCACTCTGGCTCTGCTGGAGCGACTGCGTGAGTTGGGAGTCAGCGTTGCCGTCGTCTCCTCCTCCCGCAACGCCCCTGAGGTGTTGAGAGCCGCCGGGCTGAGCGATCGGTTCGAAGTGGTCATTGATGGCAATGTCGCCATGAGTGAGGGTCTCGCAGGCAAACCTGCACCGGACACGTATGAGTTTGCGGCTGACAGGCTTGGCGTTGATCATGAGCACTCAGTGGTCATTGAAGATGCCATCTCAGGCGTGACCGCTGGCGCAGCGGGAACTTTTGGTCTCGTGGTGGGCGTCAACCGCGGCGTCGGTGAACCGGCGCTGACGCGTGCAGGAGCCGACATCGTGGTCTCCGACCTCGAAGAATTGTTGCATCCGTGAAGCGTGCAGTGGCGGCTGACCCGCTCAACCGTTCGCAGTACCCCCTGGATGAGTGGCGGCTCGTCGAGGTGGAGCCTCCGGGTATTGACGATCTGGGCACGACGGAATCGTTGTTCTCGGTGGGCAATGGGTACATCGGTATGCGCGGCAACCCGGAGGAGGGACGCAAGTCCTACGCTCACGGCACCCACATCAACGGTTTCCACGAGACGTGGAGAATCCGCCATGCGGAAGAAGCATTCGGCTTCGCCGACACCGGGCAGACGATCGTCAACGTCCCGGACACCAAGACGCTGAAGCTCTACGTTGACGACGAGCCGCTCATGCTCCCGCAGGCCGATCTTGAGACCTACGAGCGCGCGCTGGATTTCCGCGCCGGGGCGCTGACTCGATCCCTGATCTGGCGAACTCCCTCGGGCAAGAGAGTCCAGGTGGATTCCAGCCGCATGGTGTCATTCACCGACCGGCACGTCGTGTTCTACGAGATGAAGATCACCATGCTCGATGGCGATGCTCCCGTCGTCGTCAGCTCGCAGATTCTGAACCGCCAGGACGGTTTTGATGATTACAGGCGCCCAGAGACGACCCACAAGGGCAAGTTTGATCCACGCCGCTCCAGCCAGATGAACGGGCGGGTCCTGCAGCCACAGGGCCACTGGTCGGCGGGAAACCGGAGCGCCATCGGATACGAGACCACAGCCTCGGGTATGACGCTGGCTGTTGCCACGGATCACTCCATCGACACCGATAACGAGTATGAGTCGATTGTGGCGGTGGAGGAGGACATGGGTCGCCAGATCTACCGCATCGAGGCGCAACAGGATCGTCCAATCGTCATCCGCAAGGCTGCGGTGTATCACTCGTCCCGAGGTGTGCCGATACCGGAGCTCTTCGATCGTTGTCGCCGCACGCTGGATCGGGTCCGTGACAAGGGCTTCGAACACTATTTCGAGGCGCAGCGACGGTGGCTCGACGGGTTCTGGCTGAACGCGGACGTGAAGATCGAGGGACAGCCAGCCATCCAACAGGCCACTAGATGGTGTCTTTTCCAACTGGCGCAGGCCACAGCCCGCAGTGACCAACTGGGGATTCCCGCGAAAGGTCTCACCGGCTCCGGCTATGAAGGCCACTACTTCTGGGACACAGAAATCTATCTTGTCCCCTTCCTCATCCACACCAATCCCCGGGTGGCGCGCAACGTCCTGCGGTTTCGTGTGGGTCTACTGCCCAAGGCGCGCGATCGTGCCCGTGTGCTCTCACAACAGGGAGCACTGTTCCCATGGCGCACCATCAATGGGGAAGAGGCCTCGGCGTACTACGCAGCCGGTACTGCGCAGTACCACATCGACGCCGACGTGGCGTTCGCCTTTGCCAAGTACCGCGATCTCACCGGTGACACCGAGTTCATGTATCGCGACGGCGCCGCCGTGCTCGTGGAAACGGCACGGTTGTGGGCGGACATGGGGTTCTGGCGGACCGAGGGTGATGGCACACGAAGCTTCCACATCCACGGGGTGACCGGCCCGGACGAGTACACCACCGTCGTGAACAACAACATGTTCACGAATGTCATGGCTCGTGCCAACCTGCGATCCGCCGCCAGCCTCATGCGCGAGATGGAGGACCGGGATGAACGGGCCTTCACTCGGGTGAAGCAATCCCTGGAACTCAGGAAGTCTGAAATCGAGGAGTGGGACCGTTGTGCTGACGGCATGGTGGTTCTTTTTGATGAGAATCTGGGCATTCATCCGCAGGATGACACTTTCCTCGAGGGGGAGTTGTGGGATCTGGAGAACACCTCGGACGACAAGTATCCGCTCCTGCTCAACTATCACCCCCTGGTGATCTATCGCTTCCAGGTGATCAAACAGGCCGACGTGGTGCTGGCTCTGTTCTTGCAGGGCGACCAGTTCTCGCCGGAGGAGAAGCTTGCCGACTTTGAGTACTACGACCCGATCACGACGGGGGACTCAACCCTGTCGGCGGTCGTCCAATCCATCGTGGCTGCCGAGGCCGGCTACCAGGAGATGGCCATGAACTACTTCCGAAGCGGATTGTTCGTCGATCTTGCGGACCTTCACAACAACGCGCGCGACGGGGTACACATCGCCTCCACCGGGGGTGTCTGGAACGCACTGGTCTACGGGTTCGCGGGAATGCGTGATTACCACGGCAAGGTGACATTCGATCCGCGGCTCCCTGAGGGCTGGCCCAGCCTGGATTTCCCCCTGCATCAACAGGGTTCGCGCATCCGGGTGCACCTGGAACGAAATCACATCAGTTTTGCCCTGGAGGAGGGCTACCCCGTGGACGTGTTCGTGCGGGGGGTGGGCGTCACCGTCGACAACGGGGTGCCAGTGCGCATCGAGTTGGATGGGCAGGGACCCATGCGGGCTTCGCTTGTGGCTGCCCACCCTGTGTTGGGGAACCGACGATCAGATGGCTCGGTCATCACTGCCCTGGTCCCGGAGCCGCACGCGCAGGACGTGTCCGGACCCACTGACTGAGATGCTGGGAGACGAACCCGATCCCGCTTCCGGACCCATCACGGTCGAGCAGGATGCATACGGCGTGCGCATGCACTTCCCGGAGGGCACGTGGGGTGTCCACTTCTCGAGCCGATGGCACATGGTCCGCAGCGACGAAGAGGATCTGTGGTGTTGGACCTCGGGCGAACTGCGCGGCCGCATCCGGCTGCGTCGACATCCACGGGTGCAGATTGAAGTGGATGTGCACAACACCGCGCCGGACGTGGCGCAGGTGGATTCCCCGCAGGTCGAGCTGTCGACGGTGGGGAACCAAGTCCCCTGGCTGGCGGGCTCAGCGGGTGAGGTCCTCATGTCAATGTCAGAGGCAACGGTGCTGTGGGTGCAGCAGCGCGGATCATGCGTGCCCGGGGCGGAAGGCTTCACACTGTTCGCCGATCCATTGCTGCTGCGTCCAGGACAGGGCAGTTCCGCAGTGTGGCGCCGCAACGTGTTCCCGCCCGCCTCAATGATCCCGGAACCCGATTGGGTGCCGAGGCTGCGCTACCTCCCCGTCGGCGATGTGTTGGAGGTGGAGCACGCCGACGCCGCGCTGACCGGCGAAGGTGTGCAGTTGGCAACGACGATGGACGGTAGCCAGGTGGGCGGCGAGCCGGGGCTGCACCACCTCAGTTTTCTGGATGCCAGGGGAACAGCGTCAATGGAGGTGGGCTGGTTCGACTCCCTGACGGAAATCGCCGGTTCACGACCAGCTCTTGCCGACGCGGATCCCAATTTGGTTGCGTGGCTGTTGGCGGCCACCATCGATACAGCGGAGGATCTGGACCCTCTGGATCTCACGCTGGGCGATGCGCTGAGCTCGCCCACAGCCTGGGGTGTTCTCGCGGGGATGCGTGCCGCGACGCGGACGGACCTGCCCGTGGCGGCCGAGGTGAAGGAGGCCGCCCGCACAATCTGGGAGGGGGAGACCGACCCGCACCTGCGATCCCTGATGATCACCCACGCATGGCTGTGCGGTTGGGAGCCAGAAGTGGTGAGGCAGTGGCTGGCGAGCCCTGCCGCGATCGGTGACGTCTCGAAGTTCAGGCCGCAGGAGATGCTGGCAAGCGTCGGGTTCGGCCGCATCACCTCAGCGGCAACTCTCTGCACAGGCAGGGACGTGGCGCTGGCAGGTATGTGGCTGAGTGCCTGTCCAGAATCGGTCAAGGCCTCGGAATGGGAACACGCCGTCGAGGTGTCGAGGCGGCGTCTCATGTGCGCCCTCTCCAATGCTCCGATCGCTGCAGACATTGCATGGTTGCTCGCGTATTCCTTGATGACATGACGTCGCCGGGAGCGCTCACTGAATGTCCGGATACGAAAGGCCCATGGTTGAGGCAGGGGCAGTTTCCATCATTGACAGTTCGGTGAATGCCGAGGCGTGATGACTCGCCCCGAAGTGGCGATTGTTGACATTCGTGACACGATGTCGCTGTACGAACTCCTACCCCCCTATTGGAGAACACCACATGCTGAAACACGCCCTCGCGGCTCTGGCGGTTGCTGCCCTGACCGTTTCGACCGCCATCCTTGCTCCCACACCCGCTCAGGCGGACGTGAACGTCTACACGACCCCCGGCCGCCACGTCGTCAACGGACGGCAGTGGAACACCACCTGCTCGGCCTACGACGCGACCATCACGCGATGCCGGGCCGAGATCATGAGCGGTGGGAAGTGGGTGTTCAACAACCTCACCTACCTGCCCGTCGACCGTATCCACTGGTTCGATGATCCTCTGGCGAGGCCCGGGAAATTCACCTCCGGTGGAAGGGAATGGATCACCTCCTGCAATGACGACTGGACAGGCAAAAGCGCGTGCCGGACATTCATCTGGTCCGCGAACAAATGGGTCTTCAACAACCTTGTCTACTTCACCCCCGGAGATGTGCAGTATCCCGAGTTCACGTTCAATCAGGCGACGGGCAACCTCACCGCCACCGCCAACGAACTGACGCGTTTCTGGCTCCTCGAGAACACACCCCTCTACACCAACGCAACAGGTACCGCGTCCAAGGGAAACATTGGCAAGGGCACGGCCACCATCATCACCCAGCGGGAAATAGGCGACCGCAGTGAGATCTTCCACAAAGGTGTCTTCGCCTTCGTGCCCACGTATGCGCTGAGCCGTGAGGGAGTTGAGCCGCCGCCAACGCCGGAGGATGAGGGCACACTCAACAAGGGGAGTTCGTCAGGCCTCGACAAGGTCAATGACAACACCAAGAAGGTCATCCGCCATGTCTGGGCCAACTACCCCGAGATCACGACGATGTATGGCTGGAGCAAGCGGACCACACCGGACCATCCCGCCGGTCGCGCCGTGGACGTCATGATCCCCAACTGGTCAAAGAACAAGGCATTGGGATGGGAGATAGCCCGCTACTTCCGCGCCAACGCAGACAAGTTCGGTGTCAGCTACATCATCTTTGATCAGCACATCTGGTCTGTGGCGCGGGACAGTCAGGGATGGCGCGCGATGGATGATCGCGGCAGCAACACCGCCAACCACCTGGACCATGTGCACGTGAACACCTACGACGTCTGAGGTTCAAGCTGCTGGATGTGACGTCGCCGGTTCCTCAACGGCCGAACACCCGCGGGGCGCGTCCCTGCGTATGGGTCGAAATGCTGAAGATCGAACCGGAGAGTGGATGGCGCTGCAACTGTGCATCCGTGAGGTTTTCGCGAGCGCTGCACACATACAGCGTTGACAGTTCTGCTCCGCCGAATGCCACAGATGTGAGGTTGGGGGCCGGCAGGTCGATGTGGAACTGTCGGATCCCCGCCGCGTCGTAGTGAATGACCCGACCCTCGCCGTAGAGGGCCGTCCAGAATCCGCCGTCGACGTCCAGTGTCAGGCCGTCGTGAGGGCCATCGTGAATGAACGGTGCTGCATGTGTGACCTCGCCGTCCTCGCTGTAGTTGCCGCGGTAAATGGTCTTGGCGGGAGTGTCTGTGTAGTAGATGATGCGTCCGTCGTCAGAGAATTCCAGACCATTGGCCACGCCGAGACCCTTCACGAGAACCTGGAGTGTCCCGTCAGCAGAGACGCTGTAGTAGGAGGCGGTGGGCTCTTCCTCCAGGTCCATGGAGCCGCTGACCCACCGACCGTGGGGATCTGGTTTACCCTCGTTCATCCGGGTATCCGGTTTCTTGTGGCTGATGTGAGCCAGATCACACACTACCGTCCCATCGCTCCGCGTGAGAACGACGCGATCCTTCAAAGACATCACGAAACCCTCCTCTTTGTCGAGCTTCGCGGGATGGAATGAGCTCAGGGGTGCAGGCATGGCGATGACAGTGTCTGCCGATCCGTCCGAGGGGCCTTTGACGGGGCTGCGGTGCAGCAGGCCGCGGGTGATGTCGCACCAGAGCATGAATTGCTCACCGTTGTTTTCGGCAGCGACGAGACTTTCCCCCAGGATGGCGTTGCTGTGGCGAAAGACAGTGAACCGTGCGGGCAGTCGTGACATGTTCTCAAGTCAACCAGCGCGAGCCGGTCAACCCCGGTGCGTAATCCTGACCAGTCCGTTCGCAGGGCACCCTGGCAGGTGGTGGGTGGATCAGCGGCAGCCGCAGGCCTTGTCTGCACCCCTGTGGACCGTAACCTTGTGGCAATCACACTGCGCACTCGCGCAGTTCCCGGGCGTTGCGCATCTTGGGCACGCCATGGTTTTCACAACGCCGCCTTTGCGGTGGCCGACGCGTGACGGAGAGGGGGCCGGGTTGTGCAGTCGGTATCGACGCGCGCAGACCCGATAGCCACATGGATCTTGGAATTGCAGGCAAAAAGGCGCTCGTCTTCGGCGGAGACTCCGGAATCGGATGGCACACCGCGCAGATGCTGCTCGACGAGGGCGCAACGGTGGTGGTCACGGACAAGGACAAGGATGAGTTGGACACGTCCTCGGCGAAGCTGACTGCGGGGGAGGGCAAGCTCCACGCCTTCCCGGCGGATGTGACGAGCGTTTCCGAGCTCTCCGAACTGCACAAGCAGACGCTTGCGGCAGTGGGGGAGATCGACATCCTGGTCCAGCTCTCGGGTATTACGGGGGCGCAGGGGCTGTTCCATGAGATCGACGACGAAGGATGGGTCAACACCCTCATGGTGGACCTGATGGGCCCCGTGCGGATCGTCAAGGAGTTCCTTCCGGATCTCCGATCGGGTGGCTGGGGCCGGCTGATCCTGGCGACGTCCGAGGACGCCATCCAGCCCTACGACGACGAGTTGCCCTACTGCGCGGCCAAGGCAGGCGTGCTGGCTTTCATGAAGGGACTCTCCCAGACCTACGCCACGGAGGGTCTGCTCGTCAACGCGGTGTCACCGGCGTTCATCAACACCCCCATGACGGACGCCATGATGGAGAAGCGCTCGAAAGAGTTGGACGTCAGCTTCGACGAGGCCATCGACAGTTTCCTGGACCAACAACGGCCACACATGCAATTGAAGCGCCGCGGTCTGCCTGAGGAGGTTGCCAGCGTCATCGTCTTCCTTTGCTCAGACCGGGCAAGTTTCGTCAACGGCTCCAACTATCGCGTGGATTCAGGCTCCGTCGCCACCATCTGATCCGGGCAGGCTTCACCGGCCACAGGAATCGGCCCCCATCTCCCCCAATGGGGAGGTGGGGGCCGGACCCTGTCATGCGCGGTGGCGCGGTGTTCAATCAGTTGGAGAACCGCACCACATTGTTGAAGACCTCTTTCCACACCGCACGGAACTTGTTGTTGCCCGAGCTGTCAACGTAGGCCTCGATGACGTGCACCTTCACGAAGGAGCGGCACCCGTTCGGACCAGTCCAGTCGTCTGCGCATGATGTTCTCCAGGAACGGCCAGCCGACGTGAAGCTGCCCGTCTTCGCGAGCGGATTCCCCGTCCATTGAGCGCGTGCGGAAGGCAGATAGGTGAGGTTGTTGAACTCCCACCCGTTCTTCTGCACGTATTTGCCATTGATCTCCGAGACGGTGGTGGCCCAAATTCTGGCTTCACAGCGATCAATGGAGTTGCTGTAGGCCTCACAGGTGGTGCTCCATTTGCGGCCGTTCACGGTCCGCTCGCCGGCCGTGGTGTAGACATCGGCGGAATCCGAGGTGTCAGCGGTGTATCCCTTCAGCACCTTGACCATTTCCTGGACCACAGGACGCCAGTATTCGTAGTAGTACCGGTACTTGGTGGCGGGTCGCTGCACATTGGCGGCCACCTCCCACAGCGCATCGGTGCGCCAGTTCTTCATCTGGAAGACGCCGGGGATGGTGTAGCCGGTGGGGCCGGCTCCACCGGGGACCGCTTTCGGCACTTTGTGCCCCTGGATGAAGGTGAGGGTGGCGTAGGGGATGTTGTTGAGAATTTTGACGTTCTCGGCCTGGGTCTTGCCGTCGGCGTACCAACCCACCTTGGAGCGTTGCTGGAAGGGCCCGACGTCCTGGTTGCTGTCGGGGATGTGCGCGGAGGGGTGCGTGTAGAACGTCGACTCCTGGGCCATCGTCATGAGTGCGATGTCGGTGAGGCGGTCCTTCTCCGCAGAGGTGACTCCGGCCCAGCTGGCGGCCTGGATCGTGTTCATGACCACCAGCGCATTGGCCTGCATTTGTGGCGTAACGGTCACCCAATAGCCGTTGGACTTCTTCAGCCTCATCGATGACAGGCCCAGGGAGTCCACCGCCGCTGCTGCTTCGGCGCTCAGCGGTACAGCGGTGGTACTCGCGGTGCGAAGGCCCGCGGCTTCTTCGACGTCCGTGTCGGCTTCGGGAGTCGCGTCAACGACGGCGGTGTCAGGGGAGGATGCAGCGCTGTCCGGGACGGTGTCCTCGACGGCAATCTCGCCTCCTTGTGTCTCGTCGACTGCTGTGTCGCTGACCGGGATCTCATCCGTGATGTCTGCTTCTTGTGAGTCGGTGGCATCGGCGCCACTGTCGTCCTTGGGAGTTGTGACCACGACGTCGTCGGGCGGGACAACCGGATCTGCATGAGCAGTCGTCAGGGGAGTGAGGGCTCCGGCCACCATGGCTGCAGCCATCAGGGGAGCGATCAGAAGGGTTCGGAGGGGGGATCGAGTCTTCACGCGTGCACTTTCGCACCGATTCGAGATTCTTCACAATAATGAGAAATTACACTGCGGGCACTTGGTTTCGTAGATTCTTTGCTCTCCTGAGCCTGCCCCACCCTGAGAAGCCTGAGATTTCCTGGGCACGTCCTCACTCCCGAATACACGGCAATTGAGGTGAAGTTCAAGTTGAACAAGAGCTTGGCGTACCGCGGTACGTGGGTGGGGCGGTTGCGCACCAAAGACGTCTGGATGCGCTGCATCCAGACGTCTTGGCGGCACAGGAGTTCAATCTCGGCGCGGCCCTCTTGCGGGAAGAGTTCTCAACTGAGCCCGTAGGCCTTGTGCACGAGCCAGATGGGGTGCACAGTTTTGACGCCGGAGCCCTGTTCGATCTGCCAGCGGCAGGTCTCGGTGTCGCAGACGGCGATCCCCTCTTCCGTCTCCTTGATCATGTCGAACAGAGGTTGCCCCACGGCTTGAGCAATGTCGTACTTCTCCTTCTTCAGTCCGTAGGTTCCCGCGATGCCACAACACGCGCGTCCCGACTCGATGACCTTGACCCCGGGGATCATCTCCATGACCGTGATGGCAGGCATGCCCATGCCCTGACTCTTCAACTGGCAGGGTGCGTGGTACGGCACCGTGAGGTCGTTGCGAAGAAAATCGGTGGGTAGTTCGTCGGCCTCGTACAGTTCCACCAGGAACTCCGAGATCTCGCGCATTCGCGTGCCGACGTCGTGCAGGCTCTCCGCGTCGACACCCATGATTTCGTGCGCCTCATGTTTCAGCATTCCGGCGCAGGAGCCGGATGCGGAGACAATAGTCAGGTCGCGACCGCCCGTGCGGAGTTGGTCGCAGAGCTTCAGGACGCTCTTTGTTGCCTCGTCGAAGAGGCCATTGCTCTGTTGGGCAAGACCGCAGCACCCCTGTTTGGGGACGATGACCTCGTAGCCCAGATGCTCCAACACTTGAACTGTCTTGATACTGGTGTCCACCTCGAAGTACCCGCCAGCACAGCCATGGAAGAAGACAATCGGTCCGCGGGTTCGGGGTGTGTCCGGCTGTTTGTGCTTCTTCATCCAGCCGGGGAACGTGGCCGAGCGTGCCGTCGGCATGGGGGCGTTGCGGTGAACGCCGACGGTCTTCTCCACAACGGTGCGCACCAACTTGTTGCCGAGTGCTGCGTTGGCAATGGGCGCGAAGGGTGTCATGGCCTTGCCCATCAGGACGGTCTGGCCGATGAGTTTGTCGCGCAGCGGCATGTTGTCCTCCTTCATCACCGCCCGCGCCTGGCTGTTCAGCTCGGCAATCTGTACGCCCTGGGGGCAAGCCAGTGTGCAGGCACCGCAGGAGCTGCAGTAGTCCAGTGAATGATCCACGGACTCCCCGTCGCGGAACCTCTCGGCCTGCGGTCCCACGAATTTGGGGCCGGGGAACAGCGGAGTGACCGCCGAGACGGGGCAGGCCGTTTCACAGATGGTGCACTTGACGCAGGCGTCCAGTGTGGCTCTGGTCAGCATTGCCTTGGGGTGTTCGAGTGACTCAGACATGGTGTGCTCCCTCCAGGTTCTGCACGGATTCAAGGATCGCATCCGCCGCGCGCACCGCACTGGCCAGCGCGATGCCGTCTCCAGATTTCTCCCGCCAGCGCGATGCGCCAGCCAGGATGCCGCCCGCCACGTGCAGGTTGTCGTAGACGGTGTTGCTCGCGTCGTCGAGGACACGCATGTTGTGATCAAACCGGACGCCGACGCTGAACAGCGGCTGTTCCGCATTGTGCTCCGCCACCACCAGATCTCCCTCCGGCAACCACAGCGGCAATCCGAGGGCCGGCTCGCTCACCTTCATGTAGGAGTCCATTTCGATGCCCCCGGATTCGAAGCCCCCGGGTGCGAACACGAAGTGGTCGGCGGCATAGATGGAGGGACGGCCGGTGGTGCCCACTGTCAACGACCCGATCCGGCCGTTGTCGCTGTTGGCGGACAACACCGGGCTGCCCAGAACGATCCTGACGCGGGCAGCCTTGGCGATGCGCGTGAGGGCATCGTTGATGCGCATCCCCGGCACCGACGGTGGAATGGTGGAGATCTCAAAAATGGGCTGCCCCAGTTGCGTGGCAATGTCGCTGTAGGCGTGGGGATCGCTCAGTCCCAGGACGCCCGGGAGTCCGACCGTTTCGCCAGGTTCCACGACGCGTCGCAATTCGGCGACGAAGCGCTTCCGATACGCGGGATCATCCATGGCCCGGGCGTAGTACAGGGGGGTCGAATCCACCTCATTCTCGCGAGCCGGCAGGTCTATCCATGCAGCACGCGCCTCCACGCGGCCGCCGCCGGGGAGTTCAGTGCGTGCCACGTTGCCTGCAATCAGCTCGGGCCAGAAGTCCTTGAGTTGGCGAAGGCCGACAAAGACGATCTTCTTACCCGGGACGCATTCCCCCTCCACCATGGTGGCCTGGGGCAGCGCGGTCGGACGAAGGGCCCCGATCGCAGTGGGAAGCAGATAGTTGCGGCCGAGCGGTGTTGTGAAAACCTCCGGCAGAAGAGTCTGCAGGTACTCCGCCCCCGCGCGCACGTCGTCGGCGTTGAGGGTGGCATAGGGGTGGTGCGGATGGGATTGTCCAAACGCGGTGACGGCGGCCAGCGGATCATCCAGGACCCGCTCAGGCACATAGCCCAGCACATCGACGGTGCCCTGACCCAGCTGAATGCCCCCAACGCCCTTGGTTACCAACGTCACGTCCATGCCGGCCTGTCGCAGCCGGATGGCAGCGGTGAGACCGGCGAGACCGGCCCCCACCACAACTGCTCGGGAATTTCGGCTCATCACAGCACCGCCTGCTCTGGTTCGGGAAGGTGTTCGAGGTCCAGGGTTCCCGAGAAGATCCACTGGTCCAGGGCCGTTTGTCGCACCTGTGCGCCATAGAGGATGGGCCACAATCCAATCCAACGGTTCTTCTGGAACAGCTCCAGGAGGCCGCTTGCTCGCTCGGCGTCGACGATTCCCTCGTGGATGGCCAGCCCTGCCGCACGCGAGGAGCAGAAACCGCCCTGGCACGGACCCATTCCCAGGCGGGTGAGCCGGCGGATGTCGTCAAAGTTTGCGCTGGGTTGCGCGTGCATTTCCTTGACGTAGGACTTGCGGGTGAGCAGCTCGCACTCGCAGATGATCTGGTTCTCCAGACGGTCTGCCTCCCGCTCCTCCAGGTGGTTGGTCACGTGATAGGTCCTGCCCGACTCTGACTTGGGCACTGCTTCCTCGGCGGTGCGGCAGGGGCGGGTCTCGCCAAGCTGGTCGCACATCTCGTCGACGATGTTCTTGGCCATCAGGCGGTAGGTCGTGAGCTTGCCGCCGGTGATGGTCAGCAATCCCTTGAGCCCATCGCGCTCGTGGTGGTCCAGAATGCTCATTCCGCGGCTCATGTGGCGGGTGTCGGTGGCCGAGACGCGGGCATCCTTGACCAATGGCCTGGCGCCTGCCCAGGCGTGCACTGCTCGCGCCTGCCGGAAGCCGGGGATCAGTGCTTCGCCAGAATCCATCATCTCCTGCACCTCTGCCGCAGGGATGCTGAGTTTGTCTGCGTCCGAGGCTTTGACGTCGGTGGTGCCGATGATGCTGACGGTGTGGACGGGAACCAGGATGTCGCCGTCAGTGGGATAGATGCAGCGGTTGATGACGGTGTTGACCAGCCTGTGGTTCATCGCGATCATGATGCCGCGCCCGGGCACCACCTCCACGTCGTGGCAACCAGCCATGCCTGCGATTTCGCCGGACCACGGTCCACCGGCATTGATGACGAAGGTGCAATCAATGTTGACGTCCTCGCCGGTTTTGCGGTCACGGGTGCGCACCCGACGGACGTGATCGCCATCACGATCAATGGCGGTGACCTCGTGGTAGGTCAGGATTTGGGCGCCGTACTCCTTCGCTGAATTCGCCGCGCCCCAGGTCATCTGCCATCCGTCGACGGCGCCGTCCTCGACGGCGAAGGCGCGCCAAATACCGGGATTCAGCCGAGGCTCCCGGCGCAGCGCCTCGGCGACGCTGATCTCCTCGGTGGGAACTTTCGAGGCGAGCGAGCCAGCCAGGAAGCGATCGGGGAATTCGGGATCATCACCCGGGGTGGACACGAACAGGCCCCCGGTGGTTTCCACGGCATCGGCATGGATGCGGGTGATGATGATGTTCTCTTCCGCGCATTCGGTGGCGGATCTCTGGTCGCTGACCACATAGCGACCCCCGGAGTGCAGGAGCCCGTGGTAGCGGCCGGTGGTGCCCTGGGCCAGATCAGCCCGGTCCACAAGAACTGTGCGGAACCCGCGCATGGCGACATCGCGCACCACACCTGCTCCCGTCGCGCCGCCGCCTATCACTACAACGTCCGTGTCGATGGTTCTCACTGGATCTCCCTGATTGCGCTGCCGTCCGTCACACCATTGTTTGGATGAGTACAACACTACGAACGATCGTGTTCAGCCGCTCGCAAACGCACCAACGTGCAGGAGGGGGGAGCTCGTCCAACACTGGCGTTCAGTCCTGCGCCTTGCGATGCGGGAGGATGGGGGGGGCATGTGATCTCTGATGTCGCCGAAAGGTATTTCACTGGCACCATCCACTTGGGCGTTGGTGTTCCACGAGCGGCGGTGGTGATCGTTTTCGATGGGTTGAGCGACCTTCGTTGAGCAACGTTTTTCATCACGGTAAGCTCAAAGTGGATCGATTTTCGTCTTCTGTTCTCGGGCGATCAACCGCTGGGCATCTCCCGGACGCCGGGAATTGACCCGGGATGATTCAAACTGTCGTGAAAGGCGTGTGCCGTGCAAAACCCCACTGACCTCTACCGCTTCGAGGCCAACGCAGGCGTGGAGGAACCGCGCCCCGGCGTGCTCGTGGTGGCGCTGGGAGCCTTCATCGATGCTGGCGAAGTCCAACGCATGCTCAGCGACCACCTTGTCGAGACCGGCAATCCCGAGCTTGTCGCGACCTTCGACATCGATCAACTCCTCGACTACCGAGCCCGGAGACCAGCGATGGTCTTCGACGTCAACAGGTTTGCGGAGTACGAGAAGCCGTTGATGTTGCTGCAGCGGCTCACCGACCGCGATGGGCACACCTACTATCTTCTCAACGGACGGGAACCCGACTTCCAGTGGGAGAGGGTGGTGCGGGCGATCCGCGAGCTCGTGGTTGCGCTGGGGGTGACCCTGGTGGTGACAGCGCATGGCATCCCTATGGGCGTTCCGCACACCAGACCTGTTGGGATGACCGCCCACGCCACGGACAGCAACCTGATCGGAGAAGTCCACTCACCATTTGGGCGGGTGCAGGTGCCCGGCTCAATGGCTGCGCTGCTCGAGCTTCGCCTCGGTGAAGCAGGGCAACCGGCGGTGGGGTTCGCCGTCCATGTGCCGCACTACCTCGCCGGATCGGAATTCGCGGAGGGGTCGTTGGCCGCGCTCAATGCGATCGTCGATGTGACGGGATTGAACCTGGCCAATGACGGCCTCGTCGCCAGGGCGGGAGTCAACAAGCGTGCCATCGCCTCCGAGTTGGAGGGCAACGACGAGGTGCAGGCTGTTGTGGGCGCCCTGGAGCAGCAGTATGACGCCTACGTTGAGGGGCAACACATTCCCGACCTTCTGGCCAGCGAGGACTCCCACATTCCTTCGGCCGACCAACTCGGGGCGGAATTCGAGAACTTCCTGCGCACGGTCTCCGACGACGACACGGACTGATTGACGGATTCCTCCTGGCTGCCCGCTCCGATCGCGGAAAGGGCCGCCATCGGCGCGAAGGACGTGGCCGCTTTTCTGTGTCCTGGGGTGGTGGAGGCGGAATCACCAGGCGGTGAGGATGCTGACGGCCAGGATGGACGTGGCCACCATGGCGCAGCCGAACTCCACGAGGATGCCCAGCCCGAGAGCCTTGATGGTCTCCCAACTGGTCACCGCAGCTCCGCGGAAGCTTCGCATGCGGTACCACTCGGCCAGCAGAAGGCCGAGAGTGAAGCCAATGGGCAGGCCGAAGCCGGGGAGCACGAACATTCCCACGATTCCAACGAGAATGCCGATCGTGACTGGCCACTTGGGCACGTCGCGACTCCGCAATGACCGGCCTGTGAGGACGAGGCTGCTCGTGGCGCCGAGGATCACAAGAAACGCCGCCATGCCGAAGGCCACCCAGCCCCACCCTGAGGCACCCCACAGCGCCCACACCAGTGCTCCGGCGCCCACCAGAATGCTGCCGGGCAGTACGGGGAAAACGATGCCGATGAGACCCACGAGGGCCAGCACGACGGCGGCAAGCGCGGCGAGAATTTCGACTGTCACGCAGCCCAGACTACGGCGCTTCCGGGGCGCCGTCGGTGAAGTGGCGAAGCCCGGGTGGGGGAGAGCAGGCTAGATTCCGGGTTCGAGTCGGGGCCTTGGAGGTCTCGCGGTGATCGCGCAACAATGACGGCGCAATACCCGCGGAACACACCGTCTCCACCATGCCATGTGCTCGCCCTGATGTTGACAGCGGACTCCGCGGCGCGCTCCACTGGAAACATGAGCACGGTTGAGTCTCCCGCCCCCACTGACTCTCGGGCATCCTTTTTCGGCCATCCCCGCATGCTGGCAAATCTCTTCAGCGTCGAGCTGTGGGAGCGTTTCTCGTTCTACGGGATGCAGGGAATCCTTCTGTACTACATGTACTTCACGGTTGCCGATGGCGGCCTGGGAATGGACCGCGGGATCGCCACCGGCCTGGTCGGCGCCTATGGCGGCGGCGTGTACCTGTCGACGATTCTGGGCGCCTGGTTGGCTGACCGTCTCCTCGGCTCGGAGAAGGTGCTCTTCTACTCCGCCACCATGATCATGGTGGGCCACATTTCTCTGGCCGTTCTGCCGGACGTCCTCGGGTTGGCCATCGGTCTGATTCTGGTGGGCGTCGGCTCCGGTGGCTTGAAGGCCAATGCGACGTCGCTCGTCGGCACCTTGTACGAGGAGGGCGATGAGCGCCGCGACGCCGGGTTCTCCATCTTCTACATGGGGATCAACGTCGGTGCCCTCATCGGCCCGCTGATCACCGGATGGCTGCAGCAGAGCTGGGGGTTCCACGTCGGCTTCGGTGCGGCCGCGGTGGGCATGGTAGTGGGCCTGACGCAGTACGTCCTGACCCGCAAGAACCTGCCAGAGTCAGCCCATGATGTACCCAACCCGTTGCCGTCGACGCAGTACCGCCGCTACACACTGATTGGGGTCGCCATCCTGGTGGCCATCGCACTGGCGCTTGTTTCCGGCGTGGTCAACGCCACCAATCTGGCCAACGTGATGGCGGGTCTGGCCATCGCAGCTGCCGTCGCGTACTTCGTTCTGCTGCTCACCAGTCCCCGCGTCAATGCCACTGAGCGGAGCAGGGTGCTGTCCTTCATCCCGCTGTTCATCGCCTCGGCTGCTTTCTGGGCGTTGTTCCAACAACAATTCACCGTCGTGGCGATCTATTCGCAGGAAAGCCTCAACCGCACCATCTTCGGGTGGGACATGCCACCCAGCTGGGTCCAGTCCATCAACCCGGTCTTCATCATCATCTTCTCGGGCGTGTTCGCAGCGGTGTGGACGAAGATGGGGTCGCGGCAGCCCAGCTCCCCGCTCAAGTTCGCCGGCGGTCTGGTACTCATGGGCGTCGCGTTCCTGGCCTTCATCCCGTTCGCAGGCGGTGGCGCCAACAGCACCCCGCTGCTCGGGCTGGTCTTCATCCTGTTGTTGTTCACCCTGGCGGAGCTGTTTCTCTCCCCCATCGGGCTGTCAGTGGCAACCAAACTGGCGCCACAGGCGTTCCGCACCCAGATGGTGGCGCTGTTCTTCCTGTCCATCTCCATTGGCACGACGCTCGCAGGCATTCTTGCCGGGTACTACGACCGGGACAACGAGGTGCCCTACTTCTCGTTCCTCGGCGGTACTGCAATCGTGCTGGGTGTCGTTCTGGGAGCGTTCGTCCCATTGCTGAAGAAGAGCATGCGGGGAGTCCGCTGAGGGGCTGGCACGGGGGATCGTCAGGAGGGCGTGAGCGCGTCGGTCGATGAGACTCGACGCCGTCTCCTCCCCACGCCAGCGGTGTCGCGTTTTACCAGCGGTGGATCGATGGTGCGGCACAGACCAGTGGTATTCCAGTACCCGGCTGCGGAATGAGGGTGTCGCGGAGCCGCTCGTGGCGGATGGCCACGGCCGTCGTTGGCCTCACGGTCCATCTGTGGTGTCGTAGCGTGATTGAACGTGCGGATGACGAGCTGATAGTTGCTCCAATGGATATGTCCGAATGGTCAATTGTGTTTCTGCTAATCTCGCCTTGTTTGGACCTCGCCAATGGAGAAGGACGGAAAATGATCCGTGTCGAAGGGCTCGTCAAGCGGTTCGGCCGCTTGACCGCGGTTGACTCGCTTTCCTTTGAAGTTGCGGATGGAGAATTGTTCGCACTCCTTGGAACCAACGGCGCTGGAAAGACAACCACGATCTCCTGCATGGTGACACTGTTGTCCTATGACGAGGGCCGTATCACCATTGATGATCTGGAGCTGGGTCGTGATGACCAACGGATACGGGAACGTATCGGAGTTGTTTTCCAACAATCATTGTTGGACCCCATGCTCACCGTCGATGAGAACCTGCGTCTGAGGGCGCACTTCAGCGGCGTCCCGACCTCGCGGATCGACGAGCTGGCCGATTTGATCGACTTCAGTGGCTTCCGTTCGCGGCACTACGGTGTTCTCTCCGGAGGGGAGAAGCGGCGCGTTGATATTGCGCGTGCCCTCCTGAACCGACCCCAGACCCTGTTCCTCGACGAGCCGACGGCTGGCCTCGATCCCCAGAGCCGGGATCAGGTGTGGCGTGCCATCGCTCAATTGCAACAGCAGCTGGGTCTCACCGTTGTTCTGACCACTCACTACATGCAGGAGACAGAGGCGGCTGATCACGTCGTCGTGATGGATCAGGGGAAAATACTGGCAGAAGGCACTCCGATGGGATTGTGTGCCGCCCACTCCCAACCAAGCGTGCTACTCGCATCCGATGAGCACAACCGGACCCGGGTCATTGAGGTGGTGGAGCGACACCTGCCGGATGCGGACTGGTTCGAAGAGGGCGGTGCCATTCATCTGCCGGTGCCCGATTCGGCCGCTGCCCTTCCCATCCTGATGGATTTGCGTGACGTCGTGTCTGACTTCCAGCTTCTGCAGGGGTCCATGGAGGACGTCTTTTTGAACCTGACAGCACCCGGGAGGCATTCATGAGATCCACAATGGCTCTGGTTGGCAGGAACCTGCGAATATATTTCCGGGACCGGGCCAGCGTGCTCCTCTCGCTGTTGTCCGCCGTGATACTTCTGCTGCTGTACCTACTGTTCCTCGGCTCCCTTCAGGTGGAGAACCTGCGTGAGGAACTGCCCAATGCCAGTGACAATGACATTGCCTCCTTCGTGGGGAGTTGGGTCCACGCAGGAATCGTGATGATCACAACACTGTCCACTGGGCTTGCAGCGCTCGGGGCCTACGTCGACGACCGTGTCTCGGGGCGGTTCAAGGAGTTCCGTGTCTCACCGATCCGGCGTTGGCAGCTCGTACTCGGCTACCAGATCTCTGCTGTCGTCGTCGCCACGCTGGTCAGCGTTGTTGTTCTCTTCGGCGGGTCGCTCCTACTGAAGCTGTTGTATGGCCACTCTCCCTCCGCGATGGACCTGCTCGCATCGGTGGGGCTCATAGTTCTCCTGTCAACGGCGTTCGCCGCGCTCTCCTCGTTCCTGCTGACGTTTGTGTCATCGCAGGGTGCGTATACAGCCTTCAGCACCATCGTTGGTACTCTCCTCGGATTTTTGGCAGGGGCGTATCTGCCTCTGGGCCTGTTGTCCTCGACGATGGTGAAAGTCCTCAACGTCCTGCCCTTCTCCCCTGCAGCGATGCTGTTGCGGCAGCCCTTGGCAGGTGATGCCCTCGATCGACTCAGCGGCGACATGAGTCAAGCCCGTGACGCGGTTTCGTCCTACTACGGATTCGATCTGAGCGTGGGCGACGTCACACTGCAGCCGATGTGGGTGGTCGTTGGTCTGATGGTCATGACGGTGATCTTCACCGCACTGGGTGCCTGGCGCATCGGTCGCACGATCCGATGACGAGGACGGGCGTCGCAGCTCTCTTCCCAGGGCAAGGCAGTCAGATTGTCGGCATGGCCCGACGCTCGGTCGAGGGCTCGCCTGCAGCAGCCCGCTTCTTTGATGCTGCCTCCGCTGCGATCGACACAGACTTGCGGGAGCTTTGTTGGGATTCGTCTCTGGAGTGTCTCACCCGCACCGAAAACCTGCAGCCAGCTCTGACCGCAAGTGCGCTCGCCAACTGGTTGGCTGATCAGGAAAAGCGATGCTCGTCACCTATGGAAGCTGACAGGTTCGCCGGACACAGCGTCGGTGCCCTCCCCGCGGCCGTGGCCGCAGGACATCTGAGCCCCGTGCAGGGTGTTCAACTCGCTGCGCTGCGTGGGCGACTCATGGCCAGCGCACCACCAGGGGGAGGCATGTTGGCCGTCGTGTCACCGCGGAACCTCGACGTGGAAGATCAGCGCAGCTACGCCTCCGATCTTGCAACTCGTTTCGATCTGGATGTTGCGGCGATCAACGGACCAACCCAGATCGTGGTGGCTGGTGCGATCGCCCACGTGGAAGAAGCAAGACGGAGCTTGGCGGGTCGGGCAAAGCAATTGGTGGTCAGCAACGCCTTCCACTCCCGGTTCATGCAACCGGTGGTGAGTGAGTGGGAGGCGGCTGTCGCCGAGCTGGCTTTGCAGCCCGGACATGGCTACGTCACGTGCACTACCGGCGACCTGGCAAACGACTGCGAGGACGTTCGAGACGACCTGCGTGCTGGCCTGACTTCGCCAGTGCTCTGGCGCAATGTCATGGACTCCGTCCACAGTTGCGCTTCCCTGGCCGTGTACGGGCCGGGCAGAGCCATCGTGCGGTTGGCCCGGCCCTACTTGGAGGGTCGTCGCGTGTTGATCTACGAAGGGGAGGGCCGGCCATGACCCAGCCAGATTCATCGATGCCTGTGCGGCCCGTCGCGATCGTGGCTGGTGCTTCCCGAGGAATTGGACGTGCTTGTGCCATCGAGCTGGCTTGCGCTGGTTTCGACGTTGCAGGGTGGTACCGCAGCAACGAAGAAGCCAGCAATGCCACTGGCCATGAGGTTGGGCTCGCCGGAGGGCATTACCGGGGAACTCGAATCGATGTCACTGACGAGACTGCAGTGCGGGCCGGCATCCGCAACGTCAACTCCGAATTCGAGGGCCGGCTTGCAGCCGTCGTGGTTGCGGCGGGAATCACCAAAGATGGCTTGGCCGGAGCAATGAGTGCCGACAAGTTTCGCAGCGTTGTGGAAACCAACCTCATCGGGTCTTTCCTCGTGTGCCGGGATGCATTGAGGGCGATGCGCAAGACAGGCGGAGCCATCGTGCTGCTCTCCTCCACCTCAGGTATCAGTGGACAGGCGGGGCAGGCCAACTACTCCGCATCCAAGGGGGGGATCAATGCCATGACGCAGGCGCTCGCAAAGGAGGCGGCTACCAATGGAATCCGGGTCAACGCGGTCGCGCCCGGGTTCACGGACACCGACATGCTGCGGGCCATGCCTCCGGCAACCAGGCACGAGGTCATCACACGCATACCGCTCGGCAGGCTCGGTGAACCGGCTGAAGTGGCACGAGTGGTCCGCTTCCTGGTGAGCCAGGACGCGTCCTACATCACCGGGCAAGTGATCGCTGTCGACGGCGGCATCACCGCATAACCGAGTTGAAGATCTCTACAACAGTGAGGACAGACATGTCACAGCAAGAAGCAGCCACGCAACGGTTCGAACTCAATACTCGTCTGCGCGAGCTCCTGCTCGAGGGGCTTGACCTGCCGGATCAGCCGCAGCATGTCGACTTCGACCAACCCCTGTTCGGCAGGGGTCTTGAACTTGACTCCTTGGACACCCTGGAGATCGTCAGTGTGCTGGAGGAAGAATTCGGCATTTTCATCTCGGATGACACACGCTCTGCGTTCGGTTCCATGAACAAGATCGCAGACGAAATTGTGGCTGCCCAGTGACCACACCGTTGGCATCCGTCACGTACAGCGCGGATCAATTGCGTGAGCTGCTGCCACATCGTCACCCTTTCGTGCTGCTCGACAAGGTGGAGGTCGCCGAGTCCGGAGCCCGCGGAGTGGGATACAAGAACATCACCATCTCCGACCCGGTCTTCGCTGGCCACTTCAGTGAGCGTGCCATCTATCCGGGTGTCCTGCTCGTCGAGGCCGCTGGGCACACCTGTGGCATCGTCGAGCGAGGTGACGACGATGCCTTGAGATCGGGTGCCTATGGAGTCCTCGCCGGGATCCGCAAGTTCTCGTTCCGCAAAATGGTTGTCCCCGGAGATCGCGTCGAGTTCCATGTGCGGCGTCGGGCTGCCCTTGGAGCTCTTTTCGAATACGACTGCCGGCTCCTGGTGGATACAAAGACAGTCGCCGAGGGCGGGATCGCCATCGCGATGCAGGAACCGCAGGAGTCGTGAATGCCGGTTGAGGTTCGGCGCTACAAGCAGGGGGATGCTGATGCCCTCGCAGCGCTCTTCGCACGGAACGCCTATGGACCGGCTGAAGCCGGACGGGTATTGACGGGAGAAGGGCTGGAAGCTGTTTTCCGGGAGCGGCTCGTCACCGACTGCTTCGTGGGTGTCGACGGTGAAAGGATTCACGGTTGTATCGCGCTGTCCGTGGGATCTGGACGGCGCACCACAAGCGCGGAGCAGCGTTTTGCCGGCCTGTTCGTCATCGACTCTGCTCACCGTCGCTCGATGCTGGCGGGGAAGCTGTTTCGTGAAATTTTCATGGCTCCCTCGGTGGAGAATGGCATCCGTGCTCTGCGCATCGAGGCCAACCCGGCGAACCGTCGGGCGTTTCCGTTGTACCTCCGAGTGGGGTTCCGCTCGGTGAGTGCAGCCAGGGCTGACCACGAGGGATACACGGAACTCGTCTCCCACTTACCCGGGGCGACGAGGGATCTGCTGAGCTACAACAGAGGAGAACATCTCGACAGTGCGCCCCCAAAGCTCAACTGGCGCATGATGCGCGGTGGACGCGACACTGAGGCAACGTGGGCCACCACTGATCTCGATGGGCGTGTGGTCGTTGACTACCTCATCGACACCGGCGACCTTGAATTCCAGGTTGTGATGGATCACCACACCGGAAACCTCGTCGCCATTCAACAAACCCGTGGGCCGATGATCACGCTGCCCGAAGCATCGCCGGTCCATCTCGCTGCGCCGCCGCAGACAATCTGGCACCAACACCTCGTGGACGGTGTCTCTGTGCGTGTTCGCGATGACGGGTTGCTGACTCTTGAGCGCGGCACAGAAACGCTGCTCAGCGAGTGGTGGCCCGTTGTTGTCGGTGATGATGCGCCAGCCGTGCGACGGCAAGGACGTCGAAGGGCCGTGAGGATCACGGCCGAAGAAGATGGCCGCTTCAGGTTCACAGACCCGGATGACCTCGTTGAGCGTCTCATCGGCGTCTCTGCGGACAGCCGCCAGATCACCCTCAGGGCTGTGCCACTGCGACCTGATGCAACGGTGATCTCCACACCCTGGATCAGGATGGGCGTTGCCCAACATGGGGCGCTGTTGCCCGGCATGAACGGTGACGTCTGGCGAGGGGGACCGGTGCTGCCGGGATTGTGGCCTCCGGGATGGACAGACTTCGAGGCCGCCTGCCCGGACAGTGACGCAGTCGCAACGTGGTGGTCTGATGGCACAACTGGACTGCGCTGTGAATGGACGGGCCGAGCGAGGCTGGAAGGCCGCTCAGCTCCTGCTGTCCGCTCCTCGCATGAGGGCGAAGGGGTCGAACACAGATTTCACGTCAACCCCGACATCCCAATGATGGAAGATGCTGTGGCATTCCGAGCGGTGCCGCCTCCCATCAGGAGGAGGCAGTCCCGACACACTCCACCCCAGGTCCCTCCCGTCATCTCCGCGCCGCATGTCCTTCATTCCGGCAACGACGTCACCATCACGGGGGTCTCCCAGAGCATGCGCATTGCAGCGGATGCGGGGATCATCGATTGGCGAGTCAACGACATTGCGGTGCTCGGCGGGCCGTACCCGTCCGGGGGCACGTGGGGATCGTTGACGCGTCGTCGGACTGGCCTGTGGTGCGCGATGCTTGCGCCCCGTGACGACCTGGACCAAGGGGTGGAATGGGCCGGCGATGCCGATTCCCTGCCCTTCTCCAAGACTGAGGCCCCCGGAACCTGGACGGTAGTCCCAGCCGATGGCCCCTGGATGGAAGTCATCATGGATGGTGCCGATCAGGATCGCGAGAACGCGGTGCACATCGTTCCGTTCACAGAGCCGACTCCTGAATTCGTCGTTCGGATCAAGAGCCGCGTGTGGAGGGTAGCCCCGGGAAGCACATGGCAGGGGAGTGTGACGGCGGCGGCTGTCGCGCTGCGAGATGGTCGTGCGCTCGTCGTGCAACCCATGGAGGCGGAGCGCCCCGAGGTGTTTCTCCGCTCTCATCCCGCCGGGGCGCAGCTTGTCGCCCTCGGCAGTGGGACATCACCTCTGCGTGTGAAAGTCATGGCCATGCCGTCTCTCGGCAGCGCTGAACAGGTGCTGGCATCAGGTGGGACACACGGAGGACAGCGTGTCTGAGATTGTGCGGTTCATCGCTCCCAGTGCGTGGTCGATTGGTGAGCTGGCCAACGCCATCGAGTTTTCCCGACGCCTTCCATCGGGCTGGACCAGTGAGTTCCTTGTCTCCACCAAGCATCTTGCGTACGCACGGGCGGCGGGTCTCAATGCGACTGTCCTGCCCCGGGGACGCTCCGCTGGAGCGGTGGTCCGGGAGGTGGCAGCAGCCGTCGATACGTCCGCATTGGTACTGGCGGATCATCATCTGTTGGGGCTGGAACGCGTCGGCTTCGACTTTCGCGACCTGAGTGGTGCGCGAAATCTGATTGCTGTGGACTCCCTCTCGTTCGGTCCAGGACCCACACAACTTCGGATTGCGGTCTCTGATCGGGAAGGTGCCGCACCCCTGCAACGGTGGTTCCCGCCAACGGTTGCAGTCCCAGCGGTCCCGGAAGGTGTTCCTCTTCTTCGCCCCGTGCCTGTTTCCGGACTCTCGAGCTCTGCCGGAGCGCACACGGTGCTGCCCTTTGATCTGTTCGCCGACGAGCACGGCCAATCCCTGCCGCGAATGGGCCGCACTGCAGCGGAAACCCGCGCACGGCTCGGCATTGAACACAACAGGAAACTTGTGGTCATTGCCCTGTCGAACTGGGCCAGCAAGGCATGGACCAAACCCAGTCTTGGCAAGGTCAACCCGGACCGCAACACTCATCTCATCCTCCGGTTGAACTGGCTACGGGAGCTGGTTTCGCGGATTGGGCAGCCGCTGGCACTGGTCGGAGTCACAGGCGAAGTCGTCGATGCCGACCTCGGGGCGCAGGTGATCACCACGGGCATGCTGCCGATTGATGACTTCACTGATCTGCTCGCGGCGGCAGATCTGTTCCTGACGGACAACATCACCTCGGGTGCGATGGCACGGGCAGCACTCGTCGGTACGCCCGTACTCACACTGACGCGTGAACATGATGCATGGGAAGAGGATGCGTTCGTGGGGAAGTGGCGACGCGACATGGAAGAACACTTCCCCGGTTTCGACTTCCCGTTCCTCGTCAATCCCTTCGGATGGATGAGCGAACTCGCCCCACTGCTTGCTGAGAACCCGTATCTGGCGGCTGTCCCTCGAGCTGATGCCTACTCGCTCGCCGCACAGGTCGCGGCCTGCTCCGCGGCACTGGACAGCCCGGACCGCCCAGTGACCGACGCGCTGCAATTGCAGCGACATGGCTTGCCGAGCGGTGCGGCAGCATTGTCCGTTGCCCTGGATGGGGCGATATCCGGCCCCTCCAATGACCCCACACCAACCCCGTGAAATGACATCAACCGACTTGAGAAGGAACGATCATGATGCTTGACCTGGAAAACAGCTACACAGCAATCCGCCATGCGGTGGGCGTGTATCGGCGCGGCACGAGTGTCCTGCGCGTGGAGGGGCCTGAACGCCAGGCGCTCGTGGATCATCTCCTGGCAAAGACCATCGAGTTTGCACCATCCAACAGCTGCGTTGATTCCCTCGTGCTGGATCACAACGGGCGTCCGCTTGGCGTCGTACTCGCGGTCCTGCTCGAGGAGTCGATCCTTCTGATCGTCGATGTCGCCGAAGAGTGGTTGACGCTCGCAACTGAGGAAGCGAAACGCTTCGACGCCACCCTGCAGGAGGATCCAGCCCAGGCGATCGCGGTGGAAGGTCCTCGGTCCTGGGAAGTCATCGAACCGCTGCTGGGGGGCGGGAACATCGCCGATGTCCTGCTCGGTGAAGTCACCGTGGGAAGCTACGACAACGCGGCCCTCATGCTGGCACGGGTGGGCATCACCGCAGAGTTCGGCTATGTGGTCATCGCTGATCACCCGACACTCCAGCAGTCCCTCGCTGAAGCCGCTGAAGGCCTTGGTGGGGGCCGGATTGACCCGGAGTCCCTGGAGCGCATCTGTGTCGAGACAAACTATCCCGTGCTGCCGGCGCAACTGGATGGCATGAACCCGTTGGAGGGAGGCCTTGGATGGCTCATGACCTTCGGAGACGAGAGGCACTTCGTCGGGGACACCATTGTGGGACTTGAAGCACCCACCCGTCGCACTGTCGCCGCGTGGACTGAGACAGACTGCGCCGCCGGAGCAGAGGTCTTCGACGGGGACACGCTCGTTGGAAGGGTGTCGGTGGCTCCCAACCGTTGCGGGCAAGCCATGGGCCTGGTTCTCCTGTTCCTCGATGATCCGTACGGAGTCCCCGGTCTGGAGTTGGCTGTCGCTGGTTCTCCCGTACGCACGGTGTCGCGACCAGCCGTGGATCCGGCGTCCTGGGAAGCCACGATCGGAGTTCGCTGATGCGCATCGTCATAACAGGATTCGGTCTGACAACGGCTGCTGGTGACACAGCGGAGCAGAGCTGGGAGGCATTCTGCTCTGCCCGCTCGGGTATTGGTGAGAACACCATCGTTCCACGCAAGGGTGTGATGAGCGATCGAGCGGGACAGGTCAGGTCCCTGCGGGAGGACGGCAAGTCACGCAAGGACCGCTCCGTCAGATTGGGGGAGGTTGCGATACATGAAGCGCTCGAACATGCTGGGCTGCGTCATCGACGTCCCTTCTCCGATGACAGGATCGGATTGAGTCTGGGCACGTCGCTGGGCGGTGCCAGATCTGGTGAGAAGTTCCATCAGGACTGGATTGATCACGGTCTGACGGGAACCAATCGTTTCGATCTCATCCAATATCCCCTGCACGCCACCGGTGATGCGCTCGCCCGAACTTTCGCTCTCCACGGCCCAAGGACTGTCCACTCCAATGCGTGTGCTGCTGGTGCCGTGGCGATCATCAATGGCGTCGAGTATCTCAGGGATGGTTTGGCGGACGCCGTCGTCGCAGGGGGAGTGGATCCGCTTGCGTGGCTGTCCTTCGGTGGCTTTTCCAGTCTTGGTGTCCTGTCGCTGAAGAACTGCGCCCCCTACACCCGAAGCGACGGCATCACCCTCGGTGAAGGAGCTGGGTTTCTGATTCTTGAGCCGTTGGAGCAGGCCAGCGACAGGGGAGCAACAATCCATGCAGAGGTGCTGGGCTACGGCCTCTCTGCCGACGCCTATCATCCGACAGCGCCGGATCCACGGGGTCGGGGCGCAGTCAAGGCGATGGACTATGCGTTTCGTATGGCTGGTCTGGATCGCGACGCCGTGGACTACGTCAATGGGCATGGAACGGGCACCCCGGCCAATGACGAGGGTGAGATGAAGGTGATCCGGACCTTGGGTGATGGAAGGATTCCGATCAGCTCCACCAAGTCCATGACCGGCCACACCTTGGGGGCGGCGGGCGCCGTCGAGGCTGTGGTATCGGTGATGGCTCTTGAAAAAGACCGCGTGCCCCCCACCTTCATCCCCGACGATGATGCCGCTCAGGCGGCCCTGAACGACATTCTTTCAGCCGGAGAGATCGACATTGTTCCCAACCAAGCACGCGATCGACGTGTGGATGTGGTGGTGTCGAACTCGTTCGCTTTCGGTGGCAACAATGCTTCGCTGATCATCGGGTCGCTCACCGGGAGGAATGAGGTACGAAAGGCCTCCGAGGATGGGGGAGACCGGAACTGCAGAATCGTGGGTACGGCGGCCGTTGCCGGTCAGGCCACCAGCGCCGATGAAATTCTTGATGCGTTCACGACGGCCAGCCCACTGGCGAGAGATCGCGTCGACACCACGTCGGGTGAGGGAACCATGATTGGGCGGTGCGACCCCAAACGATTGGCGCACGGTATCAATCCGCGAGCTCTGCGCAGGCTTGACCCGCTCAGCAAACTGGCCGTTCAAGTAGTGTCGCAACTCATCCGGAACCACAAACTGACCGCTTCCCAACTTGCAGACACTGGACTCGTTTTCGCCACGTCGACTGGTCCCCTGTCCACAGTCGAGGAGTTTCAGCGAGGCCTCATGGTTGAGGGGCAGGGTGACAGCAAACTGTTCCCCAACACGGTGATGAACGCGGCTGCCGGGCATGTCGCCATGATGTTTGGCCTCCGGGGGCCAACCGCCACAATCTGTGCAGGCGGGGCCAGCGGGGTTTCTGCCCTGCACCTGGGACAGCAACTGATCCGCAACGGTAGCTGTGACAGAGCCATCGTCGTTGCTGCCGAAGAGGTCAATGACATCCTCGTTGCTGGATATGGCGGTTTCCCCGGCTACCTGGCGACCGACGCGCTGCGGCCGAATCAGGACAGCGGCATCGCCTACTGTGAATCGGGCGTAGCCCTGCTTCTGGAGCGGGGCGGTCAGCAGGATCCAGACAGTGCTGTTGATGCGCCGATCCTTGCCGGCATGGGACTGACCGGAGACGGACCGGGCGCTGGGCGGATCGCATGGGACGAGTCAGCGTGGCAGCGGTCGTTCGAACTGGCCATCAAGCAAGCCGGGATTGGGATGAGTGAACTTGACCTGGTCATCTCGGCAGCGTGTGGACACGAACCAATCGATCGCATCGAGAGAGCCGCACTCGCAGGTCTTGGATTGCGCAGTGACACCACTATCGTCCATCCCAAGGCGATCACCGGTGAAATGCAGAGTGCCAGCCCGTTGCTCGGAATCATCCTTGGTGGGTGGCTCACCAGTGGAAAGCACATGCGCCTCGACGGCGACGACGTTGCTCTGGCAACGGCGGGCGGACCGCGAAATGTCCTGGTTTCCGGCTACGGCATCGGAGGCAGTTTCCAGAGCTTCGTTGTCCAGTACTGAGCCGGGGGATCCACTGACACAGTTGCCTGATTCAGGGTGGCGGGGATGCGCCGTGGACACCACGCACAGCGCGGTCCTCGGTGGCCATCAGGTGTGGTGGCGCCTGCAGCGGCGCAGGGGGGACTGGCCCCCCGGTAGCGGATCCCGGGGACTGCGCGCCTGGATGTCCGAGGATGCCTGCTGCACCACGTCGAGAGGCTCTTCGCAACCGATGCTCGAGCGCTTGGCCGATGGACGAACCAGGTGCACTGTGTGCGGGTGTTGGTTCTCGGCAAGTCACAGCGACAACGTGATGGTGTTGGTGCGCTCTGCCCGCCCCGTCGGCGTGGATGTGCAGTACGAGAGACGACGTCCGGCCGCGATGCGCAAGCTGGCGGCCATCATCGACAATCCCCACGCATCGATCGTGCACTGGACGCTCGCGGAGACTGTGCTCAAAGCAGCAGGGCGCGCCTCCCAAATGCCGCTACCGCGGTCCTTGGTGCTCCCGTCCACGCCGCCCGCCGGGGCATTTGACGTGGTCCTTCCGGACGGAGTGTCGCTGACGGCTCTGACCTGGGTGGAGGATCGACTATGGACCGCCATTGCCGTGGACAGGAGCAGCGGCTGACCGGGACAACGGCTACCCGTCCAGCCTTGCAGCGTTGCTGGACTCGGCTATTTCTTTGATGGCTGCAAGTGTTTTGGGAATGCCGTCGAGGGCCTGCTGCGTACGATCGGCGATCTCAGCGTCGGCCTGCTCGCCGTACATCTCGTTGAACTTGGTGATCCCTTCGGGCAGGAATTCCCAGGACTCCGTGAGTTTCGTCCCCGTGTCCGTGGGGTGGAAGGTGAAACCCCAGCGAACGAGGCTGCCACCCACCATCCACGCAAACTCCTGGGCGCGCTCAGCCGCGACTACCACCGAGCGGGTCTCCCACGTCCTGTGGGGGAGTTCGTTGTGGCCGGTGAACCAAGCCCCCACGTGGGCGGACTGGCCGTCATCCCACCAGCACTTCGTGCAGACGGGGCTCCACTCTCCGGTGCGGGTGATGTCGGAGACCAGATCGTAGAGCGCCTCGGGGGACGCGTCGACGTTGATGGATTGCTGGTGTTTGCGAACATCTGAGGTAGTCATGCTGCCTGCCTTTTCTGGGCCTGTCATTTCTTCTGACGCCGACTGCCGCCGTGCCAGTCCTCCTGTTGTCCGACAGCGTCTGGGCCCAATCCGAGTCCTGCCAGTTGTGGCATTTCGCGCAGACTGCGCTTGAGTTCGGCGAAACCGGGGAAGGCTGCCAGTCCCACGACGTGGTCCCACAGCTCAACCGCCATGGCATCGCTGGGAAGCCGGCTGATGACCGGCCCGAAGAAGGCAAGGCCCTCAGGCGGCTGAAAATGGATGATCGGTGTGCCCACGTCCTTGCCGGTCAGGGAGAGCGCCTCGTCGGTCTCCTGACGGATCTCGGGGTCCCACGACTCATCATCAACGGCGCTCGCCAGGCTGAGGGGCAGGCCTGCCTGTGCCAGGACCTTCTCCGCGTACTCGACTGTGCCCCGTCGCTCGCGTACGTCTGTCTCGTCGTGCTGCTCTTCGGGGTCCGGTGGGGTGTCGAAGATGTGTGCCCCGAACGCGGCGTACAGCGGTGACATGGCTTCGCGACCGTGTTCCGCCCGCGCCCTGGCAGCCACTCGCAGGAGCCGGAGCCCTGCGGTGTGCCCGGCTTCATACTCCGGGGGGAAGTGCGCGTCGTAGTCCACCTCGGCGTTGATCAGACGCAGCGAGATGAACCGCCAGTCCACGGTGTAGTCGCGTTGCGCCTGCACCTGCCGCACCCATTTGCTGGTCATCCAGGCGAAGGGGCAGACGGGATCGAAGTAGAAGTTGATATCAGCACTCATGCCTCCAACATAGACGGAGCACCGGTCGCCGACTCAGACTTCGTCGCGCCAGGAGTGTTGCGGGTTGAAGCCGAGGAGCCGCCGGGCCTTGTCGATGCCCAGCATCGTGTCGTGCTCGCCGAGGTTTCCGCGGATTGGGGTCTCGGGAAACACCTCTGCCACGAGCTCGGCGTTCGGCCGCGACATCACCGTGTCGGCAGCGGCGATGATGAAGTTGTCGAACCCAGCCGGCGCCACCTCGAGGGCGCGCTCGATCGAGTGGGCGCCGTCGCGCGCATCAATGTAGCCCCAGAGGTTCCACTTGCGGAGCAGGGCGTCGGCGTCGAAGGAGGGGAACTCCGCGTAGTCCTCGGGCCACATGACGTTCGAAAAGCGGAGCGCGGTGATGGACAGATCGGGGTACCAGCGCACCAGTTCGCGCGACAGCTGCTCTTCCAGCGTCTTCACGATCGAGTACACCGATTCGGGGCGTGGTGCGTACGCCTCGTCGACGGGGATGTAGGGAGGTGGGACATCGAATGGCAGGCCGAGGACGGTCTCACTGGATGCGTAGACGATGCGCCGGATCCCGGTGCGTACTGCGGCCCAGAAGACGTTGAACGTGCTCGTTATGTTGTTGTGGAATGTTGCGGCGTCAGTTTGGATGCCGGGTGCGGGGATCGCGCCCAGGTGGACGACTGCATCGAAGCCGGGGGAGCGGTCCACGCCCCCGAGGGCGTCGATGACCTGGCCATAGTCCGTCAGTTCCAGACGGAGGAAGCCCGGCCCGCGCTCTCCGACAGCGTCCAGTCCGAGGACGTCGTGGCCGTGTTCGCGGAGCTCACGTGCAACGACGGAGCCGAGTTTGCCAGAGGAACCGGTGAGTGCAATGCGCATGCTCCCAGTCTGTCACGCCCGTCTCAGGGTCACTGAGCACACCAGTCCAGTCAGTCACGTGAAGAGTGCGCCCGGGCCCTGAAGGACACCCAGGGCCGCGCTGCCGACGATCACGGCCGCAAGGACGGCGAGGATGCCGGCCGCAAATCCCCAGTCGGCGCCGGTGACACGCACGGGCCGCCACGTCGTGCGGGGCTCCAACCCCAGACCGCGTGACTCCAGTGCTTGTGCCATCCGTTCCCCTTTGCGCACTGATACCACCAGAAGTGTGAAGATCACCCCGCCGAGGTGTCTCGGGCCGCGCGGCGGTCGGGCGTTGGCGCGCAGGTCCGCGCGCACCGCGTGGGCGAAACGGATGGTCGCGAATTCGCGAGGCATCTCCTGGAGCATCCGGTACCCCCCAAGGATCGCGTAGGTGAGCCGGGCATTGAGGCGCGCATTCTGGTGCAGACTCGTCATGAGCGTGACCCCGTCGGTGGAGAGCAGAAACCCGACGGCGAGGACACCGATGAGCAGCGTCCGCGCCGCCAGTGCCGCCCCAATGCTCAGGCCCTCAGCGGTGACACGGAAGAAGCCCGCCTGCCACAGAATCGTCCCGGGCCGCGAGAGCGCGTTGACGACGAATACGCCGAAGGCGAAGGCGAAGAACGGCAGGTGTGCAAGGGCGAGGATGCGCGGGGGCATCCTCACCGACATTGCAACCCCCAGGAGCCCGAGCACGTAGAGGCCGGCCGGGGTGAGTGGGTCGAGGAGAAACATCGCGACCAGGGAGACGACGGTGAGCAGCGCCAGCTTGACCGTGGGATTGCGTCGGGCGAGTGGGGAATCGATGGCAACAACCCCGGCGAAACTGCTCACAGGGCCGCCTCCTGGTATCGCGGCGAGGTCACGAAGTCATCGAGCCGCCCCAACACCGATGCTGCGGCGCCGGCGGTGTTCTCGAGGAGCCAGGCGACGAGCGGGGGGAGAGTGAGGCCCGCTCGGGCGACAAGCCCTGCGTCGGAGAACACCTTCTCGGTGGGGCCATCGGCCAGCATCCCGCCGTCGCCGAGGAGGATCACCCGGTCCGCCAAGCCGGTCACCAATCGCAGGTCGTGGCTCACCAGGACGACGGCGCCGCCCTTGTCTGCCATGTCCCGCAGTGTCGCGGCAGTCGTGATGGCGTCGCGCCTGTCGAGGCCCAGGGTGGGCTCATCCACCAGGAGTACGGGGCGTTCGTTGGCGAGCATGGCGGCGAGACTGAGCCGGCGCTGTTCCCCGCCCGAGAGGCGGAACGGATTCTGTTCCGCGAGAAGGGTGAGCCTGTGGCGGCGCAACTGTGTGTCGATCACGGCCTCGGCAGTCTCTGTGGGCAGTCCGTGGCCGATCTCCTGGCGCACGGTGCTGGCGATGAACTGGTGTTCTGGGTTCTGGAACACCAGTCCTGCTCGCGGACCCTCAACGAAGCCTGCGAGCGGTGGCAGCAACCCGGCGAGGGTGAGCAGCAGCGTCGACTTGCCGACGCCGTTGGCTCCGAGGAGAGCAACCACTTCCCCCGCATGCACGGAGAAATCGATTCCGGACAGGAGGCTGGCCCGTGGGTCGGTCACGGCCCGTTGGCGGCCGATGCGCTTCTTCCGTGTCGTCGACGTCTCCCGTCCGACCGACAGGTCGCGCGCTGACAGGAGCACCTCCGACGTCGACACAAGCGGATCGCGTTCGGTTGCGAGTTCCCGGAGCAGGTCGGTGTTCGCCGTCGCGCCGAGCCCATCACCCACGCCCGTCAGCGCGTAGAGCTCGGCGTCGAGTGGCAGCCAGCACCCGGCCGCGTGAAGCATGCCGGCGTGCTGGCGCATGACCTTGTCGGTGGCGCCGTCGGCGAGCACCATCCCACCCTCGCCGAGAACCAGAGCACGTCGGGGGAGACCCGCAGTACCGTCCACGCCTGCCCACTCGTCGAGGCGGTGCTCGACGAGGATGATGGCGGGCCGGTACCTCTCAGTGGCCGATTCCAGTGACTCCCGGACCGAGGCGACCCCGGCGGGATCGAGCATGGAGGTCGGCTCGTCGAGGAGGAGCACCTTGGGCTCGGTCACCAGCGCTGCCGCGAGGGCGATCCGCTGGGACTCCCCGCCGGAGAGGTGTGCCGTGGCCCGATCTGCCAAGTGCTCGGCGCCGACGGCGTCCAGGGCGGAGCGGATCCGCGGGCCGATGCTCGAGGGTTCCGTCGCCTGGTTCTCCAGTGGCAGGGCCAGTTCCTGTTCAACCATCGGCAGGCAGATGGCAGCGAATGGGTCCTGGGAGAGGACCCCGAGATGCCGGGATCTGTCCACCACTGACGTGGCCTGCGTTGCAGTACCGGCCACCATCACCTCGCCGGTGATCCTCGCGGTGACGGTGTGCGGGATGACACCGGCAATCGCGTGCAGGAGCGTGGACTTGCCGGAGCCTGACGTGCCGAGCACCACGACCTGTTCGCCGGGCTCGAGTCGCAGCGAGACACCGTCGAGCACGGGCACGGCGCGTCGGGGGAAGACGACGGTGACGTCGCTCAGTTCAACGATGGCAGTGCCGTCCACATCGGGGGTGATGAAGGGCTGACTCATCGGTGCGTGGACTCACGGCCGATGGCGAAGTTGTCGACGACTCCGGTACGGGCGAGGGCGTCGACAACAATCTTGGCGAGCAGCCCGCCCAGGATGATCCCTGAGAGGGACTGCATGGCCAGACGCATGAGGAAGATGTCCTGGCCGTACCAACCGGACCTGAAGGCGGAGTAGAAGAACACGAGGGTGGCCCCGAGGAACCCGGAGAGCGCGAAGGTGCCCCAGCCGAACCGTTTGTACCGCGTCAACGTAAACGCCAACTCACTGCCGGCGCCCTGGATGGCCGCGGCGATCAGGAGCGTTGGACCAACCGGTGAGCCCAGGAAGACCACCTCGACGACGGAGGCCAGAACCTCCGCGATCACCCCGGCGAAAGGCCGACGAATGATTGCCACGGCGATCGGTGACACCAAGAGCCACCCCCCGAACAAGACGTGTTGGGAGAGGTCTCCGGCCGGTCCCATGAGGATGCTCAACCCGCTCCAGGCCTGGACGAGCGCCCAGTAGGCGAATCCGAAGACGACGCCGAGGACGACCATGAGGACGAGGTCCTTCATGGCCCAACCACGGCTGTTCGCAACGGTGGGTGACTGGTTGTGTATGGAGGTCATGGTTTGCCTTCTCTCAGTGCTGGGACTGGCTGGGTGAGCCGACGGAGACGGTGACATGGGTGACCACGTGGGGGACGACGGCCCCCACCTGAGCCCATGCATCAACGGCGGTGCACAGCACCTCGGCGAGGTCCCCGGTCAGTTTGGTGGCGTAGTGGTTCGTCGTGACAGTCACGTCGCGGGTGTGTGCTGCAGCGATCGCTGCTTCGATGTGGGCCATGTGGTCGCCGCCAGTTTTGTCGCCGTCGAGCAGCGGGTACAGCGACCACTGGGCCGCGGCCGTGATCCCCGTGGCCGCCAGTTCGACCGGGGCAGCGCTCGGCAAGCCAGTCACGTCGAGGTTGCACGCCACCTCACCGGGGCATCCACGGGAGAGGGCGATGTGGGCGACCACGTGTCCGCCGTCGGAGTGCCGGGACGCCGCGGTGGTGAGGGCAGATGCGAAAGCGGCCAGCTTTTCCTCGGCTGGCTCGCTCCGGGACCCGACGTAGGTGCTGACTTCGTCGGTTTCGACAACGAGATCATCGAAGATTCCGTTGCTCGTCACATCGGTGAGGGCGCTGAGGATGACGGCTTCATAGTCGTCGCAGTGGGGGTGGATGCTCAGCCGCATGCCGATGCCGAGCTGATCGGGCGTCGCACCGGCGGTGGCCGTCTCTTGGGTGAGGTAAGTACTCATCGCGGTTTCTTTCTGGCCCACGGATACGTCGAGACCCGCACCGACGAAAACGTCGGACAGATGCCCTGCTTCCTACGCCGGTACGAACCGGATCAGGTTGACGGGTCTGCGGGCTGTCCGCACTCTCAGCGCCGTTCGGCGCTCCCCGGGGGTATGGGTGAACATTAGCGCGGCGACGCGGGGAGGCCACCATCGTGTCCATCTGGCGTGAGCCATGGTCGCTTACGGCCGGGTGTGGGACGAGGTCAGCCCTCGGACGTCGGGATGTGGCGATGCTCAACGTGGGCACCGAGAGGGGCGCATTCGGGTCGATCTGGATGGGCTGGATGCAGTGATCGCGTCGAGCGAGTTCAGGGTCGTCCGTGTCCGTTCGAGGAGATAAAGCCTTCCTCGCGCGAGCTTTCTAGGTGTAGCCGCTCGACTTCCTGCCTTGTCGCGAGCGGATGATCGGGAACGTCTACGGTGGCGGGTATGGGATTGAAGGACCTCACGACTCGTTCGGCCGTTCTGAGTGCGATGGCAGAGTTCGACTCGATGGGTAGGGAGGTGTTCCTGGCGAAACATGGGTTTGGGAAGGCGAGATCGTACTTCGTCGAGCATGATGGACGACGGTACGACTCCAAGGTGATAGTGGGTGTGGCTCACGGGATCCAGCTTGGAGAGGCGCTCGAGTCGGCGGACTTCAGCGGCGGTGAGGCCACCGTTGTTCGCTGTTTGGAGAGTCTCGAGTTCGAGCCCTCACGGCTTGCTCCGAGGGCGACCGCCAAGTGACCTGAGGGTTTCTTGATGGACGTTGTTCGCGAGGATGGTGGGTCGGCGAGGGTTGGGTGGCTTATCCCGTTAGCTCGTCCCTGCGTGCAGATCAACGGGTTGCTGTCCGGATTGAAGGCGGCATTCTTGAGCGCTACTTGGTGAAGAAAGCCGGATGCGCTCTCCGTA
>JBQCZU010000013.1:0-68870 GCA_052089385.1 Arachnia sp.
ATCCCTTGCGCATCTCGGGAAGGATCTCTCCCAGAAGGTCGAGTTGTTCAAGCACCGTCTTGAGCGGCAGCCCGGCGTGGTCTATGAGGAACAGCTGGCGCTGGTAGTCGCCGGCGTAGTCGCGGAACGACAGGGTCTTCTCCAGAATTTGCTGAGGCGAGCCGACGCTGAGTGGGGTGCCATCCACGAACTGCTCCAGCGATGGACCGTGTCCGTAGACCGGGGCATTGTCGAAGTACGGACGGAAATCCCTCCAGGCATCCTGGCTGTTCTTGCGCATGAAGAACTGGCCACCCAGGCCGACGATCGCGGTGTCCGCGGGGCCGTGGCCGTGCTTCTCCCACTGCTGCCGGTAGAGATGGACCATCTGCTCGGCGTGCGTCGACGGCCAGAAAATGTGGTTGTGGAAGTAGCCGTCACCGTAGAACGCGGCCTGCTCAGCGATTTCCGGGCTGCGAATCGATCCGTGCCACACGAACGGAGGTACGCCGTCGAGCGGGCGCGGCGTGGCGGTGTAGCCCTGCAGCGGAGTGCGGAAGCGGCCCTTCCAGTTGACGACGTCCTCGCGCCAGAGCTGGTGCAGCAGCGCATAGTTCTCGATCGCCAGGTTGACGCCCTGTCGGATGTCCTTGCCAAACCACGGGTAGACGGGGCCGGTGTTGCCGCGACCCATCATGAGGTCGACGCGACCGCCGGAGAGGTGCTGCAGTTTCGCGTAGTCCTCAGCGATCAGCACGGGGTCGTTGGTGGTGATCAAGGTGGTCGCGGTGGACATGATCAGGTTCTTCGTCTGCGCTGCGATCCACGCGAGCGTCGTGGTGGGAGCTGAGGAGATGAAGGGCGGGTTGTGGTGCTCGCCGGTGGCGAAGACGTTGAGGCCGATGTCATCGGCTTTCTTCGCGATCTCAACCTGGGCCTGAATGCGCTCGTACTCCGTCGGGGTCCGGCCAGTGGTGGGGTCGGTGGTGACATCGCCGACGCTGAAAATACCGATCTGCATGTGTGAGCCTCCATGTACGCGTATCCGTTGCGGTCACCGATCTGTTCAGTGACGTATCACCTAAATTACAATCAAAGTATGTGAGATGTCAACTACTGTTGCCGATGATTCGATGTTGATGAAGTCGTTGTATTTATGTGACATGTCACTTAGGTGCGCTATGGTGGAGATATGACCGCACCCACACCCTGGCTCGCCGACGCCGAGCAGCACGCTTGGCGGAACTGGCTTGCGGTCGGTGCACAACTCCCGTCTGCACTGCACCGCCAACTTCAACGTGATTCATCCTTGTCGCTGCAGGACTTCGAAGTCTTGGTTCACCTGACAGAGACCAAGGAGCGTCGTGCCAGGGTCGCTGATCTCGCGCACGGGCTGCAGTGGGAGCGAAGCCGGCTGTCCCATCATGTCAAGCGCATGGAGAAGCGCGGCCTCGTTGTGCGCGAAGAATGCCCCGACGACGGTCGTGGGGCTTTTGTGGTTCTCACGGACGACGGTGTGGCAGCTATCAGGCAAGCAGCACCCGGCCACGCCCAGACCGTCAAGGATCTTGTGTTCAGCTCGTTGACCACGCGAGAACTGGAAAACTTCACGATCGCTACAGGGAAGATTTTGGCGAACCTCAATCGGCCCAGTCCATCCACACCCGTGCCTTCCGGCACAAAACCATCTACGTCGAAGGAAGTCGCATGACCAAACTCACCATCGTCTACTATTCCGCAACTGGGCACGGCACCACCATGGCCGAACACATCGAACGCTTCGCCAAGGAAGCAGGCGCCGAGGTCCGCTTGCGCCACGTTCGCGAAACCGTTGACCCGTCCGTGTTCGCCGAGAACGAGGCCTGGCTCGCCAATTACGAGGCGACGAAAGACCTTCCGGAAGCTTCGGCCGACGACATCATCTGGGCAGACGCCGTGATCCTCGGTTCGCCCACCCGGTTCTCCAACGTCTCAGCCTCATTCCAGGCTTTCATCGACACACTGGGCGGTGCCTGGAGCCAGGGCAAGCTCGCCGACAAGGTCTACGCCGCATTCACGTCCTCCCAGACGCTGCACGGCGGCCAGGAAACAACACTGCAGCACATCCACCAAATGGTCATGCACTTCGGCGGAATCCTCGTGCCACCCGGCTACACCGCTCAGTTGAAGTTTGCCGACGGCAACCCCTACGGCGTCTCGCACGTCACAGGACCCACCAACCAGAATGAACCCAGCGAAGCAACCGTCGACGCACTGGAGCACATGACACAACGCGTCATCACCATTGCGGGACGCCTCGCCTGAGTCCGAGGCCGTCGGCGATGAAGGCATGTCCTTCGGGCAAGGGCGTGGGAGCAATGATTGACGTGTTGCACAACACGTAGGCAAACGGTGCCTCGGGTTGGTTCAACGCTCTCCCGTGGACACGTGTGAAACCCCCAGTTGATTGGCTGAAGTGCCAGCCGACTGGGGGTTTCCTTCAGCTACGATGGGTGGTCCACAAAAACCTTCAGCCCAAGGAGCTTCATGTCCCGGACAAACCGCCTTCCCCGAAACCGCCCGGTTCAGATCATCGCCGGGGTCGCGGCCGTGGGCCTGCTCGCCGTCGGTTGTACCGCGGAAGAGACGGAAGCCGGTGATGTCTCCCAGGGAGCAGGCATCGTGACCGTGGACGCTCAGGGGAGCGTCGAAGAGGTGGCAGACAGGATCACCGCTGCCATCGAAGAAGCTGGTCCGAGCGTGTTCACCACCATTGACCACGCCGAGAACGCTGCCAACGCCGACCTCGAACTCCCGCCAACCACGCTGATCCTCTTCGGTGCCCCACCGGTGGGTACTCCGCTGATGCAGCAGCAGCGCACGATCGGCATGGATCTCCCGCAGAAAGTACTGGTGTACGAGGGTGATGACGGGGAGACGGTCGTGACCTGGAATGACCCTGAGTATCTCTTCGATCGGCACGGCATCGAGGGAATGGAAGAACAGTTGGAGACGATACAGACTCTCTTCGAGGGTCCGATCACTGGCGCCGCAACTGGCGAATGAGCCGGAAGCGCCTCGCTGCACCACATCGTCAGCCTGCGAACTGAGCTTCGGCCACCAGTCACGATCCGCGCTGAAACTCAGGGATTGAGGCCGTGTTTGAGGAAGGCTGCGGCGATGTCGTTCTCAGGGGTGAGTCGGTTTTCGTCTGGATGCATGCGAAACAGCGCAATCCCACTGTTGTTGGCGAAAGCGACGGCGCCGGTCGAGTAGCCGTTGGTGGCGAAGAAAAGGCCTCTGCGTCCATTCATCCGCACCACTCCAGACAGCTCCCGGACTGGAGCAACCCCCACATTGGTGGCGAAGTGTTTGACCTGCGCGATGTACCCGTTGCTCGTCACGTCGATCCCACCGTCACCCTGGAATCGTGTTACCTCAACGTCCTCGGCCCCCATCGAGCGCATCCACTGTGCTGCGAGTTCTTCTGCATCTCTCGGAGTGATCGTCCGGAAAATTCTCATGGGTCCGCTTGAAGAGCGGAGAGAAGCCCTCACGGGCGGCTCGGAGGTCTTTGTCCTCCGGGTCGTATTCGACGATGGGGATTCATCCCTGGCCGCACGGGTCCGTCTCAGCGTGAGCGTTTCGGCAGCACCGTTGTAGGCCGCTCGGGTCAGGCGTTGGCGTAGACGCCGTCGCTGTCGACGTGCTCGCGCGTTCGCCATCCAGTACCCGATCCACGACAGGATCGTGAGGAACGCAAGAACCACGGGAACCCATATGACCCATGGCTCCGGAACCCGCAGGAACATCACGGGCATCCAGGGTCTGTCCCCGTAGTGGGTGAGGGCGAGATTGAAAGCGACACTGAGCGCGCTCAGCGTTGTCAATCCTGCCGCAAGTGAGAAGGATGAGTCCGCGTCCCGCATCAGCTGAGCGTTGCGGGGGCGGATCTGAGGAGTGATTTCTTGCGAAATGAGGGCGAGCAGTTCATCCTCGGAGATCCATGGGTCCGAATGCCTTCGACCGAGCCGGCGGCCCGCTTCATAGGCGGCGTTCGGCGAGTACATGCGTGAGAGTCTGGCACAGCCACGTCATGCGTCTCAGTGTGCCCCGACCAATCAAAGGGGCACTCCATGTTCACAGCCATCAGTGGGGTCCACAGCCCTGCCGGAACCCAGCCTGGCTACACGGGCTCTACTGCTGATCTGGAGTATCGGGTTCGCCCTGCATTGGTTAAGAGGTCTATTAAGTGAACCGAATGTGGCCTATTGTCTACCTTCCTGGCCACATCGATGTGTCCCGCGCTCCTTCGACGGTGAATGGGCGATCACATATCCAAGGAGTCACATGCACAAGGAAGTCGACGACAACCAGCAGGCACCCCGGGCTGCATCATCTGCTGCGTACGCCGCACCAGGCGCAGAGGGTTCGGTCATGAGCTACGAAAAGCGCTATGACAACTACATTGGTGGGCGATGGGTGCCGCCGGTCAGGGGTGAGTACTTCGAGAACCCCAGCCCCGTCGATGGCAAGACATTCACCTCCGTCGCCCGCGGTACGGCAGAAGACATCGAGCTCGCACTTGATGCAGCCCATGCAGCCGCCCCGGCATGGGGCCGCACGTCGCCGGCTGAGCGCTCGCTGGTGCTCCTGCGGATCGCCGATCGGATGGAGGAAAACCTCGAAAAGATCGCCGTCGCCGAGACGTGGGAGAACGGCAAACCCGTACGCGAGACGATGGCCGCCGACATTCCGTTGGCGATCGATCACTTCCGCTACTTCGCCGGTGCGCTCCGGGCCCAGCAGTGCAGCCTGTCCCAGATCGACGACGACACGGTGGCCTACCATTTCCACGAACCGCTCGGCGTTGTGGGGCAGATCATCCCGTGGAACTTCCCCATCCTGATGGCCACCTGGAAGCTTGCCCCGGCCCTGGCCGCCGGTAACGCCGTCGTCCTGAAACCCGCTGAGCAGACCCCGGCGTCGATCCTCTACCTCATGAGCCTCATCGGCGACATCATCCCGGATGGGGTCCTCAACATCGTCAATGGCTTCGGCCTCGAAGCAGGCAAGCCGCTGGCCTCAAGCCCGCGGATCTCCAAGATTGCCTTCACTGGTGAAACGACCACGGGGCGGCTCATCATGCAGTACGCCACCCAGAACATCATCCCGGTGACCCTGGAACTCGGAGGGAAGTCACCCAACGTCTTCTTCGCCGATGTCATGGATGCTGACGACAGCTACCTCGACAAGGCGATCGAGGGATTCACGATGTTTGCGCTCAATCAGGGGGAGGTGTGCACCTGCCCCTCGCGTGCGATCATCCACGAGTCGATCTTCGATGAGTTCATGGAGCGAGCTCTGCCCAGGGTGGCAGCGGTGAAGCGCGGCCATCCGCTGGACCCCGCAACGATGGTGGGCGCGCAGGCGTCCTCCGACCAGTTCGAGAAGATCAAGAGCTACTTCGACATCGGCCGCGCCGAGGGTGCGGAGGTGTTGATCGGCGGTGACGTCGACTCGGTTCCGGGCCTCGACGGAGGTTTCTACGTCCAGCCGACCATTTTCAAGGGCGAGAACTCCATGCGCGTTTTTCAGGAGGAGATCTTTGGCCCGGTGGTCTCGGTGACCACGTTCAAGGACTTCGACGACGCCATCAGAATCGCCAACGACACCATCTATGGTCTCGGGGCAGGGGTCTGGAGCCGTAGCGCCGACACGATGTACAGGGCGGGTCGTGCCATTCAGGCGGGCCGGGTGTGGACGAACACCTACCACCAGTACCCGGCGCATGCGGCCTTCGGCGGATACAAACAGTCCGGCATGGGGCGCGAAAACCACCTGATGATGCTCGCGCACTACCAGCAGACGAAGAACCTCCTGGTCTCCTATGCCACGGGAGCACAAGGATTTTTCTGAGCACGAGCTGACAGTGGTGGGGCTGGGGCGGCCCCACCACGCATGCACCCTCTGATACTCACCGTGGGAAAGGAAGTGGCGCTCATGCCACACGATCAAAGAGCCTCAAGGGAGACAGCATCAGAGGTGGCCGACGTTGTCCTGGTCCCCCGGGTCGCGGTGCTGCCTGCAGCCATGGAATTGCTGGTCCTGCTACGAAAAAAGCACGGCCCCCTCATGTTGCACCAGTCGGGAGGCTGCTGCGACGGCTCATCACCCATGTGTTATCCCCAGGGCGAGTTCATCGTGGGTGATCGGGAGGTGCTGTTGGGCGTGCTCGATCTGCGCCTCCAGCTCAGCCAAGTGCTTCCCGATGCGCCAAGCGATCCGGAAAGCGTGCCAGTGTGGATCTCGGCGCAGCAGTTCGCCACCTGGCGCCACACCCAACTGGTCCTCGACGTCGTGCCGGGCCGGGGCGCCGGGTTCAGTCTCGATGCTCCCGAAGGCTTGCGGTTCCTCACGCGGTCCAGAGTGTTCAATCCCGCCGAGGTTCAGGCGCTTGAAGATCAGCCGGTGCTCACCGGGGTCGACTGGGAAGCAGGACGACGACCCTCGCCCGCGACCCACCCGCAAGTCGTCGCGGAAGTCGACGACGCCTGCGCGCTCCCGAACCGGTCGGTGGACCCGAAGAGCTGACCTGCTACCGCTGTGGGATTGTTGCGGTGCGGCGGTGGGAAGCCACCACGCCCGACCCCTCAGGTCAGCTGTCGCGGAAGGCTGCGTGGCTGTTCTGGGTGTCCAGGTACCAGCGCAGGGCAATGTCGCGCATCTCATCGATCCAGGCCTGGTCAGTCTCCTCGATGAGGTCCTGCGTCTCATGCGGATCGTTCGCCAGATTGAAGACTTCGTCCCGCCGATCGTCGAAGTGATGAATGAGTTTCAAGTCTCCGTCAAGGGTGGCGGTGCACTTGCCGCGGGCGTAGCAGGTGGTCACCACCGGACCCTGTGGTTCTCCGCTGACGAGCGAGGGTTGGTAGGCGGCGTCGGTGTCGAGTGCGAAGCCCAGCAGGTCGACGACGGTGGGAAGCACGGCGAGTTGGTTGGCGGGACCCTCAATAAGTTCACCGGTTCGCTGCGGATCGTGGATGAGGAAGGGAATGCGGATGCCCTCTTCGTAGATGGTGTTGTCGTGCTGGAAGACCCGATGTTCCCCGAAGCCCTCCCCATGATCGCCGACGATGACGAAGATGGTGTCCTCGTACAGCCCCAGGTCCTTGAACATGTCGATGACCCTGCCGACGAATTGATCCTGGTAGTGGATGCTGTTCAGGTAGTTGTTGAGCTGGGGCTGCTCGACAAAATCAATGACCGGGTAGCCGGTGAGTGCATAGTCGTGGTGCCCGGTCACTGTCAGCATTGACAGCAGGAATGGCTGTTCTCCGTTCTTTTCCAGCCACTCGCGCTGCGGCTGAAGCATGATGTCGTCCTCGTAGCCGAAATAGTTGGCCCTGTTGAAGCCGCTGGAGTCCATCTGGTCAACCGAGAGGAAGTCGTCGAAACCGAAATTGCCGACCGTGCCGCGTCGCCGCTCAAATCTCTCGGTGGCCGACTGGAAGAACGACGTGGCATATCCCTGTTCTGCGAGCAGGCTCGGCAGGCAAGTGCCGGGGAGGCTGCCGGGATCGGCTTCGGTGTTGTTGCTGTCCAAGGGTGGCCCGAGACCACAGTGAATCGCAGTCAGCGCCTTGGAGGTGTGCGGCAACACGGAGTAACCGCGTTCCGGTCTGATGGAGGTTTCCATGAGCTCGTCGATGACAGGAGTGACCGGCTGCTTCACATCCTGCAGGGTGGCTGCGGCACGCTGCGACTCCAGAGTGATGATGACCACATTGCGGGGATCGCCGCCACCCTCGATGAGGCGTGTGGTCTCCGGTGTGGGGGTGACTGTCTGTGTGGCCAGTTCCTCGGGGTAGGCATTGGCGGCCCGGACTGGCGTGATCGCCAGTTGCAGTGGCGGCGCGAGCGAGAAGGCGGCGGACGCTGTGGGGGCGCTCCATCCCGATGCGAGGACAAGTGCGACGAGCCCCGCCACACTGGCCGCTTTGACCCGTGCTCTGGGATGGGGCCGCAGGTGGCGGCTGAGGAATGGGCCAAGGAGCAGGGGCAGAACAAGGACAATGACGCCGACGCCGACGAGCAGGCTGACGGCCGCGGTGCTGATCTGTGAGCCGATCAGGGCCTCCAGTTCCCCACCTTCCCGAACGGCGAGCACGAGCGTTGACCAGGACAACGGATTGCCGGTCCGCAGCACGTACTCGTGGTTGAGGACGGCGAAGATGCCCACGAGAGCGGTCGCCGCGTGCGCGGTGTAGAACACCAGTGTCCGGACGTGGCCGCGGGTGAAGAGGCAGCCCAGTGCCCACAACAGGGCCCATGCGCCGCCGAAGGCAACATCGGAGGAGACCTTGGTGGCGAAGTCGGCCACCCCGGCATAGGGAAAGAACTGGTGGATCCGCACGAGCTTCAGCGCCACGCCCATGACGGCCATGGGGACGAGCAGCGTGATCAGACGACCCCACAGATTGCGTGGGGTTCGGATCGGATCGGCAGTTCGTGCAACGTTCATAGATTGTTCATGTTAAACGATCACCCGAGGTGCGCTGATTCGTCGCGGGAGATGGGCTCCCCCCGTGGCCGGCCCCAACCGTCCCGAAGCTGCGCGGAACCGCGGACAGGCCTATGCGTGCAGGTCATTCTCCAGCTCGGCCAGGGCTTCGTCGAGGGTGACAACCGGGCGCCAACCCCATGCTGCGGCGCGTTCTGCCAGGTAGCGTCCGGTCCACGCAGGCTCGTCGCGCCACACCGGCTCCACGCCGAGGTTCTCGCAGACCGTCTCGTGATAGCAACGCACCGTCGCGTATTTAGTGCCAGCGACGTTGAGCGCAGTGCAACGGCCCTCGACGGGGCCGTCGGCAGGGTCGTCGGCCGTCGGGATGCGGCCGGTCGCCAGATCTGCGGCGAGCGCGCCGAGGTCGTCAAGAGCCACCCAGGCAAACGTCTGGTCGGGAACGACGCTCCGCGCACTCTCCTGATCGCGGATGGCGGCGGGGCGCAGAGCATTCCACGTCGACCGTGGACCCGAGCCCAGAATTGCCGGCGGCCGCAGCAGCACAGTGGTGATGCCAACGATCTCCGCAAGCGCAGCGTCGGTGTCGCGTTTGGTGACCGGGTAGTCGTTCGCGCTGTCGTCCACCAGCGGCGAGGACTCATCCACGTCACCCGGTCCGGGGGAGCGGTGGTAGACCGAAGACGTGGAGATGTGCACCAGCCGTGGGACCCCGGCGTCGCGGGCCGCGCGTGCCAGTACGGGTGTTCCTTGGACAGCGACCCGTCGTTGGGCGTCCCCGTCCGAGGCCATGGGGTGAACCGTGGTGACGACCGCGGTTGCGGAGCGGACCACCGATTCTGCGAACGTCGCATCAGTGAAGTCGCCCACCACCTCCTCCACCCCTGGCAGTTGCGGTGCTGAACCGCTGTGGCGGACGACGGCGCGCACTGATGCACCAGCCTCGACCAGCTGTGCGCACACGCGAGCACCGACCAGCCCATTGGCGCCCGTCACGACGACGATGTGGGTTTGGGGTGTGGGGGAGTCAGTCATGGAGCCAGTCTGTCAGCCCAGTCGGAGCAGCTGAGGTGCATTCCCCCTGGCGTTGAGCCGAGTACTTGTATGCGAAGGACGTCATCGGGTTTCTGACGTGACAGACCTGCCCACCGTTTTGAACCTGGGTGTGGATGGGTCGGAGAAAGCCGCCGACTGGGTGGAGCGGGCCGTAGCGGCTGAGCCCGGCAGGTGGCAAAGTGGCGACATGCAAAGGCCCAAGTTGCCTCACCCCCATCTGATCATTCTGCGCAGCGTCGCGACGCTCATCATCAGCTGCATCATTGGACAAGCTGGATGGGCGGCAGCTTTCCTTGGCGGTTCGGGCAACTATTTTCCCCATCACCAGGTGACGGCAGTGATCACCATGGTGGTCAGCGTCCTCGGCGCGATGGTCTATCTGGTGCTGCGTCGCTCGGCGGGCCTGGTGAACGTCGTCCTTGCAATTGCACTGGCTGCGGGGATCGTGGCCCAATACGTCCTGGGTGAAACGGGGATGGCGTCACTCCACATTTTCTGGGGCATCCTGCTGGTCATGCTCGGCACGGCGCTCACCTCGTGGACGTACCGGCACGAAATGCCGAGCCCGGGCTCCGCGGTGTGAGGTCAGGATCCTTTGCCTGGTCAGCGCGGCTGACTATTCTGGGCACTGATGCCTGACGTACCGAAACCCCGCCGCCCCGTTCTGCGCGACTCTGCTGCGCTCGACATCATGGCAGCGGGTACCGACCCGGTGGCCCAACTGCACGCGGCCCATGAAACGGCTGCTGTCCTGCTGAACGTGGGCCGGGCCGGCAGCGACCCTGAAGTGACCAAGCGGCTGATGGCTGTCGTGGATGAAGTCGGGATCACGACGCTCGCCGATCTCTGGGCCACTCGTCCTGCGCGCTCACTTCCCGGTGTCTTGTATCGGCTCTACACGCTGCGGGAATGGGCGTTGGCCGACCTCAATGCGGCGGCCCGCGAGTACGCGGCGGGAGTTCATTACTCCGAGCCGAACCATGCTGTCGCAGGAGCTGATCCCACCGGTCCGGATGAGGTGCGCTCCGTCATCGACGACATTTTGAGGGGTGTCTTCGACGGTGACTTCGGCATCGCCATGGAACGGGCAGCTGCCTTTGCCCGAGTGGTGTCAGCAGGCCGCGACTTCCTGCGCACCGCGGATGGGCGCCAGTCGGCACGGTTGATGGTGCTGGCCGACGACCTCGCGGCGAGTGCCCGGCTGTGGCGCTCCGGCGAACTGGACTAAGCCGCCGCCTGGAATTCAACCAGGACATGGAGGTGGCGGTGAACCTCGCACGCCACGGGGCAGAAACGGGTGCTCGCTGAGCCGGATCCGGTTGGCGTGCAATTGACGGCCAGGATGCGAGAACAGTGCATCGTGGCTCGGAGCAGGGGTAAGCGCCTCCAAGACGCTGTCCATCCCACGCGCCTTTCGTGTCTGCACCTGCCGTGTGGGAAATCGGCATCGATACTCCAGTGAGAAACAAGATGTCTCATTCAGTACCAATTAATAACAGTGTTGCCGCATGCTTGACAAACGAATTCTCGACCGTGAGACTCAAGGAGTCGGACATAGATGTCCTGACGCAACAACACGAACTCACAGAGATGTTCATCTATGAAACAAACGGCGAATACGCGGGTGGGCCGTGGTTCGAAGCTCGGCGATGGAGCCTTTGCGCTGCTTTTGACCCTTCCAGGCTTCGCACTACTTCTGGCGGTTGTGGTCTACCCGCTGATCTCGGCCCTGATCAGCGCCTTCTTCAAGGAGAGCTTGCTGTTCCCCGGACGGGAGTTCGTAGGCCTGCAGAACGTTCGCGATGTCCTCAACGGCGAGTTTCTGCAGCTCCTGGGGCAGACGCTGACATTCACCATCGGAACGACGGTGCTGCCCTTCATCGTTGGATTTGGGCTGGCGCTCGCCCTGAACACCCGCATCAAGGGTGTCAACGCCATCCGAGGACTGATGCTCATCCCATGGCTGGTGCCGGGGGTGGTTGTTTCCTTTCTGTGGATGTGGATCTTCAACGCGAACTACGGCGTTCTCAACGCACTGCTGGAAGGCATCGGAGTCATTGACGCCCCACAAGCCTGGCTTGCTCAACCCCAGAGCGCGATGGCAGCAGTCATCATCGCCAAGACGTGGCAGAGCTTTCCATGGATGATGGTCATGCTCCTTGCCGGTCTGCAGACGGTACCGCCGGAGCTCTACGAGGCGGCAGAGGTGGATGGCGCGGGTGTGACACGGCGCTTTTCGGCCATCACTCTGCCCCATCTCAAGGGCATCATCGGACTTGTCCTCCTGCTTGAGTTCATCTGGAACTTTCAGCACTTTGACATCATCTACGTACTCACCGGCGGGGGACCCGCAGGAAGCACTCATACCTTTGCGACGGCTGTCTATGACACAGCCTTCCGCGGCTATGACCTCGGTAAAGCTGGTGCGCTCGGACTTCTGTGGATGATCCTCCTCGGGATCCTGGTGGTCGTCTACATCCACTTCTCGGAGAAAGGGGAGGAGTGATGACTCAGATCTCCGCCACACCACAGACTCGAAACAGCGGCAGGAAGCAACGACAAGCCGAGCAGACACCGTCTCGCCGACAAGCCCGCAGCACCTCTGTTTCCGCATGGATTGTCGTCGTCCTGTTCGGCGGCTTCGCTCTTCTTCCCATCTACTGGCTGTTCGCCACATCGCTCACGCCACGGACCGAAGTCTTCGCCTATCCGCCGAAGCTCTTCCCTTCGTCCCCGACGCTGGACTCCTACCGAGCGCTCCTGGAGAACGCGGCGCTGTTCGGATACCTGCGCAACAGCCTCATCGTGTCCATCATCACAGCGGTGCTGTCGGTAGTGGTGTCGGCAGCCATGGCATATTCCTTCTCCAAGTACCGGTACCGCGGACGACGCTCCCTGATGTACCTGGTGCTCAGTTCCCAGATGTTCCCCCAGGCACTGCTGCTCGTAACCCTCTACACCGTCTTCAGCGAGTACAACCTGCTCAACACCTACACGGCGCTCGTACTTTCGTTCACCACCTTCACACTTCCGCTGTGCGTGTGGATGCTCAAAGGATTCTTTGACACCATTCCCAACGACCTCATCGAGGCCGCGAAAGTCGACGGCGCGTCAAGGATCAGGACGTTCGTCGTCGTGGTGCTGCCCCTGGCCGCGCCCGGTCTGGTGGCCGCCGGTCTGTTTGCGTTCGTGCGGGGCTGGAATGACTTCATCTTTGCCCTCACCCTGGCCGGCCCGGACAAGCAGACCCTGCCCCCCGGACTGGTGAACACATTCATTGGTGAGGCATCCACTGCATGGCCCGAGCTGATGGCGGCTTCACTCGTCGTCTCTCTCCCCGTGGTCATTGGCTTCATTGCCCTCCAACGGTTCTTCGTTGGAGGACTCACGGCGGGTGGGGTCAAAGGCTGATCCCGCATCACCCGTCGCACAAACACCCTTCGAAAGGAACCGAAAGATGACCATCTCTCCCAAGGGGTTTCTTCCCCTCAGCCGTCGAAACGTACTCCAGTTCATGGCTGCCGGCGCCGGCGTTGGCGCCCTGTCAGCCTGCAGCTCCTCAGATTCCGACACCACATCCGCATCCACCAGCACCGCTGGTGCTACCACCGCTGCGGCAGCGATGGACTTCAGCTTTGCCTCTTGGTCCATCAGTGAGGAAGCGGCCAAACCGGTCATCACCTCGCAGTTGGAGACCTTTGGTGCGGAGAAGGGCATCAGCATCGCGCCAGTGTCGTACCCGTTCAACGAGTACCTCAATCAGCTGACGCTGCAGGTGCGCGGTGACCAGTTCAGCGGTGCCATGCAGCTCGACATTGCCTGGCTCGCCACGCTGGCCGCTCTTGGCAAACTCAAGGACCTCGCGCCGATGGCCGAAGGACGGGGTTACACCGAAGCGGGCCTCAGCGTCGGTCAGTTCGACGGCGTGCAGGTTGGTCTCCCATGGACGATGGGTGCCATTGGACTCATCGCCAACGCGGAGCTGCTCGCGAAGGTTGGTGCAGATTCGATCCCCTCAGACATCGAAGGTTTCGAGGCCCTGCTCCGGGAGCTGAAGGGACTTGACGACGGCACCATCCCTTATGCCGCCTCCACCAAGGTTGCCCAACTCAAGGACGTACAGGTCTGGATGCAGACCTTCGGGTGCTCGCTCGTTGAAGACGGTGAGGTCACCATCGGCGACGACGCCTCGATCGAGGCGGTCACGTGGTACAAGAAGCTCTACGATGATGGCCTCATCGGTGCGGATATCGACAGGTTCGATGCCCGATCATTGTTCAGCCAGGGCAAGGCAGCCATCTACGACGATGCGCCCGTCGGCCGCGCCGGGATCGTGGCGGACTCCCCGGACCCGGATCTCGCCAGCAAGCTCCTTCCGGGGGCCCGACCTGTGAAGGATTCCGGTGATACTCCGCGGGCACTCGCCTGGGGGCACGTCGTCGCGGTCGTCGAAGGGGATGCCGCCGATACTGCAGCCGAGTTTGCACAGTGGTTGACCTCTGATGAGGAAACCGTGGTTGCCTACTTCGATTCCCTCGGCCTGCCGCCCACCACAGAAGCCGGTCTTGCCGCGGATTCGGTTGCCTCGGATGCTTTCATCGCAGCCTTCACCGAGAAGATCACGGCCACCGCCACCCCCAGCCCGTTCTGGGCCTTCCCCCAGTACGGCCAGATCGATGCGGCCATCTCGGAGCAGGTGCAGGCGGTCCTCGTTGGCCAGTCCAGTCCGGCAGATGCCATGGCTGCAGCCAAGGAGCAGGCCATGAATCTCATTGGCTGACCCGAACCGCCCCCTTGTTCAACCACGCTCAGGAGTGAAACCCCATGCAGACACAGACCGTTGAGACCGACCTCCTCGTTGTTGGAGGCGGCCTCGCGGGCGTGAGCGCAGCTGTCGCCGCGGCACGGCTCGGCTCGAGAGTCGCCCTCATCAACAACCGCCCGGTCCTGGGCGGCAACTCGTCGTCGGAGATTCGGGTCTGGGTGTGTGGGGCGACGGCGCACGGGAACCAGCGCTGGGCGCGAGAGACGGGCATCATCGGGGAGATGCTGGTGGAAAACCAGTACCGCAACCCGGAGGGAAACCCCATCTACTGGGATGACGTCGTGCTCGACACTGTGCGGCGGGAGCCCAATATTGAGCTGTTCCTGAACACAGACGTCCGGCATGTGGAGGCATCGGGGCCGCAGGCTCGTCGCCACATCGACGCCGTCACCGGCTGGACGATGGGGGCTGAGATCCTGACAACCTTCCATGCACCACTGGTTCTCGATGCGACGGGCGACGGGCTGGTGGGTCATTTGGCGGGTGCCCGCTACCGCTTGGGCAAAGAGGCGCGCTCCGAGTTCGGTGAGTCGTGGGCGCCCGAGGAGGCGACGGCGGAGTTCCTCGGCTCCACATTGCTGTTCTACACCCGGGATGTGGGGTACCCCGTCAAGTTCGTGGCACCTGAGTCCGCAATCGACATCTTCACGACCCCGATCCCGGTCTCACGTGTCATCCGCAGTGGTGATTCGGGGGGGCACTACTGGTGGATCGAGTGGGGCGGTGAGATGGACATTGTGGAGGACAACGAGCGGATCCGTGACGAGTTGCGCGGCGTCATCCTTGGGATCTGGGACCACATCAAGAACTCGGGGGAATTCGACGCCGCGAATCTCACCATGGACTGGATTGGTAACGTTCCCGGAAAGCGCGAGTACCGCCGCTTCATAGGCGATCACACCCTCACCCAGGATGACGTCCTTGAACAGCGAAGCTTCCCCGACTCGGTCGCCTTCGGTGGCTGGTCCATCGATCTTCACCCGGCGGCAGGCATGTACTCCGCGGACCCCGCGGCGAAGCAGCGTTTCTCCAACGGCGTTTTTGAGATCCCTTATCGCACGCTGTACTCGGTCAATGTCGAGAACATGTTCATGGCTGGTCGCGATTTCTCCGCGTCCCACGTCGCTTTCGGGGCGGCTCGTGTCATGGCCACCTGTGCTGCCATGGGCCAGGCTGTCGGTACTGCGGCCTTTCTGTGCCGGGAACTGGGAACGACCCCGCGACAGCTCGCCGAGGGGCATGTCGAAAGACTGCAGCAGTCGTTGCTGCGCCAGGATGCCACCCTCATCGGTGTGGCCAACCGCGATCCCGAGGATCTGGCACTGCAGGCGACGGTGACGGCCTCGTCCTTCCGTCAGTTCGTGGGAACCCACGACGAGGCGGGCGAGGCCGTGACAGGCGGAGGTGGAATCGCCAAGGCGGTGAGGGAGCCACTGCCACTGTCGACGACGATTGGGCTCGTGATCCCCGTTGATCCCACACTCGAATCGGTTCGCCTGCTCGTCAGCGCCTCCTCGGATGCGAGTCTCGTCGCGGAGGTCTGGTCTCCGGATCTGCCCCAGAACATTGTTCCCAGCAAACTCGAGGCCTCCACCTCCGTGCGGATCGCAGCTTCCGACGACCCGGTCTGGGTGGAGGTGACGACACCGTACTCGCCGGAGGTGGCGGGAAATGCGATCGTTGTGTTGCAGGCCAACCCCGAGATCACCCTGCACACGACAACTGACCTGCCTCCCGGGGTCCTGGTGCTTGTGCAGCGTGCCGACGCCGATGACCAGAATGTCGATGTGGACACCGAGTCGGTGCTCATGCGTTGGCCCAGCAAGCCGTTGCGCGGCCGTTCCATCGAGTTCACTGCTCTCCCGGCATCGCAGGCGCTTGCACCGGCACAGGTGATCGGAGGATTCCAGCGACCTTTCGGAGGCCCGAACATGTGGGCTTCCGGCACCGTTGTCGATGGCGAGGGGGAGTGGCTTCGTCTGGACTGGGACTTGCCGATCGAAGCCTCCGAGGTCCGGCTCGTTCTCGACGACGATGTGGACGTGGATCTCAACACGCTGCACCACCACAAGTTCCCGTATGAGGTCATGCCGCAGTTGGTGAAGGACTACCGTATTGAGCTGTTGCCCGTAGGCGCAGATGCGGAGACCGGTTGGGCTACGATCATCAGTCAGCAGGACAACAGGAGGCGACAGCCGGTGCATTCGTTGGCTGAGGCGGGTTCGTTCACTGCGTTGCGGCTGGTGGTTTCCAGCACCAACGGAGTATCTGAAGCACGGGTGATTTCCGTGCGTGTTCAACAATGAGATTGCCCGTTCCCGCCACGGGAGAGAACCCCGCCAGCCGAGGTCTCAGGGCCAGCGCAGCGGGGCTCCGAACAGTCCTGTTCGCCGTGCCGGACCTGAATGAGCCGTACTTCGCGGAACTGACCGCGCTCGTCGTCAGACGCGCCGAGGACTACGGCTTGTCCCTGGTCATCTTCCAGACGTGGGGTGACCACGAGCGAGAGGTGAACGCCGCCAACGGCGTCGGTGTCCCGCTGACCGATGGACTGCTCCACATCCCACGATCCTTGAGCGTCTCCGATCTCACCCGTCGGGCCAGCCCCGGCCCGCTCGTGCTGTTGGGCGAGCACATCGTCTCGAGCCCTTTCGCGCACGTCACCATCGACAACCACGCCGCCGCCGCCGCCGCGACGGAGCATCTTCTGATGCGGGGGTGCATCCGGCCAGCGATGATCGGGCCCCGGGAACCTGCATCCGATGCGTCCAACCGGCGTTTCGCGGGATACAGATCAATGTTGCAGCAGCGCGGCATGCCGTTTGACCCCGCGTTGGCGGCTGGCGTCGCCGCCTTCACGCCGCAGGAGGGCTACGCCGCAACTTCTCGGCTCATCGACGACGGGGTGCACTTCGATGGGGCGGTGTGCTCCAACGACTCGGTTGCCTTCGGTGTACTCGCAGCCCTGTCGGCGCACGGGATCTCGGTGCCCGGTGATGTGAGGGTGATTGGGATGGATGGGGTCACTATGGGCGCCTTCTCCGTGCCAAGCCTGTCCACTGTCGAACCGCAAAAGGAACTGATGGTTTCCTGCGCCCTCTCATTGCTCAACAGGCAGATGACAACCGCGCCGTCGAGGGACTTGCCGGTGGAGCAGGTGACGGTCCCGTTCTCCGTGCTTGAGCGTGCGAGCACCGCCTGAATCCCCCTCTGTGCTGTCGGTCAGGCGAAGTGTATGGGCTTAATGCACGGCCGCAATTCGGACGTCCGGTACGAGAGTCTTCACCTCGTTGACTTCCTTCTCGGTCATCCCATCGTCGGTGATCAGAAGGTCAACGGTCGCGAGATCGATCACTGTCGTCAGGCTCACCGCCTGCCATTTGGTGTGGTCAGCCACGACGATGGTTCGTCCACCCGATGCCGCCAAGGCCCGGCTGGTCTCCGCCTCCAGGATGTTGGGGGTGGTCAGTCCCGCTTCCGGGTGGATCCCGTGCACGCTGAGAAACGTCAGGTCGCAGTGCAGGTAGCTGAGGGATCGTACGGCGACAGGACCAACGAGTGCACGGCCCGGGGTTCGTATGCCACCCGTCAGCACCACGCTGGTGCCCACTTCCGCGGCGTCGGGCGCATCCTCGAAGAGGTCGGCGACGGCGAGGGAGTTGGTGACGATCGTCAGGTTGGGAATCTTGATCAACTGCTGGGCGAGGTACCAAGTGGTGCTTCCGGCGGAAAGGCCGACTGCCATTCCGGGCTCGACCAATCCTGCAGCCATCTGCGTGATTGCCTGCTTTTCGGGGCGGCGTCGGTGAATTGCTGCATCCAACTGGCTTGAATGTGGGGTCCCATTCGCGGCGGTGACTCCGCCGGGAACCCTTGTGGCAAGCCCCTCTTCCACCAGTGCGTCGATGTCCCGCCGGACGGTCATGCCGCTGACTCTCAGTTCCGACGCCAGATCTTCCACGCGGACGGCTCCGCGCACCCGAAGTATGGCCAGCAGAGCCGATCGTCGATCTGAGAGGAGCACCCTCGGATTCTAGTGGGCACACTCCCGTGAGGGGATCGGCCCGGGGTGAGTGGTTGAGATGTGAGACCGGGCCGTGCGCACATGCTTGGATGGGTGGCGTGATTCTTGTGTTGGGGGGGACTGCGGAGGGGCGCGAGGTGGCGCAAGCACTCCTGGATCGTGGTACGCCTGCGATGTTGTCGTTGGCGGGGCGTACGAGTCAGCCACTGACCGTCGGGCCCGTGCGGAGCGGTGGTTTCGGGGGAGCTGCCGGGTTGGCGGCGTATCTACGCTCCGCTGGTGTGCGCGCCGTGGTGGATGCTACGCACCCTTTTGCCGAGGCGATGACCCGTCACGCGGTGCTGGCGTGCAGCGAGGTGGGGGTGCCCCTTCTGAGGTTGGCCCGTCCCGGATGGAGCGAACACGGCCTGGCAGATCGATGGCACTGGGTGAACGGGCACGCGGATGCCGTTGTGGCGGTGTCCGAGCTGGAAGGCCCCATCCTGTTGACGGTCGGCCGGCAGCACACACTGGATTACGCCGAGCGTTTGGGGGACCGGCGCGTGGTGGCGCGGGTGGCTGAACCGCCATCTGACGCTCTGCCACCCCGGTGGGTTCTGCTGTGTGCCCGGGGCCCCTTCACGCCGGAGGGCGAAAGGCAGCTCCTGTCCGAGCACAACATCAACGTGGTGGTCACCAAGGACTCCGGCGGTTCACTCACCGAAGCGAAGCTTCACGCTGCCGCCGAGAGGCAGGCCGCCGTGGTGATGATCCGACGTCCGAAGACACCCGAGGGGATCCCCGTGGTGTCCACCATCGCGCAGGTTCTCGACTGGTTGCTCTGAGATCAAGGGCCCCCGTCAGGGCCCGCGGCTCATGCCCCCAGCGCCAAGGAGGCAACCTCGCCGATCACCACGATCGCCGGGGGAGTGATCTCCTTTGTGAGGACGTCTTTCGCAACGTGTTCGAGTGTCGAAAACACTGCGCTCTGCGTCGGCAGTGAGCCCTCGCGCACCACCACGGCGGGTGTCTGCACGGCCATGCCGGAGTCCATGAGCTCTGATGTGATCTGCGGCAGATACTTCACCGCCATCAGGAGCACCAGGGTGGTATTGGCCTGGGCCAGGGCCTTCCAGTTGACGGTGCTGCGGGGGTCATCCGGCGGAACATGTCCTGAGACAACGGTGAAACCCTGGACCAGCGAGCGGTGTGTCAGAGGCACCCCGGCCAGCGCCGGTACGGAGACCGCGGAGGTCACTCCGGGAATGACACGGACGGGAACTCCCGCCTCGGCACAGGCCACCCACTCCTCGCCGCCACGTCCGAAGACGAAGCAGTCTCCGCCCTTGAGCCGGACCACCTTGCGGCCCTTGCGGGCGTTCTCGATCAACAGTTCGTTGATGTGCTCCTGGGGGGTGAATGGTCCGCGGGGAACTTTGCCGACGTTGATGAGTTCGGGATCGTTGTCCAGGTCATCCAGACAGCTCACCGGACCGAGCCTGTCGTGGAGAATGACGTCGGCCTGTTGCAGGGCGCGCAACCCCGCCACCGTGATCAGCTCGGGGTCCCCCGGGCCACCCCCGACAAGCACGACCTCGCCGGGTATCAGTGTTGTTCCCATGTCTTCTCCTTGATGTGGGCGATGGCTGCGACGAGCCGCCGGTGTTGTTCGGGGGTACGTACGGCCAAGCGCATCCATGTGGGGCCGAGCCCGGGGAAGGTTTCTCCCCGACGGACGGCGAATCCTTGCTCTGCCAGCGGTTCACGCAGGGACGCGCCACCCATGGGGGACGTGTCGACGAGGACGAAGGGTGCCGCGCCGTCCACGGTGTACAACCCGATGCGGTGCAGCCGTTCCACGATGTCGGTGCGGTACACAGCACTTTCACGAGCGAGAGTGTCAGCCTCCACACAAGACGAAGCTCGCAGGCAGGCCACCATTGCGGTCAGGGCCGGGGTGGAGACCGACCAGGGTGGTTGCTGGCCCGCGAGAACACGAATCAGGTCCGGATCGCCGACGACGTAGCCCGCACGAATACCCGCGATGGCCCAGGTCTTGGTGAGCGAACGCAGCACCAGTTGCCCCGGCATTTCGGAGCTGATCAGGCTCTCCGATTGATTGGGAATGGAGTCCATGAAGGCTTCATCCACCACAAGCACGCCCGCCGGCAGAGCCTTCAGTGCCTCCGCCGGATGCAGAACAGCCGTGGGATTGGTGGGATTGCCCACCATGACAAGATCGGCGGCGGGTACCTGCCCCGGATCGAGGATGAAGCCGTTGTGGGCGAGCAGCAGGTGTCGTTGTGGCGCTCGCCCGGCTGCCAGAAGCGCTGCTTCGGGCTCTGTGAACTGTGGATGCACCACCACGCTGGAGCCGCCGAGGGCCCGTGCGATCAGTGTGAACGCCTCGGCCGCACCGGCCACGGGCAGCACCATTGTCTCGGGAACGTTGTGGTGCGTGGCGATTGCTGTGCGTGCAGGGGCGTCGTCTGGATATCCGGACCAGTCGACACCCCGGGTGAGTTCCTCCATCAACCATTGTGGAGTTCGGGAACGGCGCACATTCACGGCGAAATCAACGAGGCCAGCCCCCAGATCCCGGTCGCCGTGGTGCCACAGGTCAGGGACGTTGGTGTCAGGGGATTCCTGCTCGCTGGCATGCTGGTGCACCGCATTGGCGAAACGTTGGGCGAGCTGCGGATGGCCTGCCCAGTGCACGTGCAGGTAGGAGGCGTGCAGGGAAGTGGTGGCCACGCCATCGGCGCGCCCGTCAAGCAACCAGCCCGGGGCATCGATGGAGATGGGGCCCTCGCCCGGGCCGGGCGTTTCGACCGGGTGGCCCGAGATTTCGGTGCGGTGGAACTCGTGGCCCGTGATGGTTTCGTTGTCACGACCCAGGAGGGTGTTCTGCTCGGTGGTGGCAGTGCGATATCCCATGCTCAGGCGGGCACCCATCTGGGCGGTGGCAGCGATTGCCCCCACCATGTCGTGGCCGTCCACCTGTTGGCACAGGTAGAGGAGACCGGCGCATTCGGCCACTGTGGGCAGCCCCGATCCCACCTGGTGACGGATGTCAGCCAGCAGGCCCTTGTTGGCATCGAGTTCGATGGCGTGCACCTCAGGGAAACCCCCACCCAGCCACAGACCTGAAACCCCTTCTGGAAGGGCTGCATCGGTCATCGGGTCAAAAACGACTGGCTCACACCCTGCAGCGATCAACAGTTCGTCGGTTTCGGGATAGCGAAAGGTGAACGCACGGCCCCCGGCCACGGCAATTCTGGGACGACGGTATGAGGGTGGTGAGACAACGTCGGCGGGATCCCAGGCCGCGGATGCGACGGGCCCTGCCGTGCGGGCGAGGGCGATGATCGCATCCAGGTCCAGGTGATGCGCCACGGCTTCTCCCATGGCGTGGATGCCAGCATCCTCCCGCTCGGCTGCGGGCACCAGTCCGAGATGCCGTGATGGTGTCTCGATGTCGAGTTGGCGTGGCAGCGCCCCCACGACGGGAATCCCGAGTTCGGCGATCGCGTCCCGGATTTCTCGTTCGTGCCGGGGGCTCCCCACCTGATTCAGAACCACCCCGGCCACCGGTACCGAAGGCTCAAATCTGTGCATGCCTGCCACCAGGGCCGCGGCGCTGCGCGAGGTGTGACGGACGTCGGCCACCAGAAGAACAGGTGCTGCCAACAGGCGGGCGACGTGAGCTGTGGACCCGAAGCCGCGTGTCCCGAGTTTCCCGTCGAAGAGGCCCATCACACCCTCGATGATGGCGATGTCGCAGCCGTCTGACCCGTGGACGAACAGGGGCGCGATCAAATCCTCGCCGCACAGCACCGGGTCCAGATTGCGGCCGGGACGCCCCGCAGCCAGTGTGTGGTAGCCGGGATCGATGTAGTCCGGGCCCACCTTGAAGGGCGCCACTTTCAGGGCGCGCGTTGTGAGGGCGGCCATCAAACCGGTGGCCACCGTGGTTTTCCCGTGCCCCGAAGCTGGTGCTGCGACGACCAGACGGGCGCTGCAGGTCACCATTCGATGCCCACCTGTCCCTTTTGCCCCTGATCGAAGGGATGTTTCACCTTGGTCATCTCGGTGACCAGATCTGCAAGATCGAGCACCGGCTGGGGGCAACGCCGTCCCGTGATGATGACATGTTGGGTCCCTGGCCGCGCGCGCAGCACCTCGACGACCTCGTCGACGTCGATCCAGCCCCATGCCATGGGGTAGGTGAATTCATCCAGCAACCAGAATCTGTGTCTTTCCTGCTCCAGGCCGGCGCGGATGTGCTGCCAGCCAGCCACGGCACTGGCCTCTGCGTCAATGGAGGGTGTGCGGGTCCACGACCATCCGGTGCCCATGCGTTCCCAGGTGACCTCGCCGGAACCAGCCAGATTGGACAGTGATGAGAAGGCGTCCTGTTCTCCGGTGTGCCAGCTGCCTGACTTGACGAACTGGTACACCCCCAGGGACCAACCCTGGGCCCATGCCCGCAATGCCATCCCGCAGGCGGCGGTGGTCTTGCCCTTGCCGTCGCCGGTGTTGACGATCACCACAGGCCTCAATCGCCGTGTTCGTGTGGTCAAACCGTCGTCGGGGACAATCGGAGGCACTCCGCGGCTCATTGCGTGCTCGACAGGGTCGTCATGTGGTCCTCCTGGCGGATCCGCGCCGCCTTCAGATCAGTGGCACCAGATGGTGCACCGGCCGAGGGGAAAGCTCTGGCTTGCGACGAATCGCTCACAGTGGCGGGACCGCTCCGGATCTGCACCGGAATTCCATCGCCCTCAACGCCATCATCATGGCATCGGCGCCCGCACGCTTCGCGAGTGGGGCGGCTTATCGCGCCGTGCATCACGTCAGCCCTGTGTCGGCCCACCCGATGCGTGCCAGTGGGGCGGGCTGGGGCAGACAGCGCCGTGATGGGAGGATGTGGGCCATGACCGACGAGGCATTCATCGAGGACCGCCACTGCCACGTGCTGGGCCGCGCTCCCGGGCTTCCGGATCAGGTGTTTGAGCATGACGGGCTGATCACCAAACATCACGTCCGGGCCACCGCTCTGGCCCATCTGCGCCCCCTTGCGGGGGAGTTGCTGTGGGATGTGGGTACCGGCGCCGGCTCGGTTGCGGTTGAGTGGTGCAGGGCCGCCGAGGGTGCCCGGGCGGTGGGCATTGAACGCAATCCGGTGCGGGCTGCGAGGGCACGCAACAACGCAACGCGGCTGACAGCACCCGGCGTGATGGAGGTGCTTGAGGGCGCCGCGACTGAACTGCTGAGCGGCCTTCCCCGTCCTGATGCGGTCTTCATCGGCGGGGGAGGCACTGCGGAGGTGGTGGAGCACGTGATGGACCGGCTGCGTCCGGGAGGTCGGGTGGTGGTGCACGGCATCACGATTGAGGCTGAGATGCTCTGCGTTGAGGCGCAGCGTCGGTGGGGAGGTCAGCTCAGCCGCATGCAGGTGGAGACCGCCCAGCCGTTGGGAGCCCTGACGGGCTGGCAGCCGGCCCGCACCGTCATCTCGTGGGTGCACGTCAAGCCGATCGGTTGATCAACGCGGCCACGTCGGCCACGGTGCGGGGCATCTGGTCGCCGCGGAAAGTATCGAGGTTGTAACCCAGACGGGCCAACAGGTCCAGCTGCCACGGTCGGCGCAGCCGCGCCGCGGCCACCAGATCAGCATCCGCAAGCAGAGATGGTCCGCCCTGATGTACGGCATGGCCGGTGACGATCGCCACTTCGTCGGCCCACATCAGTGCCAGATCCACGTCATGGGTGGCCAGCACCACGGTGGTGGACAACCCGTTCAGGGTGCGCATGAGCTCATCCACACCGGCTGGATCGAGGCCCGCGGTGGGCTCATCCAGCAGAAGTACGCGTGGTCGCATGGCCACCGCGCCCGCAATGGTGACCCGCTTGCGTTCCCCGTAGCTGAGTTGGTGCACGGGGCGATCCACCAAGTGGAGGATCCCCAGCAGCTGCAGGGCTTCCTCCACTCTGGCGCGGGCCTCGCTCTGGTCCAGACCAAGGTTCAGTGGCCCGAACGAGACATCCTGGAACACGTCGGCGGAGAAGAGCTGTTCGTCCGGGTTCTGCAGGACGAGCTGTACTCGCGCTCGATGTGCCCGCAGACTGGCGCGGTCATGGCGCAATGGCTCGCCGTTGAAGGCGACGTGTCCGCCCACCGGCTTCAGGGCCCCGGACAGGCATCGCAGGAGCGTGGTTTTGCCGGATCCGTTGGAGCCCAGCAGGGCCACCCGACGGCCCGTCAGTACCGTGAAGGTGGCGCCATCGAGTACGGGGGCGCCCCCCGGGAAGCGAGCCACCAGTCCCTGAGCCGTCAGCACGGCAGGCGCAGAGCTCATCGCGACATCCACAGGGTCCAGCCAAGGCTGGCGGACCAGATGGTGGTGAGGCAGAGAGCGCCCATGAGGAGGAATGGCCAGCTGCGTGCGCGTACTGGAGTCAGGGTGTGCAGCGTCTCCTCGAAACCGCGGCCCTCCAGCCCCGCCTGCAGCCGCGTCGCACGCTCCCACGTGCCGATCAGCACACTGCCCAGAGTGCCTGCGGTGATGGACCAGCGGCGCCTCCACCTGACAGCATCCCCGAGCCGTGCGCGCTGGGCGTCGCGGATGGCCAAGGTGGTGCCCAACAGCGTGAAGAGCAGCCGGTAGGTCAGTGACGCGATGTCGATCAAAGTGTCAGGGACCCTCAGCTTCTTGAGCCACACCATGAGATCCACCATGGGGGTGGTGGTTGCCAACAGGATGACTCCCAGCGAGCCTGCCAGGCTGTGGGCCCACAGGGCACCCGCCATCGAAAGACTCTCCGGAGTGAACCGCAACGGTCCCAGCGCGAATCCCCCGGTTGACCAGCCCAGGTTGCCCCAGTCCAGATTTGCCATGCCATGCCAGGTGGCGGCCACGGGGAGCGTTCCGATGAGCAGAAAGGCCGCGGGGGCACTCATCACCCCCATCACCAGCAGTGGACGGATGCGAGCAGGACCCAGCATCAGTGCCAAGGCGACGACACCTACCAGGACGCACCCCGGCCAGGGATCACTCAGCAGCGCCGTGAACACCAGGCTGAGGCTGAGAAGTACCTTTTCGCCAACGCGACGACGCCGCCAGGGGCTGGCCCAAGCGGCGTCATCGATGGCGATGTTGTGCGAATGCATCGACTTCTAGTCGGACGTCGCGGGCTCCGAGGGGGACGGTTGCGGCGCTTCCGTCTGCTCCCGGCGGCCCTTGGCGCGGCCCTGTAGGTTGCCCAGGGCAAAGCCCAGAAGGCCGGCGCCCAGCGCCGCCTGAAGGGCGAACAGTCCGGACTCGATTTCTCCGCTTCCCGGTTCGAAGACTGGCGTGAACCATGGTTCGACGCCCTGGTCCTCCAGGACCCCGGTGACGACGGAGTCTGTGCCTGCAAAGCTCTCCTCGCCCTCGACGGCATCGGGTGCAAAGGAGAAGTTGAGGGCGAAGATGGCAATCATGAGGGCGACAAGAATTAACGGTACGCCCCACTTCCGGGTGGCTTTCTGATCACGCATGGCTGGTCTCCATCTCCGAAGCGGATTCTGAAGACTTGAGAACGCCCAGGCGGCGCAGCTCGTTCGGGACGACGCGTAGCAGGAATCCGAACAGCAGCACCCCGAGCACACCCTCGGCCATGGCCAGGGGAACCTGGGTGAGAGCGAAGATGCCGAGGAACTTCGTGATTCCACCGACGAAACCGGTGACGGGGTCGGGGAAGGCCAGGGCGAGCTGGAGAGATGTCATGCAGTAGGTGGCGAGGTCAGCCACGGTCATGGCCAGGAACACGCCCAGCCACAGGGGCCCGTTGGCTCTGCGGACCACTGTGTAGATGGCATATCCGCACCAGGGGCCGACGATCGCCATCGAGAACACATTGGCGCCCAGCGTGGTCAACCCCCCGTGAGCCAGCAACAATGCTTGGAAGAGGAGCACGATGGTGCCCAGGAAAGCCATGACGGGCGGTCCGAACAGGACAGCGCCAGCGCCGGTGCCGGTGGGATGGGATGAGCTGCCGGTCACTGATGGCAGCTTGATGGCGGACAACACGAAGGTGAAGGCCCCAGCAGCTGCCAGTAGCATCTTGTTCTCGGGTGATTCCTTGGCCTTTTTGATGACTTCTCTGGCACCGTGGATCACAAACGGTGCAGCGGCGGCGAACCACAGGGCGCATTGAACGGGCGGCAAAAACCCCTCAGCGATGTGCATGACACTCCTTTTTCGGGATTGCGCGTCCCGACGGACAGGGCAAGAGAGTTCAGTTTCTGACTTCCGCATGCATGAAGCGGCTCACAGTGGCGCGACCGTCCCGGATGGTTCCCGGGTTCCTGAATGATCCTTGCTATGGATTTGATGAGCGTAAGTCTAGCACTGGGGGGTGGGAGCAGCGGATGCGGGGTCCGGTAGTCCGGGGCCAGATGCCGAATGTGCAGGATTGCCATCCCGGCGTCCGGAGATCGGGGGGTGATGACTACTCTGGTGTGGTGACACGAGATGCATACCTGAACACCGGTTCGGCGATCTACGAAGAGTCTTTTCGGATCATCCGCGCTGAGACCAACCTGAGCCGTTTTCCTGACGATGTGGCCCGGGCGGTCGTGCGCATGGTGCACGCCGCAGGGGATCCCGGCATTGCTGATGAAGTGGGATTCAGCCCGGGGGTGGTGGCTGCCGCAAACGCCGCCCTGCGTCGCGGAGCGCCCATTTTGTGTGACGCGTCCATGGTTGCCACGGGCATCATCTCCTCCAGGTTGCCCGCCAACAACGAGGTTGCCTGCCACATCAAGGATCCGCAGCTGGCCGCAGCTGCACAGGAGCGGGGCATCACCAAGACCATGGCGGCCGTGGACCTGTGGCTGCCACGCCTGGACGGCGCTGTCGTGGCCATCGGCAATGCGCCCACCGCGCTGTTCCGACTGCTCGAGGTGGTTGCCGAATCGGGCATCCGTCCCGCCGCGGTCATCGGAATTCCAGTTGGCTTCGTCGGTGCTGCCGAGTCCAAACGTGCTCTGGCAGACAGCGATCTGGGGCTGGAATACCTCGTCGTCCATGGACGACGAGGCGGTAGCGCCATGACAGTGGCCGCTGTGAATGCGATTGCCAGCACCGATGAGCGCACCAACACCTCGCGTCAGAACAGCTGATGGCGGGTGGCCGCAAGGGCCAGTTGGCCAGCTCAGGGCTGCGTCCCGGCTGGACCACGGGCGCCTGCGCGACCGCTGCGGCTGCCGCCGCCTGGGAGGCGCTCCTGACGGGAAGATTCCCTGATCCGGTGGAAATCGATCTGCCACAGGGGCGGCGCCCCGCCTTCGCGCTCACGGTCGAGAAGCTCTCCGGGGACATCGCGATGGCCGGGGTCACAAAGGATGCCGGTGATGATCCGGACGTCACCCATGCGGCTCTGGTGCGTGCCACGGTGCAGCGCGGCAGACCCGGCTCCGGGGTGACCTTCACGGGAGGACCAGGGGTGGGTCGTGTCACTCTGCCGGGACTGCCGCTGCAAGTGGGTGAACCTGCCATCAACCCCGGGCCGCGGCAGATGATCCGGGAGAATTTGCGCACCGTCTCGGAGCGCTGCGGCACAGAGTCCACCGATGTGAACGTCGAGATCAGCATCGACGATGGTGCCGGGATAGCTCGACACACCTGGAATCCGCGCATCGGCATCGTGGATGGGCTGTCCGTGCTGGGCACCACGGGTGTGGTGGTGCCGTACTCCTGCAGCGCGTGGATAGACAGCATTCGGCGCGGGGTCGATGTTGCCCGCGCCGCTGGCCTGCAGCATCTGGCAGGGTGCACTGGCTCAACCTCGGAGCGTGTCGCCAGGGAATCGTTCAGCCTGCCGTCGCTCGCGCTGCTCGACATGGGGGATTTCGTGGGTGCGGTCCTGAAGTATGTCTCCCGGCATCCCGTGGAACGGCTGACGATTGTGGGGGGATTTGCCAAGCTGAGCAAGCTGGCCAACGGTCACCTTGATCTGCACTCGCACCGCACCAGCATCGACACCGTACACCTCGCCACACTGGCGGCGGCCGCCGGAGCGGATGACGAATTGCAGCTCGGGATCAGCGAATCCGCCACCGCGATGGGTGCACTGCAACTGGCCAACGCTGCCGGGATCCCGTTGGGCCATCTCGTGGCAGAGGCTGCCCGCAGCCATGCCACGACGGTGATGCGTGGGGCCCCGGTCACGGTCGATGTCATCTGCATTGACCGGGGTGGCGCGATCGTCGGAAGCAGCGGCTGACAAAGCGCAGGAATACCAGATCAGCCCCGCTGCAGGGCCCTTCAGGCCTCGTTCAACAGGCCGGCAATCTCGTCGCGGAGTCCGCGTGAACGCTGGGGGTCCCTGTTGCTCAGCACCGACACAGTGGCGCCCCTGGCGCGCATGGTTGCAGGTGTCCATGCCGAACCCGCCCACGCGTCGTCGGCCCGCACACAGAAGGTGTGTCGGGCTTCCGCCCCGTTGGCCACGCGTCGATTGACCCGCGGGTCATCAGTGGTGGCCTGGACGTACCAGACACCATCCAGGTCGGAATCCTCGAAAGGGCGTCTGTGCCACTCGATCTGACCTGTCTCGGCGAGGTTCTGCAGGGCAGGTGTGGCAGTGGGGGAGACGAGGCGCACGTGTGCCCCCGCTTCCAGGAGGGTTGGGACCCTGCGCTGCGCCACTTTGCCGCCGCCCACCATCAGCACCCGGCGGTCCTGCAGCAGCAGACCGCAGACGTAGGCGGGTGAGCCCTCCACCCGGTGATCGGGGCGCATGTCGCGGAATCGCTGGAGAACCACCCCCGCAAGCTCATCGCAGTCGCCAATGACGTCGCCGATCCGGACCTGCGTGTCCGGGTGGGAGCCCGCCCAGGTCAGCGCCTGATCATGCGTCCAGGTGCGCATGCGTCCCGGGAACAACCAGTGTCCGATCACCAGGATTTGCTGCGCACCCTGTGCGCGCGCACGGTCCAGTCCCTCGGGAAGGCGAGGTTCCGTCACCTGCAGGAAGCAGGGTGTGACATTGCGCCATCCTCCTTGCTCGAAGTGCATCCGGGAGAGCCGTACGTGGTCTGCATTGGCATCCGGAACCAGGGCGCCCCGGCCAACGAGGACCAAGGTGGTGTCCTCCCTGCGCCAGTCACCCATGGCGTCGTCGATGCGTTGGTTGACTGCACGAAACAGTGCTGGGTCGGGTCCGAGGTGGGGGGCGTAGTCGATCCGTGCCTGCGGGACTGTGCCCACCACCTCCTCGATGAAGTCCGGGATGTCGTGACGGACGTGGGTTCCTGTACCCAGCATCAGGGGCACGACCACGACGCGTTTGTTCTCCGCATCGCAACGCGTCAGGGCAGCCGTCAGAGCTTCCGGCACCGAGGGCTCGCTCAGTTCGATGAACCCCACGCTGACGTCGACTTCGGGCAGCAGCGCTGCCACTCGCGCCGTCAGCGCGTGGGCAACGAGCACACCTGCCGGATCACGTGTTCCGTGGGCGGCGATGACGAGAGCGGCAGTCATGGGAGTTCCTTCGTGGTGGTCGTCGGGTCAGCCAACCATTGGTAGTCGCGAGGGGTGACGATGAGGCGATCGCCGCTGCCGGTGGTGACAAAGCGGGTGGTGGTGGAGCCAATCACCACCAGGGAGTTCATGTCCACCCATTCGGGCTGGAACTCGGCCATCGTGCTCATCACCACCTTCTGTCGCTGTCGGCAGGCCTGCTGCACCACTGCGACGGGGGTATCGGGATTGCGGTGTGCGCCAATGATTTCCAGTGCGCGAGGCAGGTGACGGCGTCGCGTGCGGCTGCGCGGGTTGTACAACACGGTGACGAGGTCACCGTCAGCGGCCGCACGCAGGCGACGTTCGATCGTCTCCCAGTCGGTGTGCAGATCGGAGAGGGAAATGGTGACGTGATCGTGGCCGAGCGGTGCACCGAGAATGGCTGAGACGGCCAACGAGGCGGTGACACCGGGCACGACGGTGACATCGATTCCATCGGTTCCCTGCTCCAGCACTGGCGAGGCCATCGCATAGATGGCCGGATCACCGCCGCACACGAGCGCGACGTTCTCACCGTCGCGGGCCGCCTGGATGGCGGCCGCCGTGCGGGCGGATTCAGTGCCCATCTTCGATGCCATGATGCGGGTGCCGGGCCGGGCCAGGTCACGGATCTGTTTGACGTAGGGGCCGTAGCCGACGATGAAGCTGGCCGAGCGGAGGGCGTCGACGGCCCGTGGGGTGAGGAGGTCCCGCGCTCCGGGGCCCAGTCCGACGACGCTGAGGCGTCCTCGGGCCGGCATACGACCCACAGCGCAGGTGGCTTCGCCGTTGTTGCATTTCTCGACCACCAGCGCCGCGCCGTGCGCGAGCACTGACGCTTCGGAGACCGAGGGGGTTCCGACGTGCCCCTCGACCATCGCGCTGGGGGTGGGCACCACCTGGCCGGACAGTTCCTCTGCGGTGTAGTCGACGAGGGGAACACCGAGCTGTCGTACCAGTTGCAGCAACCCGATCTCCCCGGCCTTGAGGTCAATGGTGGTGATGGCCCGGACGGATTCCAGACACAGGTTGTTCTCCTGCAGCGTGGTCTCCAGCAGACTGCGCAGAACATCAACCGGCGTGCCCTTGTTGCAGCCCATTCCCACCACCAGGCTGTCAGGATGCAGCACCACGGTCGGAAGGCCATCCGGTTCAATGCTGGAGCGATCCGTGACAACGATGCGAGCAACCGCCTCGGACACGTCGGATCCGACGTTGGAAGGAAGGGGTGGCAGCGGCCAGGGATGTTCCTTCTCAACGCGGACCGGCTGCCCGTCGATCAGCGCCCGGGTGACCCCGGCGACGTCTCCGTCATAGTCCCAGCCGAGTGTGTCCAGGGCTGGAAGATTCAGGGCGTCGGTGGCTGTTGTGAGGACGGCAGTGGCGCCGAGGCCATCCGCCAGTCGCGTGGCAAGAGCATTGGCGCCACCTGCGTGGCCGCCAACCAGCGGAACCGCGAAGCGGCCGGCCTCATCAATGACCACCACCCCGGGATCCGATTTCTTGTCACGCAACAAGGGAGCCACCAGGCGAGTGGTGGCGCCGAGCGCGAGGTGACTCACCACCAGATCACACTCGGCCCACGCACGGGGCAGGGACTCGGCTGTCGGTCCGGTGTAGCGACGGGTGGGAGCACCCAGCAGGATGTCGATCTCATCTGCTCGGCGCTGTGCGGCAGGGGAGTTCACCAACTGGCCAATGACGTCGGCGTCACCGGGCGCAGCGCCCCGAACTGCAACGATCTCCTTGTCGATGAGCACGTGATCATCGGGGTGAGCGCTCAGGATCAACACGACGTTGGGTTCGGCGATGTCCTTGAGAGCCAGTGCCTCCTGGGTGTCGAGGATGCGGACACGCTCGTCGGCCTCCCCGAGCCTCTCTGCCAGCACCCAGGTCCGGTCCAGATTGGCCAGCGCGGTGGCCAACTCCACGATCCCATCAGTTCTGCTGGTGAGCACGGCCACCTTCCGGTGGTGTCGTGCCGCCCGGACGGCTTCGGTGAGGGGCTTCCCGTGGGCCGAAACCACCAGTGCGTCATCCCAGGGAAGAGCCACGGCTGCGAATGCGGCTGCCACCGAGTTCACGGCTGGCTGGACCACCACGTCGTGACCATCGAGGCGGATCCGGCGCAGGATGCCATGGAAGCCCGGGTCGCCGCTGGCCAGCACCAGGGCATCCTGACCCGGTTCCAGCTGTGACAACCGCTCCAGGGCCGGGGTCAGGGCTCCGAGCACGACGCGTCGGTGATCCGGCACGTCGAGACTGTCGAGGTGTCGGGACCCGCCCACCACCAGTGTGCAGGTGCGGGAGAGTTCGCGGGTGGCTGAAGAAATCTCACCCATGTAGCCGTGGACGTGGATCATCTCATCGCTCCTGGAGGGGGGTGGTTACGGGGACATCAGCCAGCGGAGCCCCGGTCACGGGTCCGGCGCCGCTGGCGCGGAGATGCTCTTGCGCCTCCGGATCAGCCTTGCGGTACTCGTGACGAAATCCGGGATGGTAGAGGTGGCTGCGGCTGCCCTCCGGTGCTTCAGCCATCGCTGGACCCACAAGGACGACGGTGTGCTTCCACAGTTTGTGTTCGCGCATCACGGCCGACAGATCGGAGAGGGAGCAGCGCATCATCTTCTCGTCGGGCCAGCTGACCTGGTACCCGATGATGCAGGGGGTCTCTGGCGGGTAGCCCCCCGCCAGGAGTTCATCCTGCAGTTGCTTGTTGCGTGCAGCCGAGAGGTACAGGGCCATTGTTGCCCCGTGCGCTGCGAATGACCGGACCGTTTCTTTCGGCGGCATCGGAGTGCGTCCGCCTTCGAGTCGGGTCAGGATGAAGGACTGGCACACTTCAGGCAGGGTGATCTCTGCGTTCATCCGTGCGGCGGCTGCGGAGAAGGCTGACACGCCCGGCACTGTCTCAATCTCGAGGCCGAGCGCGCGGCAGAGTCGCACCTGCTCGGCGGTGGCCCCGTAGATGGATGGGTCACCGGTGTGTACCCGGGCCACCAGCAGGTTTTCCTCGGCGGCGCGGCGGTAGTGCTTTTCGGTGTCCTCCAGAGCCTCACCGGCTGAATCGACGAGCACGGCCCCGGGTTTGGCGTCGGCGACGATGGACGGATGCACCAGACTGGAGGCCCAGACGATGATGTCCGCCTCGGCGATTGTCCTGGCACCACGCAATGTGATGAGGTCCGCCGCGCCGGGTCCGGCGCCCACGAATACGACGCGTCCGCTCACAGTCTTCCTCCTGTTTCATTGCGCCGCACTGGCGCCAGCACCGTGCTGAAGTAGGGCATTCGTTGCCCCTGATCGACGTCCTCGAGAGTGATCAGTTGTTCATCGGCCATCCCCAGTTGGACGCCCAGCACGCCGTCGCGCTTTTTGCGTCGGAGCAACTCGATCACCTCGGGGAGGTGGCGCCCACCCTTGTAGGCCACCACCGTGTCGGCTGTGTCGAGTGCACGCTCGAGAACCTCCAGCCCTGCCGTGACGGGGACCAGGGACAGGGTCTCGGTACCTTCCACCAGCGGGATGCGGCTGCGGGCGGCAAGCGCCTGCATGGCCGTGATGCCGGGAATGACCTCAACGTCCACATCCGGTAGCTGTTCCACCACGTGGGCCGCCAGGTAGGAGAACGTGGAGTAGACGCTGGGGTCACCCACCGTGGCGAAGACCACCACGCCGGCACCGGCCTCGAACGCACGGATGGCGGCCTCGGCCGAATCCTGCCAGGCCTGTTTGCGACGTGGGCTGACGCCCGAGCGGTCGGCCATGGAGAAGGGAATCCGCTGGATGGAGGTGGCTGCGGTGGGGCAGGCCTGCACCACAATCGTCTCGGCCCGGCCCGGGCCGTCACCCGATCCCTCGGTGGCGGGAACGAGGATCACGGCGGCCTGGGTCAGGGTTGTGACTGCTTTGACCGTGATGAGGTCCGGATCGCCGGGTCCCACCCCCAGACCGATCAAGCGGGGTTTGGTGATGCTCGGCGTCTCGGAAATGTGGTCATGCGGTTGCACGGTGCGCATCTCGCCTCCTGGGTCTCTCGCCCCTACGGTGTGGCTGCACGTCGCGAGTATCTGACTGGCGTGTTCACACACGTTTACAGTGGCGGGACCGTCCCGGATTCTCACCGGGTTCCTCGCGGATCATGCTTGTGCAGGCCATCCTTGCAGCCAGGCCACGGAGCACCCTCGTGGGGGCGGATTAGTGGCCGTGGAGCGACGTGCTCACCGTGCCAGTGCGAGCAGCTGTTCAATGTCGATGTCGCGCTCGATGGCATCAGCGGTGATGTTGATCATCTGTTCTCGCCGTGCGCCGAAGCCCGGGGCGTCCGGTTGCGGCTGCCAATCGCTGCCGGCCCGCTGGGCGACCTCCTGCAACCAGGCCCTGCGGAAATCATCGCTCTCCAAGGACCCGTGCCACATGGTGCCCCAGATGGAGCCGAGCTGCAGGCCCTCCAGGAATGGCTGTGCCCCCAACGCGTCGGCATCGTGGTCATCCGAGCACACGCCGTGGTGGATTTCGTAGCCATCCACGATATGCCCCTGCCAGCTACCACGGGGGCGCCCCAGAACCTTCTCCGGATGGAACTCGACGCGGACGGGGAGCAAACCGAGACCCGGCTGGCTCTCGTCCGATTCGACGCCGTCGACGATGTGGCGGGCCAGCATTTGGAAGCCTCCGCAAATGCCGAGGATCGGCAGATGCGCGCGGGCACGTGTGATCAGGGCATCGGCAAGGCCGCTGCTGCGCAGCCACGCGAGGTCGGTGAGGGTGGAGCGTGAACCGGGAAGAACCACCAGGTCTGCTGCGGCGACGTCGGCCGGGCTGGTGGTGACCACCACCCGGACACCGGGCTCCTGGGCGAGTGCATCCACGTCAGTGGCGTTTGAGATCCGCGGCAGCCGGATGACGGCCACGCTCAGCGTGCTGCGGGTGTGTGAGCGGGCGGTGGTGTGGTTCAGGGTGCCGAGCGACAGGGAGTCCTCGCCGTCCAGCCAGACGTCCTCCAGCCATGGCAGGACACCGAGGTTGGCAAGCCCCGTACGTCGGGTGATCTCGGTCAAACCCGGGTCGAGGATGGACTGGTCACCCCGGAACTTGTTGATCACATAGCCGCTGAGGAGGGCGCGATCTTCTTCCTCCAGAAGGGCCCAGGTACCGAAGATCGATGCCAGGACACCACCCCTGTCGATGTCGCCGATCAGCACCACCGGAAGGTCGAAGCGGCGCGCCAGACCCATGTTGGTGTAGTCGCCTTGTCGAAGGTTGATCTCTGCGGGTGAGCCTGCACCCTCACAAATCACGAGATCATGCTGACGTGAGAGTTCGTCGTAGGAGGCCCAGGCGGCTTCGGCCAATTGTCTGCGTCCTGTTGTGTACTCCCCGGCCTCCAATGTGCCAGCCGGAGCGCCGCGCAGGACGATGAAGGAACGCCGGTCGCTCCCCGGTTTCAGCAGCACGGGATTCATCGCTGACGTCGGTTCCAACCCGGCGGCGATGGCCTGGAGGTACTGGGCGCGCCCAATCTCGGATCCCTCGGCGCACACCATGGAGTTGTTGCTCATGTTCTGGGCTTTGAAGGGGGCCACGTCGATGCCCCGGCGTCGGGCAACCCGACACAACCCGGTGACGAAGAGGGACTTCCCGGCATCCGAACTGGTGCCTGCGATCAACAAACCCGTCATGGGTGAATCCTTCGTTTTCTCAGTCGGTCCGCGGCCAGGAGCCCCACAACGGCCGCGGTGCCCGTGGCGGCCGTCACAATCCTTACGAGATGGGAGGCCTGACGCAGTTCGGGTGCGCGTGGACGGGGACCATCCCCCAGGAGTGGGCGCGTCTCGGTGCGGCTGGCGTACACGTTCTCCCCGCCGAGCTGGATGCCGAGTGCGCCCGCCCATGCGGATTCGCACCAGCCGCCGTTGGGGGAGGGGTGTCGGTGGGCATCGCGACGCATCATCTGCAGGGCGTGTTTCGGTGAGCCTCCCACCGTCGACGCCAACAGACAGGCGGCCAGGCCCGTGATCCGTGCCGGAAGCAGATCGGCCACGTCGTCGACACGGGCAGAGACCGTTCCGAACCGGGCGTGACGTGGTGTGCGGTGACCCACCATCGCATCGAGGGTGTTGATGCCGCGGTGAAGTATCAGGCCGGGAAGGCCCGCCACGGCACCCCACCACAGGGAGGCGACGGCAGCGTCGGCGGTGTTCTCCGCCATGGATTCCACGGCTGCCCGTGCCAGTTCCTCGTGATCCAGGGATGCAGGATCGCGGCCGCACAGATGTCCAAGCCGGGCGCGGGCCCCCTCCAGGTCTTCGCCATCGAGCCGGTCGGCCATGACGATGCCTTCGTGGGCGAGGCTGTGGGAACCCACCACCACCCACGTGGCCAGCGCGGTCACGGCGGCGTGGGCCAGGGGATGGCGTTGGGTGGCTTTTTCAACAACGACGGACCCAACGGCCAGGGGCGCCAGGGCGGCCACGAAGTACAGGCCGCCACGCATCGTGTTGTCAGCATGCATCCGGTGCTCCAGCCACTGGGCCCATGTTCCGAACCCGGCGACGGGATGGTGCCGGGACGGATCCCCCAGCAGGGCATCGGCCAGAAGACCGGCGGCTATTCCGTATGCACGGCTGGTCAGCATGTGCGGCAGGTTAGCAGTCGCGATTGCTGGAGTGGTGCAGGGTGCGACTCACCACCTTGCAGTTCTCCACCGCAACCCAATTGATGTTGTCATGCGTGCGTCCTGCCAGAACTGAGAACAGGACGCGCAGGGTGTCACCGTGCGAGACCAGAGCCACCTCGTCGGTGTCACCGAAACAGGCTCGCAGAGAATCGCACAGGAGAACCATGCGTTGGTGGACGTCTCGCAGCGATTCCCCACCCGTGGGGACGACGTGGGGAATCCTTCCCCCCGGTGCCCACATTCCGTCGAGGTCCCGCAGCAGACGGCCCTCCAACTCGCCCAGGGACTGTTCGCGCAGCTGAGCTGTCAATGTGACGGCCAGCCCGTGCGGGGCGGCGACGATGTCAGCGGTGTGGCTGGCACGAAGCTGATCGCTGCTCCACACCGCGCTGAGGCGACGGGTGGACAGGTGGGCGGCAGCCCCGGCGGCCTGCTTCCGACCCGCCTCGGTCAGCGGAACCTCCATGGTTTGGCCTTGCAATCGGTTCTCGAGGTTCCAGGTCGACTGTCCGTGGCGCAGCAGGTGCAGGAGCATGGAGATCTGGCTCTAGTTTCCGGGAGTGAGGCCGAGTATGGCTGTCCCGGGGACGGGCGGAAGGCATTGCGCGGCGATGCCGGCGAGCTGGCTCCCAAGCCTCTCCAGACTCCCCGGATGTTTGGTCAGCTGCCCCTGGCGGTCTTCCGCGGCGGCCACGGCATCTGCAGCGCGTGGGCCGATGCGTTCATTGCTCTGGTGCAGCAGGTCTGTCATGGCTCTCCCTGGAGTGTGCGGCACACGCTAGCAGCCCTTCCCGAAGCGTCTGTGGGTCCCCCGGATCACTGGTTGACGTTGAAATCAGAGCCGAGTGGCGCCTTCTTCAGGGCTTGCCCCGTGGGTGCGCCTTGGAGTGCTGCACTGCCAATTCGGAGGTTATGGGGACTTTGATGTGGGAGAGCAGTTGGTACGCTGGCAGACGCGTCGAGCCGCGGTAGCCCCGGGCTCCAATATTCGCCGCTGTGAGCGGCCCCGCGCCGAGAGGCGCTCCCCGGCTCGGCGCTCCACACGTCTCCACTGCAGTGCAGTCGCCCCATGAATCGGCGATGGCAGGATTGCAGCGTGTATCAGCCGCCGCGTCGCAGAATGCGAATCCTTGCCATGACACCAGGGCCCACCCCGGAGAGTGAGGTGGCACCGTGACTGACCTGCTGCTGGTGGGCGCCGGTCATGCGCACCTCTTCGTCGTGAAACACGCTGCTGAACTGGCTGCCGCTGGGTATCGGGTGACGTTGCTCGCTCCCCGATTCTTCGATTACAGCGGAGTGGCGTCGGCGACGGCCGCGGGCGCGCTGCCGAAAAGTGCCGGGCGAATCGATGTGCGGCGGCTGGCGTCGTCGTCGTCGGTGACATTCCATGAGGGGATGCTGGAGTCCCTGGATCCAGAAACGCGGATCGCCGTTACGGCCGACGGCGATCAGTTGTCCTACGACGTGCTCTCGATCAACATCGGCAGTGTCGTTGCCCCGGCTGGCATGGACGTCGACGAGGCTGTCGTGAGGGTGAAACCGTTGAGCGGTCTGGCCGATCTTGATGCCCGGCTGCGGTCTGCGGGCGGAGCCGGGGCCACGGTGACGGTGGTGGGCGGTGGTGCCTCCGGGCTGGAGTTGGCGGCCCATCTGTCGCTGCGGCGAGATGTTGCACGCCTTCAACTCCTGGAGGCTGGGCCCGTCATCGGTGCGGATCTGCCCCCCGGCGCACGAAGGCGGATGACACGGCTCCTCAGGGCACGCGGCGTGGACGTCCACACGGGCAGCGCCGTTCGCGTGCTGGCGGAGCGGCAGGTGATCTGCCACGACGGCATCGAGAGAGAACACGACGTCGCACTGCTTGCCGTGGGTCTGACGGCGCCGCCACTGCTCACAGCCATCGGTCTCGGCGACGAACAGGGGGCGCCTGTCCGGACAACGCTGCAGCATGCCGATCACGACGAGATCTACGCGTTGGGGGACTGCGCGCACTTCGTGGCGCGCCCGCTGCCACGCATCGGCGTGCACGGCGTACGACAGGGGCCCGTCCTCCTGCACAGTCTGCTCGCGCGGGTCCGCGGAGAGGAGCTACCCCGGTACAGTCCACAGAGGCGGGCTCTGGCAATCCTTGATCTGGGAGACGATGTCGGTCTGGCCATCTGGGGCCGATGGTGGTGGTTCGGCCACGCTGCCTTACGGCTCAAGCGGCGCATCGATCGACGCTGGGTGCAGAGCTATCAGGGCCCCCCTGCCTAGAGGCACGACTACGCTGATGCAATGTCGAACCAGGACGATGATCAGGCGCTCTCCACAATGAAGCACTTCGGAGCGAAGCGCCCCCGAGTTCCCAGCCTCATCATTTTCGACGTCAACGAGACGCTCTCCGACATGTCGCCCATGTCGGTCCGATTCGAGGACGTGGGTGCCCCAGCCCATCTGGCGCCGACGTGGTTCGCGGGGTTGTTGCGCGACGGCTTTGCTCTGGCCGCCGTCGAATCCAGCGATGCGTTCGCTCACATCGCGACGGAATCATTGAAGACGGTTCTCCATGGCATGCCGCTCAACCGCGGAACCGATGAGGCCATTTCCCACGTCATGGAGGGATTCCTGGGGCTGCCCGTGCATCCGGATGTGGCCGAAGGTGTCAGGGCACTGAAAGGCCTCGGAATCCGGCTCCTGACGCTCAGCAACGGGTCAGCCTCCGTCGCCCAAGCTCTTTTGGGTCGTGCTGATCTCGTGGAGGACTTCGAGCAACTTCTGAGCGTGGAGGATGCGGGCCGATGGAAGCCCGCGCAGCAGGCCTACGCGTATGCGCTGCAGGAGTGTGGCCTCGCAGCCGAAGAAGCCATGCTCGTCGCAGTCCACCCGTGGGACATCGACGGTGCTTCCCGCGCGGGTCTCGCCACTGCCTGGGTCAACCGCGTTGGTGGGCCCTATCCCGGATACTTCGAAGCCCCGGATGTCACGGCGACGTCCCTGACCGACCTCGCCCGCCAGCTTGGCTGACGGCACCCCCCACCCCCACGAAATGAGCCGAGCGTGACATCCACCGACCGCACCACGTGGGACCTCCTTGTCATCGGCGGGGGGACGGCGGGGATTGTGGGGGCAAAGACCGCCGCCCGGTTGGGCGCCAGGGTTGCACTCATTGAGCGGGAGCGCACGGGTGGCGACTGCTTGTGGACCGGCTGCGTCCCGAGCAAGGCACTGCTGGCTGCCGCGAGTCGTGCTGCCGAGGCGCGGCATGCGGCACCGCTGGGGGTGAGCGCCCCTGCTGTGGATGTGGATTTCGCCGCGGTGATGCGCCATGTGCGCGCCACCATCGCGACGATCGAGCCCATCGATTCACCGGATGCGCTGCGCGATGCCGGGGTTCATGTGATCACCGGCGATGCAACGTTCACCGGTCCCCGCACCGTCGAGGTCAATGGCAGGCGTGTCGCGTTCCACCAGGCGTTGATTGCCACGGGGGCCTCGCCTGCCGTCCCGCCGGTCCCCGGGCTGGGGGAGGCCGGACCCCTGACGAGCGAGACCATCTGGGAGTTGGAGACCCTGCCGGGAACTCTGGTGGTGATGGGTGGAGGAAGCATCGGCGCCGAACTCGGGCAGGCATTTGCGCGTTTGGGGTCACGGGTGACCATCGTGGAGGCTGCACCACGGTTGCTGCCACGGGAGGATCCTGATGCCGCGGAACTTGTGCGCGCCGCGCTGACGCGTGACGGGGTGGAGGTGCTCACCGGTCACCGCGCCGTCGCCGTCGATGGCACTCCGGGTGGGCCCGGGACGATGACCCTCGACGATGGCACCGCGACTCGACAGGTGCACTATGACCAACTTCTTGTTTCCGTGGGTCGTACCCCCCGCTCGGCTGGACTGGGGCTGGAGGTTGCGGGCGTGGATCTCGAGGATGCCTTCGTCGGCGTCGATGTGCAGCTGCGCACCAGCAATCCGCGGATCTGGGCGGCGGGTGACATCACTGTGCACCCGCAGTTCACCCACGTGGCAAGCTCCCACGGCAGCCTGGCCGCCAGCAACGCGGTGCTCGGTGTGCGTCGGAAGTCTGATGTCACGGCTGTGCCCCGGGTGACGTTCACGGATCCAGAAGTGGCTGCTGTTGGCGCCGCCAGCTGGAACGAGGATGCTGCGAGAGCGCCCCACACCGTTACCCGGGAGCATTCGGAAGTGGACCGTGCCATCGCTGAGGGCCGCACCGAGGGGTTCGCCCGGCTCGTCCTGGGACCTCGGGGAAGGATCATTGGAGGCACGGTGGTGGGGCCGCGGGCAGGGGAGTCCCTCGCGGAGATCACCTTGGCAGTGCGTCATTCCCTGACCGCGACTGATCTCGCAGCCAGCACCCACCCGTATCCCACCTACGGTGACGGTGTGGCCAATGCGGCAGTCGCTGTTGTGCAGGAACGGCTCGCGTCGCCCGCGGTCCACCTCGCCGTGAGGGCCTTGGTGGCTCTTCGGCGGGCTTGGGTCAGCCTCCTCCTCAGGAGAAGCGACGGCCTGCGTACGTCGGGCAACCGGGACTGAGGGCTACGACGGGACCGGACCCCGCAGTGTCTTGTACCCGCCCACGATGCGCTGAATGACGCTGATGCCGACGATGACGGCCCACACCCAGGCGATGTGTCCGGCGATACCCGGGAGCAGGACCCACAGGCTGTGCACGATGATTGTTTCTGTCCCTTCGGCGAGCCCGCGCAGGAATGACACCGATCTCCCATCGTCGATCCTGTGGCCGGTGCGCTCCGCTATCGAGGAGAACGCCAGGAATGCCGTGCCGTTGAGGTAGTAGGCCAGGAGCACCGCGAGGAATGGCAGGAGCGATCCGCCCCATCCGATGCCGACGCCGACGACGAAGGCCCCGTAGACCACGAAGTCGGCGGAGATGTCGAGGAAGCCGCCGGCGTGCCCCGACGTCCTGCCGACGCCACTGCTCCTGCGTCGACGTGCCAGCGCGCCGTCGAGGCCGTCGGCCACACGTGAGACGAGCCACAGAAGAAGGGCGATGCCCCACCACGATGCCGCTGCGGCACCCGCTGCACCGAGCCCAAGCACGAGTCCGGCGACCGTGAGTCGGTCAGGGGTGATCCAGGGGCGGTCGAGTCTCTCGGCCACATGATCCAGAGGACCGGTGAGAAGAGCGCGGGCGGGAGTATCAAGCATCGCTCACTCCTGGGGCGTCGCCGCTGGTTGTGGGGTCGCCGCTGGTGCCACGACGCCGAGCAAGCAGGGCTCCCCCCACGCTGAGCAGAAGCAGGGCACCCACTGCCACCAGGAATGGCCAGCTGCCGGGATCGGCTCCGTAGGCACCGACCGCGACATAGGCGATGGTCCCCGGCAGGATTCCGACGCCGGTGGCCAGCAGATAGGCGGGGAAGGGGATGGCGGTCAGGCCGCTGCCGTAGTTGACGGCTGTGAACGGCACCACGGGAATCAGACGTGCGATCAGCACGGCGATGAGCCCGTGTCGCAGTACGAGGGCATCGAGCTTTTCGAAGCGGACACCGGCGAGTCGACGAACCCCGTCGCGGCCCAGCACTCTGCCAAGGGCAAAGGATGCGGCGGAGCCGAGCATGGCACCGAGCCACACCAAGCCGGTTCCAAGGCCCAGGCCGAAGGCCAGACCCGCGGCCGCGGAGAGCACATTCTTGGGAATGGGCAGCAGAGTGGAGACGGCGTAGATGCCGACGAACGTCAACGGTACCCAGGCCCCGCCACTCATGGCCCACTCATGTATCGCGGCGGCGCTGGGGAGCGGTACCAACAGTAGAACTGCGACACCCACAGCCAACAATCCAACGAAGAGGCCAAGCCGCACCCATGTACCCATTGTGCTGCTCCGTACTTTTGGCGGCAATCGTCAGTGCCCATTGTGATGCATTCACGAAATGGGGGGCCTCACGAAGAGCCGTCCATCACCATGCCTGCGCTGGAAAGCGGCCACAGTTCAGGCTCGGAGCATCATTCGCGCAGGCCGTGTCAACGTGGACCCCGGGGCAGCAACAGGGTCGCGACGATATCCTCAGGATGCCACCGGGGTTCACCTTCCTGAACTGGGAATGCTTGTGAACCGGGCGTTTCGCCAATGGCGTTCGGCGCGCGGCACCAACCAAGGAAGGTGAACGAAATCGTGGACAACGGACTGGTTTTGGGGGCGTACGCGCTGTTGAGTCAACTCCCGGATGACGCACTGCTTGAGGCCTATCACGGCCTCGAATCCCTGCCACTGATCAATGCACTCGAAATGCCTCTCGCCGAGGCACTGGGGGAGCGTGAATGCCTGGGCGCACTGCGCAACGGCCTGCCCGCCGTCGTGGCGGACAACTGGGACGTGGTGATCACCTGCGTTCCCACCGTCATGGGAAAGCTGGGCTCCAACCCGCACTACGGGCTTGCGTCAGAGCATGAAGGGGGACGGGCGGAGGCGGTCGCGGACGTCGTCCGCGCGCTGGAGCTTGCACGCGTCACCGCCGACCTGAGCGGGCGCCGTCGTGTTCGCTCCATCGAGGTCCACAGCGCACCGCGAGACGGCATGTCCTGTGCATCTGCCTTCCGGGCCTCGCTGACCGAACTGCTCGAGATCGATGCTGCTGGCGCCTCAATCTCGGTGGAACACTGCGATGCCACCCGCCCCGGCCGTGCACCGGAGAAGGGCTTTCTTGAGATTTCCGAAGAACTGGAAGTCCTCGAATCAATTGACGACGAGCGCCTCGGCCTCTGCATCAATTGGGGGCGCTCGGCCATCGAGGGTCGTTCCGCCCGCACGCCGGTGCAGCACGTCGCGCTGGCTGCCCAGAGCAAGCGACTTGCCGGCATCATGTTCTCAGGCGCCAGCGACGTTGCAGGTCCGTGGGGCGGCCCCTGGGCCGATGGCCACGTCGCTCCGCGCGGTGCTGGTTCTGCCGCTTCGGCCTGGAGTGCCAGTCTGCTCGGGGAGGAAGAGATCCGGGAGACGCTTGCAACGGCCGCAGGCGCCCCCGGCGTGTTCGTCGGGGTGAAGGTCACTGCGGCACCCGCGTCGACGTCGGTGTCCGAGAGGCTCATCGTGGCGGGCAAGGCATTGGAGATGGTCGCTCGCATCGCCGGATAGCGCTCCGCCCCGGGCGCCACGCGTCAGATCTCCTGCAGTGCGTCTCCGCGGGACTCGGGCAGGAACAGGGCCGCGATCATCGCCATGATGAACATGCCCCCGAACACCGTGAACAACAGGGGGAGGCCACCCACGCCGTTGAAGAGGGGAACCAGCAGCGGCGCAGCCATGGCGGCGATCCGGCCGAAAGCAGTGGCGGCACCCGCACCTGAGGCGCGCATGTTGGTGGGGTAGACCTCGGGCGTCACGGCATACAGAGCGCCCCATGCGCCCAGGTTGAAGAAGGACAATGTGCAGCCGGCGCCCAGCGTGATCCAGTACAGGCCAGCGTCACTGCCGGGGACAAGTGAGCCCGCAATCTGTGGTGCCAGACCGAACAGGATGGCGCCAACGGCGGACCCGCCGAGGAAGGTGGCCAGGGTTGCTCGTCGTCCCCACACCTCCACCAGAATGGCTGCTGCAAGGTAGCCGGGGAGCTGTGCGATGGTGAGAAAGAGCGTGAACTGGAACGACCTCACCAGCGGCATCCCGTTCTGGACGAGCAACGTCGGGAGCCAGATGAATGCGCCGTAGTAGGCGAAGTTCACACCGAACCATGTCAGCCAGAGCGCGATGGTCGAGCGCCGGAAGCGCGTATTCCACAGAGTCTTCCAGCCCACCACATCCGGGCGTGGCGGTGGCTGGGTGGTCTTCTGCGCCTCGGGGGTGGGTGCGCCAGCGGCCTCCTCGAACTCCGTGACCACCGATTCTGCCTCGGCGTGGCGGCCTGTGGACTCCAGAAACCGCACGGACTCCGGCAAGCCGAACCGGATCACCAGCGCCCAGACAGCCGGGATTGCACCCATTGCCAGGGCCCACCGCCAGCCGTTTTCCGTGGGCACGATGTAGAAGCCGATGAGCGCCGCGCCAAGCCAGCCGAGTGCCCAGAAGGACTCCAGTGCGACGACGACGCGTCCACGGATGCGCCTGGGTGCGAACTCGGAAACCAGCGTCGAGGCCACAGGCAGCTCGGCACCCAACCCAACGCCGACGATGAAGCGCAGCACTATCAGCATGACAAGCCCGGTGGACAGCGCGGACAGGCCCGTGGCGATGCCGTAGATCAGCATGGTGATGGCAAACACCTGACGCCGGCCGATGCGGTCGGCGAGCAACCCGCCCACCGAGGCGCCCACTGCCATGCCCACGAAGGCGATGGAGCCCAGAATGGACAGCTCCGTGTCGCCGAGCTGCCATTCGGTCACGAGTGCGGCCATGATGAAGGAGATCAACCCGATGTCCATGGCATCGAGAGCCCACCCCACTCCGGAGCCCATCAACAACTTGTTGTGCTTGCGGGTGTAGGGGAGACGATCGAGCCGTTCGGCGCGGGTCAGCTGGTTCATGGGAGAACCTTAGGGCCACGCAGCATCCGTGCGCAGTGTGCCCATCCGGCATTCCAGTGCTGCCTCGTTGTCAGAGGATCCTCGGGCTGCGGGCATGATGGGGGGCATGCCGTCGAATTCTCACCCTGTTGGCCTGATCATCTGTCTCGACGACGTGGGGCTGGACGACCTCGTCGGGCCCGTCGAGGTCATGGTGCAGGAAGGGCTCAAAACATTTTCCCTGCCGGTTGGGCATGCGGACACTGACGACATCATCGCGATCTTCGGTGCCCGCGCCAGGTTCGGTGTGCACGGAGAGGTATCCGGGGCAGCGATCGAGTCAAATCGGGGTTGGTGTAAATTCGCCCTTGCCAATGTGGCGGACGCCGACGTCGTTGCAGCCGCCCGCGAAGCCGGTGTTCCGCTCTGGGTGCAGGCCATGACCCCTGCGGAAGTGCGCGCCGTGCTTGCGCTCGGGGCGACCGGGGCCATGCTGTTCCCCGCGGATGTGGTGGGCCATGTCATGGCGGAGAGGCTGCGGGTCCTCGGACTGGCTGAGTTCGTGATTCCACGGGGTGGGATCGGCGCATTCTCCTCGACGGAGTGGATGAAGGCAGGCGCGCCCGCGGCATGCGTGGATACGACCCTGCTGGGTGATGCGTTGCGAGGTGGCAATCTGGGGGCTCTTCGGGATCGTTGCGGATCGTTCGTCAAGGTGAACCGGGGAGTTGGCGGCCACATCTGAGATGCGCTCGGCGGATCACTCGGTGCGACGGGGCCGGGGGTCCTCCTCCGGCTGCATGGGCGCATCGGCCTGCGCCGCAATGTCCTCATCCTCGGCTGCCTGCTCCAGGAGCATGTCCAGACTGCCTGCGCGACGTGATACGGCCTCGCCGCCGCGGCCGCGGCGGCTGCGGAACACCAGGCCTGCCGTGGTGAGCAACGCTGCTCCACCCACCACCACCAACGCCACGTAGAACCATGCCGAGGCGCCGGGCCCGTCATCCTCGGCGGATTCGGCGGAGAGAGTGCCGTCTGTGGTCCCCGCCGATGTCTCTACCGAGGGGAAGGCGCCTGCCACGTCGGTGGCAGGCGAGGAGGGCTCGGGTGCGGTGCGCTCAGCAACGGGGATCTGTTCGACGACGAGTGCAATCTCCTGCTGCATCGCGGCATGTGTGTCGTTGCCCGAGAACGAGACCACCAACGAGGCGTCACCTTCTGCGTAGCCCGAAGGAACTTCGGCAAAGGTCTGGAAAGTGCCGTCGTCACCCGTCATGACGAGGGAGTCCGGACTTTCACTGCCATCCAGCATGACTCGGATTCCGGCTCCGCTGATGGAGGTCCCCGCCTCATCGAGGAGGGTTCCTTCGATGATGACGAGTCCGCCTGCGGCAACACTGGAGGAAGCCACGGCGGCCTCAAGGGATACGGGCGCTGCGGTCTGTGGTGTTGCGTCGGTTGCTTCGGTCGCAGAGGGGGGTGCGGGCTCCGGTGTTGTGGCGGCAGCCGAGAGAGGCGCTGAGAACAGCAGTACGCCGAAGATGGCCGCAAGGATCCCCGGTGTTGTGGTTCTTGCATGGGGTGAATTCATTATTCCTTGCTCCCGTCATGGCGACGGGGGAACTGTAGCTCACCCTTTGGGGTGATTGGTTGAGTTGGAGATTGAATCTTCCAAGCGTAACCTTATAAAAACATTGGTCAATTCTCAGGAAGGCGTTGGATGACACAGGCGCGACGGGCAGCCGTAGAAGCTCCCGAGGTCACTACGACCGAAACATCTCCGCGGCGCGGTCACACCAACGGCATCGGAACACTGCTCCGAAAGACCTTGGCGCCCACTGCGATCGTCGGGCTCCTCGCGGTCACCACGACCCTGACTTTCATCCCCGTGGGTGGAGGAAGCAACACCAGCGTCGCCGATCCCCTCGCCGCCTACGACGAGCGAGTGGCCAACCGTGCCAGCCGAGAGTTCGTCCGGGCTCCCGTCGAGGATTCGCTGTCGGGTGCCTCGTCCTCCCCGTCGCCCACCCCCACGGTGACACCCACACCCTCCCCGTCGCCCAGCGCGGAGCCGGTGGCGACCGTCTCTCCGACCCCCTCGCCCGTTCCTGAAGTGGTCACACCAACCCCCGAGGTGGTGGAGCCGGTGGAGACAACTCCTGCCGTGGACTGGAGCGTCGAGGGCAAGGACACGGGGTCTGGCTGGAGCACGGCGTCGGTCAACATCCGCACCGGTCCCGGAACGGAGTTCGATGTCATCCTCGCTGTCAACGAAGGACATGCTCTGACCCTCACGGACGTCAGCCATGAGGGCTGGCAGCAGATCTCACTCAAGAGTGGCGCTGGCTGGATCAAGGCCAGTTTTCTGACGGAGACCGAGCCGGTGGCACCCGTGGCGCCGGTGGTCACCGCGAAAGAGGGCACTCCTGCAGCAGTCGCGGAATCAACACCTGCGACGGAGGCAGTTGCTTCTGGCGGGACCTGTGCCAAGGCGGGCAACGCTGAGAGTGGCATGACGCAGCGCACCGTGAGCGTACTTCGCACGATGTGTTCTCAGTTCTCCAGCATCACAAGCTACGGCGGATACCGGGCAGGATCGAGCGGTTACCACGGCTCCGGCCAGGCGATCGATGCCATGATCACTGGCGACGCAGGCTGGGAAGTGGCGAACTGGGCGCGGAACAACGCATCCTCCCTCGGTATCGTCGAGGTCATCTACGCCCAGAAGATCTGGACCTCGCAGCGCTCCGGTGACGGCTGGCGCAGCATGTCGGACCGCGGTTCAGTGTCGGCGAATCACTACGATCACGTGCACATCAGCGTCGGCTGAGACAGTTCGGTGAGCCTACGGGCCCGACGGGCGTGCCCTCGCCTAGTCTGGGCACATGATCACGCCGGTAGACCCCACCACCACTCAGGCCTGGGCCACGCTCACCTCGCTCACGGACCAGTTCACGCCAGATCTGCGCGCCTGGTTCGCGGAACAGCCGAATCGCGCTGAAACGTTCACGTTCGACATGGCAGATCTGCATGTCGATCTGTCCAAGAACCTCATCGACGCGGATGTGCTTGATGCCCTGCTTCTCCTCGCCGACGAAGTGGACGTCCCAGGCCGCCGCGACGCCATGTTTGCGGGAGAGCGCATCAATGTCACCGAGGATCGGGCGGTTCTCCACACCGCGCTGAGGCTGCCGCGCGATGCAGAGCTCACAGTGGACGGCCAGGACGTCGTCGCCGATGTTCATGAAGTGCTGGACAAGGTCTATGCCTTCGCCGACAAGGTGCGCTCCGGTGAATGGGTGGGGGTGACGGGCAAGCGCATTGAAACCGTCGTCAACGTGGGCATCGGAGGCTCCGATCTCGGGCCGGTCATGGTCTATGAGGCGCTGCTGCCCTACAGGCAGGACGGCATCGAATGCCGCTTCGTCTCCAACATCGACCCCAATGACTGCTGGGAGAAGACACACGATCTGGACCCGGAGACCACCCTGTTCATCGTGGCGTCCAAGACATTCACCACGCTGGAAACCCTGACCAACGCCCGGATGGCGCGCGAATGGTTGCTGACGGAGCTGGCCTCGTCAGAGATCATTGACGGCTCCGATGAACAGGCCAAGGATGCCGTTGCCAAGCATTTCGTCGCAGTCTCGACGGCGCTGGACAAGGTGGCCGATTTCGGTATCGACCCCGTCAACGCCTTCGGCTTCTGGGACTGGGTGGGGGGACGGTACTCCGTCGATTCCGCCGTGGGGCTTCCTCTCGTCATCTCCATTGGGCCCGACGGGTTCCGTGATTTTCTCGCTGGGTTCCACGCTGTCGACACTCACTTCCGCACCGAGGAACCGCACAGCAACGTGCCGCTCCTGATGGGTTTGTTGAACGTCTGGTACGTCAACTTCCTCGGCGCATCGAGCCATGCGGTGCTGCCGTATGCGCAGTATCTGCACCGTTTCGCGGCCTACCTCCAGCAGCTCACCATGGAGTCCAACGGCAAGTCAGTGCGCTGGGATGGCACGCCTGTGACCTGCGACACCGGAGAGATCTTCTGGGGCGAGCCGGGAACCAATGGCCAGCACGCGTTCTACCAGTTGATTCATCAGGGAACACGTCTGATTCCGGCCGATTTCATTGCCGTCGCAAATCCGGCGCACCCGGTTCAGGACGGCGATGCCGACGTCCACTCCCTGTTCCTCGCGAACTTCTTCGCGCAGACCGCAGCCCTGGCCTTCGGCAAGACCGAGGACGAGGTGCGTGCCGAGGGAACGGCAGAGCAGGTGGTTGCGGCCCGTGTGTTCCAGGGCAACCGACCCACGACGTCGATCATGGCCCCGGCGCTGACGCCGTCGGTGGTGGGTCAGTTGATCGCGCTGTACGAGCACATCACGTTTGTCCAGGGCATCGTGTGGGGTATCGATTCCTTTGATCAGTGGGGGGTGGAGCTGGGGAAGAAGCTGGCCATGGAGATCGCCCCGGCGGTGTCCGGCGACGTCGAGGCCCTGGTCACCCAGGATGGTTCCACGCAGTCTCTCGTGGGCTGGTACCTGAAGAACCGGGTCTGAGCTGATGGGTGTCGGTGGGGGGCGCGGGCGCAGGGCGCCTGGGCTCCCCTCCACCCATGATGCTGCGGATGGGTGGCTGAAGGCGGCAGCGTATGTGTCCCTTTCAGGACTCCTCGCCCTCGTTGCTGTCGCGGGCGGCGTGGCGTTCCTGGAGGGCCATGTGTCTCGTGTGGCGAGGGGGCGGATCTTTGACATCGACACGATCCCCGCCCGTCCAATCGCCATGGTGCTGGGAGCGAAGGCCAGCGCGGGCGCGCCGTCGTCGTTCCTTGCGGCTCGGCTCGACCTCGCTCTGGAGCTGTACAGGCGGGGGAAGGTCACAGCAGTGCTCGTCTCGGGTGACAACACGGCCTCGAGTGAACACGAAACCACCGTCATGCGCCAATACCTTGTGGAGCGCGGTATTCCGGCAGAGAAGGTGGTGGAGGATCCGGCGGGATTCGACACCTATGATTCCTGCGTCCGCGCCCGCGACGTGTTCGGGGTCCAGGAGATGATCGTCCTGACGCAGCTCTACCACCTGGAGCGTGCCATCACGATCTGCTCGAGCATCAGCGTCGACGCCGTCGGCGTGGGGGATGTGAGCACTCGGCACCGCTTGCCGGACCTCTACTCCGCTGGCGAGAGACGGGAATGGGGAGCCAACATGAAGATGGTGTGGGACGTGTTGTCACGACGCACGCCCCGACAGGACCCCTTCAACGACACACTCCTGCGCGCTGCGGCACTTTGATTGCGGGTTGCCCGCACGTGAATCCGATTTTTGTTCGTCAACCTCGCCGTAGGAGGCTAAATTCAGCCTGATCGTCAAAGTTGACGACCAAAAGTCGGGGTTGTGACGCGGTCTGTGGTCTCAACCCTTCTTCGTGAGGGCCGATTCCTTGTGTGCGGCCTCGGCGCCCGTTTTCTCGGACTCCACGATCCACGCCGGCTCATCCTCGCTGGCCGTGAACTTCTGTTTGGCGAACTGGAAGTCCTTCGTGCGCTTCTCCTTGGTCACCCCATGAGTCTCGCCCTGGGGTGTGTTCCACGTCACCTTGTCACCCGGCTTCAACGACATCTCTGCTCCTTCACGCATCCGGGGGACCGGCTGTGTCGGGCCCCATCCCACACAATTTTGCCGAAGCGGGGGTTCATGGGCCGTCCGCTCACCAGATGGAGACGCGTCGCCCCATACCGAGGTAGGTCCAGCCGGCAGCATCCCAACGATGAGGATCCAGCACGTTGCGGCCATCGATGATCACAGGGGAGGCCACCCATGGCAGCAGTTCCGCCGGATCCAGCTCGACGTACTCCTTCCACGGTGTCAGGACCATCACGACGTCCGCACCGGTGACGGCCTCCTCGACACTGTCGGACACGTTGAGATCGGGGCGGCGGCGTCGAAGTTCCGTGTTGGCCGCCGGGTCCACCACGGCCACCTGGGCGCCGCGCGAGAGGATACGATCCGCAATGTCCAGTGCAGGGGAGTCCCGAAGGTCATCGGTGTCGGGCTTGAACGTGATGCCGAGTACCGCGACACGCTTGTCCTTCAACGAGCCACCCACCGCCTCCTCTGCCAGAGCGACGGCGTGCTGACGGCGCCGCAGGTTGATGGTATCCACCTCCTGGAGGAAGGTGAGTGCTTCATCCACCCCCAACTCCTGGGCGCGAGCCATGAACGCACGGATGTCCTTGGGCAGGCAGCCGCCGCCGAAGCCGATTCCGGCCTGAAGGAACTTGGAGCCAATCCTGTCGTCGTACCCGATCGCCTCGGCGAGTCGGGTGACGTCGCCGCCCGTGGCGTCGCACAGCTCTGCCATGGAGTTGATGAAGGAGATCTTGGTGGCGAGAAATGAGTTGGCGGCCACCTTCACCAGTTCGGCTGTTGGGTAGTTGGACACGACGACGGGCGTCTCGGCCGCCACCTGGGGCGCGTAGCACTCATCCAGCAGCGCCTTGGCAGTCGCTCCGGCCTCCAGATCCTCGGGCAGTCCGTAGACGATCCGGTCCGGGTGCAGGGTGTCGGCGACGGCGTGGCCCTCGCGCAGGAACTCGGGATTCCAGGCGAGGAGGAGATGGCTGCCCGCCTCGGTGATGCGGTCAACCAGCCGCTGAGCGGTCCCCACGGGAACGGTGGATTTGCCGACGATGAGCGTGGGCTTGCCGGAGCGGTCCTCGGCATGCTCAAGGATTGTTTCCAGTGCTGCGTTCACGTGGCTGACGTCGGCGCCCAGCTGGCCGGCCAGCTGTGGCGTGCCGACGCCGATGAAGTGGAGGTCGGCATCGGAGATCAGTGAAGGATCCGTGGTGAACCGCAGACGCCCATTGGCGACGTTGCGCGCCAACAGCTCAGGCAGGCCCGGCTCGTGGAACGGAGCGTGCCCCGCCGCCAGTGAGTCGATCCTGCGCGGGTCAATGTCCAGCCCCACCACGTGGTGGCCGATCTCGGCCATGCAGGCAGCGTGAACTGCCCCCAGGTAGCCGCAGCCGATTACAGAAATGCGCATGGTTCTCAGGGTAGCGGGAGCACATACTCCAGTGGGGTCAGCAGGGCGTGGCAGAAATCACCACTGATGCCACGCTCTGCTGAATGGGTCTGAACTCACATCGAGGCGGGGTCCGGACCGATGCGGTTGCCTGCGCTGACGCCGTCGATGGCCTCCATCTGGTCAGAATCCAGCGTGACGTCGAGCGCCGCAAAGTTCGCGACGATTCTCTCCGGCTTGGAAGACTTCGGGATGGTCACGAACCCACGGTTGAGATGCCAACAAATGATGACCTGGGCAGGGGTGGCGCCGACGGCGTCCGCGATGGACACGATGTCGGCGTGATCCAGATCTGCGGCAGCTCCCAGCGGGCTCCAGCTCTCGATGGCAATACCGAGATCGGAACAGTGGTTGATGAGGTCGTCGGGCTGGAACGTCGGGTGCAACTCGATCTGGTTGACCGCTGGGGTGATGCCGGTCTCATCGAGGAGGGTGTCCAGGTGCTCCGGAAGGAAGTTGGAGACGCCGATGCTGCGGGCCAGACCCTCGGAGCGGAAGTCGATCAGCTGCTCCCAGGATTCGACGTAGAGGCCGGCCGACGGGCAGGGCCAGTGGATGAGGTAGAGATCCACGTGGTCCAGGCCCAACTTCTCGAGACTGGTGGAGATTGCGCCGCGGGAAGTTTTCCGGCCCTGGTCCTTGTTCCACAGCTTTGTGGTGACGAAAATCTCGTCTCTCGCGAGCCCGGATTCTGCGATGGCACGGCCCACGCCCACCTCGTTGCCGTAGATGGCTGCGGTGTCGACGTGACGGTAGCCGGCCTCGAACGCGGCAAGAGTGGCCCGGTGTGCCTCGTCGTCGTCCATCTTGAAAACGCCCAACCCCACCTGCGGTATCAGGGTTGCGTCGTTCAGCTTTTTCAGCGGTGCGCTGGTCATGGGGCTCCTTGAAGTGTGTCGGTCATGCGTGCGGCGTGTTGGGCCCATTCAACACTGTGCAGTCAAGGGGATGGGGGTATCTGGCGTCGTTGGGCAGTGGGAGACGACGCGTGGGACAATGCTGGACATGCAATCGTTGGAAGCTCTGCTTGACGCCCGTGTCCGCTCCGTTGCCGGTATCGACCCGGAGATGCGCCCGGCCACCAAGCCTCAGTTCGGCCACTTCCAGTCCAACGTGGCCCTGCGACTCGCCAAGCAGGAGGGCCGCCCGCCCCGCGAAGTCGCGGCCGACATCATCGACAAGTTGGATGTGTCCGAGCTGTGCGAACCGTTGGAGATCGCCGGTCCGGGTTTCATCAACTTTCGCATCCGCTCGGAAGTGCTCGCCGATGCGGCCAGCGCCATTCTTGGTGATCCGCACGAAGGATTGAACGTGCAGGAGCACCCGCAGCGGGTGGTCATCGACTACTCGGCGCCCAACGTCGCGAAGCAGATGCACGTGGGGCACCTGCGCTCCACCATCATCGGCGACTGCTTGAACCGGGTACTGAGCGCGCTCGGTCACACCGTCGTCGCCCAGAACCACATCGGCGACTGGGGACGTCAGTTCGGCATGCTCGTGGAGCAGATCCTCGTGGAGGATCTTGATCCGACGACGCTGGACCTGGCCTCGGCCGAGGCGTTGTACCAGCGGGCCAACAGCCACCTCAAGGATGACGAAGAGTTTGCCACCCGTTCCCGCGACCGTGTGGTCATGCTCCAGGCCGGGGACCCCGAGACCCTGCGCATCTGGCAGCAGCTGATCGACGTGTCGCTGGCCGGTTTCAACGCCACCTATGCCCGCATGAATGTGCTGCTCACCGATGTCGATCTGGCCGGGGAGTCCACTTACAACGCCTACCTGCCGGGGGTGTGTCAGGACCTCGAGGACCGTGGCATTGCCGTCATCGACGACGGCGCCCTCGTGGCCTTCGTGCCCGGGTTCAATGCGCCGGCCATCATCCGCAACCAACGTGGCGGCTACGGCTACGCCACCACTGACCTCGCGGCCATTCGGTATCGCGTCAATGACCTCGCAGCCAACCGCATCATCTATGTCGTCGGGTCACCGCAGACCTTCCACTTCGAGCAGGTCTTCGCCGTCGCACGTACCGCGGGTTACCTGCCGGAGGGCGTCACCGCCCAGCACGTCGGGTTCGGGCAGGTGCTGGGAGCTGACGGCAAGAAGTTCTCCACGCGCGAAGGTACGGCCGTTTCACTGAACGTGTTGCTGGACGAGGCGGAGGCAGAGGCCTCCCCGAACATCGCGCTGGCCGCCATCAAATACGCGGATCTCTCCAGCAGCCTGCAGAAGGACTACACGTTCGATGCGGAGCGCATGGTCCAGACCAGTGGCGACACCGGCCCCTACCTCCAGTACGCGCACGCCCGCATGTGCCAGATCCTGCGCAGGGCTGAGGCGGAGGAGATCTCTTTCGAGGCCGTCACGGTGCTGCAGGATCCTGCCGAGCAGCAACTCGCGTTGTTGCTGAGCCGATTCGGCGAGGTGGTGGACGAGGTGGCTGAGTCCCTGGCACCCCACAAGCTGTGCGGGTACCTCTACGACGTCGCCGGTTCGCTCGCCAGGTTCTACGAGGCGTGCCCTGTACTGAAGTCCGAGGGCGACGTCCGCTCCTCGCGCCTGGCGCTGTGTGCGGCCACGAAGTCCGTCATGGCCAGGGGCCTCGACCTTCTGGGAATCGACGCACCCGAGCGCATGTGATGCAACTGTGTCGTGAGTAGCCGCGTCGCGAAGGAGTCGGCCTACTGAATGACTCCGGCGACGAATCCGAGCACCAGCGCCGCGTGTTGTTTCAGGTCAGAGGACCGGGGCGTTGGCCTCCGGGTTGACGACGGGGTCCAGCGTGTCCGGGTGCTCGACGGCGTCGCGCGCCGCCAGGGCCGCGCCGACGATTCCTGCGCGGTTGCGCATGGTGGCCGGCACGATCGGTGTGCGCAGGTCCAGATAGTGCATGAACTGATCGGAGTCCTTGGAGACACCGCCGCCCACCACGAACAGGTCCGGGGAGAACAACATCTCCACATGGCTGTAGTAGCGCTGCAGGCGCATCGCCCAGTCCTTGTAGGACAAACCTTCTTTGTCCTTCACCGATGAGGCGGCGCGCTTCTCCGCGTCGAAGCCGTCGATCTCCAGGTGCCCGAGTTCGGCGTTGGGAATGAGGACGCCGCGGTGGATCATCGCGGAGCCGATGCCTGTGCCCAACGTGGTGAGAATCACGAGACCCGGATGCCCCTTGGCCGCTCCGAAGTACACCTCGGCCAGACCCGCGGCGTCGGCGTCGTTGACGAGCGTGACGCTGCGCTGCAGCTCATCCTGGAAGTACTTTTTGGCTTCCACGCCCACCCACGACTTGTGAAGGTTGGCGATGAAAGGAACCACACCGTGTTTGACAGGGGCCGGAATGGTGAGCCCGACGGGGGCATCACCCAACTGGTCAGCGAAGTGGTCGATGATCTCTGCGATCACCTTCACGACATTCTTCGGGGTGGACTTTGCGGGTGTCGGAATTCGGAAACGATCGGCCGTGAACTCTCCGGTTTCCAGCTCGACGGGCGCACCCTTGATACCGGATCCGCCAACATCGATGCCCAGAATTATGCTCATGGACGCACAGCGTAGCGGCACTGGGACGCGGTCATGAACCGAGGTTCCACGAAGTTTCGTGAGCCGGGATGAGCTCGTCGACGGATGGCGCGGGCAGAGCTGAGAGGTAGCCGGGCTCGCCCGGTGAGCTGCGGGCTGTGCGAGCGCGGAGAATCTGTTCGTTGAAGAACTGGCGGGCCTCCACTACGTCGAGATGGTAGAGGTTCATCGAGACCGGTCCGTCGGTGGTGTGCAGGTACACGCGTGCCAGCCTCAACCGGCGCTGCCATGGCCCCTGGGTGATCTCGATGGACTGCATGCGGCGGTGCGGCACCAGGGTGACGGTGTGATCCAGCCAGCCATGGTGTGCGACGACGGTCTGGTCATCGACGCCCCATTGGTGGCGGCGAAAACCCAGCGGGGTCAGCCAGCGGGCGCGAGCTGGTTGGCTGTGCAGTTCGATGGAGTCCAGTTCGATGCCGGGCCAGAAGGCGGCCAGCACGCGGCTGACGTCCTCGCGGGTGCCATAGGGCAGTACCAAGGAACTGGTCTGCCCGCCTTCGCCGCCGCTGAGGCCCAGCACCGTGACCCTGACCCGGTACAGACCGGTGAGCCGTTGGAGGTAGTCCTGATGGACTGACACAGCTTGGATGCGGTCCGCCTTGAGGCTCTGCGACGTCGTGGTGAACAGGCCGCGGGTCATGTGGAGGCCGTCCGGAACCTTGTCCATCTGGAAGTTCCAGTTGGTGACCACTTGGCTCCACAGGTAGCCGCCGAGGCCGAAAATCACACCGCCCAGTGCTGCGAAGCTGAAGCCCTCGTCGAAGGCGATCAGGAAGCCCAGAGCGGCAAGTCCGGCGACGAACCACGGTAGGAAGGAGGAGACAAAAACGCCCTTGAGGAGGGTGCTGGGTCTGACGGTGACGACGGTGTGAGCAGGCGTCGGGGCGAGGCCTGTCGGCAGGTCGGGGTGCAGGCTGGTGGAGATCTCCTCGCTACGCTTGGGAGCCTCGGCGTGGCGCTGCATGCGGGCCAGCAGTTGGTCGCGAAGGACTTCTGCGCGCTGCTTTCCGAGGAACTCAAGCTTCTTTCCTCCGGCCCCGCCGACGTCGATGGTGACGCTGGACAGGCCCAGCACCCGCGCTGGCAGGGATCGCTCGATGTCCACGGACTGGATTTTGGTGTAGGCGATGCGGCTGGAGTCACGGGAGAGGAAGTCGCGCTCGATGCGGAACTCCTCGTCGTCGACGACGAACGTGGTGGTGCGCCACTCGATGATTCCCCAGACGAGGTTGAACAGCACCACGGTGACCACGAGGCCGAGGATGACCCACAGGAAGGGGCTCATCTCCGTCAGCGAGGACAGACCACGCTCAGCGACGTCGCGCCCGAAGATGAAGACGAGCCCGAACAGCGCGATCCAGCTGCGGGCGACGCCCGTCAGTGGATGGGGGTGCTCCACCTCCTTGCGGAGCGGGACGTCGGGTGGAGGGGGCTGCTCCGGAGACGGGTTCATCCCAGGCTGGGGCGCCTCCCACGCGGCGGGTGCGGTGAACTGAGGTCCCGGTGACTGATCAGTGGGTGGGCCCCACGTGTGTTCCGGCTGCGGATCGGTGGGGGAGGTGCGTCGATCAATGATTCGCTTGGGCCGATCGGGGGGAGTCTCCGACATCAGATGCCGGCCTGCAGGAGTTCGCCGCGCTCAATGAGCCGGTCGCGCAGGGCGATGGCGTCGGGCCTGGCGAGTCCCGGGATGGTGATGGTGCCGGAAGTGGAGGAGGTGACGAGTTCCACGCTGGCGAGCCCGAACTGCCGCTCGATGGGTCCGGAGGAGACGTTGACGAGCTGCATCCGGCCGTAGGGTACGCAGGTGAGTTCCCGCCACAGCAGGCCGCGGGTCAGATAGACGTCGTCGTCGGTCTCGGCGTAGCCCCAACGACGAAACACCCTGGGCGCGCGGATGAAGCGCCATGCCCAAAAGACTAGAAAGCCAATCAGGGCGATCCACCACCACGCGAAGTCCATCACCACGAGCGGAACGATGAGGAGCGCTCCGATGATGGCCCAGTTGATGCCGATCATCAGCAGTTTCAGGGTGAGGTAGGACTTCGACAGGCGGTGCCAATCCGCCGCGGGTGGGCGGAACAGTTCTTCCATGGTGTCCTTCTTCATCAGCGGACGAACCTTTCGTACTTGCCGGGGCGGCCACCGGGGCCGAGGATCTTGACCTCTCCCAACACCACGGAGCCCCCGAGTTCGACGGTCACACTGGCGGGGCCCTCCGGAAGATTGCGGGGTGTGTATTCGGCCATGATGTTGCTGATGGAGCTGACGACGCGGATGCCTTCAGGAACCCGAATCCTCACCTCGCCCATGAAGACGCTGAGGTTGATGTGCACTGTGTTGCTTGCAAATGTTGCGTTGATGAGGTCGATCCGTGCCTCCCCCATGATGATGACGAGGTTCGTCCGGTCGGGAACGTGAAGAGGGGACCCGGGCCTCAGCGTCGACATGAACGTGGTGGAGTCGCGAAGGGCCGGCCCGATGGAGGGCGGCTGGGCACCGAAGCGTCGATCCGGAGTTCGGGGGTGGGTGGGGGTCAGGGCGGCTGGTGCGGCGGAGGGTGCCACGAGATCCTCGGTCAGGGCATCCAGCTCACCGAAAGTCCGGGCGGCGTAGGCCTTCGTGAGTCGCTCGTCGTGCTCCTCAAACGTGATTCGTCCGTCAGCGAAGGCCGTTCCCAACACGCCTGCAACCAGATCGCGGTCGCCGTCGGAGCACCGAAGATGCCCGATGCCGTGTGGTTGGTCTGAGGTGTTCACGTGGCCAAGTGTAAGGCGCCGCCTCCCGTGGAATACCAGTGGTCCTGCCCGCACCACCGGTGTAGCGCTGGTGGTGCAAGGACCAGTGGTATTCCACTCACCCGGGCGGCTCCCAACGCATCCCCGGAACCTGCGACGACTCGGTGTGCACGTCCAGAGTCCCGTCGGCTAAGCTGGCGACGGCCTTCATGGCCGTGCGGGCGTAGCTCAATGGTAGAGCGTCAGCTTCCCAAGCTGAACACGCGGGTTCGATTCCCGTCGCCCGCTCCACAGTGTCGGATCGCCCCGAAGATCGCCAGGAAACACCCACTCCCCGCCACGCCCGACGACGCAATACTGGACACCGAGCAGCGCACACGCTTCTATGGGGCATGGACGTCGAACTGTCAGAGATCCGGGATTTTCTGGCTGCGCATCCGCCCTTTGGTGAGCTACCACCCGCCGTCCTGTCTCACCTGCCCCGCCAACTGAGCGCCCGCTACTTCAAACGCGGATCGACGCTGGTGGCGGCGGGACACACCAATTCCCTGATGTTCATCCTCCGATCCGGCGCCGTCGACATCCGTGACCCCCATGGGGCCCTGGTGGAGCGTTCAGATCCGGGGACCTGCTTCGGCATGTCGAGTGTGATCTCCGACGGGCCGTCGGTCTACACGATGGTGGCGCGGGAGGACTGCCTGACCTATCTCATGCCGGCGGAGGTGTTCAACGAACTGATTCGCACCCAGCCGGCGTTCGCGCGGTTCTTCATGACGCAGCAGGCGGGCCGCATCCGTAGTGCCGTGCACGCGGTCCAGGTCGCAGATTCTGGGGGCGCCATCCTGAAGACGCGGCTGCGCGACATCCTGAAGAAGACACCCATCACGACGGCACCCACCACCTCTATCCGCGACGCGGCGGTGATCATGAGGGACGAGCGGGTCTCTGCGCTCATAGTCGTCGCGAATGACGATCTCGTCGGCATCATCACGGACAGGGACCTTCGCAACAAGGTGGTGGCCACGGGCCGCGACACCTCCGATCCGGTATCGACGGTCATGACGTCGCAACCCCACACCATTGATGCGAATGCCCTGGCCTTCGAGGTCATGCTTGACATGACGCAGAAGGGCGTCCACCACCTGCCGGTCCTCGAGAACGGGAAGGTGCTCGGACTGGTGACCGCCGGCGACCTGATGAGGCTTGAGCAGGCCAACCCGATCTATCTCGTGGGTGACATCGCCAAGCAAACGGACCTGGCGGGTCTGCAGCGGTGCGCCGACCGTCTTCCCGGCATCGTCGAGACCTACATGGCCCAGGACGCCAGCGCCGACGACATCGGCAGGGTGGTGACCGCCGTCGGCGACGCATTCACCCGCAAACTGCTCAACTTTGCCGAGGCTGAACTGGGCTCGCCGCCGGTTCGCTACTGCTGGATGGCGGTCGGGTCGCAGGGGCGCATGGAGTTGGGCCTGCAATCGGACCAGGACCACGCCATCGTCCTGGAGGATGCCGTCCTTGAGGAGCACATGTCCTACTTCACCGATCTGGCCCAGCGCGTCGTGGAAGGGTTGGAGGCCTGCGGGTACCGACGCTGCCCCGGTGACATGATGGCGAGCAACCCGCGGTGGTGTCAGCCGCTGCAGACGTGGGGCCGCTACTTCGGCGAGTGGATGAGTGCACCGGAGCCGGATGCGCTGTTGTATGCGCAGACGTTCTTCGACATGAGGCCGGTCCACGGCGACAACCAATTGTTCAGCCGACTGCAGAACGCGGTCGTGGGGCGGGCGACGCATTCGAGCCTGTTCCTGAAGTATCTGGCCACGCAGTGCCAGACATGGAAGACCCCGATTGGGTTCTTCCGCGATTTCGTTCTGGAGACCGAGGGCGAACACAAGAACACCCTCGACCTCAAGGCTGGCGGCATCATTGCCATAGTCCAGATGGCCCGGCTGTTTGCCCTGTCGAATGGGCTCAGTGAGGTCAGCACGCGGGCCCGATTGCAGGCGGCGGCGTCGGCTGAGGCACTGTCACAGGAGAACGCCGACAACCTGACGGATGCCTTCGAACTGATCAACCATGCACGGCTGCGGCACCAGATGCGGCAGTTGAAGGATGGTCTGGTACCTGACAACAACGTCGATCCGGGTGCGTTGACCTCTTTTGAGAAGCGGCATCTGCGGGATGCCTTCGGGGTTGTCCGCAAGATGCAGAACGCCGTCGGCTACGTCCACCAGACGCAGTACACGTCGTGAGCAAAGGAATTCTCGGTGCCCTGTTGGGGGGAATCGGGCGACGCCGTGATCGCGCCCGGGCCTCGGCGCAGGGACCGCTGAAGGACTACTACGCGGGCGCTGTCCCGGAACCGACGACGCCTGCGTCGGAGCTGAGCCTGCTGGCAATAGACCTGGAGACCACCGGCCTCGATCCTGAGCAGCACAAAGCACTCAGCGTCGGATTTGTCCCTGTTGAGGGGCGCGACATCGTCCTGGGCGGCTCGCGCCACATCCTCATCCGATCCGACGCCGAGGTGGGTCAAAGCGCCGTGCTGCACCACCTCACCGACGACATGATCGCGACAGGAACGGCCATGGCCGACGTCCTTGCCGAGATTCTGGCGGCTCTCACGGGGCGCATTCTGTTGGCCCACTACGCCACGATTGAGGTGTCCTTCCTCTCGAAAGCATGCGAGAGCCACTTCGGGGCACCACTGGTGGTGCCCACGATCGACACGCTTGCACTGCACCGGAAGCTGCTCTCGCAGGGCTTCGATGATGAGCCCCTCGGCGACGATTTGCGCCTGTGGAATGCAAGGACGCGCTACGGACTGCCGGTCTACGGTGCCCATGAGGCGCTCACCGACGCCATGGCGTGTGCGGAGCTCTACCTGGGACAGGTGGCAGAGCTGTCCTCATTGAAACCCCAGACGTACAGGTCGCTGCGAGTGGACTGAAGCGCAACCCGCCGGTAACATCGGCCTCTGCACGCGGGCGTGGCTCAATGGTGGAGCACCGGCTTTCCAAGCTGGAGGAGTGGGTTCGATTCCTACCGCCCGCTCCACAGCGCTTTCAGCGCAGCGGCGCTTCGGGAATCCCGTCAAGCACCATGACCGCAATCTCGTCCGGGGTAGTGGCGACGGCGTGCGCGCCCGCCGCGAGCAGCTCTTCCCGGTTCGCCACGCCCGAGGTCACACCCAGGGGTTTCATGCCCGCTGCGATGGCCATCGTGATGTCGCTGGTCGCGTCGCCGACATACCAGGAGTTTTCTGGCAGGACGCCCAGTTCCGCCATGGCCAGCAGACCCGAATCCGGCGCGGGCTTGCCGTGGGCCACGCGCTCGGTTCCCACGAGAACGTCGACGAAGTGCCGGATGCCGATCATCTCCAGCAGGTGTTCCGCACCGAAGGTGGTCTTGGCCGTGACCACGCCAATGGCGTGGCCGGCTGCGCGGAGACGCTCGAGCATCTCGGGCACGCCGGGGATCAGTAGGGACGCACCGGCGGCCTCGACGGCGGGGCGGTAGGCGCTGCGGTAGGACTGCACCAGGGTGGCGATGTTGTCGTGGTCCACGTCCTGGTGGGTGAGTTCAGCGAGCATGACGTCAAGCGGTCGGCCGATCTTGGCGCGAACTTCATGGCTCTCGGCATCGTGGCCGGCGTCGACGATGGTGGCGTGAAGCGTCTCCTCGATCAGTGTCACGCTGTCCGCCAGCGTGCCGTCGAGGTCAAAGATTGTGGCGGGACGGAGGTTGCTGGGGGAGTTGGTATGCACGCTGACAGGGTAGCCGCCACGCGATGGGAGCCTCAGCGTGGGGCCCATCCCCTGCGTCGCGGGTCAGGCTCACGAACCCGGAAACCGATGACGAAAGGGGCGGGCCCGGCAGTGGTTGCCCACCGCCCGGCCCGCCCCTCCTTCGATCAGCGTGAGCGGCGGAAGTTGCGGGAGAAGTCCGCAGCTGAAGAAGTTCCGGCGCGCGAGGCACCTGCCGTGCTGCGCCCGGAGCTGGAACCGCCGGAGCGGCCCTGCCCGGAACTGGAGCTGTTACGGCCGCCGGAGCCAGCCGACTGGCCGCCGCCGGAGGAGCCGTTGCGGCCACCGGAGCCGCCGCGTGAGCGGTTGCGGCCACCCGAGTTGCCGCCGGTGGAGTTCCGACGGGGGCCCTGCTCCTGCTTCGGCTGCACACCGGACTTCTCCGCGGCCTCGGCCGGGGACAGGAAGGTGCGCTGGCCCGGGGCCAGTGTCAGCAGAATGTCTGCACCGGTGGTGGCAGCAGTGGAGGTGGCATTGATCTTGGCCTGACGCAGCAGGGTGCGAACCTCGCCGCGCTGGGAAGGCAATTCCATCGTGATGACGGTGCCGGAGTTGCCTGCACGAGCGGTACGTCCTGAGCGGTGCAGGTACGCCTTGTGCTCGGTGGGCGGATCGGCGTGCACCACCAGGGACACGTCGTCGACGTGAATCCCGCGGGCAGCGATATCAGTGGCCACCAGCGTGGAGACCTTGCCCGAGTGGAACGCATCCATGTTGCGGGTGCGGGCGTTCTGGCTGAGGTTGCCGTGCAGGTCCACCGTCGGGATGCCCAGACCGATGAGCTGCTTGGCGAGCTTCTTCGCGCCGTGCTTGGTGCGGGTGAAGATGATGGTGTGGCCGGGTGCAGCGGCGAGGTCGGCGAGTACCGCGGTGCGACTGTCCGTGTCGACGCGCAGCACGTGGTGCTCCATTTCTCCCACGGGGGAGAGTTCGGAGTCGGCCTCGTGGACCACGGGGGAGTGCAGGAACTGCTTGACGAGCGTGTTGACACCGGCGTCGAGCGTGGCAGAGAACAGCATCCGCTGGCCATTGGGGTCAGTGGCCTGCAAAATCTTGCGGACGTTGGGGAGGAAGCCCATGTCAGCCATGTGATCGGCTTCGTCGATGACCGTGATGCGAACCTGGGACAGGTCAACGAGACGCTGGCCCATCAGGTCCAGGAGCCGGCCGGGGCAGGCGATGACGACGTCGACGCCAGCACCGATGGCGCGGGCCTGCGGGTTCTGGTTGACGCCACCGAAGACGACGGCGCTGTTGAGCCCGGCAACCTTCTCCAGCGGAACCAGCGACTCATGCAACTGGATGGCCAGTTCGCGTGTCGGCGCCAGGATCAGCGCGCGAGGCTTTTTGGCCTGGCGGCGTCCGGAGGCGCGAAGCTGCTGAACCATCGGCAGCAGGAACGCGAAGGATTTGCCGGAGCCGGTGCGGCCACGGCCGAGGACGTCGCGTCCGGCCAGGGAATCGGGAAGTGTCGCCGCCTGAATGGGCGTAGGAGTTGTGATGCCGCGTGCGTTGAGGGCAGCGACAAGGTCAGTGGACACGCCGAGGCGTGCGAAATCTGAAGACAAGGGTAACCAATCGGGAGTGAGTCTCACCGGCGTAAAAGCTAGTAACAGCATCCACGGCGTTCGAGCAACGAAAAGCTGCTGCGCCAAGCGGCCCGAGGTAAGACTGGGCGGGCCGACGAAGAGACTCTACCACCGGATTGCATTCTGACGAGAATCTGCGGTCCCATGGCAGCCGTCGATCACCCCACACCACTGGTATCTCGCACACCACTGATGTAGCGGTGGTGGGGCGATTACCAGTGGTAAATCTCCTCCGGCTCGGCCCGTGGAACCCGATCAGCCGCGGTGGGCCCGGCCCAGGATGTGGGGTGCAAGCGCTCCGCCGATCCCGCCCGGGTGCTCCGGCGTCCTCACCGCCTCGACGACGAAGCCGCCGGCTGTCAGCGCAGCCAGGGTGTCGTGGCCCAAATGGCAGCCGCCTGCGACGCGCGGCCACAGAGTTGCGTCGGCCACCTTCTGGAAGCGGGCAATCGCCGGCTGCTTGGAGGCGACGTGCTCGAGGAAGACCAGGGTTCCACCGGGGCGCACCACACGTCGAATCTCGGCGACGGCGGCCTCCTGATCCGGCACCGAACACAGCACCATGCACACGACGGCGGCGTCGACGCTCCCGTCCTCCAGTGGGAGTGAGTCGCCGGTCCCGGCCGTCACGGCGACGTCCACGGCCACATCAGCGGCCGCTTCGACAGCGAGCGCCCGGAGGTGGGGTTCAGGCTCCACTGCGTGAACATGCGTCACGGACTGCGGATAGTGCCGGAAGTTCATCCCATTGCCGCAGCCCACCTCGACGACGCTGCCGCTGAGGCCTGCCAGAAGCTCATCGCGCAGTCCGGCGAGTCCGCCCGCATCCATGCGGGGGATCAAGGCGGCGTAGATGTGCGCAAACATGGGGCGCGGCAGGTCTGCACCGGCCTCGTGGAGTCCAGCCGTCATGACATCCCCATCCTCGCCGGACGTCGGATCCGGCAGTTCTTTCGATCATAGGAGGCCTGTGCGTGCCGCCGTCAACATGGGTGCCCACTCAGCCACACGGTGGGGCGTGCCGCGTGCTTCTTTCGACGGGATTCCCAACGATTTCCTGTGTCGACATGGCTGGCTGTCGCGATACTGGCAAAAGGGGTTGACCCTCACACAGTGTCAGGATTCAGAGTGGTGTCATGTTGATCGGAGATTTCGCCCGACTCGGGCAGGTATCGGTGCGAATGCTGCGCCACTACGACCAGATCGGGCTGCTCAGTCCGGACAGCGTCGACCAGTGGAACGGCTACCGCTCCTACTCGCCCGAGCAGCTGTACGTCCTCAACCGCATCGTCGCACTCAAGGATCTCGGGCTGAGCCTCGAGCAGGTGGGCCACATCGTGTCCAACCGGGTCTCCAGTGAAGAACTTCGAGGGATGCTGCGGCTCTGCCAGGCAAAGGTGGAGGAGGACATGCGCGTCGCAGGCAGCAGGCTGGCGGCGGTCGAGTCGAGACTTCGCATGATTGAGAGGGAGGGCAACATGTCCACCGATTTCGTACTCAAGCCCATCGAGGGAGTGCGCCTCGCTGCGTTCACCGACACGTTGGATCCACACACCATGGGGCAAATGATTGGTCCCATGGTGGACCGGGCAGCGACGGCACTGGCTGCGATCCATGCGCAGCCCGCCACCCCCATTGCCACCTACGAGGAATCAGAGGAAGGGATGGACGTCGTTGTGGGGTTTGCCCATACCGGTGACGCACCGTCAGGAATGAAGATCGTCGACGTCCCCGCTGGAACCGCGGTCTGCGGGGTTCATCTGGGAACGATGGACCGAATTGAGGAGTCGTGGCAGGCTCTGCACCGCTTTGTGGTGGAAAACGGTCACGAGTTTGCCGGGCCCTGCCGGGAGCTGTACGTCCGCTCCGAATCAGAGGATCAGTCCGACTGGGTGACAGAGCTTCAGCAACCGGTCCGCACTGAGCACTGAGCACGCCGGATGATGTGGTGCGGCAGCGTGGCCCGGCTCAGTTGTGCCGGGCCACGCCCTTGGCCACGCGGTTGAACCTGGCTTTGTCGAGCACGGCGCCGATGCGACGGACGTCTTTCGGGTTGATACGGATGATGCGGTCGAGTCGTACCTCGCTGGGGCGGCCCTGCGAGTCCCAGCCGCCGGTGCCGATGTCCTCCCAGAAGCGTCCGGCGCGGGCTTCCTGGGCGGCGTCGATGTCATGATCCTGAGAGGTCACCTGGAGAGCCAACAACCAACGGCCGTCGCGCCCGATGATCAGCACGGGCCGGTCCTTGCCCTGTGAGAAGTCCTCCTCGTAGGGCACCCAGGTCCACACCACTTCACCGGGATCGGCGATGTCGTCGTCGAAGGGGGTGTAGCTGATCCGTGGGTTGCCCCCGAAATCGCCGGGATAGCCGTGCGACGTCTGGGGTGCGACGGGACGGTCACGACGGGTGGGTTTCCGGGAAGTGGACGAAGTGGCCTTGATCGCTTCGCGTACCAGCCGGACGCCGAGATTGATGATCGAGTTGGTGGATCGCATGGTGCTCCTCAACGGTAGCGGGGCAGGCGCCCGTAGAAGATCCGCTCGGGGCGGCGGTAGGGGGTGTGGCCGACGGTGCGGAAGGTGTCGAAGGCACGGAAGAAACGGGTCACAGGCGGGGTGAAAAGGAGGATTGTGCCGGCGAGGGCGAGCGCAACCGGCACCAGGCCGGACCAGTCGAAGAGTGCGGTCAGCGCGCCTGTGAGAGCAAGGCCTACGAGCGCTACCCAGCGGGACCATCGATGACCATTCCAGGCCTGGACTGCGGCGACGCCGCAGGCCCCGCCGACGAGGGCGGCGACTGCCGCCAGCGAGCCTTCGAGGGTCAGGGCCAACCATTTGCCCGGTTCGGGATCCACCCACTGAATCAGACGGGCCGAGGTGGCGTAGTTGGCCGGGTCAGCGGCAGCCCACCAGTGGAGCCCGTAGGTGAGAGCAACACCGGCTGTGGCCATGGACAACGAGATGAGCGACAGGAGCGCAAGCACGGGCCGCGGAGGTTCTCCTGTGCGAGCGCTCGTCTGGAGTTCGTTGTTGAGCACGGGCAACGGGGGCAGCGTCGCTATCTCACGCTCGCCCTCAGTCCTGCGAGTTTCCTGGTCGGTCATGTCACCTCCGGCTGCCAAGAATAGCGGGATGCGCTCGCCTCGATTGTGATCACCGCCCTACCCATCTTGGAGGGAGGGATGTCCAGCTCCCAGACGAAGCGTTGCCGGACCGAGATGTGGTCCCCCGGGTGCAGGTGGTCGGCGGACACAATGAAGAAATGCAGAGGGGCCATGATCCGAGGATTTCGGCCCCATCGGGTGGTGTCTGCGGCGCTTGGCCCACAGCATGGAGAACGCACTGGTTCGCGGTTGTCCTGACCGCGAGCAGGCCGTATCTGCACCTTGGGGGCGGCGGATCTGCGCTACATTTTTCATGTGAAGCGGGTTCTGAGGACGACAACCAGGATCGGTCTTGTCGCGACGCCGATGCTTGGCGTTGTTCTACTGCTGGCCGTAATGAATGGCCTGAACGTGCTGATGAATGTTGTCTACATCCTGGTGCCCGCTTGTATCGTCGGGTTCATTCCCCTGATTGTCGGCCAGCTTGTTGTGTACAGGTCGCGGCTGCGCCTAGCACCTGTTGGTGTTCAGCTTTTCGCATTACTGGTCTCATGGTTCGTTGGCTTCATCGTCGTGATTCACGTGATTTCAGTCTGGACTCTCATGTCCATTGACTGGCTCGCCCAGGCGGCGCTCATCGCAACGGCAGTGATGGTCGTCATTCATGGACTCATCGCCGCCAGCGTCGTGGTGGCTGGGGGACAGCTCTTCCATCAGGTCAAACGGCGCCGCGCCAATTCTGTGAGGAGGAGGGCGCCGTCGGCCACGACGGAGTCATCAAAACGGGCGTAGGCCGAGTGATTGAAGGGAGCGTTCGTCGGATCCAGGTCCGCCGGACATGCCGAGAGACCGATGAAGCAGCCCGGCACCTCCTCCAAGATGCGGGAGAAGTCCTCGGCGCCTGCCAGGGGTGCTTCCCACCGGCTGTGGCGATCCTCGCCGAAGAGTTCGGTGGTTGTTGCAGCCACCAGGTCTGCGTGTTCCGCGTCGTTGACCGTGACGGGATACTGCTCCAGGAGGTCGAAGTGGGCGCTCACACCGTGGGCTGCGGCGACTCCTTCCACCATGTTCTCCATCGCCGAGAGCAGCTTGGTGTGAGAGGCAGTGGAGAAGGTGCGCATGGTGGCCTCGAAGCGGCCCTCCTCGGGGATCACGTTCGCGATTGTTCCGGCCTGCAGCAACCCCACGGTCACGACCACCGGGTCGAAGACGTTGAAGCCTCGGGTCACGAGTGAATGGGTGCCGGTCACCATCTCCGCGAGAGCAGGCACGGGATCCTTGGCGAGATGGGGGGCTGAGCCGTGACCACCGCGCCCCACCACCTTGACGCGGGCCACGTCGGAGGAGGCCATGATGGGCCCCGGCTTGGTGGAGAACATGCCGAGTGGATCCAGCGAGGACCAGACGTGGATGGCGTAGGCGGCAGTGGGGCGTGCGCCGGCGATGTCCAGGAGGCCCTCTTCGAGCATGTACTTGCACCCGTCGACGCCCTCCTCTCCCGGCTGGAACATGAAGATGACATCTCCGGCCAGTTCGTCCTGCACGTCGCACAGCGCGCGGGCGGCCCCCACGAGAAGGCTCATGTGGAGATCATGCCCGCAGGCGTGCATGTTGCCGTTGGTGGAGGCGTAGTCCAGGCCGGTCAGTTCCTCAACAGGTAGGGCGTCCATGTCTCCGCGAAGCAGGACGACGTCGCGGTCACCATCTGTCTGTTTTCCGCCCCGGAGCACGCCAATGATGCTGCTGAGCGTCTCTCCCAGCGAGATCTCCAGAGGGAGGCCGTCGAGGGCCTCCAGGATGCGCGCCTGCGTCTTCGGCAGGTCGAGTCCCACTTCGGGGATTTGGTGGAGGTCGCGGCGCAGTGTCACGAGTTCGTCGTCGATACGGGCCAGAAA
>JBQCZU010000014.1:0-64367 GCA_052089385.1 Arachnia sp.
CGTCGTTTGGTGCTGACGTCGGGGTTGCGCTAAAGTTCGATGTCGCACGGGCGATTGGCGCAGTGGTAGCGCGCTTCGTTCACACCGAAGAGGTCACTGGTTCGAACCCAGTATCGCCCACTCCCGTGCCTGTGGGGCTGCCCTTGGCCGCTCGCACATCGCCAGAAGTGTCCTGAATTGTCGCTCCACTCCGTGGTGAGCGGTGACGTTCTCAATTTTGGCGCCACTATTTTGCCTGCTCATCTTGCACTTACGTCTCAAACATTCCACAATGTGGGACGAACCATCTTGAGATGCAGACACACTGAAACCACCACCGGAAGTGAGATGACATGACTGCGCCAGCGATCGTGCTCATCGCCTCGGGAGACGACGACCCCGTCGTCGCCGCAGCGCTGGCTTCGCTCACCTCCAAACTCTCGCAACTTCGGCCGGACCTCCTGGTGAGCTTCGGCTTCGTCTCGGACGTCAAACCCGGCGTGGCGGCGTGCGTGGACAAACTGGCCGCCGCCGGCTCCACCGAGATCGCCATCGTGCCGCTGGACCTCGTCTCCGCCATGGAGCATTCGCCTGTCATCACGAAAGCGGCTGAAGCGGTACAAAAGGCGAAGCATGGGGTCAAGGTGGTCATTGCCCGCCCCATCGGACCGGCCTCAGAACTGCTGAACGTCATGGACGCACGCATGCGCAACGCCTTGGCCAAGACCAACGCGGTGGAGGTGGACGCCTTGGTCCTCGGTGCTCCCGAAGGCGGCGACGTCCGCGGCAACTCGTTGTTGTCCCGGCGCGCTCGCCAATGGGCGACTCACCACAAGCTTCCTGTGCAACTTGCTGTGTGCGACGAAACGGGCCTGGCCACGGCCCAGGCCATCGCAGCACTGCGAACCCAGGGCCGCCGCCACATCGCTGTCGGTTCCCTGTTCCTGACCAAGGGCCCACTGTTCCGGGCCCATCAGCAGGCAGCGCTGCGTGCTGGTGCCATGGTGGTGACCGATCCCATCGAGGACCATGATCGGCTTGTGGAGCTGATCATCGCCCGCTACGCGTTCGCTGCCATGGAACTCCTGGACACCAACGCGCCTCGTCGAGACGACATGCCCTTCACCGACATCGATTGATTCACGGTTGGAATCAATCGTCTTGGTGGCGTGCCCTTGACGGCTGCACCCTGGGGGGCTCGCCCTCCATCTTGGGGTATTCCGGAGGGTACGGAAGTTCGCCTTCCCCAGCTTCTGCGTCGCGGGCATACCACTGGAGTGCCATCACAGGATCCCCCGGCACAGTGTCCTCGTATTCTGCCCAGACGTCACCTCGCGCAACATAGCGTTGCAGCATTGAGGGCACGGTGAAATCGTCAGGACTGACGTGCTCGATCTCGTCCCAGTTCAGAGGAGCTGAAACGCGAGCGGCGGGCGTGGGGCGGATGGAATACGCGGACGCCATCAGTCGGTCTCGGGCCATCTGGTTGAAGTCCACGAAGATTCTGCTCCCCCGTTCCTCCTTCCACCAGTTCATCGTGACCTGCTCAGGCATCCGGCGGGCAAGTTCCCGCCCGATCGCGATTGTCGCATGGCGGGCATCAATGAAGCTCAGGCCCTGCACCGGTGCGTACACGTGGAGGCCCCTTCCGCCGCTGGTCTTCGGGAATCCTGTGAGACCTGCATCGCTGAGCACCCTGCGGAGTTCATGGGACACCCGTCCCGCATCGGCGAAGTCCGTGCCGGGTTGTGGGTCAAGATCGATGCGAAGCTGGTCCACGAGATCCGTGTCCTGCGCGCGAACCGGCCAGGCATGGAACCTCAAAGTTCCCAGGTTGACCATCCACACGAGCGTTGCTGCATCAGCTGGCGCCACCGTCTGTGCCATTCTTCCCGAAGGAAACGTGATGGTGGTCTGCTGCACCCACTCCGGTGTTCCACGTGGCGTGCGCTTTTGGTAGAAGGCGTCGCCGCGTGAGTCCTGACGGGTGGACAACACCGTCCCCTCCACCACTCCGCCGGGCCAACGCTCCATCGTCGTCGGCCTGTTCAACAACCCCGCCAGCATGCCGGGCGCCACCGCCATGACGTAGCGGGCGATATCCAGTTTCGAAAGCCCCAGGTCCGGAAAATAGGGTTTCGTGGGGCTGGACAGGCGCACCGCACGGCCCCCGACATCGAGAGTGACTGCATCCTTGGCTGCCATGCGCACCACAGTACTTCGTGAAGGGTTTGCTCCCTCTCCTAAACTGTGGAACATGAGCAAGGATGAGAATACCGTCGCACCCCTGAACAAGCCCGACGCCTCGTGGCGCGAACAGCTGGACGACCTCGAGTACCAAGTACTGCGCAAGGGTGGAACCGAGCGCGCTTTCGTCGGCGAGTACACCGACACCACCACCGAAGGTATCTACCGCTGTCGCGGATGTGGCACGGAGTTGTTCCGCAGTACCCAGAAGTTCCACTCCAACTGCGGGTGGCCAAGCTTCTTCGAGCCACTGGCTGAAGAACGGGTTCGCTACCTGACAGACAAGTCATTGTTTGGTCCGGATCGCACCGAAGTACGCTGTGCGGCCTGCGACGGACACCTGGGCCACGTTTTCAAGGGCGAGGGTTACGACACCCCCACCGATCTGCGGTACTGCATCAATTCGGTGTCCATGACCTTGGACACTTCAGCATCCACCGACTGACATCGAGTGACGCCCAACCCCGCATCTTCCCTCTGATCCGACACGCCGCAACCACCGTGCGCCACGCAATATCTGGGTCTGGCTCACACCGAGTGCGGCGTGTCGGCTCGTTTCGCAGTGGAGTGGATCCTGGGGACTGCGTCTCCTGATCGACAGTGGACACGGTCGGCGCGCTTACCGCACTTTCTCCACGTGCTCAACTACGCTCACGTTCGTGGATCCATCTCCCAACATCACTCCGCTGGATTTCAGCCGTGTCCTGACCGAACTGCACTCCATGGATTGGCGGCCCGGCCTCAACGTGGAAGAGATCGGTTCCCCTCAGCGCATCGCACCCCACAGCATCGCCATCTCGGCTGAACTGATGCAGGGCGACGAAGAAGTCGCCAGTGGTCGATTGATTCTGCTGCATGATCCGGCGGGCAATGAGGCGTGGGGCGGCACGTATCGCATCGTCTCCTATGCACGCGCCGATGTGGACCTCGACATGGTGGCGGACCCCCTGCTACCCGAGGTTGCCTGGTCCTGGATGCAGGATGCACTTGAAACCCATGGCGCCTCCCACAGACATCTGGCTGGCACTGTGACCGCGTCCTACGGGAAGGCCTTCGGAGACATGGAAGGCAGTGAGGACCGTGCTGAGGTGGAGATGCGGTCATCCTGGACTCCAACACTGGGGGTGCGAGACCCGTTGGTGGGCCACCTGCACGCCTGGCAGGATCTTCTCGGACTGGTGGCCGGCACGCCCGTCCTTCCCCCCGGCATGCTGCAATTTCCAGGACGCAGCCTGTGAACGCCGAGTTCGTACAGCATTCCCGTGAGCCGCTCCGGGACGTCGTGACAACACCGGAGGCACTCGAGGCGTGCGTCGCCGCGCTTGCTGGCGGTGAAGGTCCCATTGCCTTCGATGCCGAACGCGCCCACGGGCACCGGTACTGGCCCAAGGCCTATCTTTTCCAGATCCGGCGACGCGGCGCTGGCACGTGGCTCATTGATCCGTTGCCCTTCGAAGTGGACGGAGTCGCCCGCCTCGAGGTGTTGTCGCAATCGTGTGGAGATGCGCTGTGGCTGGTCCACGCTGCCAGCCAGGACTTACCATGCATGCGCGACGACGGCATCAGACCACGTCACCTCTTCGACACCGAACTTGCAGCACGACTGCTCAATGAGCCCTCCGCTGGCCTCGGCCCGCTGTTGGAGCGCAAACTCGGCGTCCGCCTACAAAAGGCCCACTCTGCGGACAACTGGGCCACACGCCCCCTTCCCGAGTCATGGCTTGAGTACGCGGCTCTGGACGTCGACTACTTGTTGGAGCTGCACGAAATTCTGGAAGAAGAGCTCGGCGCCATCGGTCGACTGGATTGGGCCACGCAGGAGTTTGAATCCACGCTGGCACAGTTCTTGGCGCCAGCGGTTCCCAGAGTTGACCCCTGGCGACGACTCACCGGCGTCACAGCGCTCAAATCACCGCGACAGCTCGCGGTGGCCCGCGCGTTGTGGACCGAACGCGACACCATCGCCAGAGAACGCGACAGGCCTCCGGGTCGCATCCTTGCGGACCCGGCGATCGTCGATCTTGCCACCCGTGTAACCGCCAGTGGTCCGCTGCCGGGACCCGCCGACATGGCCACCGTCCGCGGTTTCCAGCACCGCAGCGCCCTGAGATTCAAATCCAACTGGTTGCGGGCGATCGCGGCCGTGAATTCCTTGACGTCTGCCGAATACCCGTCCCGACGCGCGACGTCGACCGGGGTGTCCCACCCACGCAACTGGGATCGTCACCATCCTGAAGCAGCTGCACTCTGGTGGAAGGTCAAGCCTGCTGTCGACGAGTTGGGGTGCGAACTGGCCATGCAGCCCAGCCTCATTGCCGTCCCGGCGATCATCCAGCGTGTGGTCTACGATCACGCCAAGGAACCGGATTTTGCCGACGCGCTGCGCCGGCACGGGGCACGCACGTGGCAGATTGAGTTTCTGGCACCACTGCTGGATGAAGTGTCTGGCCGCGCCTGAACACAAGGATGGCAGTGGGGATTCAGAGGGCCGAGGCCCTTGGCATCAGCGCTTCTCGGCCGACTGAGTCACTTCTGCCAGTGCTTCATCCCTGACGACATATCCCAAAACCTCCCGGGCAACGTCACGCCCGGTGAGTCCCAGCTCTGCCAGAACCTCATCCCGGCTGCCATGCTGCAGAAATTTCTGAGGGATGCCGAAAGTCAGCACCGGCGTGGAGACATCATCTGCCAACAGTTGTGACCGGAGACGCTCCCCCAGCCCTCCCTGCAGCATGTTGTCCTCGATGCTGACAACGAGGTTGTATTCACGGCTCAGTTGGACCAATTCACCACTGACAGGCACACACCAGAGCGGATCGGCAACGGTGCAGAGGAAGCCCTGCTGCCCCAGTCGATCAGCGACGTCCAGGGCCATGCCCGCGAACTGGCCGTACCCGAGTATCAGAACACGGGCTTCCGAATCAGTGCGCAGAATGTCGACCCGGTCACGGCCTTCGCCGCGATGCGAAATGGCGGGCATTTCATCGGGAAGTCGTTCTTTGGAATACCGGACCACCGTTGGCCTGTCATCCACCGTGACCGCTCGCTCGAGCGCTGCCACCAGCCGTGGCTGGTCCCTTGGAGCCGAGATTTCCAGTCCTGGAACCAGCCCCAGCAATGACATGTCCCACATTCCGTTGTGGCTCGGACCGTCGGTGCCGGTGATGCCTGAGCGGTCCAGTGCAAATGTGATGCCCTCATTGTGCAGGGCGGCGTCCATGAGGACTTGGTCAAACGCGCGATTGACAAAGGTTGCATACAGGGCAATCACAGGGTGCAATCCGGCGGCCGCCAGTCCTGAGGCGGCCACGACGGCGTGTTGTTCCGCGATCCCCACATCCAGCGTCCGATCGGGGAAGGCCGCTGCGAATCGACCCAGGCCCACGGGGTTCAACATGGCAGCCGTGATCGCGACCACATCGCCACGCTTGTGGCCGATCTGCACCATCGCCTCGGCGAAGACGTCCGTCCACGTCGCCTGCACGGAGGCTGACAGTGGCTCACCAGTGAACTCGTTAATCTTTCCCACGGCGTGGAAACGATCCTCCTCATTGTCCTCGGCTGCCTTGAATCCCTTGCCCTTGCGTGTCATGCAATGAACGATCACGGGGCCCTCATACTGGCGTGCCTGCTCCAGATGGCTGACAACAGCGCCGATGTCATGTCCATCGATGGGCCCGACGTACTTGATGCCCATGTCGGAGAACATGCCCTCGGGAACCAGAACATCCTTGACCCCCGTCTTGAAGCCATGCATGAGGTCATAGGCCGGGCGCCCGATGACAGGAAGGCTGCTGACGCGACGCTTGATGAAGCTCAGTGTCTTTTCGTATTTTTTGTTGGTGCGCAGCCCTGCAAGCTGATTGGCCAGACCGCCGACCGTGGGTGTGTAGGACCGACCGTTGTCGTTGACAACAATGACCAGCTTCACCCCCTGGCGCAGTCCGATGTTGTTGAGCGCCTCCCAAGCCATGCCACCGGTCAGAGCGCCGTCGCCCACGACGACGACGACGGTACGGTCTTCACCCCGCAGCTGAAAACCATGGGCAAGACCGGCACCCCAGGACAACGACGTGGAGGCGTGTGAATTGGACACCCAGTCGTGTTCGGATTCTGCTGGATCGGGATACCCGGACAAACCTCCGCGTTGGCGGAGCGTGTCAAAGCCGTCCAGGCGTCCGGTGAGCATCTTGTGCACGTAGCTCTGATGGCCGGTGTCAAAAATGATGGGGTCCCGCGGTGAAGTGAAGACGCGGTGCATGCCGATGGTCAGTTCAACCACGCCAAGATTGGGCCCAAGGTGACCGCCTGTGCGGCTCACCTTGGTGACAAGGAAAGCCCGGATTTCTTCAGCCAACGTTTCGAGTTGGGAGCGCGTCAGCGCACGTAGGTCTTGGGGGTTCGAAATCGTGTCCAACAACGGCATGTCTGCAATGTTACTGGGTCGTTTCCAGGACAGAAAGGAATCATGCCGGAGCGGCGTCAAAGTTTGGGGGTGAACCTCACATCTCTCAGTGCTTGCTCCACCAGCGACACTGACCTCACCTGCCGGATGATCCGCGCCTCTTCGGCCTGTAACACGGCAACTGCGGCGTCCACTGTGGATGTTTCCACCCAACCCGCCAGATCCGGGCGGGCCCCAGCCAGGTTGGCCTGCGTGGCCACCAATTGGCTGGCGGCGAACTGTCTGGCAAAGCGCGCCAGTACCACCGGATGCTTCAACAGCACGGGATACCCGCGGTAATCGGGAGGGCAGGAATCCAGGAGGAAAGACGTGGCCGTTCGAACCCATCCCTGTGAGCCCGGGGGCCTTACGACGGCTGGCCAACCTGGCGGCACCCACACCCTGATCACGGCCTCTTCATCGAACATGTGTTCCATTAAACTCTCAACCACTGACAATTCCAAGAGAGCTGGAAAACGCTGCTGCCCCACACCCGAACCGGGTGTGGGGCAGCAGAAGATCGCCTGTTGCAATGGGGGCTGATCAGGCAGCAGCCGCCAAGTTGCGCAGGACGTACTGCATGATGCCGCCATTGAGGTAGTAGCTGCGCTCACCGGGAGTATCAATACGCACCAGCGCATCGAAGGTGACGATGGAGCCGTCGGCCTTCTCTGCAGTGACCTTCATCGTCTTCGGGGTGTCGCCGTCGTTGAGACCGGTCACACCTGTGACAGAGAACGTCTCCTCACCTGTCAGTCCCAGCGACTCCGCAGTGTCGCCCTCGGGGAACTGCAGCGGAAGAACACCCATGCCGATGAGGTTGGAGCGGTGGATCCGTTCGTAGCTCTCGGCAACCACGGCGCGCACGCCGAGCAGTGCCGTGCCCTTGGCCGCCCAGTCACGCGAGCTGCCGGAGCCATATTCCTTGCCCGCGAGCACCACGAGTGGCACCCCTGCCTCGGCGTACGAGACAGCCGCGTCGTACACCGAGGTGACGGGCCCGTCGTCGACCGTGAAGTCACGTGTGAACCCACCTTCGGTACCGGGCGCAATCTGGTTGCGGAGCCGGATGTTGGCGAAGGTGCCGCGGATCATGACCTCGTGGTTTCCACGGCGCGAGCCGTAGGAGTTGAAGTCGCGACGCTCCACGCCATTGTCCTTCAGGTAGGTACCCGCTGGGGAGTCCTCCTTGATGCTGCCGGCCGGGGAGATGTGGTCGGTGGTGACCGAATCGCCCAGCTTCAGCAGAACGCGGGCCCCGGTGATGTCCTTGACGGGCTCCGGCTGGGCCGGCATGCCGTCGAAGTATGGAGGTTTGCGCACGTAGGTGGAGTCTTCCTCCCACGCGAAGGTTTCCCCATCCGGAGTGGGCAGCGACTGCCACCTCTCGTCGCCGGCGAAGACATCCGCGTAGCGCGTGGTGAACATTTCGGCGCTGATGGAACTCCCGACGACTTCCTCAATCTCCGCACCGCTTGGCCAAATATCACGCATGAAGACGTCGTTGCCAGCCTGGTCCTGGCCGATCGGCTCATTGAAGAGGTCGATGTCCATGGTGCCGGCGATTGCGTACACGATGACCAGCATGGGTGAAGCCAGGTAGTTCATCTGGACGTCGGGATTGATGCGACCCTCGAAGTTACGGTTGCCCGAGAGGACCGCCGCAGCTGCAAGATCATGCTCGTTGATGGCCTTGGACACCTCAGGAATGAGGGGGCCGGAGTTGCCGATGCACGTGGTGCAGCCGTAGCCCACCAGGTTGAAGCCCAGTGCATCGAGGTACTGCGTCAGGCCCGCCTTGTCGAAGTAGTCGGTGACTACCTGTGAGCCGGGTGCCAGGGATGTCTTCACCCAGGGCTTGCGGTTGAGACCTTTTTCGAAGGCCTTCTTCGCCACGAGGCCAGCGCCGATCATGACGCTCGGGTTCGACGTGTTCGTGCAGGAGGTGATGGATGCGATGGTCACAGCTCCGTGGTCCAACTCGAACGCCGTGCCATCCGCCAGTGTGACGGGCACGGGGTTGCTCACGCGGTTGTTGATGTCACCGGTACCCACATGGACCGGCGGTGGCGAATCATCAACATCGGTCGGATCTGTACCCGTGGGATCAGACGTGATCATCGTCTGCTTGACGGTCTTGTCGTAGCTCGAGTAGTTCGACGGCGCCCCGGGGGCGGGCTCAGGCTCGCCCACGAATGAGGCGACGGATTCACGGAAGGCGCCCTTCGCCTCGTCCAGCCTGATGCGATCCTGCGGCCGACGAGGTCCCGCGATGGAGGGAACGACGGTGGAGAGGTCGAGTTCGATGTACTCGGAGAACGTGGGCTCATTGCTCGCGTCGTGCCAGAGGCCCTGTTCCCTGCTGTATGCCTCCACGAGTGCCAGCTGGTGCTCGTCGCGGCCGGTGAGGCGCATGTAATCGATCGTCTGGTCATCGATCGGGAAGACCGCGATCGTGGAACCGTACTCGGGACTCATGTTGCCGATGGTGGCGCGGTTGGCCAGAGGCACCTCGGACACACCCTCGCCGTAGAACTCGACGAACTTGCCCACGACCTTGAGCTCGCGCAGCATCTCGGTGATGGTCAGCACGAGGTCGGTGGCGGTGGTGCCTTCAGGGAGCCTGCCGGTGAGCTTGAAACCCACGACACGCGGGATGAGCATGGACACCGGCTGGCCGAGCATGGCTGCCTCTGCCTCGATGCCACCGACCCCCCAGCCCACGACACCAAGTCCGTTGACCATGGTGGTGTGGGAGTCGGTGCCGACGCAGGTGTCCGGGTAGGCCTGGAGGACGCCGTCGACGGTGCGGGGGAAGATCACGCGAGCCAGGTTCTCGATGTTGACCTGGTGCACGATGCCGGTGCCCGGGGGAACAACCTTGAAGTCGTCGAATGCGGTCTGTCCCCAACGCAGGAACTGGTAGCGCTCACGGTTGCGCTGATACTCGATGTCAGTGTTTTGCGCGAACGCACCCTGAATACCGAAGACCTCGGCGATGACGGAGTGGTCGATCACCATCTCGGCTGGCGACAGCGGGTTGATCTTGGCGGGGTCCCCACCAAGGGCCCCGACGGCTTCACGCATTGTGGCGAGGTCCACGACGCAGGGCACTCCGGTGAAGTCCTGCATGATGACCCGAGCGGGGGTGAACTGGATTTCCTGGTTCGGCTGGGCCGTCGCATCCCAGTTCCCAAGAGCGCTGATGTGCTCAGCCGTGATGTTGGCGCCGTCCTCGGTACGCAGGAGGTTCTCCAGCAACACCTTGAGACTGAAGGGCAGCTTGTCATGCCCCTTGACCGCGTCCACGCGGAAGATTTCGTAGGTGGTTCCCTCCACGTCCAGGTTGGCCTTCGCCCCGAAGCTGTTGATGCTCATCGACTCTCCTCAATCCCTCAGCCGTCATTTTGTCTTGATGTCAAGATATCACGGGGAGCTGTCGCAGCTCTCTCCGGTCACTGAGCCACCAAGTCTAGGCCCGGCAGGCGTCGCGCGGGCGGCTGAAGCTCAGGTGGTCCGGAATCCAGCGTCCGGCCGCAGTATCGCCACGCATTCCACGTGGTGGGTCATGGGGAAGAGGTCGAAAGCCGAAATGTCGTCCGGGCTGTACCCGAGATCTGAAAATGTTGCCAGATCGCGCGCAAGTGCCGCTGGATCACAGGCCACGTAGGCGACCACGCGAGGATGCATGGCAACGATTGCCCTCACCACCTTGGCGCCTGCCCCCTTGCGCGGCGGATCCAGGACCACCACGTCGGCCTGGCGCGGCAGCGATTTCAGATGCGCCTCAACGGAACCGGCCAGAAAGCGTGCAGCTGATACGTTGCGGCGAGCATGCCCTATTGCAGTGCGCGACCCCTCGATCCCCAACACAGTGCACCCTGCATCTGCCAGCACACCGGCGAACAGTCCCACCCCGCAGTACAGATCCACGGCGCTCTCGCCCCGGCGCGGCTCCACTGCCTGCAACACCGCCCCCGTCAGGACATCAGCGGCTCTGGGATGCACCTGCCAGAAGCCCGTGGCGTCCACCTCAAACACTCGTCCCGCAGCATGTTCCTGGACAATTTTGTGCCCTCGGACGATCCTGTCATCGGCCAACACCGTGGTGGTGTCCTGCGAAATCACCACCTGCAACTCACCCGCTCCACGGGCAAGCGTCGTGAGTTCTTCCACATCCGGTCCGGGAGCCGCGACAAGGCACCCCTGCTCCGGCAGCGGAACGATGGCGTTCGAGCGGGCTGCCCTGAGCCCCACCCGGCCGTCTTTGTCGACTGCGTAGCGCATTCTGGTTCGCCACCCCAGAACTGGCGCGACCTCCTGGACCCGACCTTCCCACGCAATCCCAGCAAGCCGGAACAACTGCTCAGCCACGACTGCAGTCTTGAGGTCACGCTGAACAGGTGGGGACACGTGTTGCCAGTCGCATCCCCCACACTCGTTGGCGACGGGGCATGGCGGGACGACACGGCCCGGTGCTGGACTCAGGACCTCAAGAACCCGACCTCTGTTGAACTTCTTCGTCTCCTGTGTCACCTCCACCGACACCACTTCGCCCGGCAGTCCACCCGAGACGAACACCACCTTCTCCCGGTCCCTGCCCACCACCACACCACCATGGGCGACGCGCAGCAGTTCGACGACTGGGGGCTCGTTGCGGGAGGGACTGTTCACGACCCCCACGGTAGCCGTGCGCAGCACGGGAAATGACATGCCGCCAGGCTTGCCGCGACGAGGGTGGGGTGCGGTAGCGTCAGCAGTGGCCGTCGACTGCCACCGGCCAAGGACCATCAGGAGGCTTCAGCGTGCATATCGTCATCATGGGTTGCGGGCGCGTGGGCTCCATGCTGGCCCGGGGGCTGGAGAAGCGCGGTCACACCGTCGCTGTCGTGGATGCCAACGCCGATTCCTTCAGGCGTCTCGGGAGTGACTTTCAGGGCACAACCGTCAAGGGAGTCGGTTTTGACCGCGAGGTGTTGGAGCAGGCTGGAATCCGCCATGCCGACGGTTTTGCCGCTGTCTCCAGTGGGGACAACTCGAACATCCTGGCAGCCCGCGTCGTGAGCGAGGGCTATCACGTGACAAACGTCGTTGCCCGGATCTACGACCAGGGACGTGCAGCGGTCTACGAAAGACTCGGCATCAACACCGTCGCCACCGTCCGGTGGACAGTGGGTCAGGTCATGCGACGGCTCCTCCCCGAGGGCAGCGAGCCGGTGTGGCGTGATTCATCCGGCAATGTTCATCTGCTGCAGGTCTTCGTGAACAATGGCTGGGTGGGTCGTCGGATCCGGGATCTTTCGTCGGCCGCTCGTGCACCGATTCCCTTCCTGGTGCGTGTGGGCAAAGGCATTGTCCCTGACGCAGAAACGGTTTTTCAGGATGGCGACTTGATCTATGTGGGTTGTGAGAGAGAACGGACCTCGGACATCGAGACCCTGTTCTCCACTCCCCCCGGCAAAAATCCCCAGCCGTCGGCTCGACACTAGAAGAGGACTCACATGCGCGTCGCCATTGCAGGTGCCGGCAACGTCGGGCGTTCCATCGCCCGCGAACTGATTGCCAACGGCCATCAGGTGTTGCTCATCGAACGGGACCCCCGATCCATCAAGCCTGATTCTGTGCCGGGGGCTGAATGGTTCCAGGCAGATGCCTGTGAGCTGCAGACCCTCGAAGAAGCAGAACTCGAGAACTGCGATGTCAGCATCGCTGCGACCGGCGACGACAAGGTAAACCTGGTGCACTCGCTGTTGGCCAAGACCGAGTTCGGGGTGCCCCGCACGGTGGGCCGGGTGAACCACCCGGGCAACGAGTGGATGTTTGACGACGTGTGGGGCGTTGACGTAGCGGTATCAACTCCCCGCATCATGTCTGCGCTTGTCGAGGAGGCTGTGGCGACGGGAGACCTCGTCCGCCTGTTCACCTTCACCAAATCCACCACAAACCTGTCCGAGATGCGGCTTCCAGCTGACTCCCCCTACGTGGGGCGACGGGTCGGCGATCTCGTGCTGCCCGCCGAAGCGGTGCTCGTCTCCATCATTCGCGACGGCATCCCCGTGGTTCCCCGACCTCAGGAGATGTTGGAGGCCAACAATGAATTGCTGTTCGTGGTGAGCCAGAACGCGGAATCCGAGTTGGCTGCCATGCTCGTCAGAGACAATTCCGTCGAACAGGACTGATTCCCCTCCCAGCAGGTGGTGATCCGCTGGTGGGGGAACGCGCTCCGGAGTGGGTGTCCATATCCAGATGTAGGGGTGCCAGATCGCCCGATCCGGTGCGCCGCAGCCAGGACATGATTGATCAGCGGTTTTTCTAGGTCAACACCTCAAACTCGGGGTTGAAGATGACCTGGCGGCCCTCTTCTTCGCTCAAGCGGCCCGTCACGAGGAGTTCTCTTCCTTCCGCGATGCACTCAATGCGTCGGCGCCCCATCCAGATCAGGTTCACGCTGCCGGTGCCGTCCTCGAGGACCGCTTCCAGCCACGACGTGTTGGAGGCTGTCACAGATTTCACAGTGCCTCGCAGCGTCACCTTCTCGCGCAGTTTGCATTCGCTCAACGGCACTGCCCCAGAAGCGCGAGCATGATCCGCCCGGTCCTGCGCCTCCTGCTGCTCCGCACTGGAGAGGAAGCGACGGAACCTCTCCCCCAATGTCTTGCGCCGGGGCTCCTGCTCGATCACTTCTTCTCCAGCTGTGGCACGTCCATCGTCAATACGCTGCCAGGCACTGCTGGCTGCTGGCCACGACGGACCACAATGTTGCTGTAGAACTCCCACAGCGCGCTGTCGGCTGCTTCGTTGTCCGGCTCCAGGGCCGCTCGGCCCATGACCACGCCACGCAGAACCCATCCGGGACCGCCCACGAGCCATGTCCGCGACAGGTGGGTGGCCGCCTTTCCCTCAGGAGTGGTCACCGGCAGACGCCGGCGCATTTCGGCGCCGAATGGCCCCTCGACCATCTCCACCATGCCTTTGGCCTCGGCTGTCGCCCGAATGATCTCGCCCCGGATCTCGGGGACCATGGAAGCGCGTGTGGGACCAGCGAACACTGCCACCTCCATGGCGGATGAGCCGTCAGAGATCAGAAGTGCCTGCACCTTCTCCTTGGCCTTGTCCACCTGGAGTTGGAGGTTCATCTTGTCGAAGGGCGTGATGATGAGCGTTCCGAGGTCCAGCCGTTTGACCTCGTCGGCACCGAGGTCCACTTCTTCGATGTCGTAGGGGCCCTCCTCGCGCTCGAACGCGGCGTCCCAGTCATCCCACTGCGAAACTTGATCGTCGGCGTCGACGACGGTTTCCAGAAGGTCGACACCCTCGGTCGCACTACCTTTAACGTCTTTCGGTGTGCTGTCCTCAGCGAACTCGTCGTCGCCCTTTGAGCGTCCCAGATCCACGGTGCAGCCTTTCTCAGTTGAGTGGGGGCGTGTCGTTGGACACGCCCGTAGAACCATAACCACCGGAACCGCGTTCCGTCTCATCCAGTGTGTCCACCGCCTCAAAATGTGCAGTGACGCACGGCAGTAGAACCAGCTGAGCGATGCGATCTCCGGCCGCCAGCGTGATGGGGTGAGAGGTGTCATGGTTGATCAGGCACACGAGTATTTCGCCCCTGTAGCCCGAGTCGATGACACCGGGTGAGTTGACGATACCCAGTCCGACGCGCGCAGCCAGGCCAGAGCGCGGAGTGATCAGCCCCACTGTCCCCCTGGGCAACGCCACCGAGACACCCGTGCCGACGAGCATGCGCTCCCCCGGAGCCAGAACAGCGTCGGTGGTGCAGTGCAGGTCGGCGCCTGCGTCTCCCGGGCGGGCATAGTGCGGGAGGTGTCCCTCTGCTCCCACGATGGTCGAAACATTCATGCCGCTCTTCCCCTGATGTCATTGACAGCCTCTGCCAGTGCGGCGGGGCGACGGCTGCTCACCAGCCAATGTGCGTGTGGGTCTGCGGCGTCAACGATCCGGACGCGGACCAGTTCACCGATGTAGGGGCGAGTGAGCAACAGATCAGTGGTGTCGGCCCCAGCAGACATCGCATGAGCGCTGGCAACGCGATCCAGCATCTCCGCACTGCCGATCCATTCGCCCCCGATGGAGTTGCGGCCCACGTCGAGTGTGCCATCACAGACGCGGATGGCTGTGTGTCCATAGGAGAAGACCACGAGAAACACCGCGGCGGCGAACAATCCCACCACTGTGAATCCCGCTACCGGAGGAACATAGGCGAGAATTGCCACAGCCGCGGTTGCCACCAGCAAGATGGCTATCAGCCACCACCACATCGGCACACGCAACCGTTCCAGATAACTCATGATCCCAACCTAGCCCTGCCAGTTGGGCATAATGAAAAGCACTACCGAAGGATATGGAGGGCCAGCCCATGGGCATGACCGAGAAGGTGTTGTGGAAAGTGTACGCAGGCGTTCTGGGGGCGGCATCCACGCTGATCGCCCAGAAAGTCGTGACGAAGGTCTGGGAAATGAGCACCGGCGATGAGCCACCGGATCCCAACGATCCGGACACGCCGCTCATGAAAGCTCTGATCTGGGCGACTGCAAGTGGTCTGGGGGTGGGGATTTCGCAGCTTGTCATGAATCGATTCATGCAGCAGCGGTGGCTCTCCAGCATGGGTCACAAAGCGCCCGCGATGCAGAGAAACAAACTGGACATCTCGAAGAAGTGAGTCGAAGCAGCGAGGGGCAGGAAGGGGAAAGATCCCATTCCTGCCCCTCGCAGCACGTCCTGAGTTGTTACACGCAGTCGACGCAGTACTTCTGGTTGTTCTTGGTTTCCGCCAGCTGACTGCTGGCCTTGACCAAGAAGCATGAGGCGCACGTGAACTCATCGGCCTGCTTGGGCAAAACCCGGACCGTCAGTTCTTCGTGCGATAGATCAGCTCCGGGAAGTTCAAACGATTCGGCCGCTTCGACCTCGTCCTCATCCACCTTGCCGGAGTTCTTGTCATTGCGCCGCGATTTGAGTTCTTCAAGCGAATCCTCGCTCGTTTCCTCTTCGTTCTTGCGCGGGGCGTCGTAGTCGGTGGCCATCCGCCGGTCCTTTCCTTGGTCCTGAACCATGTCGGGCCCAGCCGACTTGATCGGGGTATGTGTACCACATTTCACCGCTCACGCAAGCAAACAGCCGAAGTACACCCATCAATGGCGCTCCTCGTGCGGAGCTGCGGGATGGCCCGGTGGGCGACGCATGCGCTGATAGGTTGGGCGCGAGTTAACGTCTTTGGAGTTGCCACATGAACAGTGCGAACAGTGCATTGAGCCCGCGTGAGATCCAGGCGCGCCTTCGCGCAGGTGCTTCCGTACCGGAAGTGGCCGCCGAGGCGGGCGTCGAAGTGAGCCGGATAGAGGGCTTCGCTCTGCCAGTAATGGCCGAGCGCGCGCACATGACCAGGACGGCGCTGGGTGCGTCGGTCCGACGCCGGGGCGACGGGTCCGGACATCGTCGCCTCGGAGAGATTGTTCGTGAACGCTTGCAGGCCCGCAGCTTGGACTCCGACACGGTGGAGTGGGACGCATGGCGTCAGAACGATCTCAAATGGCGCCTGGTGGGGCTCCTGGACGATCAGGCCGCTTCCCGGGCCGCGGAGTTCGTCTTCGACCCCAAGGGACAGTTCAGCGTCGCTGACAACGCTGACGCTCGCTGGATGATCGGAGAGGCGCTGCCCCTGCCCCGAACCGATCCTGACAACGAGAACACCATCGACTTCAAGGACGAGTTGGCCCTCGTTCGGGCCATGTCGGATGAAGGATTCATCAGCGGTGGGGCCACCGGTGCTCCAGGTGATGAGGTACCGCCCCACGGGTCGCAGTACGAAGGAGCGGCCCACACATCAGAGCTGGATGAGCTCTACGACATGCTCAGTGGTGTCAGCGAGGACTCCGTCAGGATTTATCTGGGCTTGGATGATGCGAAGCCGATAGGGAGCAGAGCACCGGAGCAGGAGCAAGCAACGGCTCCCCCTACAGCTGCTGGGAGCCGCTTCGACGATGAGCCCGAGGTGACATTGTCTGAAGAACTCTCCGAGCATCCTGATCTGGACAACGTCATGGTCATCGACCCCGTCAGTGATGGTGGTGAAGCCAGAGTGGACATCTCTGCATCCAGTTCAGAGGATGAGTCTCACGCGGATGGGTCGAACGAAGCATCAGCCCCGAACGCTGATGAAGTGATGGATGCCCAGCCCGCGGCTGCGAACGAATCCCTGGATCACACGAACGGGCCTGACAGAGTCCCGGAACACACCGACGCTTCAGTTGTTGACCCCGAAGCAACGGTGATCCCAGCAGATTCCCCCTCGGAACCGGAACAGGATGCGTTGGTTCCTGACCCGCACCCCGCGCCACCGAAGCGGAAGCCGGCCAAGAAGCGCGCCAGCATTCCCAGCTGGGATGAGATCATGTTCGGTGGTCCCAGTCGAGGCTGAACGCTCGTCGTGAGCCGTTGCCCTCAGGCTGATTCGAAGGGCAGCGGTTCGGGGGACAAGGTGGCCCTGGCGCGGGTCGCCGTCATGCGTCGACGGTGATGTGCTCTGCAGAGCACCTCGTAGCGCACTTCCATGCCGCTTTCGGTGTCACCCACCACCACTTGGGAACCTTCAACCACCATGAAGCCGTCCACTGTCCGAGCGTTGTGCGTACCTTTTGCGGAGCACCAGCACAGCGGTCCGAGTGGCAGGGTTTCGGTGCGGTCGGCCAGTTCGACAAGGCGCTGCGATCCCGGGAACAGACGGGTTCGAAAGTCGGCGAGAATGCCGAAGGTGTAGACGTCAAGCTGTAGTTCATCGACGATGCGGGCCAACTGTTCGACATGTTCACCCGTATAGAACTGTGCTTCGTCACACACCAGATAGTCCACGCGCCTGCCACCGGTCAACTCGCTGATGGTGTAGCGCCAGAAGTCGAAACCCTCATGGACTTCTATGGCAGAGGCGGAGAGGCCGAGTCGTGAGGTGACGCTGGAGGTCCCGGAGCGATCCTGCTGTGTGAACAGGCGACCCTGGCGGCCGTGGGTGGACTGGGTGTGGTGGAACTGCAGGGCCAGCGTCGATTTGCCACAATCCATGGGGCCCGTGTGAAACACCAGCTCAGCCACTGCAACTCCCTTGGATGACGGATTCATAGACCAGGACGAAGCGTTCGGCCATGCGATCTGCGCTGAGTGACGGTAGCAGGGCAGGAGCCGCTGCTGCCAACCGATGGCGTGTGGCGGGGTCGCACATGTCCCGGATGCCCTGGGACATGGAAACGATGTCAGGGCCGGTGAGGTGAGAGGTTTCTGCGGACACACCAACGGTCAGACGATCATCGCAGTACATGACCGGCAAACCCGCGGCCACCGCCTCCACGATGACGAGCGCCTGGGAGTCGAACCGATAGCTGCTGAGCACGAGGACATCGGCATTGCGCAACTCTGCAGCGATGCTCTCCAGAGAACTCAGGTGGCCGCGGAAATCGATGCGGGGATCCCCATCTGCCAGGTCCCGCAACGCCTTTCGCTGATCCCCATCACCGATGATGACCAGCTCCGCGTTGGGTAGGTCGGCTTCCAGAAAGGCCCTGATGAGGACATCGAGCCGTTTCTCCTTGGCCAGCCGGCCCACTGACAAAAATCTGACCCAGTCGTCGCTGCGGGTCCGTGAAGATTCATCGATTGCTCTCTTCAAACGATCGTTGTACCCGGTGGGAACCACGAAACCGTGGAGAGGCGAACCCGCGGCTTCTCCGATGAGCTCTCGCATGAAGGGGGAAGGCACTGTGTGCGCGTCCACCTTGCCCGCAAGATCGGCGAAGGAGGCCCAGTCCATCCGGGCAGCAAGACCACCCGACTCTCGTTCCCGCCGCGGAAGTCGTGATCGTGGGGACCGACGCCTCGCAGCAGAGGTCAGGACAGGGTTGATGAGAAATTGATACGTCAGCGTTCCCCAGATGGCCCGCCTCACTGTTTGATGGGTCCCGGCCATGTTCGCGTGGAACGTGTGGACGTGCGGAATGCCCTGCAAACGAGCGACCCGTGCACCCAGAATTAAGGCCCCGCGCTCCGTCTGGGAATGAATGACGTCGAACTCGGCGCAGTCACTGATGAGGCGCGCGCGTCGTTCCGAGAAGTGCAGCACGTTCAAGTGGGACGACGTGCCTCTGACGTGAAAGGTCGGACATTCGATGGTGCGACAACCTCGCGGCTTTTGCAGATGCCGATCCGGTGCGATCAGAGTCACCTCGTGGCCCATTTCCACCAGCTTCTCGAGTTGCGTCTCGACTGAACGAGCTATTCCACCTGAAGAGGGATAGAAGTCGTCCAGGACGAGAGCGACCCTCATCGGGGATCGAAGCTGAAGAGCGGAACCACCATTTCCTCGGCCGTGAGTGAGCCGTGCATGCCCACCAGTGAGTACTCACCCGGAAAGGCCGCCGTCATCACTCCCCAGTCCTGCCGCATCGCCACAAGTACGTCGCCGATGCGGGGAATCACACGGCGATCCACGCTCGGCCCGAACCATTCTGCCTCCAGCGCCTGATCGCGGGTCATGACGTGTGCCTTCTCACCCAGGAACTCAGCCCATGCTCCGGCCACCCGGCTGGGCTTCTCGCAGTACAACTGGCGAAAGCGTGCCTCCCCGCCGATATGGCGACACCCAAGCAGCGCCGGCTCGTCCTCTGCAAAAATCTTGCGGTCGTCTGGAACGTTCACCATGCCGTGGTCTCCGGTGACGAGCAGACATGTGTCGGACGGTAGCTGGGCTGCGAGATCTGCGACCATTTCATCCACTTGGACGAGCCGTTCCAACCATTGCCAAGAGCCCACCCCATGCCCATGTCCGTCATGATCGAGCATCCGCTCATAGCAGTAGACCACGTCGTTGGAGGCCAACGATTCCTGCACAAGGTCGATGAAACGCTCATTGTGGCCCTCGTTCATGACCCCCAGATGGCTGGTCCCCTCGAACGCGAGTTGCGTCAGTGCACTGTCCGCAAAGCGGGCCAGTGAGACGGCGCCTGAAGGGGTTCCAGCGATGTTCAAGCGTTGGAATGCAGTGTCATGACAGCGGAAGGCCGCGACGTCCTGCGGTCCACCCTCCCAGGTCAGCGCATTGATCAATCGGTCCCGTGCGGGGTCCAGGAAGGTGTAGCCCACCACGCCGTGTTGTCCCGGCCAGGTGCCACACCCCAGACTCGTGAGGGAAGTGGCTGTTGTCGACGGCACCGAGCACGTGAGTTCCATGGCGGAGGAGAGACGCTCCGAGAGGGTGTCAGCGTGGTCCGCGTGCTTTTCCAGCGGATACCATCCGAGGCCGTCAACCAGGAACAAGACGTATCGTTTTGCCGTCGGGATATCGAGCAGGGGTGTTTGGCCCCCCAAGCGTGCTTCGATGCTCGGAAGCAGGCTGGACAGCGACGCCCCGCCGTAGCGGGGCATGACGAAATCCTGCTGCATCAGCCCACCCGGGACTGCAGCAACGCACCGAAGTCCAGGAGGCGACGCGTGTTGGAGTCCCCGTCGCCGACGGGACTCATGCGGACCGTGAGATCGTTCGGGACTTGCATGCCGGTCCAGCCGTGGTCAGCGTCGCAGGATGGATCATCACACGAGGCTGGACCGATATCGAGGCGCCGTGCGGCGCCCCAGACGAGCGTCAACCAGGTCTCCACCACTTCAGATTCTGCGCCGTAGGACTGCGGCTTGCTCACTGATCGCGTCACCACTACGGAATCGATGGCCCGAAGGGCCACCACCTCCGAGGTGGTCAGCGCACGGTCGCTGGCTCCGTCATCGCCGTCATCGGTGTGGCAGATGAGGAGTTGCCGCTCCGTCAGCACCAGAACCGTGATGTGGCGCTGCACTTCATGTCCCGCGAACGTGGCTTCATGGTGGACGAGGTGTCCCACGACACTCTGCGTTCCCAGCCCCGCTGCGATCGTGTCGGAGACCAGTTCGGGATAGAAACCACACTCCGAGATCTGGTGCACGAGGTCTTCTGGCAGCCGGGTGGATGTCTGGCGCGGATGATTCACGACGTCATTGTCCCATGCTTGCCCTAAGTTGTGGGCCATGAAGTCCCGCCCCTTCTTTGCTGCCCGTGTCGAGGATCGAATCAACTCGGTGACCACCAAGCTGTTGATCCGCTTCGGATGGCAGCCAGACATTCTCGGCTACACCGGTTTTGGAACAACGGAGCAGGTCCGAGTGCTCGCACGCGTGGTTCTCCGTCCACCGAGCAACCTCGGGATCGTGCGCGCTGCCACGGAATTGATGCATCAGCGTGGTTGGCGCAACTTCATCTCCGCCCCGCTGGCGAATGCACAGGCATGGATCATGGTGGGCGAGGAACCCATTCTCGTGTCGGCGGATCGTGGTGGCTACATTGACGTGCGGATCAAGAATCCTGGTCTGGATGCAGGTTGGCACGTCATTGACGTCACATCCACCGACGGCAATTCTTCTCCGGTCGACGTCCAGATCATCGATTGCAGGGAGACTTTCGGCATCGTCAGCGACATCGATGACACGATATTGTCGACTTGGTTGCCCCGACCCTTCCTCGCAGCATGGAATTCGTTCTTCCTCACGGAACAGGCACGCCAAGCAGTACCGGGGATGGCAAGGCTGTACCAGCAGTTGTTGGCCGAGCATCCGGGGGCTCCTGTGATCTATGTCTCCACCGGCGCATGGAACACCTTCCCCATGGTCAGTCGATTCCTGTCGCGTCACGGCGTTCCCAAGGGCGCCATGCTGCTGACTGACTGGGGTCCAACCAATACGGGCTGGTTTCGCAAGGGACCCGACCACAAACGGACTTGCCTGAGGGAATTGGCCCGGGATCTTCCCGAAATTTCCTGGGTACTCGTGGGCGATGATGGCCAGCATGATCCGGATCTCTACGGAGAATTCGCCACGTTGCAACCCACGCACGTCCGGGCACGCGCCATCCGAGAACTGAGCGTCGGGGAACACGTGTTGGCGGGCCCGCTCCAGTTCGACCAGAATGACCCTGATCGATGGGTTCCCGAGGCCGCACCCGAGGTACGGGCCCCCGATGGCGACGGACTGGCGGATAAGCTGCGCACGATCATCTGAGACCCTTCCCAGGATTCCAGGCACACACGATGAATCACGAGATACCCGCAGGGGGCCGAGCAACTGATGGTGAAGAGCAAGACCGTGGAAGAGCCCTTCGAGGAGAAGATCCTCGACATCGATGTCACCTCCGAGATGGAGGCCAGCTTCCTCGAGTACGCGTATTCCGTCATCTACTCCCGGGCACTGCCTGATGCACGCGACGGGCTGAAGCCTGTCCAACGTCGCATTTTGTACTCGATGGACGACATGGGTGTTCGCCCTGATCGTGGCCATGTGAAGTGCGCCCGCGTTGTGGGACAGGTGATGGGTGTTCTGCATCCCCACGGTGACACAGCAATTTACGACGCCCTGGTCAGGATGGGTCAGCACTGGGCCGTTCGTCTTCCCCTGATTGACGCGCACGGAAACTTCGGATCCCTCGATGCGGGGCCGGCCGCGATGCGCTACACCGAGTGCCGGATGGCGCCCTCAGCCCGTGCCATGACGGCAGGCCTGGATGAGGACACGGTTGATTTCAAACCCAACTACGACGGCAAGGAAACAGAGCCAGCAGTTCTCCCCGCTGCCTTCCCCAACCTGCTGGTCAATGGTGCCACCGGCATCGCCGTCGGCATGGCCACCAACATCGCTCCCCACAACCTCGTGGAAGTGGTGGCTGCGCTGAAGCAATTGCTCGCCAACCCCGGGTTGGGCCTGGAAGACCTGATGCGTTTTCTGCCCGGTCCCGATTTTCCAACCGGCGGCAAGATCATCGGGCTGGACGGTGTGCGGGACGCATACGCCACGGGCCGCGGCAGCTTCAAGGTCCGCGCCACCACCCGGATCGAAAAGGTTTCGCCGCGACGACAGGGCATCATCGTCACGGAATTGCCCTACATGGTGGGGCCGGAGAAAATCATCGAGCAGATCAAGAAGGGCGTCGGCGAAAAGAAGCTCACCGGAATCGCAGACGTCAAGGACCTGACGGACCTGGCGCATGGCACGCGACTCGTCATCGAGGTCAAGAACGGAATCAATCCAGAGGCCCTTCTGGAGCAGCTCTTCAAGGTGACCAAACTGGAGGACACCTTCGCGATCAATGCCGTCGCCCTGGTGGAGGGCCAGCCCCGCACGATGACGCTCATCGAGATGCTCCAGGTCTACCTGGAGCACCGCATTGAGGTCATACTGCGCCGCACTCGATTCCAACTGGCCAAGGCATCAGACCGGCTGCACCTCGTGCGTGGCCTGATGCTTGCCATCGCGGACATTGATGATGTGATCGCCATCATCCGCAGCTCGGAAGATGCAGCCGAGGCTCGCACACGCCTCATCGCTGCCTTCGATCTTGATGAGGTCCAGGCCAACTGGATCCTCGACATGCAACTGCGCCGCTTGACGAAGTACTCCACGATCGAGTTGGAAAAGGAGTCGGCCGAGTTGCTGCAGCGCATCACGGAGCTGCAGGCCATCATCGATGACGAGGACATCCTGCGCGGCGTGGTCACCAGCGAACTCGACGATGTCGTCAAACAGTTCGGAACCCCCCGTCGCACGATCCTGCTGTCCTCGAGCGGACATGTCTCCAAGGCCGCCCAGCCCCTCGAAGTGGCCGATGACCCCTGCTGGGTGCTGTTGTCAGGCACGGGTCTGGTTGCCAGGATGGAGGCTGACGACACGTTGCCGGCGACAGGCTCGCGTACGGCGCATGACGTCATCGTCTCTGCGATTCGTACGACGGCCCACGCCGATTTCGGCGTCATCACCAACCGCGGTCGGTTGATCCGTTGCCGCGCCATCGAGCTTCCGACGGTGCCACCCACGGCGAATGCTCCATCCCTGCAAGGCGGATCGCCCGTCACAGAGCTGTGGCCGCTCGAGCCAAAGGAACGCGTTCTGGGACTGACCAGGCTCGGCCCCGGCGCCTCTGGGCTTGCCCTCGGTACCCGTCGAGGCATTGTGAAGCGTGTCGCCCCCGAGGTGTTGAACAAGGAAGCATGGGACGTCATCCGGCTCGAGGACAAAGACGAGGTGGTGGGCGCCCTCGAGTTGGTGGACGACTCGATGCAGTTGGCATTCATCAGCACCGATGGGCAATTACTGCACTTCGCCGCCAGCTCTGTGCGGCCGCAGGGTCGCTCCGGGGGCGGAGTCGCGGGAATCAAGCTCGCGCCCAAGGCGTCGGCGTTGTTCTTCGGCGCGCTCCGCCCTGAAACCGACGAGCTGGTCACCATCTCCGGTTCCGGATCTTCGCTGTTCGGGACAGAGGTGGGGGCCGCGAAAGTGACGCCCATGAGTACTTATCCGGCCAAGGGCAGGGCCACCGGGGGCGTTCGCTGTCATCGCTTCCTCAAGGGTGAGGAAGCACTCATCATCGCTGCCATCGGCCGAGCGCCTGTCATAGCATCTGCTGCGAGTGGATCCCCAGTCGAGTTGCCTGCAGCGACCGAGCGTCGCGACGGTTCTGGAGTTGTCATCAACCAACCCGTCGCCTCGTTGGCATCGCGGGCCGTCACGGCGGACCCCAGGGAGTCATCCGGGGCTGTGGACCCGGTGCGGAGCTCTTCCGCCCATGATGGCGCGGGTGCTCCCTCGGTCGAGCCGATGGACACCGACGGACCACCCAACTCTGGACAGGACGCTCTTCCGGTCCCCGACACCCAGTAGCCTGTCAACGACAAGGAGCGACGATGGATTTCACAGATTTGCTTGATGCCAATCGCATCTATGCAAAGGACTTCGAGCACGGGGGCTTCGACGGTATCGCCCGCGCCGGCGTCGCAATACTCACCTGCATGGATTCCCGGATTGAGCCGCTGGAGATGGTGGGGCTGCGTATTGGCGACGCCAAGATTCTTCGCTCCCCCGGTGGCCGCGTATCCACATCGATGATGACGGGACTGGCGCTCAGCGTGCAACTCCTGAATGTGGAGCGCATCATGCTCGTGCCACACACCAAGTGCGCCATGGCTACCGGTACGGATGAGGACATCCGCGTCACCATCTCCGAGCGGAACGGTCTGGACACCACCTGGCTGGATTTTGGCACCACCCAAGATCAGGTGCAGCGCCTCCACCACGATGTTCGCGCCGCCCGCAACCACCCGCTCATCAAGGACCGCGCGGAGGTGGGTGGCTTCATGTACGACGTGGACACCGGCCAGCTTGAGCAGCTGGTCTGAGCAGTAAAACCACTGGTCGTCGCTGCACCAGCGCTGTATCACTGGTCCAGCACTAGACCACTGGTATTCGCGACACTGGGTCAGCGACGACGCTCCGGCTACTCCTGACTGATGCGGCTGCCAGGGATCATCGTCGAGGCCAGAAGCTGCGCATCGTGCCACCGCGACCGGCGCGATGTTGCACCACCATGCCCACCACGGCGATCACCACATACAAGCCAGTCCACCAGATCGGCTGTTCCACAACGAACTCCCGCAGTGAGGTCTCTGTGAGGTCCGCAGGTTCCGCCAGTCCCACGATGAGCATGACACCCCCCACGAAGGCCGCAGCGCCAGTCAGCGACGTCACCACCGTCAGGAGGACGTCGGGGAGATTGGTGGCGAGAGCCGCACCCGCCAGCAGGAGTGCCGCCAGAACCCCGAGCACGAGCAACACCGTCCCCGAGGCGCCGAGAGCCAGCCCCAGTCCTGCCCCAATCCAGTATCCGATGGAGCCGATGGCAATGATCACGGCCAAGACGTAGAACCCGTAGGCAAGTCCCGCGAACACCAATGCAGCCAGCACACTGACGATCCATCCGAGGGCCGTGGAAAATGGCGCCTCTCCGGTGAAGCTGGAAAAGACCGAACTGCCCAGAGTGAAGCCGACGAACCCTCCCCACACCGAGAGAATGATGCGGAAGATGGTCCGACCTCCGAAGCACAGAATCAATCCGGACACGACGGCGATCAGACCCACAGCGATATCAGACACGGGGGTGATCCTACTTCAGGGCTGATGAACCCCAGCGACACAGGACACCAGACGAATCGAGGACTGGTGTCACGACGTCGGGAACCCGAGGTGGTTGGGGCGTGCGGTCCTAGTGAAGTTTGGCCCCGGAGGCAAACAGATCCAGACCCAGTGTCCGTGACAAATCGGCGGCGGCTCGCTTTCCACGAACACTGTTGTGTTGCCCGCCCCATCCGACGGCGGTGAGAACACTCCAAGGGCACCCTTGCCGGGCGCTACGGCCACGATGCCACCCGAGACACCGGATTTGGCGGGCAGACCGATTTCCAACAGCCATTCCCCCGAATGCTCATAGAGCCCCTGCCATCACCGAGTCGAACGGGTCCCTGACCTCACTGCGTTCGGGGGGCTACCCGTTGAAACCATCTGCCCAAAGGCAACGCCGTCTGAATCCATGCATGCTCTCCTTCTCAGTATCCGCCATCCGCCCGTCAGCGTCGTCCCGGAAGTACAGCGATGATTGCCACTGGGATCATCCAGAGGGCCAGGACCAGAGTGGCGAGCACCACACCCCCCAGTACCGCCTGTGGCGCCCAATCCGTTCCTGATCCAAGGACGAGCCACAGAACCAGCGACAGCGATAGCCATTGCGCCAACAACACCAGCAACCAGAACTCTCTGCGCGCGAAATAGGCCCAGATGACTCCCCACAGCAGCGGCAGCACGGCTACGCTCAACACCCACGGCACCGGGAAGACGCCGCCGAACTGGGCAAAAGGCACGATGATTCCAAGGACCAGCCCGACGATGAGCGTCGTGACACCCACCTTCTTCAGACCTCGTCCCTCCATCAAGCGTCAATCCTGTCGGCTTCGAACGAGTAGGCGCCCTGCACGATGAACTGCTTGCGTGGGGCGACGTCGTTGCCCATGAGCATTTCAAAGACCCGATCCGCGTTGGCTCCATCGTCCACCGTCAGGCGGCGGAGAGTACGGTGCCGCGGGTTCATGGTTGTTTCCGCCAACTGGTGGGCATCCATCTCACCCAGACCCTTGTACCGCTGTGGCTCCTTGTATGCCTGACCCTTCTTCGCGAATTCTGCCAGTCTGCGCTGGTATTCGGCATCTGTGTAGGTGTAGATGTACTTGTCGAGGCCTCGTTTGGGCTTGATCAGTTCGAAGCGGTGCAGGGGTGGCACGGCCGAATACACCCTGCCTGCTTCCACGAGCGGCCGCATGTATCGGAAGAAGAGCGTTGCCAGCAAGCAGCGAATGTGTGCGCCATCGGAGTCGGCATCCGCCATGAAGATGATCTTGCCGTAGCGGACAGCATCCACATCGAAGGTCTTGCCTGACCCGGCGCCGATGACCTGAATGATGGAGGCACATTCTGCGTTCTTCAACATGTCCCCCACGGAGGCCTTCTGAACATTCAGGATCTTGCCGCGAATCGGGAGAAGCGCCTGGTGCTCAGAGTTGCGGGCGACATTGGCCGTCCCCAATGCGGAATCACCCTCGACGATGAACAGCTCCGTGCGGTCACCATCGGTGCTGCGACAGTCTTTGAGCTTGGGCGGGAGCGCGGAGGATTCCAAAGCGGTCTTGCGGCGCTGATTGTCGCGGTGTGCGCGGGCTTGAACCCGGTTCCGCGACGCTGCCACCACCTTTTCCATCAACGTCCGGGCCACGGCCTTGACCGGTCCCTTCGTACTCGTGAGGAAGTCCGACATCTCGGCTTCGACAATTCGCGCCACCAGGCGTTGCACGGGCGGCGTGCCCAGGACTTCTTTGGTCTGGCCCTCGAACTGTGGCTCGGCCAAGCGAACTGTGACGACGGCCGTCAGCCCTTCCATGCAGTCATCCTTGAGGACCTCCTCGCCGTTTTTGAGCAGACGGGTGCCATCCAGTGACTTCACGAAGGCGCGAACCAACCCCCGCTCGAATCCCTGTACGTGGGTTCCCCCCTTGGGTGTGGAGATGATGTTCACAAATGACTTGAAAGTGGTGTCGTAGCCGGTACCCCATCGCACGGCGATATCCACTTCAAGATTTCGTTCGACGTCCGTGGCCGTCATGGCGCCGCTGCTGTCCAGCATCGGCACCGTCTCGGTGAAGATGTCCTCACCCTGAAGACGGATCACCTCCGTCAGGGGCGCGTCGGGAGCGAGGTAGTCGGAGAATTCGGTGATGCCCCCCTCGTGGACGAAGGATTCCGTGATGGGCTCCCCGGACCTGGCGTCGGTGACGGTGATGGTGAGCCCGGGTACCAGGAAGGAGGTTTGTCGTGCCCGGTCCTGGAGGTGTGTCAGGGAAAGATCGGCGTCGGCCAAAAAGATTTGCTTGTCGGTCCAGTACTGAACGCGCGTACCGGTCCTCGCTTTCGGGACGCGTCCCACCTTTCTGAGCCCGGACTGCGGGGTGAACGGGGCATCTGGACCCTCACCGTCGAAAACGCCCGGGACACCCCGGCGGAAACTCATGGCCCAGGTGGCGCTGTTGCGGTCCACCTCGACGTCCAGCCGCGCGCTCAGCGCGTTCACGACGGAGGCTCCGACGCCGTGGAGTCCACCGGTGGCGTTGTACGAGGAGTTGCCAAACTTTCCACCTGCGTGGAGTTTGGTGTACACCACCTCCACCCCGCTCAGTCCTGTGCGCGGTTCCTTGTCGACCGGGATGCCACGGGCCCTGTCCTTCACAGTGACGGAACCATCGGCTCCGAGAATGACCTCGATGGAATCTCCAGATCCGGAAAGTGCTTCATCGACGGAGTTGTCGATGATCTCCCAGAGGCAGTGCATGAGACCGCGGGTGTCCGTGGAGCCGATGTACATCGCGGGACGCTTGCGCACCGCCTCCAGGCCCTCGAGCACGAGAAGGTTCTTGGCCTCGTAGTCTCGTGGGGCATGGACAGCAGTCTTGGATCCGTTTGGCACAGAGCCACAGTAGCCAGCGCGCGCGGAAATGGCCGGGTGCCTCGCTGGCAGGCGCCACAATGGGTGCGGATCCCATCCGTGAGCGCCCGACCCATACCGCTCACCACCGCCTCCGTCCCCTGACCTCACGCCAGAAGAACACAAAAAAGAGGGACCCACCTCAGTGGATCCCTCTTCTTACACGATTCTTCTCCCTCAGGAGCGCAACCGGCTTGTTTCGTCCTGAATTCTTTCCGCAACCTGCGTGAGTTTTTCACGGTGAGCTGCAGCGTGGTGGGCGCAGAACATCAATTCTCCCCCGCCTCGCAGAATTACTCGCATATAGGCCTGGGCGCCGCACCGGTCGCAGCGGTCCCGGGCGGTCAGTGTGGGATCGAGAATTGTCTCAGTCATGTTCGCCTCGCTCTCGTTGGTCTTCGTAGGCTACAACGTGCGGGGATGCAGGTTTGTTCCCGACGTCATTGCGTTGCACTTCTGTGACTTTTGGGATGGGTCCCTGCAGAGTGCCCGCCAGCCACGATTCTATGAGTTGACGTCCAATGGAACCGGTGCCCGGCAGCTTGATCTCAGCACTTTCCATCGCGTGGCGAAGATCACGGCGTGTCCAGAACCGTCCCCAGGCAATCTCGTCGCCGTCAGGATGAACTGTCTTCTGTGACGTCGTCGCGACGAAGCCCAGCATCAGTGACCGCGGCATCGGCCACGGCTGCGAGGACACGTACGACACCGCATCGAGGGTGACACCCACTTCTTCGGCCACCTCACGCCAACAGGCCTGCTCCAGGGATTCACCGGCCTCGACGAATCCCGCGATGACGGACACTCGTTGCGGCGGCCACGCCGTGTGCGATGCCAACAGCAGACGATCCGCCGGGTCCAGCACTGCCACGATGACGGCCGGATCCTGACGGGGAAACACCACCAGGCCACAGCTCTGACAGAGTCGCCGCACGCCGGCGCCGTCGACACGAGTGGGCTCCCCACAGCGCTCGCAATGCGGCGACATCGCATGCCACCGCACCAATGCCACCGCCGCTGCCACCGGTTCCTGCCATGCAGCATCAACATCACGCCATGTCGCAACATGCGAGGCGGCTGCCGTCACCCGCCGAGCAAACCACGGGCGGCCTTGGAACGCCCCGAGCAGGATGTCGTCCGCGTGGCGGAGCCCGCGGGGATCCAGCTGTAGCGGCACTCCCGCGTGAGCGGCGAAGCCCCCATTCTCAGTGACTTCCAGCACGAAGGCACGGTCCCAAGCGTCGTCGAGTTCAACTTCACCACGCTCCCCCATGTCCCGATCAAGGGAAGATTTGCCGATCCAGTTGTTCATCGTGTCTCCTCCGCGACCGCAAGAGCATCCCCGATGAGAGATGCCGGCGCATCGACGATGCTGAGTCGGTCTGCCAGCACATGGTAGAACCCCGCCCCTACTCGACGCTCTTCGATCCCATGTGCCTGTGCCCATGCCTGGCGGTAGACAGCCAACTGCAAAGGATCCGCAGGCTGGTTGGAGGTTTTCCAGTCAACCACCAAGTAGTCCAGCCCGTCGGCGTCCCAGGCGTACACCGCATCGATGCGTCCACGAAGCACCTGTCCCTGCCACGTAAGAAGGAAGGGCACCTCCACTCCGCTGGGAGTGCGTTGACCGAACTGGCCGGACTCGAAGGCTGCAATGAGCCTGTCCAGGCCCGGAGGTCGGGATCCGTGGACCACCTCCAGCTCCTCGAAAGCAGCTGTCGCGTCGAATCGATGTTGCACCCATTCATGGAAACGGGACCCGAGACTGGCAGCCGGTGAAGGGCGACGCGGCATCCGCCGCAACAGTTGCTGGGCGAATTCGTCCGGGTTGGAGCGCATGGCCATCAGCGCAGTGGCGGAGAGCCCGTCGGGCAGAGCAACACTGCGGGCACGTCGTCTGGCGTGCTGATCGAACAACAGCAGGGCATCGGAGTCCCACCCGGCCAGGAGCGCAGCATCATCGGGCCCTGCTGTCCCGGACTGCCACACCCAGTCATCGAGTTCATCGGGGGATGCCTCGTTGGCGAGCAGCGTGGCTGCCTGTTGGACAAGATCTGCCGCCGCCCTTCGTTCCGCGACAATGGCAGGATCCAGGTGCAGTGGCCACCGGGCGATGGTCTCGGTGGAGGGCACAGGATTGGCCTCAGGTATTGAAGGCGCTGCCAGCTCTTTCTCCCCAACTGCTTCGACCTTCGAGAAATACACCGATGGTTGACGTTGCTTCTTCAAGCCGGGTGGCCATGCATGGGTGCTCACGATGAGCAGTTGCTTCGCGCGAGTGACCGCGACGTAGGCAAGCCGATCCTCCGCGGCGCGATGATCCAGGCGGGACTCAGCCCTGAATTGCTCGATGCCCTTCTTGTCATATTTCCCCAATTGGGGGATGCCGTCCGCATCCCCGCGCAGTGGAGAGGGCAACAGGGCGGCCCTCGTTGGCCAGATACCGCTGCGGGCTGCCGATGGAAAGTATCCATCCCCCAGCGACGGCACAAAGACCGTGTGCCATTCCAGCCCCTTGGCCCGGTGGATGGTGAGCAGCTTCACAGAATCCTCATCACTGGGCACCGACTGCTCCAGGCCGACGCCATGCTCATCTTCAGCGTCCAACCATGCGAGCAAGCCGGAGAGACTCCCATCGCCGTCCACATCGACATAGTCACTGATGGCATTGGTGAATCGCGCGAGCTGAGAAAGGTCTGCCCCCGGTCGGGAGAGCAACTCAACTTCCAACCCCAGGGTCGAGATCACGCGCCTGACGAGATCCCCCACAGGATCGTGGGCGTGGCGTCGGAGCTCCGAGACCTCCGCGCTGAACGCAGCGAGTCGCGTGCGGCCCTCCAAACTGATCGGTCCCTCTCCCGGATCATGGACGGCCTCGAGGAGGGAGATCATCTCCGCCGAGTCCGATTCCAGCACCACATCGGCCAACTCCGCATGCTGCTGGTCCGACGCATGAGCGTGGTTTCTCACTCCAGCCAGCTCCCTGGCGCGTGCGCCAACAGCCTCCAGATCCGCGAGACCCAGTCTCCAGCGTGGACCGGACAGCAGGGCTGCCACAGCCGGGTTCGCGGCAACATCGTCGAGCACTCGTAGTGTGGCCACGACTGGCGCCACCTCGGACAGATGCAACAGACCACCCAGACCCACGATCTCTGTGGGAATGTCTCGATCCCGAAAGATTTCGAAAACTTCCCCCAATGTCTTGTTGCGCCGCACCAGCACCGCAATCTCGGACCAAGGGGTTCCGCTGGAGCGCTGCTGAAGCACTTCCTCTGCCAGCCATTCGAACTCCTCGGTCTGGGTGCCAAAGCGCATGGCCCTTACGCGGCCCGCAGGCGTACCTTCGGGCGCGATGAGAGCGACCCCGCTGCCTCCATCCAGGTCAGCAGCGATGTCGTTGCCTGCATCGAGAATCCTTTGCCCGCTTCGCCTGTTGGTGCGCAGCGTCAAACGTGGTGCCAACGTGCCATCCCGCAGCGGAAACAGGGTGGGAAAGTCCAGGATGTTGTTCGCCGCTGCACCGCGCCATCCATAGATGGCCTGGTGCGGATCGCCCACTGCGGTGACGGGGAACCCCCGCCCGGTGTTTGGCTGTTCGCCGGAGAACAGCTTTCGCAACAGAATTGCCTGCGCAGCGGAAGTGTCCTGGTACTCGTCCAACAACACCACCTTGAAACGTGCCCGCATTGCCTCCCCGACGGCAGGGACCGACTGTGTCAGCTGTACCGCACGGCGCAACTGATCGGCATACTCCACGAGGCCGAGTCCTGTTTTGAGGTCCTGATATTCCGACACGAGTCCGAGAAGCTCAGAGCGCTCATCCAGGGCCGCGATGCTCTCTGCAATGACTGCCAGCTGTTTACCGCGCCACAACGGTGCCTCCTCGAAGAGAAAGCGTGCTCGACGGCCGAATTCGCGGACTTGTACGTCACCAACAAGATGGGACTGCATTTGGGCGTCCAGTTCCAACACTCGCTCGGGAATGCTGGCATGTCCCAAACGGCTGATGTGGTGGAAGGGCCCCGGGGAGGCCGCCACCGCACGTGCTGCGAGACGGAACCGTGATGCTCCCATCAGCATCGACGGGTCACCATCCATCCCCATGCGAAGCCCGAACTCCGACACCAGACGCGCCGCGAAGGAATCGTAGGTGAGGATCAACTCGGCGCCCTCTGCGTCATCCCCACTCAACACCCCGGCTTGCTGCAGGGCGGAGGAGACCCTGCCAGCCAACTCTGCGGCAGCCTTCCGTGTGAAGGTCAGTCCCAGTACCTCCTCCGGCTTCACCTGCCCCGTGCCCACCAGCCACACCACGCGGGCGGCCATGACGGTGGTTTTGCCTGTTCCCGCACCGGCGATGATGACCGCCGGGCTCAACGGTGCAGTGATGGCATCCAGTTGTTCCTCGGAGAATGGCACGCCCAACATCGTGCACAGCCCATCACGATCCATCCGGTTCGTCATTGCCCGACCTCCGCGCCGTTGGAGTGGAGCGCCGGGCAGGAACTCGCGAACTGGCAGTAGCGACACATGCTGCACTCTCTGGCGTCGTACTCCCCGGAATCGATGATCGTCACGGCTTCCGCCAATTTGTCGTGTACCCAGGTGGGTCCAAGGACCACGTCGCCTCCACCATTGGGCGCGACGTCAATGGAGGCCTGCTCCCTGACCAGTGGCAGGGCATCGCCATGACGCAAGAAGAGCAGCGAAGGTGGCGCCACCTCCCGGATTCCTGGGGCGAGATGCTCGAAGGCACCGGCCTGGGCTGCGAGCTGGTAGATGCCCAACTGTTCAAATTGCGCCATGTCACGCTGTTCCGGTACGAATTTACCGGTCTTGATGTCCACAACTTTGAGCTGGGCGTCCTGCAGTTCCAACCTGTCCACGGTTCCCCTGAGCTCCACATTTCTGCCAGCGATGTCCACTGAAACGGCAAATGGTTCCTCGACGGCAAGAAGCTCGTTGGGATTACTCGTGTGCCACGCGAAGAACCTCTCCAGTGCCGTGTTCATGGCCACTCTTTCCGTGGCTGAGAGCCATTCAGCCTCGAACGGGACCTTGTGCCACACAGCAGCCAGTTCGTCGCGCACCTCGTCCAGGCTCAACCCGTCGCTGGCGGCGCGTTGGGCCAACAGGTGAACGACGTCTCCCAGCGAGGCTCGGGATGCCCGGCCGGCTTCGGCCCCCACCCGGGAGGACAGGAACCAGTGCCGCGGGCAGGCCAGCAGAGCGGCAAGCCGCGATCCGGAGATCCTGATGGTGTCGTTGCGTTTCGATGTCCCCGAGGACGGTTCACGGAGCCCCCACCATGCGCCCGGATCAGGAGAGGCAAAAGCTCTGCTCCCGTCTGCGTCTTCCACGCGGGCCAGCCGTGCCAGTCGCAGTGCTGCCGCGCGTTTCAGTGCTTCGCGCTGGGTGGGGTCCGTTGCCACGTGTCGCAGGTCTGCAACGAGTGAGGCCGCAGTCAGTCGCTGCCGGGGGCGGCCGTGGATCCGTTGCGGTTCGATTCCCAGTTCGTGCAGGAAGCGTGATGGACGTCCCGCCTCGCCTTCCACGCCCTGACTTGTGCTGACATGCAATTCCTCGGTTGCCCTGTTGCAGGCCACATAGAACAGACGCCGCTCATCGGAAAGCTGCCCGGCAACCTCGGAGTGGACGGCGTCCACCGCCAGTGTGCGTGGATCCAGCAGTAGGCCTCGCTTTGTCAGTTGTGGCCAGCGGCCCTCTGTCACCCCCACCAGCCAGACCCGTCTCCATTGATCTCCTTTGGACCGGTGAGCGGTCACGAGCCGCACCCCGCGCCCGACAAGGTCGAGTTCACGGCCGGTGTCTGCCGGGATGTCCTGTCCTGCGATTTCGCCGGCAAAGGCCAACGCCCCCGCACTCCCCGCGAGATCCTCGCGACGTCCAGCCAGGTCAAAGAGCTCCACCAAGGAGTCCAGATCATGGTTGGCCCGCCGCGATCCGCCGAGCGCAGCCCTTCGCAACTTCGACGGCCAAGCAGTGCCATCCCAAAGCACCCACAGCGCCTCCTGGACAGGCCGCCCATCATCCAACACACGCGCGGCGTCGTGCAGCAAAACAGACAGGGCCAGAGCTGACGCTGCTTCTTTCGTCTCGATTCCTTCAAGGAGTTCAGGCTGGGACAGAGACTGTCCCAGAAGGACCGACGAATGCCCCAGGTGGGGGTGCGCCATCCGCAACGCCCGACCCAATCGGCGCGAGCCAATGCTGTCCATTCCACACAAGGGCGAGGTGAGAAGCCTGTGAGCCTCATCCGGATCGGGACTTCCACCGGCTGCGGCGACGGCCATGGCCAGAAGCAACACCCGGACCGCAAGCTGCCCCGCGAGGGGGACCTCGTCACCACCCACTTCAACCGGGACGCCGTAGCGATTCAACTCGCGCGCGACGACAGGCAACTGCGCACGACCGGAGCGGACAATGACGGCCAGCTCAGACCACTTGAGGTGATCCTCAAGCACGGCATGGCGCAGTTGTTGCGCCACATGGATCAGCTCGGAGGGTTCATCGTCATAGATCCGGGCCGACACTGCGCCTTTCACACCCATTCTCGGTTGGGGTCGCAGAGGTGCGTTCGAAGCATCCAACCGCGAAACGACCGCGTCAAGAGCTCTTTGTACCGCCGGAGCGTTCCGGAATCCGTCCGTCAGTTCCAGCCTGCCTGCTCCGGGAACGTTCATGAGCACAGTGAGCGCATCCCCGGTGGCGCCGCGGAAGGAATTCGTGCGTTGTTGCGGGTCCGCGAATGCCGTCACCGGAATCCCCAGATGAGCGAGATCGGCGAGCAGGCGAGCCTGTGCTGGATCAAGTTCTTGAACATCGTCTGCCAACACTGCATCGAAGCGGGACGCGACGCTGCGCTGGACGTCGGTGGCTGTCAGCAATACCCGCGTTCGGTGCACCAATTCGGCATAGTCCAAAGTGGCCTCGAAATCCGTCACGCTCAGGTACTGCTCGAAGAAGCGGGCCGCATCAGCCAGCAGTGGTTCATTCTTCTCCAGCGCCATTGCGCCCAGCTCGTGCGGGTCCAACCCGTGATGGCGTGCGCGTGAGAGCAATTCGCGCATCTGACTGGCGAAGGCTCTGGTGCGAACGGCACCACGTGCTTCCTCCGTCCAGAAGTCGGCTGGAAGTCCTGAGATCAGTTCTCTGATTCTGAACTCCTGTTCAGGAGCCCTGAGTAACCTCAAATCCTGATCCCTGCTCCCCATGTCCCGGAGGAGGCCCAAACTGAATCCGTGCATGGTGGTCACTCGCGGCGAGACCTGGGCACGGTCGACGCGATACGCAATCTCACGACGGATCATTTGAGCGGCAGCGCGCGAGGATGCAAGAACGACGATCCGTTCCAAGGATCCCCCAGCCGCCAGAAGTCCCACCACCGATTCGACGAGGACCAGGGTCTTGCCGGTGCCGGGGCCTCCCACAATGAGCCGAACACCAGACCCGGCCGTGGCGGCGGCACGCTGCACTGTGGACATTTCCGGTGGCGGGTTGTGCACCTGTCGCCGCAGTTGCCAACCCGATGGGCTCGTCATTTTCACTCCCCCATGCAAGCAGTCCTCACCGACACTTTCACCTCAGATGAACTCAAATCGGCCCTGCGCGTGCATTTGACCCCTGTTCTGTGCAAGAGTTGATCCATCGCCACCAAGCGGCGGTCGCGCATCCTACGTGTTGATCGGTTCTTGGTTCCCCGCCCCGGCGGGTGGCGAGCCCGCTTCGCGAGGTGCGTTCGGGAGTTGCAAGAGGAGAAGCAGTAATGGCACAAGGAACCGTCAAGTGGTTCAACGCCGAAAAGGGTTACGGTTTCATCGCCGTGGACGGCGGCGAGAGTGAAGACGTATTCGTACACTGGAAGTCCATTGACTCCAGTGGTTTCCGTTCACTCGAAGAGAACCAGCGCGTCGAATTCGACATCGTTCAGGGCCAGAAGGGCATGCAGGCGGATCACGTCCGTCCCATCTGAGTAACGAACATCTAGTTGTAACAAGGGGTCCGGTACGCTGGGCCCCTTGTTGCATTCCCGCATGCTTGTGATGGCCTCAGCCAGAAGGACCACAGATGACCAGCCCTGACGGCCAGGCAGACCCGACCGGACGAAACCACTACGTTGTCTCGCCTGCACCATGGATTGCAGGGTGCAGTGACATTGGCCGCAAACACACAACCAATCAGGATGCTCTTTCCGTGGCGGCGAAATCAGAACCGGAACACACTGCCATCATTGTGGTGTCGGACGGCGTCAGCACGGCCATGGGAGCTGAAGCTGCCTCCGTGGCGGCGAGTGAGGCAGCTTGCTCCCACCTGATGGAGAAGCTCCGGGACGCGACGGCCCCGAACCTCGCGATGGTCGAAGCCTTCTCAGCGGCAAACGATGCCGTGCGCGAGGCGGCACACGGCGCGGAACCATCAGCCTGCACTCTCGTGGCCGCCATGCTGGAGCCGAAAAGTATCACCGTGGGTAGCATCGGGGATTCGCGCGCCTACTGGATTGGCGATGACCAGTCCTGCCAGCTCCTCACCACGGATGACTCAATGGCGCAGGCAAGGATCATGCTGGGCATGACTCGCACAGAGGCGGAGAATTCCCCACAAGCGCATTCCATCACGAAGTGGCTGGGTCGCGATTCCGCTGATGTCACGCCCTCAGTCATCACCCTGCAGCCCACCGGCAGCGGCTGGTTGCTCGTGTGCTCTGACGGCCTCTGGAACTATGCGAGCTCTCCCGCCGAAATGTTCGACGTCTTCTCCTCTGCCCGCGAAACTGCTGCACACCCGTCGGTCATTTCTGAAGCGCTGGTGGAGTGGGCACTGGCCCAGGGCGGCCGTGACAACATCACTGTCGCTGTCGCTCGCCATGATCTCCCTTGAGTGTGCGCGCTACCCTGATCGTTGATCCCTCAAGGGACCCGACACATGAATGAGGTTTGACGATGGAAGTACGAATCGGCATCAGCGATGTGGCGCGCGAAGTGACGCTGCGGACCAAAACCAACGCTGACGAGGTGGTGGAGAACCTTCGCAAGGCTGTGACGGAGAACACACTTTTCGAAATCGTGGACGAGCAGGGCCGCCGAGTTGTCGTGCCAGCCACGAAGGTGGCATACCTGGATCTGGGATCCTCTGACGTTCGCGCCGTAGGATTCGGCGCGTTCTGAGCTTTCCAGCCCTTCGTGGAGTAGGGTGGCGGGTGGACGTGGGATAGCCACGCACGGCGCGTTGCGCCGACTCCCCGCCGCCTGTGAGGGCTCAAGTCCCGGGCCGGCCCGAATGAAGGTTTCACGCTGAGCGATCAAGAACAGCCGACCGAACAGACGTTCGCCGATCTCGGCATCAACGAAGACATCACATCCGCACTGGCCACGGCCGGTATCGTCCATCCCTTCCCCATTCAGTCGCTGGCGATCCCGCTGGCACTGTCCGGGGTGGACCTGATTGGCCAGGCGCGTACAGGAACGGGCAAAACGCTTGCGTTCGGCACGTCGCTGCTGCACCGCATCACACGTCTGGCCGAAGACTCCCCCCAACCCCCAACGCATGGCAAACCCCGTGCCCTCGTCGTGGCTCCCACCCGGGAGCTCGCACTCCAAGTGGCCCGTGACCTGTCGGTGGCCGGAGCGAAGTTGAAGGCACGCGTGCTCACCATCTACGGCGGCACTGGATACGACGAACAACTGGAGACCCTCGCATCCGGTGTGGACGTTGTGGTGGGAACGCCCGGTCGCCTGCTGGACCTCCTGAACCGCAGGGCTCTTGACCTCACAAAGATCCAGGTCCTGGTCCTGGACGAGGCAGACGAGATGCTCGACCTGGGGTTCCTTCCGGACATCGAGCGTCTGCTGGCCGCCACACCCAAGGACCGCCAGACCTTGCTGTTTTCAGCGACGATGCCGGCGCCCATTCTCACGCTGGCCCGGGCGACGCTGAATCGCCCGGTCAACATCCGCGCCGAGGGAAGCGACGCCAAGGCCACCGTTCCCGACACGAAGCAGTATGCGTACCAGGCACACAACCTGGACAAGCCGGAAATCGTTGCGCGCATCGTTCAGGGAACCAACACCACGAAGACGATGGTGTTCTGCCGAACGAAGAGGAATGCTCAACGCCTCACAGACGAGTTGGTGGAGCGTGGATTCCCTGCCGCCACCATCCACGGTGACCTCAATCAGGCCGCAAGAGAGCGTGCGCTGAAGAAGTTCAGGGCCGACACGATCACCATTCTCGTGGCAACCGACGTGGCAGCTCGAGGCATCGACATCAGCGGGGTCAGTCACGTCATCAACTACGAGTGCCCCGATACGGCCAATACCTACGTTCACCGCATCGGCCGCACGGGTCGTGCTGGGCACAAGGGTGTTTCGGTGACGCTTGTGGACTGGGCCGACGCAACCCGCTGGAAGGTGATTGACAAGGACCTGGAGCTGGATCTCCCGCCGCTGCAGGAAACGTATTCCTCTTCACCCCACCTGTTTGAGGATCTTGAGATTCCTGTGGGCACCCGGGGGAAGCTTCCGGGCGCAAAGCGTGCAGAACGCAAGGAACGAAGCGACGGAGACCGTCAGCCTGAACGCAAGGTCGCGGCCGGCGCAGAGGGTACGCAGAGGCGGCGGACTCGTCGCAACCAGGCCACGGAAACCGCAGGAGATCACCCCAAGGTGGACGGTGCGGTCGCGGCAAAGCCCCGCAGGCGCCGTCGTCGTCGCGCGGGTGTCGACATCAAGGATGCTCCTGCGACACCCTCCTGAGGCTTCCACCCAGAGCCCAAGAAGGAGGGGTCACGGTCAGCCGACCGTGACCCCTCCTTTTCGCTTTGATGAGCCTCTGCATCTGCCACGCTTCGGGGTCCAACAAACCAGGAGATGGCCGTGCGTCAGTAGACCATTCGCATGGCTCGACGAACCTCATCCAATGTGTCGTCAGCAATGTCGTTGGCGCGTCTGTTGCCGTCGGCCAGGATCGCAGAAAGCTGTCCTGGATCGCCGACAATCTCCGCGCGGCGCGCGCGATGCTCCGCGAATCGTTCGTTGACGGCCTCGGTGACGAGCTTCTTCAGTCCTCCACCGCCGCCGTCGCCCACATCTGCCGCAACGTCCTCGGGTGAGCGGTCCATACACATGGCGGCAAGGTTGACCAGATTCGAGACCTCCGGACGACTCGTGGGGTCGAACGTGATGTGTCGCTCCGAGTCCGTGACGGCGCGCTTCAACAGCTTTGCGGTCTCGTCGGCGGTCATCCCCAGTTCTATGGTGTTGTTCTTGGACTTGCTCATTTTTGCCCCGTCCAGCCCAAGAATCGTTCCCGAGCGGCTGAGCAGTGCTTCCGGTTCCGGGAACACCGGTGTGTCCATGACGGATCGTCCATAGCGCTCATCAAAGCGCCGGGCAATCATCCGAGCCTGCTCCAGGTGAGGCAATTGGTCCTTGCCCACTGGGACCAGGTTGGCCTTGCAGAAAAGGATGTCCGCGGCCTGGTGCACGGGATAGGTCAACATGAGACCAGACATCGGGCGATCACCAGTGTCATCGAGTTCTGTCTTCACAGTGGGGTTGCGACGCAATTCGGCATCAGTGACCAGGGAGAGGAACGGAAGCATGAGCTGATTCAATGCCGGAACCGAGGAATGGGTGAAGATCGTGACCTGTGCCGGGTCCAGTCCGGCCGCCACATAGTCAGCGAGAAGGGAATGCACGCGATCCCGAATGGGGCCGACTCCATCCCTGTCTGTGATCACTTGGTAGTCAGCGATGATGAGAAAAGTCTCAACACCGGCCTGTGCGAGACGGACTCGATTCTCCAGCGATCCGAACCAGTGGCCGATGTGCAGGTTCCCTGTGGGACGGTCGCCCGTCAGAATTCGGAACCGGGAGGGATGGGTGGCTATTGCCCCCTCGATCTCGGCACTTCGTTGTGCGGATCGGGCCAGTGAGGCGTCCGAATCCGCAAGCATCTCTACGTCCACGTTTGTTCTCCTTCATCCACACCGATACAACCGATGAAACCCTACCGCGGGCATGTGCCGAGCAGTAACGGCCACTGGTGAAGGGTCAGACGATGCCACCGCGCGCGCGAATCCGGGAGGTCAGCTCCAAAAAAGCGGACTTGCGGGTCAGGTTGCAACCGAGGGCGTGTCCGACTTTGCCAGCACCGTGGTAGTCGCTTGCGCCAGTGCGCACCAGACCGAGACGTGCACCCATCTCGAAGAGCAACCGCCGCGTATGGGGGTCGTGATCCTCATGGTCCACTTCGATCCCATCCAGCCCGTATCCGGCGACCAGACTCTCGAGCAGGCTCGCGGTCACGACGTCGTGGTTGCCCCGTGCCCACGGATGGGCGATCACAGCCACTCCCCCGGCGCCATGTATCAACGTGATTGCCCTGGCGAGATCTGTTGCGTATCGGGCGACGAAGCCGGGGCGGCCATCCCCCAGATACTTGTCGAATGCCTCCTTCCGGTCCGCGACGTGGCCCCGTGCGATCAGAGCATCCGCGACGTGCGGCCGTCCCAACACTCTCGCGGACTGCGATGCCTTGCCCACATCCTCCATGGTGAGGGATACACCGATGGCTGTGAGCCGCTCGCACATGATGGGCAGGCGCTTCGATCGCGCAGTGCGCAGGGCAACAAGTTCTTGATTCAGCGCGGGGTTGTACATGTCGCACCCGTACCCGAGAAGATGAACGCTGTTTCCCGCCACGTCCGTCGACATCTCTATCCCGGACACCACACGTACGCCCACCCGTTTCCCGGCAGCCACAGCCTCCGGCACGCCGTCGAAAGTGTCGTGATCGGTCAGCGAGATGACATCCAATCCGGCTTCCAGCGCCTCGAGCACGAGCCTCGTCGGGGTGTCTGTGCCGTCGCTGACGCGGGAATGGGTGTGCAGATCAATCCTCATGCATCACATCCTAGGAGGATTGATGGTGGGGTGTGCCGGTGGGGATGGGTAGATTGTCCCTTATGCACCTGAGCTACAAGCACAGCTACCCCGCCACCGGAGATGACGTCGTGGCACTCATGGCAAATCCGGATTTCATCTCTGATGTTGCCCAGCATGCCGGCGCAACCAGCCATGACGTTCGAATAGAAGGTCGCACGACGCACATGGAGATGGCCCTGCAGGCCCCTAGCGACATCCGCAAGTTTGTGGGCAACACCATCCATGTGACCGAGCGTCTGACGTGGGGGGACCCGGACTCACACGGTGTGCGTCATGGGACCATTGAGTTCGGCGTCGCAGGTCTGCCGGTGCACATCAGCGCCGCGGCGGTGTTGACCCCCTCCGGTCCGTCCAGTTCCACCGCCACCTATGAGGGGGACCTCAACGTGAAAATTCCCCTCGTGGGCAAAAAGGTGGAGTCATTGGTGGCACCGTCCATCGACGACGCGTTCGCTGGTTTGGAGCGTCGTGCCACGCACTGGCTGACACCCTGAGGCAGACCCGGTACGGAGGGGAGTGTGGTGTTTGTGTTTCAGCCGACCAGCAGTCGAAAACCCCGCAGTTTGTAGCCCGTGATCAATTCGTCCCAGGACAACGTCGGGGGCGTCACGATCGTGACGGGCAAAGCCAGAAGCCGCTGCAGCAGCACGTCGGTCTCCTGAATGGCCAAGGCATTGCCCGGGCACTTGTGCGCGCCATCCCCGAAGCCCATGACCTCGGCCCCGTATCCCGTGGCGGTTTCGCGACCGGGGCAGAGGGTCAGTGGCGCCTCCCCCACGACGGTTGTGTCGGCATTCGCTGCACGAACATAGAGGTCCATGAGATCGCCTGCCGGGATTGTCTGCTCCCCCACCACCAAGTCCTGCACCGCGCGACGGTACAGGTGACCCACCACTGGTTCCAGCCGTAGGACCTCGCCCAGCATCGCAAGGCGTTCCTTCTCACCCGCCACCAGATAACGCTCCCGCAGTTCGGGCTTTTCCAGGAAGTGCCATGCCGCCATGGAGATGAATTCCCGGGTGGTGACCATGCCGGCCGCCCCATAGGTGAGGCACTCAATCATGATCTCCACCCCCTCGTACCCCTCCTTCACGAGGTGACTGATCACATCTTCCTGAGGGGCCTTGCGGCGGGCTCTGATTGCTGGAGCGACGTCGAGAAGATAGAACGGGGTCAGCGGCAACGCTCCGGAGATCGAGGCGAGCAGACGTGTCCACCTGCTGCGACCGCCTCCAACTTGCGAGTGGTCATACTCCGGCTGATTGAGAAGGCGTTCCAGGCGCCGGGACAGCCCCGACGTGGATGAGTTCGTGAGACCGATCACCTCGGCAGCGATGGTGACGGAGTACTCCAGGGACAGCTCGTCGAGCTCGAAACGCTGACCGGCTGATCCCAGCAACGCGTCAGCTCGCTCTTCCATGAGTCCTCCATATCGCCGCGAGACGACCGCGGGAGCGAAGAACCGGGCGATCAGGGATCGTTGCTTGCGATGCTCCTCGCCGTCGGCGAAAAGTATGGGCTGGCGAAGACGCGATGACGTCACGGATTCAGAGGTGAAGCCGGCCTGCGTGGTCCCGTCCTTGGCCCTCAGCACCTGGCGGACGTGTTCGGCGTCCCTGACATGCCACATGTCATTCTTGTACTCCAGCGGCGCTCCGGCCGCTTCTCCTGGCCGGACACTTTTGCGGTCCCCCCACAATACAGACATGTATCCACTATGCCTGCGCCATGGCCCGGTACGCCGGGTCAGCGGAAAACTCCTAGTGTCCATATCCAGATGTAGGGGTGCCAGATCGCCCGATCCGGTGCGCCGCAGCCAGGACATGATTGATCAGTGGTTCCCTAACTGGCCGCGGCCTCACCGGCCTCGGCACGCCGCTTCTTGGCCGCCTCAACAGAGGCTTTGAGGGTGGCCATCAGGTCCACCACATCGCCCATTGGCTGTGTCGCATCCTCCTGCTCTGGGATCGGGGGACCCGACAGCTTCGCTTCAACAACCTCCTCCAACGCCTCACGATAGGAATCTGTGAAAGCGTCCGGATCAAAGTGGCCCTCCAATTGGCCGATGAGCAGGTTCGCCATGTCAATCTCCGCCTCCGAGATGGTGACCTCCGCCGACGGCGACGCAAAGTCGCCACTTCTCAACTCATCCGGCCAGTACATCGTGTGCATGACCAGCAGGTCATGGTGTGGCCGGATGAGGGCGAGCGACTCGCGGGATCTCAGAGCCACCTTCACCACGGCCACCTTGTTACCTCTGCACAGCGCCTCGCGAAGGAGGACATACGGCTTCAGTCCCGTCTTCTGCGGCTCCATGAAATAGGAACGCTGCAGGTACATTTCGTCGATCTCGTCCGCTTCGACGAACTGCACAACATCCACTGCCTTCAGGCTCGTGAGTGGCAGCGCATCGAGATCCTCGGACGTCAGAATTGCTACGCGGCCATCAGCTGCTTCATAGCCTTTGGCGATGTCGCCCCATTTGACGACCTCACCACACTTCTCACACACACGCTGGTACCGGACCCTTCCGCCATCCTCGGCGTGGACCTGGTGAAAGCTGATGTCCTTGTCCTCAGTTGCGCCGTACAGTTTGACCGGAATCGCCACCAAACCGAACGACACAGATCCGCTCCACATGGCTCTGGGCATCTTGAGCACCTCCTCTTTCCCTTTGTCACCGCACTGAAAAGCGCCGCCACGGGCCCATCGTGCCACTGACACCACACGCCTGAGAAGGGTCGTGATACATCAGTTGGACAAGCACACGTGTCCAGAGGGCGGGGAGCCCGCACAGAAGGACAGGATTCAGTCCTGGCGGCGGAACTCCTCGACGTCATTCCACAGAAGATCGTGGCCATGGAGCAACTGCTGGACCTCGTCCATCTCCCAGGCCAGGTCGATCTCCAGTCCCCTCGCTGCGGCGGCCGCGGACGTGGGGTCCACCTCATCGGAATCGCCGAACCAGCATGTCATGGCAGATTGCGGGACCCTGGACACGACGCATTCACCGTTGGCCGGGTCGTCACCCGGCGAGATGAGAGAGCTGTTCACCTCGGCCACCAGCACCAATCGCTCTCCATGGGCGGCCAGGGCTGCGATTGATGCCAGCACGAGGGTGGCGTACTCGGCATCCTCCATCTGGTTGGTCTCGAACCCCAGATCCTCAATGAGTTCTGGCGTGACGGTGTGGGCAGGGCGGTCCCTCAACTGGGTCACTCCCTGGATGGCGTCGAGTTCGGTGCGGTCAAGGGGTACGAAAACAAGTTGGAGATCCACGTCCGACACACTAGCGGGTGGCTTGCTCGACATCTTGTAGTACGCCGTCCCAATTCGAGGCGCCGAAGGCGCAGACAATCCTCAACGATAGTCCGGGATACGTTCGCTCTGGCGGCTCAAGACATCGCGGAACAACGGGTAGGTTGGTGTCCGTCGATCACCCCTCTACAGGAGAGACATGCCTTTTCTCACCCGTCTCCTATTGCCCCTCGTCCTACTTCTGGGGCTCCTTGGTTGCTCATCCGAAAGTGAAGTGGAGCCGACGAATGTTGCGCTCAACGTCACCGCCTCTGCCCCCGCGGAGCCGCGCGAGGAGACCGTCGCACTCGGATCACTCGTGACACTCTCCGTGACTTCAGAGGTGGACGGATTGATACACGTGCATGGCTTCGAGGAGACGATCGACCTGGTGCCAGGTGAGACTGCCGAAGTCACATTCAAGGCCAGCATGACCGGCGCTTTCGAGGTGGAGACCCATGAACCCGACGCCGTCTGGATCAAGTTGGTCGTGTCGTGATTCCTCTGCACGGCATCGCCTCTCGCGAGGATCTGCCGTTGCCGTTTCCCCTGATCGTGGGGGCCGCCGCCGCTGTACTGATCGTGACGTTTTGGATTTTGCTGTTTGCATGGAGAGATCCGCGATTCAAGGAGAGGAAGGGTCGGGAAATGCCCCGGCTCACACGGTTTGTCGACTCCCCCTGGTTCTCGCGTCCTCTACGGCTCGTCGTGGGTGTCCTGTGGCTTCTGGCAGCCGTTGCGTTGGCGCTGGGCCCTGACAGGGTCGACAACCCCATCTTTGGTTTCGTCTTTGTGTGGTTGTGGGTGGGTCTGGTCCCCTTGGCACTTCTGTTCGGCGAGGTCTACCGCCGCACCAATCCCATTCGGCTTCTCCTTCGCATGACGGGTGCCACCGCTCCCGCCCCTGTGCCCGGTGCCGCCACAACCATTCGTTCCCGCCTACCTGCCGCCGCTGCCCTGCTGGCCTTCGCCTGGTACGAACTCGTTGAGCCCATGGCCGCTACGTTGCCGGTGCTGCGTGGCGCCGCAGCGGCGTGGCTGGCCTGGGTGATTGTTGGCGTCGTCGCGACATCTTCCAAGTGGATCGCTCAAGCTGATCCCTTCGAGGCCTTCGCATCCACCCTCGCGAAGTTCTCACCATGGTCCCGCACCCCTGCCGGCACCCTCCTGCTCATCAATCCTCTGCGCAATCTCGCGTCATGGAAGTCGCCACGTCATTTGTGGCTGCTCGCCTGCGTCCTTCTCGGAAGTACGCTTTTTGACGCGATCGCAGGATCTGCCTGGTGGGTCAGAATGTTTCAGGACTCCTCGCTCGCCCCTCGCGTCGCTGGGACGATGGGACTCATTGGGACTGTGGCCATTGTCTGTGGCCTCTACCTGCTCAGCATCGCGCCACTACGACGGCCGCACCGGTCACTGACACAGACGGCCGATGCACTGGCTCCAGGACTCGTGCCGTTGGTGGCGGGATACTTCCTCGCGCACTACGCGACGATGTTGTACCTGGAGGGTCAACGCACAGCCATCCGAATGTCTGATCCCCTGGCGCTTGGATGGGATTGGTTCGGAATAGCCGAAGCCGGGCCCAACCTCGCCCTGCTGGCTCTGCCCACCCTGATCGCCCTCGTCCAGGTCTTCTTCATCGTGGCCGGTCACGTCTCTGCGGCGCTGGTAACGCATGACATTGCCCTGCGTGGCATCGGGCCTGCCACCGCCATGCGCTCCCAAGTACCACTTCTCGTGTTCATGGTGATGCTGACGATCGGCGGCATGGCACTGATGTTTGGGTGAGCAACTTCTTCTCATCGTCGGATCGGCTCCCGGGTATGGCCCGGATGGTTGTTGTCCGGACCTGACGCGGTGTTGTCTGGGACGCAGATGATGTTGTCATCCCAGCTGATGAGGGTCGCAGTGGCGAGGTGACGTACCTAGCGTCGATCCATGAACACAGAAGTTTTCGCTCGGCCCCTCACACGAACGCCCACACCGCCTGCACTGCCCCGGGTGCCATCTCAAAGGTACTCAGCGCCCCCTCAGGCTGTGCGGCTTGCTCTTGCCACTCTGGAGGCCTTGCTGGGGCGCCGGGGGCTGCATCAACTTCGCCCGCGACTGAGCCGGTCTGCTTTCCTGCAGTTGGCATCACACGTCGATTCGGGAATTTTCGATCGCAGTCTTCTGGGGAGACTCCGCACACAAATGCCCACACCGCTTGCGGTGGAGGCGACCGCACGAATCTCACTGGATGATCGTTGGTTGGCCTGCACGGTCCGTCTGGACCGTGCAGAGCAGTGGCAGTGCTCAGACCTCACGGTCATTGGCGTTGGGAGACCTGAAGCTTTCGCGAGCAGAAGGACAGTGGGGGCTCAGGTCGCCTCAGAACCACCGTGACACGCCTTGTACTTCTTGCCGGAACCACAAAAGCATGGCTGGTTGCGTCCCGGCCGGTTGCCCGTCTTCTCCTGAGGCTTCGCAGTCGAGACCGCGGCGCCGGATTCATCGGGCGCAGAATAGGACAGGTTGCTCTGCTCCTTGCCTCCGAGTCCTTTCGCCAAAGGCTTGGCGGGCTCGTGCGTCGCGTGTGAGTGATCGTCGGCCGCCGGATCACTGGCAGCCTTGAGGCGCCCCAGAACGTCCATGGGAGACCCGTCCACCCCAGTCTTGAGGCTCACACTGGGTTCGCGGACCACAGGCTTGACTTCCAAGTTGAACAGAAGACCCACCACCTGCTCAAAGGAGGCTTCACGCATGGCAATGAACATGTCGCCACCCTCACGCTGGTACTCCGTCAGAGGATCGCGCTGTGCCATGGCGCGCAAACCAATTCCCTCGCGCAAGTAGTCCATCTCGTAGAGGTGTTCACGCCAGTTGCGATCCACCACACTGAGCAGCACTTGCCGCTCCAACTCCCGCATTGTCTCCTCACCCAGTGCTTCTTCGCGAGCGGCATGGGCGCGGGAGACATCGTCGACAAACATTTGCACGAGCTCGTTCTGCTCCGGCAGCTCCTCCTCCACGTCGTCCTGGCTGACACTGACGGGGTACAGGTTCCGCAGCTCATTGAAGAGGACGTCAATGTCCCAATCCTCATGGATGCCCACAGTGTGGGAGCGCACCACGTCCTCCACCACCCGTTGTGCCCGCTCGCGCAACTGTTCGCTCAGGTCTTCACCGTCGAGAACCCGACGGCGGTCGCGATAGACGACGTGCCGCTGACGGTTGAGAACATCGTCGTACTTGAGGACGTTCTTGCGCATCTCGAAGTTCTGCGCTTCCACCTGCTTCTGCGCCGATTCGATGGCGTTGCTGACAAATCTCTGCTCGATCGGTACGTCATCCGGCAGTTTGAACATCACCAGTGCACGCTCGAGCACCTCAGGGCGAAAGAGTCGCATGAGGTCATCGTTGAGTGACAGGTAGAAGCGGCTCTCCCCCGGGTCGCCCTGGCGGCCGGAGCGGCCACGGAGCTGGTTGTCGATACGGCGGGACTCATGGCGCTCAGAACCCACCACGTAGAGGCCCCCGGCCTCCACGACCTCCTCATGTTCACGCTGCACCTGATCCTCGAGTGCTTGAAGCGTCCTCTCCCAAGCGGCCTCATACTCCTCCGGTGTCTCCACGGGGTCGAGACCCTGTTTCCGGAGCTGCAGATCTGCAAGGAATTCAGGGTTGCCACCAAGCATGATGTCGGTGCCTCGCCCCGCCATGTTCGTGGATACGGTCACGGCACCCTTGCGACCCGCCTGAGCAACGACAAGTGCTTCACGGGCATGCTGCTTCGCGTTCAGCACCTCGTGGGGAACTCCAGCCGATTTGAGCAGCGCAGACAAAAGTTCAGACTTGGCCACGGAAGCCGTCCCCATGAGAACGGGCTGTCCCTTGGCGTGGCGTTCCACAACATCCTTGATGATCGCTTCGAACTTGGCGTTCTCAGTGCGATAGATCCGATCTCCCTGATCGATTCGTACCATGTCCTTGTTGGTGGGCATCACGATCACGCCCAGGCCGTAGATCTTCTGGAACTCCGACTCCTCTGTTTTGGCTGTACCCGTCATACCGGCCAGTTTGGAGTACATGCGGAAGTAGTTCTGCAGCGTCACAGTGGCCAGTGTCTGGTACTCGTCCTTGATCTTGACGGACTCTTTCGCCTCCAGCGCCTGGTGCAATCCCTCGTTGTAACGGCGCCCTGCCAGCGATCGCCCGGTGTGCTCATCAACAATGAGGATTTCGCCGTCAAGGATGACGTAGTCCTTGTCCTTCTTGAACAGCTCTTTTGCCTTGATGGCATTGTTCAAGTAGCTGATCAGCGGTGTGTTGGCGGATTCATACAGATTTTCGATCCCCAATCGATCCTCGACGGCTTCGATGCCTGAGGGGCCTATGGAGATCGTGCGCTTCTTCTCATCCACTTCGTAGTCGATGTCCCGCTTGAGCGAGCGGACAATCTTGGCAAATACTGGATACCACTCGTGTGTGTCCTCCGCGGGACCCGAGATGATGAGAGGGGTCCGTGCCTCGTCCACGAGGATTGAATCCACCTCGTCAACGATTGCGCAGTGGTGGCCTCGCTGGACCAAATCAGTGGCCTTCAAAGCCATGTTGTCGCGGAGGTAGTCGAAACCGAATTCGTTGTTGGTGCCGTAAGTGATGTCGCAGTTGTAGGCCTCGCGACGTTGTTCCGGCGACATCGATGCCAGGATGACGCCCACGGTCAGGCCGAGGAAGTGATGGATCCGTCCCATCTGCTCCGACTGGTACTTCGCAAGGTAGTCGTTGGTGGTGACAATGTGGACGCCCTTGCCCGTCAGCGCATTCAGATACGACGGGAGCGTGCCCACGAGGGTCTTGCCCTCACCCGTCTTCATCTCGGCGATGTTGGTCCAGTGCAGCGCCGCACCGCCCATGATCTGGACATCGAAGTGGCGCTTCCCGAGGACCCGCACGGCTGCTTCACGGACTGTGGCGAATGCTTCCGGCATGATCGAGTCCAGCGATTCACCCTCGGCCAGCCGGGTCCTCAGCTCGTCGGTCTGGGCCCGCAGCTGTTCATCGGACATCGCCTGGTAGTCCTCCTCGATGGAGTTCACCCGGTCGGCAACCTTCGACAGCTTCTTGAGCTGCTTCCCGGCGCCGATGTTGCTCAAGAAGTCCATGAATCCCACGGTGTGCGTTTCCTTCTGTTGGGTTCTCCGGTTGACCTCGCTCCCCGCGGGGGGCGTGCCTCGCGTCATCCTACCCAGCGGCCGCCGGGCACCCAAAGACGCCTGTGCTGGAATGCACAGGCGTCCTCGGTCGCGAAGGGTCCGGGGCGATGCCTCCCGGGTGGCCGAATCAGTGAATGTTCAGGTGGATCACACCGTAGTTGTAGGCCTTGCGTCGGTAAACCACCGACGGCCTGCCAGTCTCGGAATCCTGATAGAGGAAGAAATCGTGGCCCACGAGTTCCATCTCATCAAGGGCCTGCGCCAAGGACAGCGGAGTGGTGTCGAATTCCTTCTCCCTCACCACGAGGGGTCCGTCCCCATCCACGACCATCCCGGCCACCTCGTACCTGTCCTCGCTCTCAGCCTCGTTCTCGCTGGGTGGGCTGGTGATCTGAGCCGGCTCCAGAGCTGACGCCACCCGCAGACCCTGATGGGTCTTCCGCCGATCTGCTGCCTTCCTCAGCTGCGATTTCAGCCTGTCGAACGCCAGATCGAACGCCGAGTTCTTGTCACCCGCCTTGGCCTCGGCCCGGATCACGGGGCCGCGGCTGCGCATGGTGATCTGCACCTCCATGGCGTCGGTGGGATTCTTGCTGTTGTCGGCGGAGAATTCGACCTCGACACGGATGACGCGATCGCGCAGTCTTTCCACCGTGGCAATGCGATCGGTGACCAGATCCTTGAGATCAGGACCGACGGTGCAATGCCGACCTGTGACGACTATGTCCATGGTTACTCCTCTTCTGGGTCCCGCCGAGGGACTTCATTCAGCGAAAGCGGCTACCCCTGTCGGACAGCCGGTTGTGATCATGCCTGGCGTCTGGCCACGGAGGCCACACGAGCAGCACCACGACGCGAGCCGGCACGCTTGGTGCCTCTCGGGGGTGGCGGCGAACTGCATACCCCTAAGTTACTCAACTCGGCGACCCGCTGTGGTCAAAGCCCCGCTAGATGTGGACGGAGATTCTGTCCGCATCGGCGACGACGGCTCCACCCAGGACTGTAGCCCCAGCGTCGACCAGGGCACGGGCCGCTTCGGCGAGGCTCGCGCCGGTGGTGCACACGTCATCGACGATGACAACAGCACCCGGATGGCCGCGCGTCCGCATACTGCCCGATACGTTGATCTGGCGGCCCACCGCATCCAGGCTTCGCTGATCGAGGCCCCGTTCGTCTCGTCCGAGATGGGCTCTCCACGGTAGCTTCAGAAGTCGTCCGGCTGAGGCTGCCAACGTCGCCGCGTGATCCACTCCCCGCCGACGCACTGCGGACTTCAGCGACGGTATGGGAACGATACAGGTGCCTACGGGAACCTCAAGACACCACAGCGCCGTGGCAAGGCGTCTCGACAACAGCGGAGACAGCTGTAAGGCCCCATCGTCCTTGAACACGGGAATGAGTTTCTCCAGTTGGGGCCTGTAGTCGTTGGCTGCGACCAGTGGCATGTCCATGCCCAGCCTGTGAAACTCGTGCGGAACAGCCGATTCGATGGCATCTCGACAGAGACGACAAGCACCCCACCCCGGCTTCCCGCAGACAGCACAAGTGGCGCCGAGGAAAAGATTGCTGGCGGCTTCGAGAAATCGGGTCACACTTCATCACTGTTGGCGATGCTGCAGAGCATTCCCCAGTTCTCCACAGTCGTTGGTCTGTACCATGAGCTGCGCTCAGCCCGGGTACGTGACATCCTGCAGGCTTTCATCCAGCCTGGTCCAGCGCTTGTTCGCGTCGTGGCGAAATATCCCGTCCTCATCCGAGCGGATGACAACAGCGCTGTCGTCCAGTCCCTGAAGTGCAGACACCTGCACCGGTTGCTCGGACAGTGGCCCCAAGTCCTCCACCAGCGAGCCGTCCAGGCGAGCACGATGGATGGAGGCTCCGGAGGAGGATTCAGCAACCACAATCAGTTCCGTTTCACCACTCCAATCCAGTCCTTCGTAATTGGACAGGGGAATTCGACCGATCAGCAACGCCAACTCGTCGACGGCGTTCAACCGCGGGCGCTCGCCTTCCGCAATGGCTGATGTCAGGAGCCGGTGTGTGCCCGCCTTCTCCACGACCGCGACGAGTCGCACCCCGGCCTGGGAAACCGAGAAATCGACCAGGCCACCGTCCAGTTCGCTGGTGTCCACCTCGCTGACGTCGCCTTGGCCGTCGATGCGTACCAGGTGTGAAACTCCCTCTGCATCATCACCAAGGAGCCAGAGATTTCCCAGAGCGAACTGTGCAGATCGAAGGTTGCTAAGCCCGGGTGACACAGAAGCGAGCGTGCCCCCCAGCGGGCCCATGAAGACTTCCGTTCGGCTTTCGTTGATGAAACCGACAAGCGTTTGATCGATGCTCACCGCCACCTCGGACACCCGGGTGTCCTCGGTGCTCATGGGAAGCACATCGCCGGCGGCATCGATACGCACGCCGACGCCGTCGCGAACTCCAAAGAGGTCAGAGGTTGCTGTGCGCGAGCGCATCTGGAACCGCTGCTGGGAGGTCAATTCCAGCACACCATCCGCGTTCTGGTCCGGAAGCTGGTAAGCACGTCCGTCATTGAGGATCTGCAGACCGGTCACCCGCGGAATGGCTGTGAGGGACCACAACAGTTGCGCGCCGAGCAGACTGCGTCGCTCCTCAGACATCGACGTGTCCAAGCCGGTCAACGCCACGAGCACGGTTCCTTCAGCATCCACATTGGCGCTCTTGGCCGCCAGCCCCACAGACGGCGCCAGCGGATTGGTGACGGCGTCGGCAATCCCCGGACTCGGTCCCGCCACGAGTGTCTTGACGATGCGCTCCGGTGTCAGGAGCGCATCAGGGATGTGGACAAGGTCCGGCACGACGTGGGTCTCCGCAACTGATCCGAAGAAGACGGTGACGTGAGACCAGTAGCGCTCAAAGATGTAGTCGGAGACGAGAACACCCTTTGGCGGGATGCTGATCCTCCACTCGCCCTCTTCCTGCAGAACACCGAAATCGTGGGACATGTCGGATCCGGTGGCCGTGAACCGGCCGTCTGCATCCAGGAACCCTGTCTCTATTCCTCGGGCAAGAACTGCGCCGCTCTGTTCAGAGACCACACCCCGATACACAGACCCACCCTCACGGGGATCCCACTCCGGCGCTGATGCCTCCGTGAGGTACTGACGAGCCACGGCATAGTCAGCACCCGGGTCCGCCATGGCCTGGACAAAGTTCTCCACCAACCGGACAGGCGTGACACCCGGCTCCGGTGGTTTTGCAATGATTTGCACGCCGCGCGGCTCCGACTCCAGAGTGACCTCAGTGACGGGTCCCGTCGTCGGAATCTCGGTACATGCTGAGAGGAGAATCACAGCGAGAAGGATGCCGAGGTTTCGCCTCATGTCGTTTTTCTCCGTGCTTCGATGTCAGTGGGTATCACGGGCAGAGGCGAGCCCATCAGGGCGTACAGCGGGTCACGTGGCAGGGTGAGGCGGAACTGCGCACCATGGCCAGGCCGTCCCCATGCTGTCAGCCAGCCACGGTGAAGCCTGGCATCCTCCAGCGCGATGGCAAGTCCAAGTCCTGTTCCACCCACGACGCGGTTCCGCGATGGATCCGCCCGCCAGAACCGGGCAAAAACCAGAGCGGATTCACTCGCCTGGAATCCAACGCCGCGATCTCGTACGGCGACGGCGACAGCATGAGCGTCGGAGCCCACCGTGATGTCGATCGGATGTGCGTCCCCGTGTTCGATGGCGTTGGTCAGCAGGTTCCGCAGAATTCGGCGGATGCGGCGCGAGTCCATTTGCGCGCTTGCGGGCCCATCACTGTGTACCCGCAACTCGATTCCGAGGCGCTTGGCGAAGTCTTGTTGGGCTTCCACTTCTGAGATCACCAGAGGCACCATGTCCACTTCATCGAGGCTCAGTACGGCCGCCCCAGCGTCAAAGCGGGAAATTTCGAGCAGGTCAGCCAGCAGTGAATCAAACCTGTCGATCTGGGTGGACATCAGCTCCACCGTACGTCGGGACTGCGGTCCAAAATCGTGTCTCGATTCGTGCAACACGTCGGCAGCCATACGGATCGTCGTCATTGGTGTGCGAAGTTCATGCGAGACATCCCCCACGAAGCGCCGTTGGACCAGCGAGAGCGTCTCCAATTCACGGATGCGGGCGGCAAGGTCCGCGGCCATGTCGTTCATGGACACGGCGAGGGAGGCAATGTCATCCGTTCCACGCACCCGCATCCGTTCCTCGAGGTTGCCTGAAGCCAGCCGACGGGCCGTCTGGCTTGCCCTGCGGACTGGAGTCACCACCTGCACCGTGACCAGATATGCGACGGCAGCCAGCGCTCCCAGAAGAGCCAGGCCAGTCACCGTCACCGCCCTCTGCAGTGCTGTCAGCGTCGCCACTTCATTGGTCATGGGGAAGATGTAATAGATGGGAAATCGCTCGCCCGAGCTGTCCACCAGAGTGGTGCCGACTGCCCAGCCCGGCTCACTGGCTGTGTTGTCGGAATACACGACCGAAGTGCGCGTCACATACATGCCATCACTGTCCTGCACGCTCTCCTGGAGGGAGGTTGGCACAGATTCGGATGTGATCCCTCCGGAGAGAATGGCTCCGGCCGGTCCCTCGATGATCACCTTGTACTGACCGGCTTGTTCCTGCGCCTGGAACACCAGTCTGTTCAACTGCTCGTACAGGGCGACGCTGCGGGATTCCGGCAGCCGCAGCTGCTCCCTCATGAAGTTGTGAATACCTTGAGCTTCAGTGATCGCAGCATTCTTCTTGGTTTCCACAATGCTGCTGCGTGCCTGCTGCACCAGCAGCAGCCCAGCCAGCACCAGCACCAGGAAGGATGCCGCCACAGTGGTGAAAAGGACACGAAGAGGCAATGACCCCCACCACAGTTGTTGTAGTCCAGAGGTTTTGCGCTCAGACCGTCGTTGTGTGATCACCTGCGCGGTACCCCACTCCCCTGACTGTCACCACAATCTCCGGGTGCTCAGGATCCAGTTCGACCTTTGCGCGCAACCGCTGGACATGAACGTTCACCAGGCGTGTGTCGGCAGCGTTGCGGTAGCCCCACACTTCGTCCAGCAGCGCTTCTCGGCTGAAAACGTGCGCTGGGCGCTTCGCCAGAGCCAGAAGCAGGTCAAACTCCAGGGGTGTGAGCTGGATGGACATCTCGTCGCGTTTCACAGTGTGCGCAGACACCGATATGACCAGGTCCCCGACGCCGAGGACATCTTCTCCCGGATCGGCACTCATCTGTCGCAGCCGGGTCCGGATGCGTGCAATCAATTCCTTGGGCTTGAAAGGCTTCGCCACGTAGTCATCGGCTCCAGCCTCGAGTCCAGCCACCACGTCCGAAGTGTCTGACTTCGCGGTGAGCATGACGATGGGAACGACGGACTCGATGCGCATTTCCCGGCAGACGCTGACGCCGTCCTTCCCGGGAAGCATGAGGTCCAGCAGGACGAGATCCGGGCGGCTGTCACGCATGGCAGCCACAGCATCAGAGCCAGTCCCACAATGCACCGTGTCGAAGCCTTCCTGACGCAGAACTATTTGCAACATTTCAGACAGGGCAGGGTCGTCATCGACGATCAGGATGCGCGTGCGCGATTTGATATCCGTCAAGGCCCCTCCTCCAACTCAGTGGTGCCCATGCTAGCGCCACGCCGAAGAACGATGAACAGGAGCAATGGGATCCCTCCTCGATGCTCTCGCGCTCAATTCAGCTCAGGAGTATCTGTCCATGTGGACCAACGTCCCGGAGCACCACCTACCCGCCGAAGGGTCCGGCGCCACAGGTCTTCGGGAGTACCAAAGACCTCCTCTGCCCGTGGGGAAGCCCTGAACCATGATCCTCGGATCAATTCCCCTTCAAGCTGTCCTGCATCCCAGCCCGCCAGACCAACGAAAATACGAAGATGCGAGAACCCTCCCGCCACGAGTTCGACGGGCGTCTCCAGATCCAGGATCCCCACGTCGTCGAACAGCTTCTTCCATCCCGGCGGCTCCTCAAAGGGATTGGCGACCTGAGCGAGGCACACTGCGGCCTGCGTTGACACGGGCCCACCCTCGAACAGGGTCTTGGGCGGGGTCAACAAGTCCTGAAAGTGCTCCAGAACATCCACCATGCCCAGTTCGCTCACCTTGTGCAGGCTCACACCCAACGAACCATTCTCGTTGTGATCGAGAAGGAGGATGACACTGCGATCGAAGTACCCGCCGCGTCCGGGCTCCGTCGCCACGAGTATCTGACCTGCCTTCGGCGATTGCCCGTCATCCATGTTGCCATTCTGTCATGCGACCCAACCTTCGCCCGGAAACACAACAGCCGGACCCCAAGGGATCCGGCTGTTGTGTGATGCACCGTGGCTGAACCACTGTGCATCATCATCAGGGGTGGAGGTGGCGGGAATTGAACCCGCGTCCTCAAGAGGCGAACCAGATCTTCTCCGGGCGCAGCCGACTAATCGTTCTACTTGGCTCCTGCACTCACGTCGGCATGTCGCAGACGAGCCCAGCTCCAGTAAAGTCCCGTGCGATCCCTGGAACCCAAATCACACAGCAAGCCTTCTAGATTAGGCCAGGAACTGAACGGAAGGCACGTTCAGACTGACCCTTCGATCACTGATCAGGCAGCGAGAGCGAAGTTAGTGCGGTTGTTGTTGGCACTTATTGTTTTCCACACATCGTTAACGAGATAAGCGTGGGTCCTCGGCCCGCTTCTCCTGGAACTACCGTCCCAAGTCGAAACCAGTCACCCCCTGTTGAGTTGTACGTCACACAGCCTACCAGCACTGCGGAGAAGGATTCATTCACCGGCCGATCCTCCGGTCATCGCGGGGCGGCTTGAACGGCATCAGGCGCTCAATTCCGGCCGTGCTGTTTCGACCCTGGAATGCGCGGACCGCCAAAATGGTTGTGGTCAGCAACCAGCCAACGATGCCCAGGAAGAACAGTGATTCACCAATGTTGAAAAGGCCCATGACGGTCGCCAACACCAGTGCCACGCTGATGGCCGTCATCTGGAAACTGAGGGCTCGGCCAGCCTCCAACCACACTCGGGAACCGGGCCTTGCGACTGCCTTGACGATCACGGGCCCCAGGAAGAACGGAAAGATGTAGCCGCTGAGGTGGGTGAAGCCCGCGCCCACGTTCTCTGCGCTGTCCACAATCGGCGGGCGAGCAACGGGTGCCAACTCACTCCTGTGAGAGGCATCGACCACCCTCGCAATTCCGCGCAAGGAGGAGTTCAGCTCCACCCTGGTCGCTGCGGTCAGGGCCGTGGCAACCCGCTCCTCGAAGCTCTCGCTGTCGATAATTCCTGCGGCGAAAGCGTTCTGGAGGTAGTCGACGGCCCGATCACGTTGTACGTCGGTCACGTGGCTGCCGGAGACGGGAAAAGAACTCATGCACCCATTGTGCCGCGGGCCGTGGACCACGGCCATTGGGGATTCCCCTGATTCGTCCCCTGACCTTCACAGCAGCCCGTCGTAGCCTCCTGGGATCAGCGACGGCGGTGCTTGTTGCGGGTGGCCAATGCCCGCTGGGCTTCCCTGTTTGCATCACGCTCAGCAATGCTTTGTCGCTTGTCCCAGTCCTTCTTGCCTGTCGCCACCGCAATCTCCACTTTAGCGTAGCCGTCGGAGAAGTAGAGGGACAGCGGAACCAGCGTTCTGCTGGAGCCCGTCAACGCCTTTTCGATGTTGACGATCTCCCGATGGTTGAGAAGGAGCTTGCGCGTACGCTTCGACGAGTGGTTGAACATGGTGCCGAACTTGTATTCGGGAATGTTGGCATTGCGGAGCCACACCTCACCATCGTCAACGGTGGCGAACGCTTCTGACAAAGTGGCACGCCCAGCGCGAAGACTCTTGACCTCCGTACCCGTCAGGACCATTCCTGCTTCATAGGTGTCACCGATGTGGAAGTCGTGTCGCGCTTTGCGGTTCTGGGCGACGAGCTTGCGTCCGGACTCTCTGGGCATCAGGCCATGATGCCACGCTACTGCTCAGCTGAACCACTTCGCCATGGGGTTGACCGTCAGACCGTTCTCCCACACCATGAGGTGCAGGTGACATCCCGTCGAATAGCCAGTGGTGCCGACGTAGCCAATCACTTGGCCTTTGGAGACCTGCTGACCCACGCTCACGGTGTAGCGGATGGCATGGTTGTAGCCGGTGGTGACGTATTTCCCGTCGACTTTGCCGTGATCAATCATGAGTCGGTTTCCATACCCGGTGTTGTAATACCGCTCAGAAACCGTGCCAGCGGCTGCGGCCTTCAAAGGCGTGCCGCATGCAGCGGCGAAATCTGTCCCGTCGTGCAGTTTCCGGTAGCCCAGCACGGGATGGAGGCGCATGCCGTAGGACGAGCTGAGCCGTCCGCTGACGGGCCTCATGAAAGTCGGTGAACTCGACGCCTCGGGCTGAGTCGATTGGACAGCTGGGGCCTGTGGTGCCGCAGCAGCCGCCTTTGATTCGCTCGCGGTTGCGCTTCGTTTGGCCGCCTCTGCAGCCGCTCGTGCTTCCGAGGCCTTCAGCGCCGCCGCGTCTTCGGCCCGCTGTGCTGCTGCGGCCTTCTTGGCCGCGGCCTCTTCCGCCGCAATCTGAGCCGCAACGCGGTCTGCGATTCTGGCGTCGACGTCCGCGGATTCCGCTTCCAAGGCCGACTGCCGGCCCTCTTCCAGTTTCAGTTGGCGGGTTGCTTCATCGGCGGCCACGTCGTGTGACTCCACCTTCTGAGCCACATCTGCCCGCAGCGCATCCGCATCTGCTTCCTTCGCAAGCGAGTCCTCCAGCTGTGTCGCTGCGGCTTCGCGCGCCACGGTTGCTGTCGCGCGAGCTTCGTCAGCCTTCACCTCGGCGGCATCGAGGGCGAACTTCCGCTCCATGAGATCGTCAAGTTCCATGGCGCTGGAATCGAACAGGGTGGTTGACAGCTGAGCCCGTTGATTGAGTTCGGCGACGGTGACGTCGGAGACCAGCAGAGCAAGGTTGAGAAGTGGCCCGTTCTGCTGGGTGATGACAATGATTTCTTCGTTGGTTCTGGCTTCGACCCAATCGAACGCGGCCTGGGCGGCAGCAACGGCTGCTTCGGCCTGCTTCAGAGCGTGTTCAGCGGCCTCAAGCTCCTCAGCCCGCTCCTCATCCAAGGATTGAGCCTCGAGCCGCGCAGCCTCTGCAGTCTCCAGTGCCGACTCGGCTGCACTCAGTTCATTCCAGGCTGCATCCAGCGCGGCATTGGCTGAGGTCAACTCTCCAGAAGCGTGATTCACAGCATCGGCCTGATCTGCGATTTTCGCCGTCAGCTCCGAGCGACGATCATCCAACTCATCCGCCTGTACCGGCAGTGCCGACGTCAGAAGAACCGCCACGCCCACTGCTGAGGCGGCGATGCCTCGCAGAAGCCGAGCGGCGCGTTTGTTCTGAAAAACAATGGGAAGTTCCCGATTCACCTGAATCTCCTTGGGCATCCTTCTCAGATGCGTAGGTACTTTCTGGTTGCCAGCAGCGTCGGGATGATCGCCAGTGCAAGTCCCACCGCAGCCATTGCAAGGATGGCAGCACCCACATGCGACCAGTCAATCCAGGGTAAAGTTCTGATTGAGGTCTTTGCGTTGCGTTCGATGAGGAACAAGTACCCGGTGGCCACTCCCACGCTGGACACCAGCACCCCAATCACGCCTGCGACAAGGCTTTCAAGCAGGAATGGGAGAAGGATGTAGAGGTTGGACGCCCCCACCAGTCGCATGATTCCGATCTCCCGGCGGCGGGTGAACGCCGCCATGCGAATCGTGTTGGCGATCTGGAGTCCCGCTGCCAGCAGCAGCAGCACGCTCATCCCAATCGTGGCCCACTGGAGGCCGTTGAGCCATTTGAAAAGCGGCTCGAAGATCGACTGAAGATCCTGAACATTCTGAACGCCCTGCAGGCTGTTCGCCTCGCTCACGACCCCCTGGTAGTTCTCCGGGTTCACGAGCTTCACCCGGAACGAGTCCTGCATCTGATCAGCGGTGCGGGTACCCACGATCGGTGAATCCTTGAAGACACGCTGGAACTCCGCGAAGGCTGCCTCCTTGGACTCGTAAAAGACTTCTTCCACTTCGGGATTGTTCTCGAGAGCGGCGAGGATCGTCTCTCGTTGCGCCTCAGTTGTCCCCTTGCCCTCTTCACATAGACCACCGGCAGTGGTTTCGATGCAGAGGAAAACGGAGATTTCAATCTTGTCGTACCAACGGCCCTTCACGAGGTCCACTTCCATGGATGTCAGAAGGCCGAGACCAAAGAGTGAGAGTGACACCCCCATCGTCACGATGACGGCCACGGTCATGGCAAGGTTTCGTCGAAGACCGGACCATGTCTCACGGAGCGTATGCCTCATGCGCCGTAGACCCCCTTGGACTGATCCCGGACCAGTTCACCGTCGCGGAGTTCGAGCACCCGTCGTCGCATCTGATCAACGATGGAGGAGTCATGGGTGGCCATGATGACGGTGGTGTCCGTTCGATTGATGCGATCAAGGAGTTTCATGATGCCCACGGATGTCTCGGGATCCAAGTTTCCCGTGGGCTCATCTGCGATCAGAATCTGGGGGCGGTTGACGAAGGCGCGAGCGATGGCCACGCGTTGCTGTTCTCCGCCGGAGAGTTCTTCGTTGAGCCGGTTCGCCTTGCCCGTCAATCCCACTGTTTCCAGGGTCTCGGGCACAATCTGGCGTATCTCTTTGGTGGATCTGCCGGTCACCTGCAGCGCGAAGGCAACGTTCTCGTAGACCGTCTTTCCCGGCAACAGCCTGAAGTCCTGGAAAACGGTGCCGATCTGTCGACGAAGTGCAGGGACCTTCCACTGATTGAGGGTCCCCAGGTTTTTCCCCGCAACGTAGAGAGTGCCCTTGGTGGGACGGTATTCACGAAGAATCAACCGCAAAAACGTCGACTTGCCGGAGCCCGACTGTCCAACGAGGAACACGAACTCGCCCCGCTCAATCTCCAGATTGATGTTGCGCAGCGCCGGCCGAGACTGACCCGGATAGAACTTCGTCACATCTTCAAACATGATCACAGGGATTGACTCCGAAGTTGATAGGGGCTGGCTTCCTGAGAAATTCTCAACGAACGCTGAGAGTCTAGGCCATGGTGGCGATGGCTCTCACCGTGGGACCCTCCTCTGCATGCCGCGTCGCGGCCGATGACTCAGCTCTGTTCGCTCATCTCGTTCTGTTTGCGCCAGCGAATGCCGGCATCGATGAAGCCGTCAATCTCACCGTCGAAGACTGCTTCGGGATTACCCACCTCGTGTTCGGTGCGAAGGTCCTTGACCATCTGGTAGGGATTCATGACATAGGAGCGCATCTGCGCACCCCAGGAGCCGCTGCCGTCAGCCTTGAGCGCATTCATCTCCTTCTCACGCTCGAGACGGGCGTGCTCCATGAGCCGTGACTGCAACACCCGCAATGCCGCAGCCTTGTTCTGGAGCTGAGATTTCTCGTTCTGGCAACTCACGACGATGCCGGTGGGCAGGTGGGTGATCCGCACAGCAGAGTCTGTGGTGTTGACCGACTGCCCACCGGGTCCAGAAGATCGATAGACATCGACCCGAATGTCACCCTCTGGGACGTCGACGCTGTCGGCCGCCTCAGTCACGGGGAGGACCTCAACACCAGCGAAAGACGTCTGCCGACGGCCCTGGTTGTCGAAGGGAGAAATCCGTACCAGTCTGTGGGTTCCCTGCTCAACGGAGAGTGTTCCGTAGGCGAAGGGGGCCTTGATGGCGAATGTGGCTGACTTCAGCCCGGCTTCCTCCGCATAGGAGGTGTCGTAGACCTCAATGCCATATCCGTGCCGCTCAGCCCACCGCATGTACATGCGCATGAGCTTTTCCGCGAAATCCGCGGCGTCGACCCCGCCGGCCTCCGCACGGATCGTCAGCAGCGCATCGCGGGGGTCATATTCCCCCGACAGGAGCGTCCGCACTTCCAGCGTGGCGATGTCCTTGCTCAGCTTCTTGAGGTCACGCTCCACGTCGGCGCGGGTGTCAGCATCACCCTCATCATCGGCCATCTCCAACATCATGGCCGCATCATCAAGTCGTCCTCGCAGTCCTTCCAAGCGGTCCACCTCTGACTGCTTCGCGGAAAGGGCCGACGTCACACGCTGTGCGTTGTCCTGGTCATCCCAGAGGTCCGGGGCTCCGACCTCCTCCGCAAGCTGGGCGATACCATCGCGCAGCTTGGGCAGGTCGGCCACGGCCTCGATGGAGGACAATGACTTGTCGAGGTCGGTCAGGGTCTGGGAAAGATCTACGGCAGCCACGGTCGACCACTCTACCCCGATCTCTGCTGTGGGCCCGGCACTGTGAAGCGGCCCTCTCGGCAATGGAACAATGGACCTTCGAGTCATCAACGATCGGGAGTGGAACAAATATGGGTTCGACGAAGCAGCAACTGAAGAACGATCTGACCGACGCGCTGCGAGCAAAGGACGAGTTCGCAAAGAGCAACATCCGCATGCTCATGGCCGCCATCACCACCGAGGAGGTCGCCGGCGACAGCCCCCGCCAACTGAGTGACGCTGAGGAACTGGAAGTGGTGGCCCGGGAGCAGCGCAAGCGCAGGGACTCAGCCGCCACGTATGCAGAAGCAGGCCGTGGTGATCTTGCTGACAGGGAAACTGCCGAGGCTGAGCACATGGCCAGGTACCTACCGATCCCCCTTGAGCACCACGAGGTGGCGGCTCTGGTCAAAGAAGAGGTTGACGCTCTGAGGGACAGCGGCGAAACGCCGTCGATGAAACACATGGGATCTCTTGTGAAGGCAGTCAATGCCCGCGCGGCCGGTCGAGCTGAAGGCAAAGTGGTGGCGGCTCTTGTGAAGAGCAATCTGACGTCCTGACTCTCAGCTCTTGGATGTGGGCGGGCTGGGCGCTGGCGGAGCGGCAATGGGCGGGTCGGCTGGCAAAGATGTCAACGCCCGTTCTATGGTGATGCAGTCGCGGTTCTCACGCAGATGATGCCTCCGGATTCGTGACACGGATGTCCCCCCGCATTCGTGCTTCGACACTTGGAGTCAATCGTGCGTCATCCACGCCATTTTATCCGCCTTGCCGCGGCCGTCGCTCTCAGCTTCGGTCTGCTGGCAACCGGCGTGCAGACCTCGTCCGCGCTGGACGTTTACACCACACAGGGCAAGCATGTACACAACGGCCGCACATGGCTCACGAATTGCGTGAAGTACAGCAGCGTCGTTGACAGGTGCACCACGCAAATCTGGGCCACCACGGTCACCTACAATGCCTCGACCGACACTTTCAGTGAAAAGGCCAACTGGGCCTTCAACAACCTGACGTACAAAACAAGCAACAGGTCTGCCTGGGCGGCATTCAACCCACTTGTCACCCCCGGTGAACACACCGTCAGTGGACGAAAGTGGAAGACCGAATGTGACACCTCGTGGACCGGGGCCAACGGATGCCGCTCCCAGATCTGGGCCACCGTGCCGGAGAAGAAGAATGGCCGCTGGCAGAACGTCAACAAGTGGGTTTTCAACAACATCGTTCATGTGACCCCCATCAGCTGCCCGGTCACACAGTCCCAGATCCGTGCCATGACTGGACAGACATCCATTGTGACCTCCGCCTGCAGGGTGTCGAAGAGCAACTCATCGTGGCTCGCGGCCAACTACGTGGTCGCCAATCCCGCGGGCAAGCTCTTCACCGAAACTGCCTTCTTCTACAAGCGCTCAGCGGGATGGGGCCTGGAGTTCAAGAGCAACGAGGCCCTCACCAGCGTCTGCGCAGAGGTCTACCGGTCATCAGGTGCGCCCCTCGACCTGGCCGACTCCATCGGCTACTGCTTCAAGGGCTGAGTTTCGAGGGGACAGGGTTCGCCTCCCGGGGACCTGTCCTGACACAATGGTCATCGCGGCCTTCACTGGCAGCAGATCCGGGCGCATGGCTCAGTTGGTTAGAGCACCTCCCTTACAAGGAGGGGGTCGGGGGTTCGAGTCCCTCTGCGCCCACCACGGACGACACCCTGTTGCAATGGCTTCGGGTTCACCGCCAGCACTTCTGCCGTCAGCGCTGTTGCCGCCCCTCATCCATCCAGATCATTGGCCGCTGCTGAGCAGGGTCTCGCTGATGGGGTGATGCTTCGCACCTGTCCGGTAGGGGTGTTTGCCGACACCTCCACGTTCCTTCACGAAACGTTTTCTTGTCGCCTTTATCTGAGTTTCTTGGGCAATTCTCTCTTTGCGTTAGGGTCGTGGCCATGGTTAACGGGCTCTTCGCGTTTCGTGGTGAACGGCCCGGTCCTGAGTTTGATCGGCGCTCGC
>JBQCZU010000015.1:0-56346 GCA_052089385.1 Arachnia sp.
ATGCGCCGCTCGGAATCACCGAGGTAGGTTGTCAGCCCGGGCAGCTCACTCTGCGGCGCCACCGTGAGCACGCGATCTCCGAGTTGCAGGACGAGATCGTCTCGGGCCAACAGGTCGATGTCCCCACGCCGGACTCGTGTCAGGACTCCCCCATAGCGGCTCGCCAGGTTGAGCTGCGCCACGGTGCGGCCCGCGATCGCGGGGGAGGAGATCACCAGTCGCTTGAAGTCCACTGCATCGCGATCCGACGTCAGCTCGCGGTCCATTCGATGGCCGAGGAAGGACACGGCTGTGTCCACGTCCTTGGGAGCGCCGATCACCAGTACCTGATCGCCGGGGTGAAGATCTTCACCCGGCGCGAGGACTCGGGTGCGGCCACTCCGGACCAGATAGCTCATCTTGATGGTCTCAGTCATCCACCCCGGCACGGATCTCAGGGAGGTTGCCCGCTCCACGTGGACAGATTCCGCCACCAGCCCGTCGGCGCTCGGTGGTGCGGAGTCCTTGGCGCCGGGCCATCTCCGGGAGACCACGACCGCCACAGCGACGATGGCCAGAATCACTCCGACGGGATATCCGAGCGAATAGCCGACGGCGGCATCCGCACTCCCCGTCGCTGCAGTGGCCGCAGCCAGCGCGGGAGTGGAGGTCAGCGCGCCGGCAAGGACACCGGCCACCAGCGGCAGACTCAGGCCGAGGACGGAACCCACCACAAGGGCAAGAATCGTCACGAGAGCGATCACGCCGATGCCCAGCCCCATCAGGGGCAACTGTGTGCGAAGGTCGGCGAAGAAGGTCTCGCCGGCCGCGATCCCAACGGTGTAGACGAAGAGTGCCAGTCCGAGGGCTGACACCAACTCCAGACCCTCGCCGAGCGCGGGGTCCAGAGCTCCCAGCGCCAGCCCCACAAACAGTGCACCGGCGGCGCCGAACCGGAGAGGACCGAAAGGAATCACCCCCACGGCAGCTCCGAGCGCGACGACGAGAAGAATCGTGAGCAGTGGCGAGCTGGTCAGTAGATCGAGCACCGGGGCTCCTTTCGGATCCAGGCAGGATCGAGCACGGGAAAGGCTACTCCCTGTCCACGGTTCTCATTGACCGGCACCACGGGTCACAGAGCCATGAGTTGGCGATCCTTCGGCCCGATGGGGCGAGGCAGCTTGGAACTTCCCGACAGGAACTCGTCGACCCCCCGGGCGGCAGAGCGGCCCTCCGCGATGGCCCACACGATCAATGACTGCCCGCGTCCGGCGTCCCCACAGGCGAAGACCCCCGGAACGTTCGTGGCAAAGCGGTCATCCCGGGCGATGTTTCCCCGCTCGTCGAGTTCGACACCCAACTGCTCGGAAATCATCGTCTCCGGACCCGAGAACCCCATGGCCAGCAGGACGAGTTGTGCAGGGATGTGTTGCTCGGAGCCCTCAACAGGCACGAACTTGCCCGCCTCGAACCGCACCTCCGTCAAGTCCAGACCTGCGACGTTGCCGTCGTCGTCGCCGACGAAGCGGCTGGTGGAGACGGCATAGACCCTGTCCCCGCCCTCCTCATGTGCCGAGCTGACCTTGAACGTCATGGGATAGGTGGGCCAGGGCTGGTTCTCCGGCCGGATACCCGGAGGGGTCGGCATGATCTCCAGCTGAGTGATGCTCCTGGCCTCCTGGCGGATTGAGGTTCCCAAGCAATCGGCGCCGGTATCCCCGCCACCGATGATGACGACGTCCTTCCCGGTGGCAGTGATTTGGCCTTCCACTTCAGCGCCGAGCACCACTTTGTTCGACTGGGGAAGGAATTCCATGGCCTGGTGGATGCCCTGAAGTTCGCGTCCCGGAACCGGTAGATCCCGACCCACCGTTGAACCGATCGCCAGTACCACAGCCTCGTAGCGCTCCAGCAGCTCCGGACCGCTGATGTCTTCCCCGATGGTGACACCGGTCTTGAACTGCGTGCCCTCCAACCCCATCTGCTTGAGGCGCCGGTCCAGCACTTCCTTCTCCATCTTGAACTCGGGGATGCCGTAGCGCAGAAGACCGCCGATCGCGTCAGCGCGCTCATGCACCACGACGGTGTGCCCTGCGCGCGTCAATTGCTGCGCGACGGCCAGACCTGCCGGGCCGGAACCCACCACTGCTACCGTCCGGTCCGTGTGCCACTCCGGTTGCTGCGGGACGACGCGGGAGTCATCCCACGCCTTGTCGATGATGGCCACCTCGACGTTCTTGATGGTGACGGGATCACCCGAGATCCCGACGACGCATGCCGTCTCGCAGGGCGCGGGGCACAGGCGACCCGTGAATTCAGGGAAGTTGTTGGTGGCGTGGAGCCGCTCCAGGGCAGGCTGCCACTCGCCCTGCCACACCAGATCATTCCACTCGGGAATCAGGTTCCCCAGCGGGCAGCCGGTGTGGCAGAACGGGATACCGCAGTCCATGCAGCGTCCAGCCTGCTTGGAGATGATCGGCAGCAATGCGCGTCCAGGTGTGCCGGGGTAGACCTCGCGCCAGTCGTGGACGCGCTCCTCCACGGGGCGACGCGCGGCAACCTCGCGAGGGGTGGTCATGAAGCCTTTGGGATCAGGCATGTGCGGCCTCCATCATGAGGTGGGTTGTCTGGTTCTCATCGTGGCCATCTGAGATGGCCTGGTCGCGGACCTTCATCAGCTGTGCCCACACCCGGGGTTCGATGCGGGTGAAGCGTTCGGCCAGGACGTCGTCGCCCAGGGCGATGAGGGCTTCTGCGACCGTGGACCCGGTCTCGCTGCGATGCTCAATCAGGAGTTCACGCACGCGACGGATGTCTTCTTCTCCCATGTCGACGGCATCGACGAATTCGGTGTTGAGGCAGGCGGGGTCCATGTCCAGGACCCAGGCAAGACCGCCCGACATGCCTGCGGCGAAGTTGCGACCGGTCGGGCCGAGGATCAGTGCCTCACCGCCGGTCATGTATTCGACGCCATGATCGCCCACGCCTTCCACGACCGCGGTGGCGCCCGAGTTGCGGACGCAGAAGCGCTCGCCCACCAGACCCCGCAGGAAGAGTTGCCCGGAGGTGGCGCCATAGGCAATGACGTTGCCCGCCAGCACCTGGCTTTCCGCGGCGAAGGAGCTCTCAGGGTCGGGGGCGACGACGATTCGTCCGCCGGAAAGACCCTTGCCGACGAAGTCACAGGCGTCACCCACCAGTCGCAGCGTGATGCCGCGTGGCAGGAAGGCACCGAAGCTCTGACCGCCTGTGCCCGGCATCGTGAACTCGATCGTTCCAGGCTCCAGGCCTGCGCCACCGGTGCTCCGGGTCACTTCGTGCCCGAGCATTGTGCCCACGGTGCGGTCGATGTTGCGCACGGACACAGTGTGGCGCACCGATTCGCCCCTCTCCAGAGCGGGCGCCGCGAGCTCGATGAGACGCATGTCCAGCTTCGTCTCCAACCCATGGTTCTGCGCGACGGTGTTGTGGAGGGGGTGCTCCACATCGATCCGCGTGAGGATGGGTGCCAGATCCAGACCAGCCGTCTTCCAGTGGCGCACCGCCCGCGACGAGTCCAGAGCGTCCACGCGGCCCACTGCCTCCTCGATGGAGCGGAATCCGAGAGAGGCGAGAATCTCCCGTACCTCAGCCGCCATGAACTCGAAGAAGTTGATGACGTGCTGCGGGTCGCCGGTGAACTTGGCCCGCAACTCAGGGTTCTGGGTCGCCACGCCCACGGGGCATGTGTCCTTGTGGCACACCCGCATCATGATGCACCCACTCACCACCAGGGGGGCGGTGGCGAAACCGAACTCCTCGGCACCCAACAACATGGCGATGACGACGTCGCGCCCTGTCTTGAGCTGACCGTCGCACTGCACGACGATCCGGTCACGCAGACCGTTGAGGAGCAGCGTCTGCTGTGCCTCGGCCAGCCCCAGTTCCCAGGGACCCCCGGCATGCTTGAGCGACGTCAGAGGGGCAGCCCCCGTACCACCGTCGTGGCCGGAGATCAGCACCACATCGGCCTTCGCCTTGGAGACGCCGGCCGCAACCGTACCGACGCCCACTTCGCTGACGAGCTTCACATGCACGCGTGCGGACGGGTTCGCGCACTTCAGGTCGTGGATGAGTTGCTTGAGGTCCTCGATGGAGTAGATGTCGTGGTGCGGCGGCGGCGAAATCAACCCGACGCCCGGCGTGGAATGCCGGGTTTTGGCCACCCACGGGTACACCTTGGGGCCGGGCAACTGGCCACCTTCGCCCGGCTTGGCCCCCTGTGCCATCTTGATCTGCAGGTCAGTGGCCCATGTCAGGTACTCACTCGTGACGCCGAATCGGCCGGACGCCACCTGCTTGATGGCGGAGCGACGGGTGTCGTCGTGGAGACGATCCGCATCCTCGCCGCCCTCACCCGTGTTGGAGCGCGCACCCAGCGCGTTCATGGCGATGGCGAGCGTTTCGTGGGCCTCGGCGGAGATGGAGCCGTAGCTCATCGCTCCCGTGGAGAAACGCTTCACGATCTCGCTGACCGGCTCCACCTCCTCGAGAGGAATGGGTTGACGGCCATCGGTGAACTTCAGCATGGAGCGCAAGGTCATGAGGCGCTCTGAGTTGTCATCGACCAGAGCCGTATAGCGCTGGAACACGTCGTAGCGACCGCTTCGGGTGGCGTGCTGGAGCCTGAACACCGTCTCCGGATCGAACATGTGAGGTTCGCCCTCGCGACGCCACTGGTACTCCCCACCCACTGCCAGGTCGCGGTGGGCCAACGGCATGCCGTCAGAGGGGTAGGCCGTGAGGTGTCGACGGCGTACCTCTTCAGCGATCTCGGCGAGGCCGAGCCCCCCAAGACGGCTCGTGGTGCCCGTGAAGTAGGCGTCCACCAGGTCCTGGCTGAGGCCGAGTGCTTCGAAGACCTGTGCTCCCGTGTAGGACGCGACAGTGGAGATGCCCATCTTGCTCATGACCTTCAACACACCCTTGGCCAATGCCTTGGTCAGGTTGGCGATGGCGATTTCTGGCAGCACTTCAACAAACATTTCGCGCCGAGCCATGTCTTCGACACTCTCGAAAGCGAGGTAGGGGTTGACGGCGGCGGCGCCGTATCCCAGCAGCAGTGCCACGTGGTGGACTTCACGCACATCCCCGGCCTCGACGACAATCCCCACCTGGGTGCGTGACTTCTCCCGCACCAAATGGTGGTGGATCGCTGCGGTCAACAACAGCGACGGGATGGGTGCGAGCTCCGGTGTGGAGTGGCGATCCGAGAGAACCAGCGCACGGGCCCCGCCACGAATGGCGGCGGAGACCTCATTGCACAGCTCGTCGAGGCGCGCCTTGAGCGTCCTTCCTCCGCCAGCCACCCGGTAGAGCCCGCGCACCACATGGGTGGCGTATCCGGGTACGTCGCCCTCGTTGAGTCGAACGATCTTGGCCAACTGCTCCGAGTTGAGAATCGGGTGCTTCATGGTGATCTGGTGCGCGGCCCCGGGCACCGGGTCGAGCAGGTTGCGCTCCGGGCCAATCTTGGCCGCCAGCGACGTCACCAGCTCTTCACGGATGGCATCCAGCGGCGGGTTGGTGACCTGGGCGAAGAGTTGGGAAAAGTAATCGAACAACAGGTGGGGTCGCTCTGAGAGGACCGCCAGGGGTGTGTCGGTGCCCATGGAACCGATGGACTCAGTTCCCCCATTGGCCATGGGCGCCATGACCATCCGTAGCTCTTCATGGGTGTAGCCGAAGATCTGCTGTCGGCGAATCACGGAGGCATGGCCGTGGACGATGTGAGCCCGGCCCGGCAGCTTGTCCAGCTCCACCTTGTTCCTGGCAACCCATTCTCCGTAGGGCTGCTCGGCGGCCAGCTCTGACTTGATCTCCTCGTCGCCGATGATCCGGTGCTTCTCCAGATCCACCAGCAGCATGCGGCCGGGCTGCAGACGCCCCTTGGCGACGACATCGCCGGGCGGGATGGGCAACACACCGGACTCGGAGGCAAACACCACAAGACCATCGCGGGTCTCCCAGTACCGGCCGGGGCGAAGGCCGTTGCGGTCCAGTGTGGCGCCAATGATCGCACCGTCGGTGAACGTCATGCAGGCAGGACCGTCCCATGGCTCCATGATGGCGGCGTGGTATTCGTAGAAGGAGCGACGTTGCGCATCCATGGCGGGGTTGCCCTCCCACGCCTCCGGGATCATCATCAGCATGGCGTGGGGTAACGAGCGGCCTCCGAGGTGCAGGAGTTCCAACACCTCGTCGAACGAAGCAGAATCTGACCCACCCGGCTGGCAGATGGGGTAGAGCCGCTCCAGGTTCCCCGGAATCTTGTTGCTCATGAGCAACGATTCCCGTGCGCGCATCCAGTTGCGGTTGCCGCGCACCGTGTTGATCTCGCCGTTGTGGGCAATGAAGCGGTACGGGTGGGCGAGTTCCCAGGACGGGAAGGTGTTCGTGGAGAACCGTGAGTGCACCAGAGCCATGGCCGACTCCATCGCCGGGTCGCGGAGCTCCGGGAACACCTCTTCGAGCTGATCCGTGGTGAGCATGCCCTTGTACACGAGTGTCCGGGAACTCAGCGACGCAAAGTGAACACCTGCCTCGTGCTGGGCGCGGCGTCGCAGACCAAACATCATTCGATCGAGATCAATGCCGCACTGGTGAGCCCGTCCGACAACGATGACCTGCTCAAAATGCGGCATCACTGCAATCGAGACCGGGGACAACGTTGCGGTCTCCACGGGCACCTCACGCCAGGCGAGGATGTCCACATCCTCTTCTTCGGCGATGTCTTGGATCTGCTGCTTCACAACTGCGCGACGTTCCTCGTCAGCGGGCAGGAAGGCGAGACCGACGGCGTAGGCGCCCGCTTCGGGAAGGGATGCTGCCACGACGGAGCGGAGGAACCTGTCCGGGACCTGCAGAAGGATACCCGCGCCGTCCCCGGCTGCTTCATCAGCGCCGGTGGCACCACGGTGATCGAGGTTGCGAAGCGCTTCCAACCCCTGCAGCACAATGGAGTGCCGCGCAACGCCGTCGAGCTTCGCCACGAAGGCAATCCCGCAGGCTTCATGTTCATGGGCGGGGTCATAGAGACCCACTTTGCCGGGCCTGTTCGTCTCCTGCATGCTGCCTCCTGAGTGCGCGGGGCACCCTTACGGGCCACCCGTGATACGACAATAGACGCAGGAAAATCGTTGAATCCCCCGATTCCGGGGCTGTTTCACAATCGTAACTTTCGCGTCGCCAGACTGTTTCTCAAGACCATGTGTTCGTCGGCGGGTGGGATCGTGCACATGTCCATCGCCGAATTGGCATCCCGGGAGTCGCTCGGTGACCCCTGCTGCATCACGGTGTGGAATCCACGTCCCTGCGACGGAAGGACCGCCACACCAGAGCCCCACAGGAGATGGACAGGACGTAGATGATCGTCAGCTCCACGGGCCCGATAGCAATTATGGCCGTCAGCGCAGCGGCCAGGACGAGGGGAGCAAACAGAACAGCAATCGCCACAACGATGAACATCACAGCACTCTTCACTGCACACCTCTTCGATGAGTTCCTTCCCGGCCGCGCAGCCCCAGCGCCCCAGGCGACGGATCGAGGGCGGCACTGGCGCATCGAACTGACGCCACATTTCAACGCAGGACGACTCCGCTGACAGCCCTGTGCTTCTCCAAAATGGTGTCGATGACCTGCGCAGTGCGCAGTGCGGAGCTGCCGGTGCTGGGGCAGTGACCGCGACCCAGCAGTTCGTCAACGACGCTCTGGATGAGCGGCTGCTGCACGGTGGAGGGGTAGGGCGCATCAATGCTGCGAAGTCCCTGAGCGGTCTGCAACCGCAGCGGTTCCTCATCGAAGGCTGCAAAACTCAGCGTCCCCTTCGAGCCGATCAACTGAATCTCCTCAAGGTGTTCAGAGGCGGCAAAGCACCACACTCCGGTGCCCATCACCCCGGACTCCAGTTCAAACACTGCCCCCACCACGTCTTCCGCTGGGGAGTCCCCCGCGCTGTTTCTCGCGTGTCCTGTCACGGCGGCGACTGGCCCCAGAAGATGGTCGAGCAGGTCCAGTGTGTGCGAGGCGAGGTCCACGAAGTGGCCGCCGCCGGAAACCTCGGGCTGCAAGCGCCACGGCACATCACCGTCAGTTTTTTCGTCAGCTGGGCGGAAGTGACGGATGGTGAATGCCTGCAGCTCGCCGATGGCGCCCTCATCCAGCAGCCTGCGCACCGTCTGGAACCGCGGCATTGCACGGCGGTAGTAGGCAACAAAGAGCGGAAGGCCTGCTCTCTCGGCGGCCTCGTTCATCTGGATGCACTCGGAGGAGGTCCGGGCCATGGGCTTCTCCACATACACCGGCTTGCCGGCTTCCAGCACTGCGATGGCGTAGTCCCGGTGGGAATCGGGAGGAGTGGCGATGTAGACCGCATCCACATCAGGGTCCTGGATGAGGGCGTCGGCATCGTCGTACCATGTCGGCACACCATGTCGAGCCGCATAGTCCGCTGCCTTGGCACCGGTTCGCCGCATGACAGCCACCAACTCTGATCCCTCAGCCTTCTGGAAGCCGGGACCGCTCTTGACCTCTGTGACGTCGCCGACTCCAATGATGCCCCACCGCACTGTTTCCATGGCACCAGAGGATAGCGGTCACAGCGCCGGTGCTACTGACGGGCGATCAGCGTTGCGTAGTCCTCACGAAGATCTTTGATGCTGTAGCCCCCGGTCCAGATGACCTGGACCCGCTGATCCGCTCCGATGCCCAGGATTTGCGATCCGTGATCCACCTCGTAGCCACCGGAGGGAAGTTTCTTCCCGTCCTCGATGGCGATGCCCATGTAGTTTGCGATCCTGGAGATGATGTCAAGGTCTGCGGTGAGTCCGATGAAAGACTCATCAATGCGCTCAAGGTAGGCCTTCAGCGCGGCTGGATCGTCGCGGGCAGGGTCTGTGGTGATCATCACCAGGGTGACGTCCTGGACGAGATCGTCCTCGAGTCGCCGTTTGGCCGTGGCCATGTCGGCGAGGATGCCAGGGCAGATGTCTGGGCAGTTCGTGTAGCCGAAGAACAGAGCCATCGCCTTGGTGGTGGGCGAAGTGGCAAGGTTCCACGGATTGCCGTCCTGATCCGTCAAATCCACGTCTGGCATCTCGTAGCCATCGGTCAAAGCGGTGCCGTGGTAGCCGTCCTCATCAGCAGACACCTCCGCCGGGGAACCCTCAGTCCCGCATGCCGCAAGGGGTAGCACCAGCAGCGCTCCGAACAGGCTTCGCCGCGGAATCATTCAGCACCGCGCCTGACTCCGGCGGCCAGTTCGTCAACGAGGGAGCGCAACCGATTCAGATCACCGGGCATGTCGGCACCATCTGAGTCGAGGCAACGCAACAGGGCGGAGCCGACGATCACTGCGTCGGCGTACTGCGCAACCTCGGCAGCCTGGTCTCCATTGGAGACGCCCAGCCCGATGCCGATGGGCAGTTCATGATCCGCCCGTCTGGCCCGATCCGCGATGACGGGAGTGGACGAGGACGTGGTGGTCCGCGTACCTGTGACACCCATGATGCTGGCGGCGTAGACCCACCCACGACACGCACGCATGGTGGAGGCTATGCGCTCGTCGGTGGAGCTGGGGGCGACAAGGAAAATACGATCCAGCCCGTGGGCATCCGTGGCGGCGATCCAGACCTCCGCCTCGTCCGGCGTCAGGTCAGGGGTGATGACACCCGCCCCACCTGCGGCTTTGAAATCCCGGGCGAATGCGTCCGGGCCGTACTGCTCGATGAGGTTCCAGTACGTCATCACCAGCGGGGTGCATCCACGCTCAGCCACGGCTGTCGCAGCACGGAACGCGTCCCGTGTGCGGACGCCGCGGCGCAGTGCCTTGGTGGTGGCGTGCTGGATCACCAGTCCGTCCAGGACGGGATCCGAGTACGGCAGCCCAATCTCCACAAGGTCGACGCCCACACCGTCGCTCAGTGCCCGGAAGGCTTCCAGGCTGTCCTCCACGCTCGGATAGCCCACTGGTAGGTAGGCGATCAGGGCGGCGCGCCCCTGATCAACGCATTCGGCTATGACCTTGCCGGAAATGCCGAGCCGATCCACGTCTGGGAACCTGTTCATCGTCACGCTCATGAATCCATGCCTCCCACAACCTTGTCCGGCTCCCCCGACATGCCGAACCATTCAAAAGCCGTGCTCACATCCTTGTCCCCGCGCCCGGAGAGGCACACCAGGATCGTGGGACGGGCGTCCGGCTGTTCCGCTGCCAGCCGCAGTCCCAGCCGCTTGGCGCCAGCCAGGGCGTGGGCCGTCTCGATGGCCGGCATGATGCCCTCGGTGCGCGTCAGTTCACCAAAGGCCTGCATGGCCTCGGCGTCGGTGACGCCCTCGTAGGTGGCTCGGCCGCTCTCAGCCAGCCAGGCGTGCTCGGGGCCAACGCCGGGGTAGTCCAGCCCGGCCGAGATGGAGTGCGAGTCGATGGTCTGGCCGTCCTCGTTCTGCAGGACGAATGTGCGCGCGCCATGGAGCACCCCCTTCGTTCCGGCGGAAATGGTGGCCGCGTGGCGTCCCGTCTCAATGCCATCGCCTGCGGCCTCATAGCCCCAGAGCTGGACTCCGTCATCGGGGATGAAGTCGGCGAACATGCCGAGCGCGTTCGACCCCCCGCCGACGCAGGCCGCAACGTGGTCAGGGAGCCCACCATGATCATCGATCATCTGGGCACGCGCTTCCGTGGAGATGATGCGCTGCAGTTCCCGCACCATCCACGGGAAGGGGTGAGGGCCTGCAACAGTGCCAATCAGGTAGTGGGTGGTTTCCACAGTGGAGACCCACTCGCGCATGGCCTCATTCATTGCGTCCTTGAGGGTGCGGGACCCGGCTGCGACGGCATGCACCTCAGCCCCCAGCAGCTGCATCCTCGCGACGTTCAGGGCCTGACGCTTGGTGTCCACCTCACCCATGTACACGCGACATTCCAGCCCCATGAGGGCGGCCGCTGTGGCCGTGGCAACACCATGCTGGCCGGCCCCGGTTTCGGCAATAACGCGGGTCTTGCCCATGCGCTTGGTCAGCAGCGCCTGCCCCAGCACATTGTTGATCTTGTGGGCGCCAGTGTGGTTCAGGTCTTCTCGTTTCAGCAGCACGCGGGCATTGCCACACAGCTTCGAGAAGTTGTCCGCAACCGTGATGGGGGTGGGTCGGCCGGAATAGTCGCGCTGGAGGCGACGCAGCTCGGCGATGAAGGTGGAATCATCACTGGCACGCGTGAACTCGGTGGCGAGTTCGGCCAACGCTGCATTCAACGCCTCGGGCACAAACTTTCCACCGAAGTCACCGAAATGGCCGGTGGCATCGGGTAGCAGCTGGGTCATGGACTCCAGACTACCGGCTTGTCCCAGTCGCCTCCGACGTCGTTGCGTCAGTGGGCGGGTGCGTCCCAGCATCGTCACCATGATGGGTCTTGTGCCATGGAAGCAGGTGCAGCACGCCTGCCACGATCATCCCCCAGAGCACTCCCAGCACGAGCGAGCAGAACGTGTTGACGACCCATGCAAGGGCCCCGCCCACGCCGGATACGCCCACCACCAGCTCTTCCAATGAGTGCACAAAATCATAGGGGGCCGACAAACCGAGGTCACTCATACCAACGAGGATGATGTGGCCGCCCACCCACAGCATCGCAAAAAGACCGACGGTGGAGATGAGGGCCAGAACTTTCGGCATGGCTGCCACAAGTGCCTTGCCGAAGCCACGAGTACGCTCGGAGTCTCGTCCAGCCAGTGCCAGGCCCACGTCGTCCATCTTCACGATGAGCGCCACCACGCCATAGACCAGGGCAGTGATTCCAAGCGCCACCACGATCATGATGATGGTGCGCGAGAGAAAACCTTCGGCGGCCACCTCGTTCAGGGAGATCACCATGATTTCGGCGCTCAGGATGAAGTCTGTGCGGATCGCGCCCTTGACCACCGTGCCTTCCGCTTCCGGCCCCTTGAGAACGGCAGGCGTCTTCTTCTTGGGCTCATCGCGCCGGAGCAACTCCAGAAGTTTCTCTGCCCCTTCGAAACAGAGGTACGTCCCACCCAACATCAGCAACGGTGTCAGAAGCCACGGCAGGAACTGACTCAACACCAGAATGATCGGCAAGATGATGAGCAACTTGTTGCGAAGCGATCCGATGGCGATCTTCTTGATGATCGGGAGTTCGCGCTTCGGATTCACCCCGGCGACATACTGCGGGGTCACCGCAGTGTCATCCACCACCACGCCCGCAGCTTTGATGCTGGCTCGTCCAGCAGCCGCTGCCACGTCGTCGACGCTGGCCGCAGCCAAACGGGCCAGGGCTGCCACATCGTCGAGGAGCGCGGCGAGTCCGCCGCTCATTCGCTGACCGCCCCGGCCAGTGCAGCGACAGCGCCCCGCGGGTCACCATGGCGCACCAGAGCCTCCCCCACGAGAATCACATCAGCTCCCTCGGACGCGACGCGGGCCGCGTCGGCGGGAGTGAGGATTCCGGATTCGGCCACCTTGACAGCTGAGTCCCCGATCCGCGCGGACAGGCCCCCGAAGGTCCCCAGATCAACGTCGAGGGTCTTGAGGTTGCGGTTGTTGACGCCAATGAGTTCAGCATCGATCGCCAGTGCCCGATCCACCTCTTCAGCGGTATGGGTTTCCACCAGCGCCGTCATGCCCAGATCGCGCGCAAGGCGCTGGAACCGTGCCAGCTTCGCATCGGTGAGCGAAGCCACGATGAGAAGAATCATGTCCGCGCCGTGGGCTCGCGCCTCGAAGAACTGGTACTCCTCCACCATGAAGTCCTTGCGGAGCACCGGCACGCTCACCCTCGCCCGCACAGCGTCGAGATCTGCAAGCGTGCCCTTGAAGCGGCGCTCCTCGGTGAGCACCGAAATCGCCGATGCACCACCTTCTGCGTATTCGGCGGCAAGTGCAGCGGGGTCGGTGATCGCGGCGAGATCTCCCTTCGAGGGAGATTTGCGTTTGACCTCGGAAATCACGGACAGCCCGCCTGTACGGAAGGCCGGCATCGGGTCCAGCGCAGCCGGCGCATTGAGAGCTGCGGCCTCCACGACGGCGAGCGGAACTCTTGCGCGGCGCAACTCCAGATCCACCCTCACGCCCGCAACGATGTCGTCGAGAACGCTCACGCCAGTTGACCCAGCCCCATTGCCTTCATGACCAATGTGACGAGGCCACCCACCAGGATGACGACGGAGCCGATGACCACCACCAGCCAGCTGGGCCCCATGACCCCGCCGATGGCGGCAATCACAAACCCAATGGAGGCAAGAATGGAACCGGTCCAGGCCGCCGGGCTGCGTCCGTGGTGGTAATACTGAGGAGTCCTCGCCATTTCCGTGGCCTTTCTATAAAAAACTGCACATGTGCTGTTGGGTGTCTCGGGGAAGATTATCCCAAAGGCTGCCGATCATCATGGAACATGTTCGCCGATGGTGGGGTCTTCGCCCGCATCGAACTGTTTCCACAGGTCGCGTGCCGGTTCCTGTCTCCTTGATCGTGCCACTGCCCGCCATGCAGGACCGTGCCGAAATGTGAAAACGGCGGCGAGCGCCAGCATTGCGCTGAACAGCAGGCTGATCCATGCCCATCCCCCGGCGAACCCGGCGCTGACCCCTGCCCCCACCGCCAGCACTACACCCACGGCACCGAGAACACGGAGTCCCGGGCCACGCAGCATCGCGGAGAGGCCAACGCCAGCGCACGCGGCCCATCCAAGGGCCTGGACGGCCGATGCGTCTGCGGCGAGGCCGGTGACGGCAATCCCCAGCGCGCCGGCCACACCGAGCAACGCTGTCCGTGCGCCGCTCAGCATTCGTCCTGTCCTCACGCCTGTCCCTGCATTCCAGACGCCATGGAGAGGGCCGCGATGACGGCCGCAGCCTTGTGGGAGCACTCCGCATCTTCGGTCTCCGGTACCGAATCAGCCACGATGCCCGCCCCCGCCTGCACATGCGCGACGCCATCCTTCACGACTGCGGTACGGATCGCGATGGCCACGTCGGAGTTACCGGCGAAGTCGAAATATCCCACCACTCCCCCGTACAGCCCACGACGGCTGACCTCCAGCTCATCGATGATCTCCATGGCCCTCACCTTGGGCGCACCGGAGAGCGTGCCGGCCGGGAAGCACGACAGCGTTGCCTCCAGAGCCGTGTGGCCCTGCGCTATCCGCCCGCTGACGGCAGCTTCCAGATGCATGATGTGGCTGTAGCGATGGATGTTCATGAATTCGTGCACGACGACGCTGCCCGGCTCACAGATCCGGCCAAGATCGTTGCGCCCCAGGTCCACGAGCATGAGGTGCTCCGCGCGCTCCTTGGGATCAGCCAGAAGCTCTTCGGCCAGTTCCTTGTCCTGCGCATCTGTGTGCCCCCGCGGACGGGACCCGGCAATCGGCCGAGTGGTGGCGAGCCCATCCTTGACGGTGACGAGGGCCTCGGGGCTGGATCCGACGACATCGAAGCCCGGCAGCCGGAGCAGGTACAGGTAGGGGCTGGGATTGGTGAGCCGCAGGCTGCGGTACACGTCGAGTGCGTCAGCGTCGCACTCCACGTCGAAGCGTTGCGACACCACCACCTGGAAGGCTTCGCCAGCTTCGATCTCCCCGATGGCGGAGCGCACAGCCGCCTGGTAGTCCTCAGGACTGCGCTGCCGTTTCACGGCCGGGGCGACGGGCTCCGTGGCGGGCTGCGACATGGGACGTCGCGGCTGGGACAGCGTTGCAGCCATCTCCTCCACCGCCACGACAGCATCCCGATGGGCGCGCTCTGCACCCTCGTCCGTGTCATTGAAGTTGATGGCGTTGGCGATCAGCCAGACCTCCGAGCGATGGTGGTCAAACACGGCCAACTGGCTGCTCAGCATCATGACCATCTCCGGCAACTGGAGATCATCGACGCAGTTGTCGGGAAGTTTCTCCAGACGGCGGACGGTGTCGTAGCCCAGGTATCCCACCATCCCGGCGTGAAACGGCGGCAGGCCCTCCAGCGCTGGGGTGGCGAACTCTGACAGAGTCTGCTGCAAGACGGTCAGCGGGTCCCCGTCATGGATGCCGATGAGTTCTCGCCCCTTCCACACAGCCTGGCCGTTCTCCTCCGTGAGCGTGGCCGCGGCCCGCACTCCAACGAAGGAATAGCGCCCCCACACCCCGGCCTCGGCACTCTCGAACAGATAGGTGCCCTCCCGGCGGCCACACAGCGCGTCGTAGAGGCCAATGGGAGTGATGTCGTCGAGCAGCATGCGGGCTGAAACGCTGATCACCCGGCGGGTGCGGGCGAGCTCGACGAATTCCTCGAGGGTGGGCGTGATGTTCATCATGCGATGTCACCCTCGGCCAGTTCGGTAAAGAAGCAGGTGCGGTTCCCGGTGTGGCAGGCAGCCCCACTCTGATCGACGCGCAACAGGATCGTGTCACCGTCGCAGTCGAGGTGCACAGACTCCACGGCCTGGGTGTGCCCGGATGTTTCGCCCTTGACCCAGTACTCGCCCCGGCTGCGGGACCAGTACGTGGCACGGCCGGTTGCCAACGTGCGACGCAGCGCCTCCTGATCCATCCAGGCGAGCATCAACACCTCGCCCGTGGCAGCATCCTGAGCAATGGCGGGCACAAGCCCGTCGACGTTGAACTTCACATGCGGTCCCATGGGCGCAATTGTGGCACCCTCTGCAGTCTTCCCCCCACCAGTGATCAAGGGGTTCTCCGGAGGACAGGCGACTCTGCCGGTGGCCAGTTAAGGTGGGGGGCATGTCTCTCGCCAAGCGCCAGCGTGCCCTGATCTGCGATCTTCTGCTCGAGCTGGGCCCCGATGCCCCCACGCTCAACGAGGGCTGGAAGACCCAGGACCTCGCTGCCCACCTGTGGATTCGGGAGCACAAGCCCCAGGCCATGCTCGGGATGTTCGTCAAAAAGTATGAGGCCTTCACCGAGCGTGTCCAGACCAACGCCGTCGCAACCCATGGCTACACGGCGCTGGTGGAGCGTCTTCGCACTCCAGCGCTGATGGTGCGACCCGTCGATGCAGTGATGAACGGTGCCGAGTTCTTCATCCACCACATGGATGTACTGCGCGCCAACGATCGCGACCAGACTCTCAGTTCCCACGACGAGGACTCCCTCAGGGCCCCCCTGAAGATGTTTGCCGCGAAGGTCGCCAAGGGCTACGGCGACCGGCTCGTCCTGGATTCCAACGACGGCAAACAATTGGAGCTCGGGCGGGGCACAAGGCCGGTCCACGTCATTGGAAAGCCATCGGAACTCATCCTGTTCGTCTCGGGCCGCACCGAGGATGCAAAGGTTGATCTCGTTGGCGAACCGGAGGCAGTGCAGAAGCTCATCGCGAGCGCCGGAGGAATCTAGGGCACTGCAGGTTTCCCCCACTTCCGTGAAGACACACCCTGGGTTGATCTGGTGAGCGAGTACTTGACCCGACTGCCCGATGGCACCATCAAGCAGATCAACCCTTTCACCGGCACCCAGGTCTGGACTCTTCCCGGCAGGGCAGCCCGGCCGCTCGCACCAAACGATCGCTCTCCATTGCCGGTGAGTCCGACTGACCTTGACCGAGCCTGTAGCTTCTGCTCCGCGCGCCAGCTGGAGACAACTCCGGAGATAGCGCGCGTGATCCGCGTCGATGGCTCGTGGCAGGAACTGCGCGGCGTCCTCGCGGAAAGGTTGCGCGACAGCAGCGCCGAATTCCGGCTCATTCCCAATCTGTTTGAAATCCTCAGCTACGACTACTGGCACCTGAGCCACGGCTACGTACCGACCGCCGCCTCACACGCATGGCGGACGGACTACCTCGCCACACCGGCGGGGCGCTCCCATGTGGAGACGTTGGCCAGGATCAGGATGCGCGCCCGCGGCTTTGACGGTGCCGCCGTCGAAGCGCTGAGTGAGGCCGACCTGCAGCGTGAGGCCGTGGCTCTCTTCGCCGGGAACCACCAGGTGATCGTGGCCCGACGACACTTCGTCGACGGTGCAACCGAGGACAACCAGCTCGCCTCGTCCGGGACACTGACGGCCGATGAGCACTGCGCCTACACCGGTGTGGCCATCCGCGCCATGGACGATCTGTACCGCGACAACCCGGCGGCGCGCTACGTCAGCGTCTTCCAGAACTGGCTCCGCCCGGCCGGATCGTCGTTTGATCACCTCCACAAACAGGTGGTGGCCATTGACGAGTTCGGTTCCCAGCTGACCCACGAGGTGCAGCGACTTTCGGAGGAGCCCGACCTCTACGTCCGCTGGGGTCCGCAATTCGCCGCCGAGCAGGGCCTGCTCATCGCCCGCACCTCCACCGCTGTGGCCTTCGCGGGGGTGGGGCACCGCTACCCGTCGATGGAGGTGCACTCGCTGGTCGACGACCGCAGTCCCTGGGAGCTGGATCAGGAGCAGGTGCGCGACTTCTCGGACCTGCTGCACGCCTGCCACGCTGCGACGGGCGCCGCCGTGCCCGTCAACGAGGAGTGGCACCACCGGCCTCCGTCGCTGGAGCTCCCCATGCCGCTGCGCGCCGTCATCAAGTGGCGGATCTCGACGCACGCCGGCTTCGAGGGTGGCACCAAGATCTACGTCAACACGATCGATCCGTGGACGCTCCGCGAGCGAGTCTCCACCCAACTGCGGGGATTGGCAGCAACTGGCCACCTGTCCCCGCGAGTCACCCTCTGTTGATGTCTGGGCAGCGATCCGGGCAGGACCCTCGAAAGATGAGACGATGATTCGCAGATTCTTTGTGCAACTGGAGGTTGACCCATGACCATGCCTTTCGATGATGCCCCGCGCTTTGCCGACTATGCCCACCCGCACCGGATCGTGAGCACGCAGTGGTTGGAGCGCCACCTGGGTGGCGAGGACCTCGTGGTCGTTGAGTCCGACGAGGATGTGCTGCTCTACGAGGTGGGCCACATCCCCGGTGCCGTGAAGATTGACTGGCATCTGGACCTCAACGATCCCGTCACCCGTGACTAAGTCGACGGCGAGGACTTCGCACGGCTCATGAGCACCAAGGGCATTGCGCGCGACACCACGATCGTCGTCTACGGCGACAAATCGAACTGGTGGGCCGCCTACGCAATGTGGGTGTTCACGCTCTTCGGCCACAAGGACGTGCGACTGCTCGACGGCGGTCGCGCACTGTGGCAGGCCGAAGGCAGGGACATGACGCGCGCCGTGCAGAGCCGGGAGTCCACGGACTATCCCGTCGTCGATCGCGATGACTCGGTGGAGCGGGCCTATCTCCCGGCGGTGCTCGACTTTCTCGGCGGACAACTCGTCGACGTGCGCTCTGTTCCCGAATACACGGGCGAGCGCACGCACATGCCTGACTACCCTCAGGAGGGTGCGCTGCGCGGCGGCCACATCCCGGGCGCGGTCTCGGTTCCCTGGGCGAAGGCCGCCAACGACGACGGCACGTTCCGCTCCCGTGCCGAACTCGAGCAGATTTACCTCACCGAGCAGGGCCTGGACCGGAGCGAGCCTGTCGTGGCGTACTGCCGCATCGGGGAGCGCTCAGCTCACAGTTGGTTTGCACTCAAACACCTGCTGGGCTTCAACGACGTGCGCAACTACGACGGGTCCTGGACGGAGTGGGGCAACCTCGTTCGGGTCCCCATCGTCAAGGGCTCGGAGCCCGGGGAGGTCTCGCGTTGAGCGGACAACAGCCCGCCGAGCGGCCCCTGCCGCCAGCGCTGGCCCAGGTGGTGCAGGATTTCAACGAGCTCGGGATCCCGGATCGCCTGCAGCTTCTGCTGGAGTTCAGCGACGGGTTGCCGGCACTGCCAAAGCGCTACCTTGAGCACCCCGAACTACTCGAGCCGGTGCCGGAGTGCCAGTCTCCGATCTTCCTGCTGGTCGAGGTCGACGGCGACGATGAGGACGCGGTGGTTCACCTGCACTTCTCCGCCCCTCCCGAGGCGCCGACGACGCGTGGTTTCGCGGGCATCCTGCATGAAGGGCTCGACGGGCTGAGTGCCTCCGACGTGCTCGCAGTGCCGGCGGACATCTGGGATCGGCTGGGGCTCGGCGAAGCCGTCTCCATGCTGCGTCTGCGCGGCATGGCCGGCATGTTGTTCCGCATCAAGCGGCAGGTGCAGGAGAAAATCGCGGGGTGAGCGCTGAGGCTGGCCCGCTGCTCGGTGCCTGCGCTCAGGCGGCCGAGGTGATCTCCTCGACCGCCACCTTGCGGGATTGCCTCAGCGACAGCGTGAGCGCATCCGCCGTCGCGATCGCCGCCGTCGCCGCGGTGCCATCGGTCAGGGCTGCAAACTCCGGCAACGGGTCACCACCCTTGACGAGGCTCTGGAAGTAGTCCAGCTCATCCTCGATGATGCCGGTCAACCAGAGCGGCGTCCGGTCCTGCGGGCTGCCGTACATGATGGGCCCATCGGCGCCACGATCGAGTTGGATGTCGCGACGGCCATCCTCCTCCTCCTGTGTGCGGTGGAGCAGGAACTGCTCGGTGCGCTCCGGGGTGCGGAGCTCACATCCAACGTGACGCATGTCGATACGGATGGCACCCCTGGATCCCTGGACCAGGACGTGGTGCTCCGGCCACCGAAAGGCCGAGCCGTACTCCATCGCAGCGAACCGATCGCCGTCGAACTCCATGGTGATGATGAGCATGTCGTCCTCGTCACCAAAGCCGCTCCCCTTGTGGGCGACGTTTCCACCCACCATCGTCGCCACACGGGCCGGACCCATGATCGATTGGACGAGATCCAGTTCGTGAATGTGGTGGTACAGATGTCCGCCGGACAGCTCGCGCTGCTTCTTCCAACTCACTGACGGCTGGGGATCCTCCCAGCCTGTCCGCACGGCGCGACAAAAAAGGACGTCACCGATGGCGCCCTCCGCGATGAGTGCCTTGGTGCGACGCACCCCTGCCATGAAATGGGTGACGTGACCCGCCATGAACAGCACGCCCGCGCAACGTGTCGCCTCCAGCATCGCGGCGCAGTCCTGGTAGGACAGGGCAATCGGTTTCTCACAGAAGACGTGTTTCCCAGCCTGGGCAGCCAGCAACACCGGCTCCAGATGCGCCCAGTTGGGGGAGGCGACCAGGACGACGTCGACATCCTCGGCCGTGCACAGTTCCTCAACGGTCGTCGCGACGCGCGCACCGAGCTCCGCGGCGACAGCCTCGGCGTTCTCGGGGTCGTACACCACCCTGACCTCTGCGTCGTCCCGCAAAGCGAGGCAACGCGCCATCTCGGCACCGAAGTAGCCGACACCAACGATTCCGTACGTGGTGGGGTTCACCCCAGTTCCTCCAACACGAGCTCGCGCACCCGTGCGGCATCGGCCTGGCCGCGCATGGCCTTCATGACCTGACCGATCAAAGCGCCAATGGCCTGATGCTTTCCGTCGCGGATTTTTGCAGCAACGTCCGGATTCTCGGCGATTGCCTTGTCGACGGCCTGCTTGAGTGCCCCGTCATCGGAGACGATGGCCAGCCCGCGGGCGTCAACCACTTCACGGGCTGATCCCTCACCGGCCAGAACACCCTCAATGACCTGTCGGGCCAGCTTGTCGTTCAGTTCACCGGATTCGACAAGCCCTGCCACCTCCGCGACATCTTGCGGCGAGATCGTCAACTCCTCCAATTCGACACCGGATTCGTTGGCGCGACGAGCCAACTCTCCACCCCACCATTTCCGGGCGGCCTGAGGCGAGGCGCCAGCAGCGACAGTCTCCACAATCATGTCCATGGCCCCGACGGCGACGATGTCACGCATCGCCATGTCGTCGAAGCCCCATTCGGCCGCCAGTCTTTTGCGGCGCTGCACGGGGGGCTCGGGCAGCGTGGCACGCAGTTGCTCAATCCATTCCCTGCTGGGCGCGATGGGCACCAGATCAGGCTCGGCGAAGTAGCGGTAGTCCTGCTCATCCTCCTTGGAGCGACCGGAGCGGGTGTTGCCGGTGGCCTCGTCGAAGTGGCGTGTCTCCTGCTTCACGCGCCCTCCCCCGGTCAGAACCGCGGCCTGGCGTCGCATCTCGGAGGTGATGGCCCGCTCCACGGAGCGCAGCGAGTTCACGTTCTTGGTCTCGGTGCGGGTCCCCAGTTCGGTGGCGCCCTTCGGCGCCAGCGAGATGTTGGCATCGCAACGCAGCGATCCGTGTTCCATGCGGACGTCGGAGACCTTGAGTGCGCGCATCAGGTCACGCAGGTGTGAGACGTAGGCCTTGGCCACTTGGGGCGCCTTGGCACCGGTTCCCAGGACTGGTCGGGTCACGATCTCGATGAGCGGCGTCCCCGCACGGTTGTAGTCCAAAAGGGAGTACTCGGCGCCGTGGATGCGTCCGCTGGTGCCGATGTGTGTCAGCTTGCCCGCGTCCTCCTCCATGTGGGCGCGCTCCACCTCGATACGGAACGTTTCGCCGTCCACCTCCACGTCCACCCAGCCGTCGTGTGCGATGGGCTCGTCGTACTGCGAGGTCTGGAAGTTCTTCGTCATGTCCGGGTAGAAGTAGTTCTTCCGGGCGAAGCGTCCCCACGGCGCGATCTGGCAGTTCAGTGCGAGACCGATGCGAATGGCCGATTCGACGGCCTTGGCGTTGACCACGGGCAGGGCTCCGGGCAATCCCAGGCACACGGGGCAGGTCTGCGAATTGGGTTGTGCACCGAACGTGGTGGCGCACCCACAAAACATCTTCGAAGCCGTCGAGAGCTCCACGTGCACTTCCAGGCCGATGGCTGGATCAAAGTTCTCCAGCACGACGTCGTAGTCAAGCATCTCCGTCATGAAAACACAGCTTTCGTCTCGGGCAGGGGTGTCATCTGCTGCAACAGCTCTCCACCCCATGCCTCCTCCATCACTGATTCCAGCCAGCCGCCCACCCGGTACAGGCGGTCATCCTTCAACGGCGGCGCCATCACCTGCAGGCCAATGGGCAGGCCCTCCTGCGAGACTCCGATGGGGAAGGATGCGGATGCATTGCCCGCGAGGTTCGAGGGGATGGTGCAGAGATCCGCCTTGTACATGGCCATGGGGTCGTTCATGCGTTCACCGATTTTGAACGCAGGCGTGGGGGTTGTCGGCGAGATCAGAACATCGCAGAGTTCAAACGCCGCATCGAAGTCCCGGGTGACCAGGGTGCGGACCTTCTGGGCCGACCCGTAGTACTGGTCGTGGTATCCGCTGGAGAGCGCATGCGTGCCGATGATGAGGCGACGCTTCACCTCTCGACCAAAGCCCTCGCCTCGCGTGATGCTCGTGACGGCCTCGGCGCCGTGGGTGCCGTCGTCACCGAGCCGCAGTCCGTAGCGCATGGCGTCGAAGCGGGCGAGGTTGCTGGAAACCTCGGCCGGATGGATGAGGTAGTAGGCGCTCAGCGCGTAGGTGAAGTTGGGGCAGGACACCTCGATCACCTCGGCACCCGCTTCCTCCAGTAGTTGCACGGTGGCCAGGAAGCGAGCTTCGACGCACGCGTCGTAGCCCTCGCCCCCCAACTCCTTGACGACGCCGACGCGCAGGCCGGAAACGCTGCGGGCGCGGGCGGCGTCGGCCAACGCGGGGACCGGCTCGTCGATGGAGGTGGAGTCCATGGGGTCGTGTCCACCCATGACCTCGTGCAGGAGAGCGGCGTCGAGCACCGTCCTGGCCACGGGCCCGGGCTGGTCAAGGCTGGAGGCCATGGCCACCACCCCGTAGCGCGAGACTCCGCCATAGGTGGGCTTGACGCCGACGGTGCCCGTCACGGCCCCGGGCTGACGGATGGAGCCCCCCGTGTCCGAGCCGAGTGCCAGCGGTGCCAGGAAGCCGGCGACCGCTGCTGCTGAACCGCCACCGGAGCCGCCCGGAATCCTGTCGGTGTCCCAAGGGTTGCGGGTGGGTCCGAACGCGGAGGTCTCCGTGGATGAGCCCATCGCGAACTCGTCCATGTTCGTCTTGCCGAGGATGACCAGACCGGCGGCGCGCAGACGCGAGATGACAGTGGCGTCGTAGGGCGGAACCCAGCCCTCGAGCATCCTGGAGCCACAGGTGGTGGGCAGGTCCATTGTGCAGAAGTTGTCCTTGACAGCAATGGGGAGGCCGGCCAGGGGACCAAGTTCCTCGCCAGCGGCTCGCCGCGCATCGACAGCGCGGGCTGCGGCCAGCGCCCCGTCGTGATCGACGCTGAGGAACGCGTTCAGTGCCGGGTTGAGGGCGTCGATCTGTTCCAGGTGGACAGCAGCCAACTCCTCGGACGTGACTTCCTGGGTCCGGAGCATCTCCGCCAGTTCATGGGCAGGCCTGGTCAGCAGTGAATAATCGCTCATGATTCCTCCCCCAGAATCTGCGGTACACGGAAGCGGCTGTCTTCTTCCGCGGGAGCTCCAGCCAACGCCTGTGCTGGGGTCAGCGATTCCGTCACGACGTCGGCCCGCATCACGTTGGTCAGCGGCAGGGCATGGGTCATCATGGGTACATCGGCCCGTGCCACTTCGGACACCTGCTGCACTGCGGAGAAGATGATGTCGAGTTCGGGTGCGAGTGCGGCGCATTCGGCCTCACTCAGGTGAAGGCGCGCCAACCCGGCGAGCCGGGCAACGTCGTCAGCGGTCAACGCCACGTCTGTGCTCCTGGGACTGGATTGCAAGGGTCGAGGACCATCCTAGGGGGTGCGGCGACGGGGAAAACTCTCAGACTCGCTGCTCCCGAACCGTGGCGTCAAGCACCCTCAGCAGCGGCGCGTAATGCCCGTGCACAGCGAGTCGGTAGGCATCAACGTCCCCGGCTTCCGCGGCTTTCAGAATGTCCCCGTGTGCTTTGGCAGTCAACTCTATGTCGCCGGGCGTGGGGATGGAGAGCTGCGGCAGAACGGCACTGTGGATGTCCCAGAATGCGGCGACGAGCTGCGAGACCATCGCGCACCCAGCGTCACTGAGCAACTGTGTATGAAATTGTCGATCTGCAGCAGCGAAGGGCTCGCTGCGACGTGCGGAAGCAACCATTTCGCCCACCAGCATGTGCAGTGTCTCGTCGTGTGTGCCTTTGAAGTGTGATGTCACCCGATCAGCGAAACTGAGGTCAAGGCTGATCCGCACCTCCACCACTTCGCGCAGGGCTCGAAAGTCGTCCCCCGGGCTGATGACGGATCGAAAAGCAAGGGTTTCCACCAGGGGCTGCAGGGACATCTCCCCGACGAAGGTACCCCGCCCGTGGTACACCTCGACGATGTCCAGCGTTTGGAGCGTTCGGATCGCTTCACGGATGGAAGAGCGGGACACACCGAGCTGTTCGCACAGCTCCGACTCGCTGGGGAGCGCGTCTCCCGGCCGTAGCCCCTTCGCAAGAATGAGACGTTTGATCTCACGCGCCGCCTCTGACGAGAGGGATCCGCCTGCGCGAGGCCCCAGTCTCCTGGGTGAATCTAGCGACATGTATCCATCCTTCACTGAAATCCGCGGTGGGTCCGGGTGCCCGTTACCAAAAGGTTACTCGGCAAGTCGTTGCCACAGCGCCCATAATTGATTACTATAACTTTACGTCAGTCATCAGACGTCAGAACAGACTAGGAGTTCAACGATGCACCTCCCCGACGACATCCCCACAGGCCTCTCCCGCCGGTCCTTCGTGAAGCTGATCGGCGCGTCCACGGCGGCCGCAGGCATCACTGCTTCCCTGGCAGCCTGCGGCACCACGGACAGCGTGGACACGCCCGACGCGAACCCCGACGCAGGCGCCACCACGGGTGGGGCAACAGCGCCCGCCTCCGGCGACGGCATCATTGAAGCCGGCATCTCCTACGAGTTGGGCACCAACGGCTACGACCCGATGACGACCACCTCGGCACTGACCGTGGCCGCCAACTGGCACACCATGGAGGGACTCACCGAGATCCACCCCGCCACTCGCGAGGTCTACGCCGCTCTCGGCGCCGATCTGCCCACCCAGGTGGATGACACCACCTGGGAGGTTGCTCTGCGCGACGGGGCTGTCTTCACCAACGGCGAAGCCGTCACCACGGACGACGTGGTCTTTTCCTTCGAGCGCGTCCTCGATGAGACCAACCAGTCCCTGTATGCCGCGTTCCTGCCGTTCCTCGACTCCGTGGCGAAGAAGGACGACACAACAGTCACCGTCAATCTGAAGTTCCCCTTCTCCTTGGTGGCCGAGCGCCTGTCCGTGGTGAAGATCGTTCCCATGGCCGCCGTCGAGGCCGACGCCAAGGCGTTCGACCTCATGCCCATCGGCACCGGCGCATTCACGATGACGGACAACGGCGCTGCGTCACAAAAGGTCGTCTTCGCGCGCAACGACGCCTACAACGGTCCGCATCCGGCACTCGTGTCCGCAATGACCTGGCAGATCCTGCCGGATGCGTCCACCCGCACCAACGCCATCACCTCCAACACTGTGCAGGCGATCGATTCGGTACCCGTCTCTGACCTGTCGACGCTGGCCGGAAGCAAGAGTGTCGCCGCCGAGCAGGGCTTCGGTCTGGTGTTCGTCATGTTCAACTGCGGCTCCGAGCCCATGAGTGATGTGAAGAACCGTCAGGCCATCATGTCTGCGCTGGACTACGACCAGATCTGCTCGGTGGGTATGTCTGATCTGGCGACACCAGCCACCTGCTTCGTGCAGAAGGAGCACCCGTCGTACAAGGAAGCTGCCACGGTCTACACACAGGACCTGGACAAGGCCAAGGCACTCTTCGCGGAGACCGGTCTGACGACCGTGCGACTTCTGGCCTCTGATCACGACTTCTTCGCCTCCGCCCGGCCCATGATCAAGGAGTCCCTCGAGGCTGCCGGACTGACGGTGCAGTACGAGGAGAAGAAGTCCAGCGACGTCTACGCGACCATCGACGGCGCACCTGATGCTTTCGACATTGTCGTGGCGCCCGGCGATCCGTCGGTGTTCGGCGACGACGCGGATCTCCTGCTGCGCTGGTGGTACGCCGGCGACACCTGGACCGATTCCCGCATGCATTGGAAGGGTTCCGAGGCCTACACGACTGTGCAGGAACTGATGAACCAGGCAGGGGAGGCCTCCGGCGATGCACAACTGGATCTGTGGCACCAGGTCTTCGACCTCATTTCGGAAGAAGTCCCGCTGTACCCGATCTTCCACAGGAAGACACCCACCGCCTTCGACCCCGAAACGCTGCAGGGCTTCCAACCGATCGCGGTGACCGGATTGTCGTTCGTGGACGTGTCCTCCACGCTCTGATCGATTGCGTGCCAGTGGGCGGGGTCTGTTCCCCCAGCATTCCCCGCCCCCTCCGGTCATCGTTGACCTGGAATGACCATCTCAATCTGGAACCCTCCGCAGGGAGGTGACGAATGCAGAGGAGCAGCCGTCTTGTCCAACCTCATCCGCCTGTTGGGTCGACGCATCATCGCGTTGCCAATCATGGTCTTCGGAGTGACGTTGCTCGTGTTCATCGTGATGTCGTTCTCCAGCGCAGACCCGGCCCGACTTGCGCTTGGCGAGTCCGCCAGCGCGCAGGCTCTCGAGAACTACCGAGAACTCAACAACCTCAACGATCCCCTCCTGGTCCGGTTCTGGGACTACCTGACCGGGCTGGTCCAGGGTGATCTCGGAACCTCCTTCGTGGGTGTCCCCATCTCTGACCTGGTGTCCAAAGCGTTCCCCATCACCTTGCAGCTCACCTTCCTCGGCCTCTTCGTCGCCATCATCATCTCCGCCCTGCTGGGCGTCATCGGTGCGCTGTACCGCGACAAGTGGCCCGATCAGGTCATTCGCGTTTTCTCCATCGCGAGCCTCGCGACGCCATCCTTCTGGCTCGCCCTCCTTCTCATCCAGTGGCTCGGCAACGTGCCGGGCGGTGCGGGCCTGTTCCCCGCCGTCGTCACCGAATGGGTGTCCTTCTTCGACAATCCGGCAGCCTATGTGGATCAGGTGTTCCTGCCCGTCGTCGCGCTGGCGGTGCCGGTGGCCGGTTCGCTGACCCGCGTCGTGCGCACCGCCATGGTGGAGGAGCTGGACAGGGATTATGTCCGCACAGCCATTGGAGCGGGTATCCCACGGCGCATCGTGATCGCCCGCAACGTCCTGCGCAACGCACTGATCACTCCCATCACCGTGCTGGGGCTTCGCGTCGGCTACCTCATGGGAGGTGCCGTGGTGATCGAGGTCATCTTCAACATCCAGGCAATGGGCCAGCTGATCTTCCAGGGCATCACCCGCAACGACGTCAACATCGTGCAGGGCGTCACCATCACGGTTGCCATCGCCTTCATCTTCATCAACATGGTCGTGGACCTTCTCTACGTTCTCGTCAACCCGCGGATCAGGAGCGTGTGATGCTCTCGGCACAGTCCAAGGAAAAACTCAGGACCCCAGGCCTGCGTCTGCCGTCACTGAAGGCGTTGCCAATCGGATCCCGGATCGCGCTCGTCGTGGTGGGGATCGTGGTCTTCATGGCCATTTTTGCGCCATTGATCGCTCCCTTCGCCCCAGGCGCCTCCGGTCTCGTCTCGCCGGAGAAGATCGTCTACACCGAAATCGAGATCGAGGGCGTCGGGACCCAACTGATCCCCGACAGCTCCATCGCACCTGATGCGCAATTCTGGTTCGGCACCGACGCCAAGGGCCGAGACATCGCATCCCGCGTCTTCCACGGCGCACGCGTTTCCCTCATCGTCGGCCTCAGTGCCACGGGCATAGCCCTGGTGGTGGCAGCCGTGCTCGGCTCCATCGCCGCGACAGCCCGTAGATGGGTGGCTGAAATTCTGATGCGCGTCCTCGACGTCATCATGAGCTTCCCGGGCATCGCTCTCGCCGCCGTCCTGGTCTCGGCCCTGGCCACCCGGCTACCCATGTTGCCCGTGGTGATCGCCTCCATCGCCTTCCTCTATGTTCCGCAACTGACCCGTGTTGTGCGCGCCAATGTGATGGCCCAGTTCGGCGAGGACTATGTGTCGGCCTCCAAGGTCATGGGAGCCCGCACCTGGTGGATTCTGATCAAGCATGTGGCCCGCAACACACTCGCCCCCATCATGGTGTTCGCCACCGTCCTCGTTGCCGACGCGATCGTTTTCGAGGCATCACTGTCGTTCATCGGCACAGGCATCAGCCCTGTCAACACACCCACGTGGGGCAACATGCTCTCCGAGGGCAAAGCACTTCTGCTGTCGGGCCATTGGTGGGCGACGTTCTTCCCCGGTCTGTTCATCCTGATCACGACGCTGTGCCTCAACATCCTCTCGGAGGGCCTCACCGATGCCATGGCGTCACCACGGGTCAGGGTGAAGGTGGACGTGGAGGCCGACGAGGCTGCCATGCGCGGCGAAAAGGCTGCCGGAGGCATCGCCGCCAGCCACATTTCGCAGGCCGCCTCGCTGAGCAAGCGACTCGCGAATCTCAAGGCCTCCGAGTCGCAGCGGACGGACCGTCTGGTCCTGGCAGATCCGGACGCGAAGCCCCTGCTGGAGGTTGTCAACCTCAGCATCGCCTTCCCCGGCGCCCACGGTGACGTCTCCATCGTGGACAACGTTTCCTTCACCGTCCGGCCCGAGGAGACGATGGGTCTGGTGGGCGAGTCCGGGTGTGGGAAGTCGATCACGTCGATGGCCATCATGGGTCTGCTGCCGGAGACCGCCCGGATCACCGGCCAGATCATGTTCGACGGTGTCGATCTTCTGACGCTGAACCCCAAGGCCCGCAACGCCCTGCGCGGCCATGAAATGGCGATGATCTACCAGGACGCACTCAGCTCGCTGAACCCGTCGATGCTGATCAGCGCGCAGATGAAGCAGCTCACCTCGCGCGGCGGCACGCGCACCGCGGAGGACCTCATGGAACTGGTGGGTCTGGATCCCGTCCGCACCCTGAAGTCCTATCCACATGAGCTCTCCGGTGGGCAGCGCCAACGCGTCCTGATTGCCATGGCGCTGACCCGCAATCCGCGGCTTGTGATCGCCGATGAGCCCACCACCGCTCTGGACGTCACGGTGCAGGCCCAGGTCATCGACCTGCTGAACGATCTGCGCACCAAGCTCGGCTTCGCCATGGTCTTCGTCAGTCACGATCTGGCCCTGGTGGCCGAAGTGGCCCACCGCATCACCGTCATGTACGCCGGCCAGGTGGTGGAACAGGCTTCCACCACCGAGCTGCTCAGTGACCCGCGGCACGAGTACACCCGCGGCCTGCTGGGTGCCGTGCTCTCCATCGAGGAGGGAGCCGAGCGCCTCCACCAGGTGCCCGGCACTGTGCCGTCGCCGCGCGAGTTCGTCGACGGCGACAGGTTCGCACCCCGCTCGTCACACCCTGAACTCGGGCTCACCACACGTCCGGTGCTGATGAACGTCGATGGTGGCGACCATGTTTTCGCCAGCACCCCTGAACTCCAGGAAGCCCTCGCCAAGGAGGCCGAACATGTCTGAGAATCTGACGCCCACCGGTACTGCAGGCGTGGAACCACCTGTCATTGAACTCCGCAATGTGCACGTGGTGCACAAGGCACGCACCGGCAAACTGTTCCGGCCGGACAAGGTGCACGCCGTCAACGACGTCACCCTGAGCGTTTCCCGCGGCGAGACCGTGGGGATCGTCGGCGAGTCCGGTTGCGGCAAGTCGACGACCGCCCGCGTCATGGTGGGCCTGCAGAGCGTCACTGACGGCGAGGTGCTCTTCAAAGGCAAGCCGGTGGGCAACTCCTATGCGGAGCGTCGCACACTGGGTCGGGCGGTCTCCGTCGTGTTCCAGGACCCGGCAACCGCACTCAATCCCCGCATGAGCGTCCGCGACACCCTGCTGGATCCCTACCGGGTACACGGGCTGAGCAATCCGAAGGACCGCCTGGCCAAGGTGAAGGAACTGCTGGAACTGGTGGGACTCCCCCAATCGGCCCTCGACGTCCTCCCGCGCCAAATTTCGGGTGGGCAGCGCCAACGAGTCGCCATCGCTCGCGCCCTGACCCTGGAGCCGGACGTCATCATCGCGGACGAGCCCACCTCGGCGCTGGATGTCTCCGTTCGTGCGCAGGTGTTGAACCTTCTCAGCGACCTCAAGGAACGACTGGGCCTCGGCCTGGTCTTCATCAGCCACGACATCAACACGGTGCGGTTCGTCTCGGACCGCATCGGCGTCATGTACTTCGGAAAGCTCGTCGAAATGGGTCCCACCGAGCAGATCTTCCATCACCCCAAGGACCCCTACACAGCCACACTGCTGTCCGCAGTGCCATCTCTGCTCAAGGAGCACGTTTCATGAACAAGTTCGTTGGTATCTACCCGCCGGTTGTCACACCCTTCACCGCCGGTGGTGAGATCGATTTCGAATCGCTGGACCGCGTAGTGGACCACCTCATCGATGGTGGCATGCACGGCCTCTTCATCCTCGGATCCACCGGTGAGGTGGCCTACATGACCGACGACCAGCGCGAAGCCGTCATCGCCGCCATCTCCCGCCGCACCGCCGGCAGGGTCCCCCTGCTGGTGGGGTGCATGGAACAGACCGCTCCCCGGGTCATCGAGCAGGCTCACCGCGCCATTGCGGCCGGCGCGGCCGGGATCGTCGTCACCGCACCGTTCTACGCCCTGAACTCCCCCTCGGAGATCGCCGACCACTTCCGTATGGTGTCGTCCGCCGTGGATGTGCCGGTCTTCGCCTACGACGTACCCGTGCGCCTCGGAGGGGTCAAGCTGGCCCCGGAGATGCTTGTCGCTCTCGGTAGTGAAGGTGTCATCGTCGGTGTCAAGGATTCCTCCGGAAACGACGTGGACTTCCGTCGACTCATTGCGCTGAACCGCGCCGCGGGTTCCCCGCTGCAACTCTTCACGGGCCACGAGATGATCAACGAGGCCATGATGCTGATCGGCGCCGACGGCATGGTGCCCGGCTTCGCCAACGTGGACCCGGGGCGCTACCGCGCACTGTGGGATGCGTGCGCCGAGGGCCAGTGGGAGCACGCCGTCGCCATTCAGGAAGAGATCAACGTCGGGTTCCAGATCGTGTTCAAGCCCCGCGGCCGCGGTGGCGACGGCACAGGGGTGGGCGCCTTCAAGATCGCAATGAGTCTATTGGGCATCATCGACAGCCCCACGCAGCCGCGCCCGCTGGGAGACTTCACCGAGGACGACATCCTGGCCGTCCGCAACGTCCTGGTTGCTGCGGGCCTGTTGGCATGAGCGGCACCGTCGACGCCCTGGCGGGGCGCCTGGTGGTGTCCTGTCAGGCGTACCCCGGGGAGCCCATGCGGGATCCCCGTACCCTGTCGCAGGTCGCCCAGGCCTGCGTCATCGGTGGCGCAGCCGCGATCCGGGTCCAGGGCCTGGAGGACATCCGTGCCACGGCTGCCGCCGTCAACGTTCCCGTGATCGGCCTCGTCAAGGAGGGCGAAGCGGGTGTCTACATCACGCCGACGCTGGATCTTGCCCGGGCGTGCGCAGAGGCCGGCGCCCGCGTGGTGGCCATCGATGCCACCTCCCGTCCCCGTCCTGACGGGCTCACCTTCGCCGAGGTGGTCACCCAACTGAAGTTGACCCATCCCGATGTCCTCGTGATGGCGGACTGCGGCTCCGTGGAGGACTGCATCCGGGCCGAGGCTGATGGTGCCGACATCATCGGCACCACCCTGGGTGGCTACACCGGGGATCGGGACAAGACCGTGGGCCCTGACTTTGAGTTCGCCGCGGAAGCGATCGCTGCCTGCACGAGGCCGGTCATCGTGGAGGGCCGTGTTCACACCCTGGAACACGCCGCCGCGGTCATGCGCCTCGGTGCCCACGCGGTCTGTGTCGGCACTGCCATCACACACCCCTCGACGATCACGGGCTGGTTCGCCAGCGTTGTGGAGGGGGTCCGGGACCAACCGATCAGGACGTGAGCACGTCGACCCCGAACATGGCCATCAGACCAAAAGCCGTGCCCCACAAAATGATCGAGATGATCTGCCAGAAGATCACCTTGTTCTTGGCCGCCCCGAAGGACACGAGTGCCGCCGACGTGATCTGGCTGGGGAGGATGGACTGACCCAGAAGGCTGACTCCAGCCACGCCGTACTTGTCGAAGGCCTTGTGCAGCCGCTCGTATCGGGGTGACTGTGCCTTCTTCGGTCCACGCACCCGGTCCCGCACCGCGTGGGCGCCAAGGACAAGTGCGACCATCGACGCGACATTGCCGAGGACGGCCGAGATGATGGCGATCGGTGCTGGCACCCCTGCGATCACGCCAATGACAGAACCGAAATAGGACTCGATGAAGGGGATCGCGGAAATCGCCATGACGCCGAGCCACTGCAGCAAAGGCGGAAGGGACGTCACGAAATCCTGAAAACTGTCGATCATGATTCCGACTCCTGAGGTGGGTGGCAACGCCCGTAGACGACATATGGCGGTGGGCAGGACACCCAAGTACTGCTCAGCCAGTCGCGCCCATCAACGTCGCCACTGCCTGGCTCTGCGTCATGGCCAGATAGAACATCCGGCCCAGAAAGAAGACTGCCACGGCCAGGAGCACGGCGATGATGGGGACCAGGACACGCTGCCACTTCTTCAGGCGGGTGCTGGGCACCTTTTCGGGGCCCCAGTCTCCGACGCGTGGCTGGGCGCGCATCGGGTTCTTGCCGTTGAGGTTCAGATCCGTGAAGACGCGCACGTCGGAGAGTCTAGCCACTGGTTCACCCAAAGCGGTCACGGCTTAGAGATCGCACGGATAGGGAGTCGCCTGACCCACGTGACCCCGCATCCCGCTCCGCATCGTTGTCGTCGGTCGCCGAACGAGAAAGTGGGACTCCCTTCTCCGCCTTGCCGAACGGGCGCGGATGCCCCGTCCGCTTCACCTGCGCCCCTATCCGTGCAACCTCTAGGCAGGTCAGCGGGTCAGTTGCTCATCGATGAGGTCGCCGGCACGTCGCAACTGCTCCAACTGCGGCACCACGTCTGTGAGCGACCAGCCGGCCAGACCACAAGAGGCGCCAAGAATGACGTGGTCATGGAGCACTTGCGGATCGAGCCCCATCGGTCGCAGGAATCCGAGCGCCCGCGTCACGAGGCTGTCCGCCGACTGCACGCCGGGCCGGGCGCTGTCGATCACTCCGGCCACGACGGATCCGCCGTCTGCAAGCCACTGGCCCACCTGGTCCCGCAGCCGAGGTTCCGTGAAGAGAGCAAGGTCCACCGACACCGACGTGAAACCGGAACGCCGCGCCAGCGGAAGCCACTCCCCCGCGTCACAACAGTGCAGGATGGCCCCCGGATCCAGCGCTGACAGCATGTCGAGAGCACCGATGAGTTCGGGCGCGTGAACGCGGCGATGACGCGAGAAGCCACTCGCGGTCGAGACACGCCCCTGTTCGACGGAAACAAGCAGGGGCTCATCAACCTGCAGCCTCAGGGTGGCTGCAGGTAGACGCGTGGCCAGGTCTTCCAACAGGCCAGCAACGCCATGCACCAACGCCTGGGCGAGTTCCCGGCGCGCTCCGTGATCCGCGAGCAGACGATCCCCTGTGGGCCGCTCCACAGATGCCGCGAGCGTCCATGGACCGGCAACGGCAACCTTGAGGACTCCCGTGAATCCCTGGAGGAGTTCCTCCACGTCATCGAGGTCGAAGCGCCATTGGGAGCGAGCGCGGCGGTGATCGGCGTCAGAGCCGCTGTTCAACCGCCATCCGGCAGGCTGCAGATCAAACTGGAGGCCGGTGATGAGGCCCAACGCCGGCCCACCATCTGCGAACCCACACCCCGATCGGGCAGCTCAGGCAGTGGAAGGATGTCCGGAAGCACCTCCGTGAGAGCACCCAGTGCGCCCCGGAAGTCGTCGCCGGGCAGGGAACCAGTGGCTGTGACCTGCATCAGAGGGCTTCGTTGATGGTGGCTGAGCCCACCACACGGTCGCCGTCGAAGACGACGACGCTCTGTCCGGGCGCAACGCCGGAGGCCACTTCGTCCAGTTCCACGATCAACTCGTCACCCACCAGCGAGATGGTGGCGTCCATGGGGATTCCATGCGCCCTGTACTGCGCCTGACCCCGCCATGGTCCCTCGACGGGACTCTGCGTCCAGCTCGGGCGGATGGCACGGAAAGTCCGCACCTTCAGCTCTTCCCTGCCACCCACGACAACAGTGTTGTTCACCGGCTCAATCTTCAGCACGTAGCGGGCTTCGCCCCGAGGACCGGGGATCTTCAGGTCGAGGCCTTTGCGCTGGCCAACCGTGAAGTTGTGGCTGCCGTGGTGGATGCCCAGGGTCACGCCGTCGGTGTCAACGATGTCTCCCGGCTCCTCGCCGAGATAGCGCGAGAGGAACCCCTGCGTGTCGCCGTCGGGGATGAAACAGATGTCGTGGCTGTCAGGCTTCTTGGCCACAGCCAGCCCGAGTTCTTCCGCCTCGGCCCGCACCTGTGTCTTCGGGGTGTCAGCCAGCGGGAACAGGGAGTGGCGGAGCTGCGTCTGCGTCAGGACACCGAGGACGTAGGACTGGTCCTTCTCGGGATCGGCGGCGCGATGGAGTTCCACGCCGTCTGGCCCCTCGACGATGCGGGCGTAGTGCCCCGTGGCCACGGCATCGAAACCCAGCGCGATACCCCTGTTCAGCACCGCCTCGAACTTGATCTTCTCGTTGCACTTCAGGCAGGGATTGGGGGTGCGGCCGGCGCGGTACTCCTCGACGAAGTCATCCACCACCTGCTCCTGGAATTCCGCGGCGAAGTCCCACACGTAAAACGGAATCTCCAGCAGGTCTGCCGCGCGGCGGGCATCATGGGAGTCCTCGAGAGAGCAACAGCCGCGGGCACCTGTGCGGTAGCTCTGCGGATTCTTCGACAGCGCGAGATGGACTCCGGTGACGTCGTGCCCGGCCGCCACCAGGCGCGCGGTGGCCACCGCAGAATCCACGCCGCCACTCATGGCTGACAGTACGCGCACGACTTCACTCCTTCAAACATCAACATTTTTGGGCCCCAGGCGATGTTACGCGATGCCCTCCCCTGACAACGACTCCCCTCAGAAGGCCGAGCGAGCTCTTTCCACGGCAGTCGGCAGCACGTCGAGCAGGGCGTCGATGTCCGCGTCGGTGGAGCTGTGTCCCGTGGAGAACCGCAGGGTGGCGGCCGCCTCCTGCGGGGTGCGCCCCATTGCCAGCAGCACCTCACTGGGCTGGTGCACTCCCGCCCGGCAGGCGGATCCGACGGAGGCATAGATCCCTCGCTGGTCCAGCAGGAAGAGAAGGTCGTCGGCGCGAATCCCGTCAAAGGTGACATTGGTGATGTGGGGTGCGTGAGGGGACAGATCGGTGGTGACCGCACCACCGAGGTGTCGACAGGCGGCCATGATCCGTGACTGCATCCCCGCCAACCGGGGGGCCTCCACCTCCAGAGCGGTCGTCGCTGCCACGGCAGCCGCAGCGAAGGACGCGGCCAGCGCAACGGTTCCGGTCCCGGATCTGATGGCTCGTTCCTGACCGCCACCGAGCCCCGTCATCGACGGCGTCACCGCTCGGCGCACGAGCAGCGCGCCGATTCCCACGGGTCCTCCCACCTTGTGGGCGGACAGCGACATCATGTCCACTTCGCTGGAGCGAAAATCAACGGGCACATGTCCCAGAGCCTGCACCGCATCACAGTGCAGCCAGATCCCGTGATCCGCTGTGACGCTCCGCACTGACTCCCATGGCTGAGAAATCCCCGTCTCGTTGTTGACCGCCATCACCGACAGCACGCCGACGTCCGGGCCGAGGGCGCGCGTGGCCGGATCCATCTCAAGGACCCCGCGTTGATTCACGGGAAGCACTTCGGCGCCACGCTCCGTCATCCCCAGCACAGCCGGGTGCTCGATGGCAGACACCAGGCACCGGGTCCGTCCCTGCCCCGATCTGGCTGCCATCCCGCCAATCAGCGCAATGCTGTCCGCCTCCGAGCCTCCGGAGGTGAACACCACCTCGCTCGGTGACGCACCCACCGCTGCGGCCAACTGCTCCCGTGCCTCCTCCAGGATGCGACGCGCTCTCTGACCCGCGACATGCAGCGCCGAAGGGTTGCCCTCCAGGCAAAGGTGTCGGGTCAACGCCTGCACCGCTTCATGCCTCATCGGTGATGTGGCCGCGTGGTCAAGGTAGACAGACATGATGGCAGCCACGCTATCGCGATACGCAAATGTATCGATCAGGGACTGGAACTGGCAGACTGTAGCGGCCGCCAACACACACGTTTCCGATTGACCAGAGGTACTCTCCATGCATTCCACACCCGAAACCTCCATCCTGGGCGCCCACCTGGTCGCCGGAGGGGCACGTTTCGGATTGTGGGCCCCAAGGGCCTCACGCGTGATGCTGTCCCTGATCAGCAAACGTCTGCACCAGAGTGACGTCGAGATGTCTCGCGGCGAGAACGGCATCTGGAGCGTTCACGTCCCCGGCGTGGAGGCCGGCCAGCTGTACGGGTACCGCGTCGACGGCACCTGGAATCCCTCGGATGGCAGCCGGTTCAACCCGGCGCGCCTCCTGGTGGATCCGTACGCCCGGGCCATCAGCGGTGGCGTCGACTTCCGCGGACCGATCCTTGACCATGTCCCCGGCGACGACTACACCATGGACAAGACGGATTCGATCAATGCCGTTCCGCTCTCGGTGGTGGTGGCAGATTCCCCGGCCCCCACCCCGATCGCCCAACGCAGGCCCATGGCAGAAACGGTCATCCACGAACTGCACGTGCGGGGGTTCACCAAATCGCACCCGCTGGTGCCCGAGCACCTTCGGGGCTCCTACGCCGGGCTCGCCTATCCCGCCGTCATCGACTACCTCAAGTCGCTCGGGGTGACGGCAATCGAGTTGCTGCCGGTGCACCACTTCGTCTCAGAGCCCTTCGTCGTGGCCAAGGGCCTGCGCAACTACTGGGGATACAACACCCTGGGGTTCTTCGCGCCCCACTCCTTCTACGCCACGCGCGGAAACCTGGGCAGCCAGGTGGAGGAGTTCAAGGACATGGTCTCTGCCCTGCATGAGGCCGACATCGAAGTCATCCTTGATGTGGTCTACAACCACACCGCTGAAGGTGGACATGCCGGACCGACACTGTCGATGCGCGGCATAGACCATCATGCCTATTACCGGTTGACCAATGACAAACGCCAGGACTACGACGTCACAGGTTGCGGCAACTCCGTTGACACCTCGGAGCCGATGGTGGCGCAGTTGGTTCTCGACTCCATGAGGTACTGGGTGCAGGAGCTCGGCGTGGACGGTTTCCGCTTCGATCTCGCAACCACCCTTCTTCGTGACGAGAACCACCACGTGGTCCACGATCACCCCCTGAAGGTGGCCATTGACAATGATCCCGTCTTCGCAGACATCAAACTGATCGCCGAGCCGTGGGATGTCGGCCCCTATGGCTACCAGGTGGGCGCTTTCGGCCCCCGGTGGTCCGAGTGGAACGACCGCTTCCGGGATCATGTCCGCGACTACTGGCGCAGCGCTGTCCCGGGCGTTCAGGAACTTGCAACCCGCCTCTCCGGTTCAGCGGACATCTTTGACAACCCCGGCCGCTCACCCCAGGCCAGCATCAACCTGATCACCGCACACGATGGCTTCACGATGCATGACCTGGTCAGCTACGACGTGAAGAAGAACCTCGCCAACGGCGAGTCCAACCGGGACGGGACGGACAACAACCGCTCCTGGAATCACGGCTGGGAGGGGACCGCCGACGATGCCACCATCAACGACCTCCGCGCGCGCCAAGTCCTGAACCTGATGGCCACCCAGATCCTGGCACAGGGCACACCGATGCTCGTCGCCGGCGACGAGTTTGGCCGCACCCAGATGGGCAACAACAACGCCTACTGCCAGGACAACCCGCTCTCATGGGTGAACTGGAATGTCCCCCCGCGTTGGGAGAGCGTCCGGGAGCGTGTCGCGAGTCTGCTCGCGCTGCGCGCCGAGCACCCCCTGTTGCGCAGCGATCACTACCTCTACCACTCCGAGATCCTCGACGCCAACGGCCGGAACCTGCGTCGCGTGGACCTGACATGGATGGACGGCGAAGAGGGTCAGATGGGCGAGGATGACTGGCACGACCAGTCACGGCGCCTGCTGGGCATGTACAGCTCGAACCAGAATGACGCTTTCCTGACCTGGTTCCACTCGGGCGCAGACGCCATCGAAATCACCCTGCCCGGGGTTCCGTGGGCCAAGGAGTACACCATCTGTTGGCATTCGGGTGCTGCGGGCGAGGTGCCCTCCGGCCCGCTGGAGCCCGGCTCCTCATTCGTTGTGCCGGGACGCAGCACCATCGTGATGCGCGCAGAGGTCCCCACCACTGCCGCCGAACTCATCGAGTTGGAAGAAGCAGCCACCTACAGCATCGACGTCGAACCCAGCACCAAGATCTTCGGCTGAGAGAAATCACTGATGTCCTCTGATCCCCTGGACCCATCCACTGCAGCCCGCATCGACCCTGACGACCTGGCCACCACGCTCCGTGTCCTGGCGGCACTCAGCGAGTTCGACGAGCACGATCCTGATGCATGCGCTGTCCGCCATGCCACGTCGAAGATGTACAAGTCATTCAAGATGACCCGCCGTCGAACCAAGCGCGCGCGGATCGCGGATGCGGACAGGGCCGTGATTGCAGCCACTGCCACGGGTGCACCCACACGCATCGACGACGAGACGGCCGGCCATCACCTCTCCAGTGCCGCGGAATCCTCCGTTGCGGGCGAACTGTTGGTGGCGCGTGCGTGCTACATCTGCAAACAACGCCACACCCAGGTGGACGCCTTCTACCATCAGCTCTGCCCCGAATGCGCGGCCCTGAACCACGCCAAGCGCAACGCCCGCACGGATCTGAGGGGGAGGCGGGCGCTGCTCACCGGTGGCCGATCCAAGATCGGCATGTACATCGCGCTGCGCCTGCTGCGCGACGGCGCACACACCACCATCACCACCCGCTTCCCCAAGGATGCCGTGCGCAGATTCTCCGCGATGCCCGATTCGGCCGACTGGCTGCACCGGCTCCGCGTCGTCGGCATCGATCTGCGGGACCCCGCGCAGGTCATCAGTTTGGCCGACGACGTCGCCGCACAGGGTTCGCTGGACATCCTCATCAACAACGCAACGCAGACCGTTCGCAGATCCCCCGGCGCCTATTCGCCTCTCGTCGAGGCGGAACTCACGCCACTGCCTGAGGGCGACGTTCCGGAGATGCTGAGCTTCGGGCACGCCAGCGACCAGCACCCGATGGCGTTGGCAGCCTCAGTGGCGGGCCATCCCATCCTGGCGGCAGCCGCCGCTGCTGGATCTCTGACGGCTGATGAACTCACCGCGCTTGCGCTGGCTCCCGGGTCCAGTTCATTGGCCCGACTCGCCGATGGCACTGCCATCGATGCCGGCGGTCTCCTGCCGGATCTGCACGACGTCAACAGTTGGACCGACAAAGTCCAGGACGTCAACCCTCTGGAAATGCTCGAAGTGCAGCTGTGCAACACCACCGCACCGTTTTTACTCATCAGCAGGCTTCGTGCGTCCATGGCAGCCGTGCCGTCGGGTCGCAGCTACATCGTGAACGTCTCGGCCATGGAGGGTGTGTTCGGCCGGGGGTACAAGGGGCCGGGGCATCCGCACACGAACATGGCCAAGGCAGCCGTGAACATGCTCACCCGCACCAGTGCCCGCGAGATGACCGACGATGGGATCTACATGACGAGCGTCGACACGGGATGGATCACCGATGAACGTCCCCACCCCACGAAGGTGAGGTTGGCCGAGGAGGGGTTCCATGCACCTCTCGACCTCGTCGACGGTGCGGCTCGCGTCTATGACCCGATCGTTCGTGGAGAGGCCGGGGAGGAACTCTTCGGAGTCTTCCTGAAGGACTACAAACCGTCCAACTGGTAGGTGTGAGCCCTTCCCATTAGCGGTAGTCAGCCCAGACCTCTCGGGTTCTGCCGTCGACCGTCACCTCGCCGCCATGGGGAAGAATCCACTGGGGGCGAGTGTGTCCGAACGGCACTCCCACGCAGATCACCGCGTCCGGGTTGTACTCCTGAATGATCTCCATCGCGACATCCCGCTGCTCCGCCCGATAAGCCACTTTCTGTACGGCCGAGCGCTCGAGGTCGAAGTTGGATGCGGGAGGCCGCGCGACGAGGACTGCCTCAACAGCCGCCAGCAGGCCGCGTTGGCCCAGAGTCCGCAGGATCCAGCCGAATTCACGAGCTGGCAGGATTTGCTCACTGGATTCCAGGAGCAGGACGCTTCCGCTGAGCGCCGAAGGTTCTTCTGAAAAATGATCCCCGGCCAGGATTCTTTGGATGACCTCGATGCATCCTCCCCATGTGGAGCCGGTCACGACGCTTCTGGCCCCTGCCCAGGACCAATCCCTGGTGGGCTCACGGTCTCCAAACTCGCTCAGGGCTGCCGGGTCAGCCCAGTCCTTCCCGTGATCCTCCGACACGCCGGGTTCCGTGACCTGAAGCCTCTCCCCCGTCATCAGAGCGGCGCGGAGAGACGCGCGATGACAGTGATCGACACTCGGGCCGGGGCCGAGGTGCACCTGCGTGGAACCACCGTAGAAACCGGCCACACCCTGATGCCACAGCCAGGACAAAATGTTGGTGTTGTCGCTGTACCCGAGAAACGGCTTGGGGTCGGCGCGCACCAGGGCACCGTCCAGGTGCGGGACAACCTTGATCTGGTCCTGTCCGCCAATGGTGGCGAGGATGGCACGGATGTCCGGGTCGGCGAGCGCAGCGTTGAAATCTCTTGCCCGGTCTCTTGGCGTCGCGCCCACCTGACGCGTCGTGGGGTACTCAACGGGGATCAGACCGGTGATCTCGGTGAGCCGACGCATTGCCTGCTCGTGAATTCCCGGTGCGACGCCTGGGGCGGCGAAGGACGGCGACAGGACCGCGACTTGCTCGCCTGCCCGGGCTTTCGGCGGATGCACAAGATCAGGAGCCATACCCACCATCTGATCAGATGCACTGGAGCAGCAGGGACATCTGAGACCCACGGATTCGCAGGTGGTAGCCCCCCACTTTCAGCTCACGAGTCCTTGGGCCAGTCCGTGGGCGCCTGCTCGCCGCCCTCGACGACATCCTCCGTCGCGTGCGCGGCATCGGTCCAGCTGTCCTTGGGGCGATAGCCGAGCTCCAGCATTGTGTTTGTCAGATCCCAGCGCCGGTTGGGGTTGTCCGAGATCGCATAGTAGAGGCCAAACTTCACGTCGGCCTCGATGGCACAACGGAATACCTGTTCGGCGTCGTCGTCGCTGAGCCACATGGCCCTCAGCAGTTCCTGCTCCGCCTCCATGGGGTTTTCTGCCGACCAGCCGATGCGCAGAGCGACGAACTCCATGCCGTACTCGTCGTGGTAGAAGCGCCCCATGGCCTCGCCGAAAATCTTGGAGACGCCGTAGAGCGAATCCCCGCGTGGCGGAAGGTGCGGGTACACGGGCCACTGTCCGTCCCTGTCGTACATGCCCATCGCATGATTTGACGAAGCGAAGACGAACCGCCTCACCCCGGCCTGGCGAGCAGCTTCCAACACATTGCGCAGACCGATGATGTTTGCCTGCAGAACACTGTCCCATTCGGAAGCGGGAGAGGCCGCACCCGCCAGATGCAGGACCGTGTCCACGCCGTCCATGAGTTCCAGCGTTTCGTCGAAGTCCGACAGATCCGCTTTCCGCAGCTCCCGCTTCTCCAACTCGGTGCGCGGAGTGCGCCCGGAAAGGATCAGATCATAGGAATCGGCCAGCCGCTCCTCGAGCAGCTGGCCGACTCCGCCTGTTGCTCCGGTGAGGAGGACCTTGCGTTGCGTGTCAGCATTCATGCCTGACATGCTCCCTCCTTCTCCGGGGCACCGTCAATACTCCACTCAGTCCGAAATCACCGCAGCCAGTCCCATTTCCGAATCACTCGCCAGCAGCGGGTGAGACGGAACTGCCCGGGCCAGGCAACCGATCTGGCCCGAATAGCGAGCCGGAATCACTGCCTCGAACCGCGTGATGCCGTCGACTTCCCGTGAAGGTGTCGTGGCGTACTTGCGAATGTTGTGCAGCTTGTCCTGGTGGTCAACGTCACCGAAGATCAACTGAACGGCAACGTCCTGGGCCGACAGATGCCCCAACCGGACGTCGACGGTGACGTTGAGCTGATCCCCGGAGGCCACGCGGCCGGTGACATTGGTGTCCAGGGCCACGACGCTGAGGGAGCCCCAATCACGACGGATACGATCCTTCCACTCGGCCAGTTCATGCGCACGCGAATCATCAGCAAGGTCCGCCGAGCTCAATGCGGCGGGAGCGTACAGCTCCGTGACGTAGTCACGCACCATGCGGGATGCCAGAACATCAGGACCGAGGTCGCTGATGGTGTCGCGCATCATCTTCAGCCACTGCAGCGGATGGCCTTCCGCGTCCAGGGTGTAGAACTTCGGGATGATCTCGTTCTCGATGATGCTGTAGAAGTACTCGGCCTCTGCGGCGTCGCGCTCATCCTGATCGGCAATGCCCTCCATCGAAGGGATCTCCCAACCGAACTCGGGCGCATACAGCTCGTCCCACCAGCCATCCTTGATGGACAGGTTGGCAGCGCCGTTGAGGGAGGCCTTCATGCCGGAGGTGCCACATGCCTCGTAGGGACGCAGAGGGTTGTTCACCCATACGTCGCAGCCCGGGTAGAGCGGACGAGCCATCGACATGTCGTAGTCGGGAAGGAACACAAGCTTGCCCCGGACATCTGGCTGGTCCGAGAACTGCACCATCTTCTGGATCAACGATTTGCCGATGTTGTCAGCGGGGTGGGCCTTGCCGGCGATGATGATCTGGATGGGAGTCTGCGCGTGGTTCAGAAGACGCTTGAGGCGTTCCGGATCCGTGAGCATGAGGGTCAACCGCTTGTAGGAGGCACCACGACGGGCGAATCCAAGCGTCAGGACTCGGGGGTTCAGCGCCTCGGAGGTCCAGTCATCTGCCATGCCACGCACGCGGCAGGACTCCGCGAGACGAGCGCGGGCCATCTGCACCATGGAGCCGCGAAGCTGGCGCTTCAGACTCCACAACGTGTCGTTGTCCACGCGCTGGATGGCAGACCAGTCGTAGCCATCAATGACGGTGTCCGAATCTTCCGTGTGCGCTTCAAGGATCTCCAGAAGTTCCGGGTGGATCCACGTGGGGTGGTGTACACCATTGGTGACCGAGGTGATGGGCACCTCGGACGCGTCGAAGTCGGGCCACAGCGGATTGAACATGTCACGGGAGACTTCGCCGTGCAGCTTGGACACACCATTGGCGCGTTGTCCCAGCCGTAGGCCGAGGACGGCCATGTTGAACTTGCCGGGGTCCCCACCTGCGTAGCTCTCGGAGCCGAAGCCGAGGATCTTCTCGACGGGCAGACCGTCGCAGAAGGCGGAGAACTGACGCTCAATGAGCACACGATCGAAGCGGTCAATGCCGGCAGGAACGGGGGTGTGGGTGGTGAAAACCGTGCCAGCGCGTGTGAGTTCGACGGCGCAATTGAGGTCGTGGCCCTGGTCGAGGTACTCGCGGATGCGCTCGAAGCCGAGGAATCCTGCGTGGCCCTCGTTGCAGTGGTAGACATCTGGAGTGGCATGCCCGCTCACACGGCTGTACTCACGCAGAGCGCGGACACCGCCGATTCCCAGAAGGATTTCCTGCGCAAGACGGTGATCGGTGCCGCCGCCGTAGAGGCGGTCTGTGATGTTGCGAGCCTCGGGATCGTTGTCCTCGCGGTCCGTGTCCATCATCAGCAGCGGGATGCGACCCACGGAGGCCACCCAGATCCAGGCGCGGACCTCGCGGCCGGAGACTGAAACCGAGATCGTGATGGGCTCGTCGTCCTCATCGGTGAGGCGACGCACAGGCAGGTCATTCGAGGACAAGACGGGGTAGCGCTCCTGCTGCCAACCCGTGGCGTCCACGGACTGGCGGAAGTAGCCGTGGCGGTACAGGAGACCGATGCCCACGAGCGGAAGGCCGAGGTCTGAAGCAGCCTTGAGGTGGTCACCGGCGAGAATGCCGAGTCCGCCGGAGTACTGCGGAAGTGTTTGCGACACACCGAACTCGGCGGAGAAATATCCAATTGCCTTGGGGACGTCCTCGCCCTTGGCCGCGTGGTTCTGGAACCACAGGTCTGCCGAGAGGTAGTTGAGAAGATCCTGGTGGAGCAGCTTGACCTTGCGGACGAAGACTTTGTCCGCCGCGAGGGTCTGCATCCGCTCAGCGGATACGGCGGTCAAAAGCTTGACAGGGTCCTCGCCGACGGAGTCCCAGAGCTTCGGGTCAATGGCCCGGAAGAGGTCTCGAGTCGGCTGGTGCCACGACCATCGAAGGTTGTGGGCCAGGGCCTCAAGAGAATTGATTTTTTCAGGGAGCACCGGCTGGACGGTGAATCGACGATATGCGCGCACGCCCCCAAACTACCGGTTGACTTCCACTTGTCAGAATCCCGCGCCCGATAGGGTGATGTTTGTGAACTCTCTCCACACTTCCGCCCACCCGTCGCGACTGCAACGCACTCCCGGCGGCTTTGGTCGCATTCCCGTGACTGACGTCCACCCCGTCATAGCCGATGGCGCCTATCCGGTGAAAGCTGTTGCACACGAGCGTCTGAAGGTCACGGCGAGGGTGTTTCGTGAAGGCCATGACGCCGTCAACGCGTCGGTCATCCTGACTGCCCCCCATGGCACCCAGCGTCGGATCGACATGCGGCCGAGCGGCGTGCCCGGTCTGGACGGTTGGGAAGCAAGCATCCGGATGGCCACCGAAGGAGACTGGACATTCCGTGTGGAGGGCTGGTCCGATCCGTGGTTGACGTGGCAACACCACGCGGAAGCGAAGCTGCCCCTGAGCATGGATCTCGATCTCATCTGCGCCGAGGGGCGAGAGGTCATTGGACGAGCTTCGACCAACGCCAGCCAGCAGCGCGTCTCCAGTGCACAGCATCTACTGGAGGCCGTCATCGATGCGTTGAAGCCGGAAACGCCCGCGCAGGAATTGTTGGACCTCATCACGTCACGTCCGGTAGAGCGTGCGATGTCGCGTTTTGGACCCCGCGAACTGGTGACCGGCACCGCCGAATATCCGCTGCGCGTGGAGCGCCGACGTGCCTTGTTCTCGTCCTGGTATGAGTTCTTTCCCCGATCTCAGGGCGCCTGGCAGGATGAATCCGGTGCATGGCACTCCGGCACCTTTGATTCTTCCCATGAACGACTCGAGGCGGCCGCCGCCATGGGCTTCAACGTGGTCTACCTGCCGCCGATTCACCCCATCGGCACGGCGTTCCGCAAGGGCAAGAACAACACGCTGACTCCCGTCGACGGGGAACCCGGATCACCGTGGGCCATCGGTTCTGCCGACGGCGGACACGACGCCATTCATCCTGATCTGGGCGACATGGACGCTTTTGAGCGGTTCATGGGCAAGGCCCGCTCCCTGGGTGTGGAAATCGCACTTGACCTCGCACTCCAGGCCTCCCCCGACCATCCGTGGGTGAGCGAGCATCCGGAGTGGTTCACCACCCGCCTGGATGGCACCATCGCCTACGCCGAGAATCCGCCCAAGAAGTATCAGGACATCTACCCGATCAACTTCGACAACGACCCGGAGGGGATCTACAACGAAGTTTTGCGTCTCGTCCATTTCTGGATAGACAAGGGCGTAACTGTCTTCCGGGTGGACAACCCCCACACCAAACCCGTCGAGTTCTGGGATTGGCTGCTGGAGCGGGTCCACGAGAGCCACCCGGAGATCATCTTCCTGGCCGAGGCCTTCACCTCTCCAGCCATGATGGGCGCGCTCGGCAAGGTGGGTTTTCAGCAGTCCTACACCTACTTCACGTGGCGGATCCCCAAGTGGGAACTCACCGAATACATGACGGAGCTCTCCACACAGACTGATTCGTTCTTCCGCCCCAACTTCTTTGTCAACACCCCGGACATCAACCCCTTCCATCTTCAGACGGGCAACCCGGCCATTTTCGCGATCCGTGCGATTCTGGCAGCGATGATGTCGCCCACCTGGGGTGTCTACTCAGGTTTTGAGCTCTTCGAGCACGAGGCACTGGCGCAGGGTCGTGAGGAGTACTTGAACTCCGAGAAATTCGAGTACCGCCCACGGGACTACAACGCCCAGCCCAACCTGAATGTTCTGATGGGCCAACTCAACGCGATCCGGGATCGTCACCCGGCGCTCCAGCAACTGCGCAACATCACCTTCCACCACGTGCCCCACGAAGGCATCATTGCCTTCTCCAAGCAGGACGGCGAGGACACGGTGTTGGTTGTCACGTCACTCGACCCCGAGAACACGGTGGAATCAGAGGTGTATCTCGATCTTGAAGCTCTGGGATTCCAGCCGGGACAGCACATCCGGGCCGTCGATGAGTTGTCGGGGTCTGAATTCCTCTGGGGTGAGCGCAACTATGTTCGCCTGTATCCCGGGCAGCCTGCCCACATCCTCCACCTCATGCATTGAAGGGATCAGGTGGAACACATGGTTGACGGCCTGGACGCTGCACTCTGGCAGCTTGCTCAAAATGCTCGCTGGTTCGCGGGCCGCTCCCGTGGTGGCAGTCTGGCCGGCATTGAGCTCTGCGACTGGCTCGTTGCGCCCACGACTGGTGTCGGCATCCGCAGCGCCATCATGGAGGTCATGTTCCTTGCAGGCGATGTGGAGCGGTACCACGTGCCCCTGGTGTACAGACCCACCCGTGACGCCGTGGCGCCGGAGCTGATGGAAGCGGTGGTGGACAGCGAAGTGTTCAGCATCGGGGAACTCTGCGACGACCCGTCAGCAGCCGGATTGTTGCTGTCCCTCCTCGCCGACGAAGCGCCCGGTTTCCAGCGCTGGAGGGAGGTCCCGACAGATCTGGAAGCCCGCCGCTTCACCGGCGAGCAGTCCAACACGTCACTGTTCTTCGGCAAAGTTCTCATGTGCAAGGTCTTTCGACGTCTGGAGGATGGCCCCAACGTTGATGTCGAACTCCACGCAGCTCTGGCCGGCACCGGTGTCGTCGCCGAAATTTTCGGGGCGTGGCGTACGGGTGAAACAGATCTGGCCATCTTCACCGAGGCGCTCAAGGATCCCCTGGACGGTTTTGACCTCGCAACCGATCACGCCCGCAGTGATGAATCGTTTGTCGTACAGGCCCGCGGGCTCGGGGAAACGCTGGCACAGGTCCACAGGACTCTGGCCGAACGTCTTCCGACAGGCTCCACCGATGGCGCCTCGCTGGCCGCCACTTTCAGTCGCCGATTCGAAACCGCCGCGGCCGAGGCCCCCGAGGTCGTTGGATTTCGCGACGCAGTCCAATCCACGTGGGGTTCGCTTCCCCCTGAGCTCCCCACGCAGCGCATCCATGGCGACTGCCATCTCGGCCAGGTCCTCCTCACCCAGGGTGAGTGGCGCTACGTGGACTTCGAGGGCGAGCCCCTGAAAACTCTTGCGGAGCGCAGGCAGCCCGACTCCCGCTGGCGCGACGTGGCGGGGATGCTGCGGTCCTTTGACTATGCAGCGGCGACCGGGGGCGGAACCACGAACTGGCTGGAGGACTGCCGCGACGCCTTCCTGGAGGGGTACGGCCCACCCACCGCGCAGGAAACGTCCCTTCTGGCAGCCTTTGAGGCAGACAAAGCTGTCTACGAAGTCATTTATGAACGACGCAACAGGGAACATCTCGTTTTCGTACCGATGAATTCACTGAACCGATTGGCAGGAGAAACACAATGACGCAGAACCGATTCGGCGGACTGACCGGCACCGATCTTGAAGGATTTCACGCAGGCGGAGACACGGAACTGTGGAAGCGTCTCGGCAGTTTTGTGGCGACCGTCGAGGGTGAGGACGGCCCCGTGGAGGGCGTCCGATTCGCCGTGTGGGCACCGAATGCGCAGCGGGTTCAGGTGACCGGGGACTTCAATGGCTGGGGCGCCGATGAACTCGCACTGGTGCCCGGCTCCGGAGTCTGGGCTGGGTTCATTCCCGGTATCGGCGAGGATGCCCTGTACAAGTTCCGTGTGCAGGGGGTCGATGGTTCCTGGTGCGAGAAGGTGGATCCCATGGCTCGCTTCAGCGAGCAGGCCCCCACCAACGCCAGCATCGTCTATGAATCCAAGTATGTGTGGTCCGACGACGAGTGGATCTCACGTCGCGAGAATTCCCGCGCCCACGCCGAGCCCATGAGCATCTACGAACTGCATCTCGGCGGATGGCGTCCCGGCAAGTCCTACCTCGACCTCGCCGATGAACTGGTGGAGTACGTCACCTGGCAGGGCTTCACACACGTGGAGCTGATGCCGGTTTCGGAGCACCCCTTCGCTCCTTCCTGGGGTTACCAGGTGTCCGGCTACTTCTCCCCCACCAGCCGCTTCGGGAAACCCGACGACTTCCGCTATCTCGTGGACCGCCTGCACCAGGCCGGGATCGGCGTCATCCTGGACTGGGTTCCCGGCCATTTCCCCAAGGACGACTGGGCGTTGGGCCGCTTCGACGGCACAGCCCTCTATGAGCACGCCGATCCCCGTCAAGGTGAACACAAGGACTGGGGCACCTACATCTTCAATTACGGCCGCAACGAGGTGAAGAGCTTCCTCGTCTCCAACGCGCTGTACTGGATCAACGAATTCCACATCGACGGGCTGCGCGTGGATGCTGTGGCCTCCATGATCTATCTGGACTACTCCCGCGACGAAGGTGAATGGGTTCCCAATCAGTTCGGCGGTCGCGAGAACCTTGAGGCCATCGATTTCCTCCGCTGGGTGAACAGTCACCTCTACGAGCGTCACCCGGGCGTCCTCATGATCGCCGAGGAATCCACCAGCTTCCCGGGCGTCACCAAGCCGGTCCACGAGGGCGGGCTGGGCTTCGGTTTCAAGTGGAACATGGGGTGGATGAACGACTCCCTGCGCTACCTGGAACTCGATCCGGTCTACCGGCAGTACGAGCACAACCTGATCACGTTCGCCATGGTGTACGCCTACTCGGAGAACTTCGTTCTCCCGATCAGCCACGACGAAGTCGTGCATGGCAAGGGCTCCATGATGCAGAAAGTGCCCCAGGATGACTGGCGCAAATTCGCGACGCTGCGCGCCTTTTACTCCTTCATGTGGAGTTTTCCCGGCAAGCAGTTGGTGTTCATGGGCAGCGAGTTCGGCTCCCGCCCCGAGTTCAACGAAGCCAACGGACTGGAATGGTGGGTCAGCGATCTGTGGGGCCACCGCGGACTGCAGCAGCTCTTCCGCGACCTGAATGCCCTCTACCGCGACAACGCTCCCCTGTATGAGCTGGACAATTCGCCCTCCGGGTTCACCTGGATCCGTGGCGATGATGCAGCCCGCAACACTTTGAGCTGGGTGCGCCATGATGAGGCGGGAAACCACGTGGCATGCATCACGAACTTCTCGCCCCAACCGATCACCGACATGTCCATCGGTTTGCCTGAGGCAGGCATCTGGGAAGAGATTCTGAACACGGACTCCTCCGTGTACGACGGCAGTGACGAGTTCGGCAATCTCGGTCAGATCACGGCGCGTGAACAAGCGTGGGGCCACTTCCCCGCCCAGGCGAATGTGACCGTACCGCCCCTGGGTTCCGTATGGCTGCGTCGACAGGTTCCGGCTGAGACAAAGTGACCGATTTCAGCGTCCAGGTGGAGATCTCGGGTGACGTCGGCGTGCTGAGGTGGAAGCAGCAGCGCGTCGACGCCGACACTCTGGAGAAGGCGGTCAGCCTGGCCGCCGACGACGCCATCATTGCGCACTCGTTGCGGCGATTGCAGGTGGACCTTCCAGCCAATGATGTGGTGGCGCGCAGGGCGCTGCAGCGCTGCGGATTTCGTCTGGAGGGAAGGCTGCGCTCGGCCCAACGGGTATCGAACAACGATCTCGTGGACGTCCTGATCTATGCGCGGCTGGCCATCGATCCCGTCTACGGTGCAGAAGGCTTCTCCGGCGTCATGAACTCTGTGCTGCCGACGAAGCGAATGATCGGCCACGCCGTATTCCGCGACAGCCGGGGTCGAGTGTTGCTCACGGAAACGCGTTACAAGCAGGATTGGGAGTTGCCCGGCGGAATTGTCGAAGCGGAAGAATCGCCTCGTGTGGGGGCAGAGAGGGAAGTCCTGGAGGAGGTGGGGTTGATCGTCCACTTCGGCGACGCGGCCCTCATCGACTGGATGCCCCCCTATCTCGGTTGGTCTGACGCCATCGAATTCATCTTCGACGGCGGCACTCTTGCACCTGAGGTCGCCGACGCCATTGCCGTCACAGATCCGAGGGAACTGGCAGCCGTCCACTGGGTGGATCCGGCAGATCTCGACGAACGGGTCACTGAGCTCTCCGCACGCCGGATTCGCTTGCTACTGAGTGGTTTCACGGGCATGACCGAAAATGGTCACCCCGTGATGAAGTCTCAGCCGGGTGCGGGCACCGGTACGAACTGACCCAGGTATCCGAACAACCAGACGGCGAAAGCCCCGAACAGGACCATGGCCGTCACTGCAACCAGTATCAGGGCAGCCTGTTTGAGGGACATGCCCGCATGCTAACCGCTGCGGATCCCCAGATGAAAATGCCCGTGCATGGGGAGTTCATGCACGGGTCCCAAGTGGTCAGAAAATCAGCGTGGAAAGACGCCGGCGGGCTGCAAGCACCACGGGATCGGTGCGACCCACCACTTCAAACAGTTCAAGGATGCGCAATCTGATCATTTCGCGATCATCGGCCCCCACCACGGCTCCGAGACCCAGCAACCGGTCGAAGGCTGCTTCTGAAGCCCCTTGAATGATCTCCAGATCGGCGGCCCTGAGTTGCGCGGCAAGGTCATCAGGCTTCGCCGAGGCGTCCGCCACCACCGCAGCCGCATCAAATTCAGTGCTGCGCGCCAGCAGACTTGCCTGGGCCCTGCCTGCTATCACCTCGGCGTCGAGTGGGGTGGCCACCAGAAGTTTGTCAAACTCTTCGACGGCCAGAGCGTAATCGCCGGACTGGAGTGCATCATCGGCCGCCTCGAACCGGGGATCCAGAGGAACCTCTTGTTCTTCACCATCCGCGGTGGCGCCTGCGACCGGCTGCGCGCGGCCCGTGATGCCGTTACCCACGGCGAGCTGCGCCACCTGGTCCAGCACAGCTGAAATTTCCTGTCGCGACCGTGTTCCCTGGAACAGCGGCGCAAGCTGACCGGCGATCAGGGCGATGACTGTGGGTACGGCTTCAACCTGCAACGCCTGTGCGAGTCGGGGCTCGGCGTCCACGTTGACGCGGGCAAGCAGAAAGCGACCTGCGCCAGCATTCACCAATTCGGCAAGATCTTTCGACAGTGCCGGCCCACTGGTGTCGCGGGCTGAGTGGAACTCCACGATCACCGGATGCTGCGACGAGAGCTTCGCCAGCTCCTGGAAGTCCGCCTCACCCACTTCCATCACGTATCCACCGCCACCTGTGGGCGCGGTCGGATTGGTGAGCGACGACAGGTCAACGGCCCCGGGCCGTGAGAAGTTCGGATCAGTCATGCATCCCATCTTGGCTGCCTGAGGATCCCGAGGCCAAACGCAGGCGGGCTGAAGGACTTTCCAGCAAGGGCTGGGCCGAGATGCAAGGATGGCCTTCATGGCACATCCGCGCGCAGGACAAAAGGCACAAGAGTCCGATCTCGTCGACATTGACGCCCTGCTCACGGCGTACCACGATCTCGTTCCGGACCCGGGCAACCCGAACCAGCAGGTGGTTTTCGGCACGTCCGGACACCGGGGATCCAGCTTGGATGTTGCATTCAACGACCTCCACATTGCCGCCACCACCCAGGCGATCGTCGAGTACCGGTCCCAACAGGGCACCACGGGCCCCCTGTTCATCGGCAAGGACACCCACGCACTCTCGGACCCAGCGTGGCGCACGGCCATCGAGGTCCTTGTGGCCAACGGAGTCGATGTGCGCGCGGAGCGCGAGGATGAGTACACGCCGACGCCCGCAGTGTCTCGCGCCATCATCCGGTTCAACCGCGAGGCTGGGGGGAAGCATGCAGATGGCATCGTTGTGACGCCTTCCCACAACCCTCCCCGCGATGGCGGATTCAAGTACAACCCTCCATCCGGCGGCCCGGCTGACAGCGACGCGACAGGTCAGATCGCGGCCCGCGCGAACGAACTGATGGCCAATCCGAGCGGCATCCGTCGGAAGTCCTACGATGCAGTTGCAGGCGACGTTGAACGCTACGACTACAAGACTCCGTACTGTGCTGAGCTCTCCACCGTCCTGGATCTGGAGGCCATCGCCGCCGCTGGGGTGCGGATTGGCGCCGACCCCCTTGGCGGAGCCGCCGTGCAGTACTGGGAGCACTTGGCCGAGACCTCGGGCCTGAATCTCACGGTCATCAATCCGTCAGTGGATCCCACGTGGCGGTTCATGACGCTCGACACCGACGGCAAGATCCGGATGGACTGTTCCTCTCCCGATGCCATGGCGTCGCTGATCGCCAATCGTGATGCCTACGACATTTCCACGGGCAATGACGCCGATTCCGACCGGCACGGCATCGTGACCCCGGATGCGGGCCTCATGAACCCGAACGCATTTCTGGCTGTGGCAATCCAGTACCTTTTCAGCCATCGCAGCCAGTGGAGCAAGGACGCCGGTATCGGCAAGACACTGGTGTCCTCATCGTTGATTGACAAGGTGGCCAGCAAACTTGGCCGCCGACTCGTGGAAGTGCCAGTCGGTTTCAAGTGGTTCGTCCCGGGGCTGCAGGATGGATCCATCGGATTCGGCGGCGAAGAATCCGCGGGGGCGTCCTTCCTCGAGAAGAGCGGCGCGACGTGGACCACGGACAAGGACGGCATCCTCCTGGCGTTGCTGGCCAGCGAGATCCTCGCCGTGACGGGCACATCCCCAAGCCAGCACTATGCCGCTCTGGAAGCAGAGTTCGGCAAGTCGTACTACGCCCGCATTGATGCCGAGGCCAGCCGGGAGCAGAAATCCCGGCTCTCGAAGTTGGGGAGCAGCGACGTCACAGCCACTGAACTCGCAGGCGAACCCATCACCGCCGTTCTCACCGAGGCCCCCGGAAATGGCGCGGCGATCGGTGGCCTCAAAGTGACCACCGACAATGCCTGGTTCGCTGCCCGACCCTCGGGTACCGAGGACAAGTACAAGATCTATGCCGAGTCGCTCATCGGGCAGGACCACCTCGCAACGGTGCAGGACCAGGCCCGTGCACTGGTGGACCGGGCGCTGTCCTGATGGGTCGTGGATAGTGGCCCCTGCCGCGAGGGCGGAGCTCGGCATGTGGGAAACTGGGTGACATGGAAAACCAAGATCTGTTCATCTGCATCGATCACGTCGGCCTGGCAGTCCCGGACCTCGACGAAGCCATCAAGTTCCACTCGGAGGTGTTTGGCTGGCGTGAGCTTCACCGCGAGATCAACGAAGAGCAGGGCGTGGCCGAGGCCATGCTCGGCACCGGAGAGCAGGGCCACGAAAACGCCAAGATTCAACTTCTGGCTCCGTTGAAGGAAGATTCCTCCATCGGCAAGTTCCTTGCCAAGAATGGCCAGGGCATCCAGCAGCTCGCCTACCGTGTCCACGACATCGACGAGGCCTGCCGTGTCCTTCGTGAGCGTGGCATGCGCCTCCTCTTCGAAGAGCCCAAGCGCGGCACCGCCGGTAGCCGCATCAACTTTGTGCACCCCAAGGACGCCCGGGGTGTGTTGTTGGAACTCGTTGAGCCGGCCAAGAATGCCGATCACTGACACCATTGCAACAAACGCCTGAAACGGGGGCCCGACGACACCCAGTCGTCGGGCCCCCGTTCCGTGTTGCAGACGATAAGCTTTTGCTTGGGGCAAGTACTACGGGGACGACGAGGGAAGAGATTTTCGTGATCAATCCACCTGCTGAATGGGACTCCGAGGATTCAATGACGGGTCTGAACCTTTTTGACGACGCGGCTTCGGCTGCCGGAAACTTCCCTCATGCCCTGCGGGGCTATGACCGCCAGGCGGTTGACAGCTACGTGCGAGAGCTCGAGAACAAATCCATGGCGCTGAAGGTCCAGCTACGGGAGCGCGACAGGGATCTCTCCCACGTCCGTATCGAGAGTGGAACCACCGACTTCACCCGGCTCGGTGCGCACGCGAAACAGCTGTTGCAGGCCGCGGAGGCGCAGGCCGCACAGCTCGTGCAACAAGGCGCGACGGAGGCAGAGCGCATCCGCAACGAGGGAAGACGCAGCGCTGCCGCCCTCCGCGAGTCCTCCCAGCGCGAAATCGAAGATGTCCGTCTGAGCGGGCTCGCCGGGCTGCGCACACTGCGCCAGGAGCAGGCTGAAGCAGGCGAGGATGCGCTCCAGTCGGCCAGGGGCGATGCAGAACTCATCAGGGCTGAGGCATCGGCAAGCGCCAAGCAGATCCTCGACGAGGCCACATCGAAGTCCACAGCAATGCTGGAAAGGACGAATGCCGAGGCGGCCGCTCGTCTGGCTGAGGCAAAGACCAACGCCGCCCAGACATTGCTTGAGGCCACGTCGAAGTCCACGGCCATGCTGGAGAGGGCAACTTCCGAGACAGCCGCTCGCCTGGCTGAGGCGGAGACCAACGCCGCCCAGATGGTTCTCGAAGCCACCCAGCAGGCTGAGACAACGCTGGCCAATGCAATGGAGAGTGCGCGCACCACGGAAGAAGCCGTCGCACAACAACTCGCGGCGGCAGCCGAGAACCACGAGAAGTCGACGGCGCAGCTCATGGCAGCCCGGGAGGAAGCAGCAACAACCCGGGCCCAAGGCGTCACCGCGGCCGAGGAGGTCCGGTTGGCTGCGACTCGGGAAGCAGAGGAAACCATGGCTGCGATGCGCGCCAGACTGCGTGAGGATGAAACCCGCCTCGAGGAGCAGATCGCGTGGCGCAAGGAGCAGCTGGAACGCGAAGTTGCGGCGCTCACCGCGCGCCGATCCTCCATGGTGGCTGCCATGCAGAACCTGAAGGGCATTGCTGACGAAGCAATGCCTGATGAGGACACAACCCATGACATGGAAGAAACCACTGTGATCCCCCGGACAGGCAAGGACCCTGGTGGAGACCTCCTCTAGCCCGGGAACAGACCTCCCACCCCTTGACGGCCAGATCAGTCCACCGGCCCCGGAAGATGCACCGGGTACGCACTCCGTGGAAGGGAAGACCGTCAACCCGGTTCCCCACACGCGCCGTCCTGTTCGAACGCTGGTGCGCAACGTCTTCGGCGGTGCCCGGCGGGGCGCCACAACACTGCTGACGCCGCTCCCCCAGGAACAAATCACCCCCGTACCCCCCATTCCGTCCAGTTCGGAATCGCGACTCCTGAAGCACTCCCCCTTCTCCATCGGATTTTTCGGTGCCATAGGCGTACTCGTGGCCCTGGCCTTGGCTTCCGCCATCACGCAGGTTCAGAGCATCCTGATTCTCGCTGTCATGGCCCTGTTCCTTGCTCTGGGGCTGAGTCCGGCCGTCGACTTTCTCAACCACCGGCGGGTTCCTCGCGCCCTTGCTGTTTTTTTGGTGACGCTTGCCGCACTGGGTGTGATTGCGCTGGGCTTCACAGCTCTGGTGCCCATCCTGACCGACCAGACCCAGTCACTGGCCCAGAATCTCCCGGGCCTGTTGAACAATCTGCGGGACAACCCGCAGGTCGCCCAGTTCGACGAGGACTTCGAGATCCTGGACAGGGTACGAGCTTTCCTCACCTCGGGGACACTCATCCAGACCTTGTTCGGCGGGATCTGGGGGGCCGGACGCATCCTGGCCAACGTCGTCTTCTCCCTGATCATGATCACGGTACTGACGATCTACTTCCTCGCGTCCCTGCCCTCCATCAAGGAGATCATCTACCACCTGGCTCCAGCCAGCCGTCGTCCCCGGATGCGCTACCTGGCAGACGAGATTTTCAGCGGTGTCTCCGGCTACATCACGGGCATGTTCTTCATCGTGACCATCGCCTCCGTGGGCTCTTTCATTTTCATGAACGTCGCAGGCCTTGGTCAGTATTCATTGGCACTGGCTTTCGTGGTGGCCCTGTTCTGCTTCATCCCCATCATTGGTTCATCGCTGGCGATGATTGCGGTGGCCATCGTCGGCTTCGCCACGAGCCCCACCATCGGCATCGTCACCATCATCTACTTCGTCGTCTACCAGCAGTTCGATGCCTACGTCCTGTATCCAAACATCCTGAAACGCACCGTGAAGGTACCGGGCGCGCTGGTGATTCTCTCGGCCATCATCGGCGGTTCGCTGCTCGGTATCATCGGCGCCGTCATCGCCATCCCCACCACGGCGGCACTGCTGCTCCTGTACCGCGAGGTTGTCCAACCCCACCTGGACGCCCAGTAGCGGATCAACACGTCACAAAGTGACCTTTCGTCATCCTCCCCATGGAGATCGCTCCAGTGCGTGCTCGCCTGTGAAAACTTCAGGCGGCG
>JBQCZU010000016.1:0-56002 GCA_052089385.1 Arachnia sp.
TGTAGACGTCGTCGCCCTTCTTGACACGGTCCGGGGTGCCGATCTTGTCCCAGCCCCGTCCATGCGTTCGCGTGGTTTCCTTCGATCCCGGACGCGAACGATAAATCATGTAGGGCCGGAAGAAGAAGTGGAAGGGCACCGTGAAGGAGTGCACCAGTCGCGTGAAGGGCATGGAAGCGAACAGCAGGAAAGCCACCAGAATATGGATTTTGAACTGGATGGTGGAGACGGCCATGGCCGCGACGTTGGGCTGGAAGATGAACAGCGACCGGAACCAGATGGAGACCGTCTCGCGGTAGTTGTGGTGTTCACCGGTGGCGGTGGTGTCACCCGTCAGCGTGGCCCACATTCCCAGCACCAGGGCGCCGACGAGGATCAGATACATCGCCTTGTCATTCTTGGTGGTCGCCATGAAGACAGGGCCGGTGGTTCGCCGTCGGTAGATGAGCATGCCGATGCCCACCAGCGTCGCGGCACCGGCGGCCAACCCAAGCGTCAGCGCAGTCCAGTGGTAGAGCTCCTGTGAGATTCCGATGGCGTCAGTCCAGCTCTTCGGGATGAAGAGACCCATCAAATGGCCACCCAACACCACGAAGATGGCGTAGTGGAACATCGGGGAGGCGATGCGCAAAATCTTCGACTCATACAACTGCGAGGAACGGGTGGTCCACCCGAACTGGTCGTACTTGTAGCGCCAGAACAGGCCTGCGACGAGCGTCAACACTGTCAGATAGGGCAGAACGCCCCACAAAAACACATCCATGTCAGCCTCCGGTGCGGGTGGGGAGCATTGTGAGGAACGTCAGCCCGACGGCCTCGGGGTTCTCGCTGGACTGCAACATTGCCTTGGCGTCGTCTCGGGTGACGGGTGAGGCGCCGGGCAGCGTCGAGCAGACCGCCGTCAGGATGCCGGCCTGGGGCAGTTCGTCATCGACCAGCGTGATGCGCAGCATTTCAATCTCAGCGCGGTGGCGTTGCAACAGGTCGAACCCTGCGACCTCATCGATGCAGGCGGCGAACTCCAGGATGGCGGGCAAATAGTCCGGCAACTCGCGGTTTCCGGTCAGGTCCACGCCACTGGCCTTGAAGGTGTCCTTGTAGCCGAGCAGTTCCATGCCTCGTCGACGGGTGTCCCCGGCGGACCAGTAGCTGAGGTGCAGGCTGTGCCGTCTGGACAGGTCGAACTCCTGCACATAGTTGGACTGCAGCTCGCTCAGGGGCGTCCCCTCCAGTTGCGCGAGCCATGGCTCGAAGTGGTGCACCAGGCCTGTGCCCGAGAGGACTTCGCGCAGGAGGCCGAGTCGTGCGAGCAGCTCTTCGGTCGGGTAGACCAGCAGCAGGTTTGCCGCCTGGTAGACGATGGCGCGCTTGCCCATGTCAGTTCCCGTCCCAGTTCTTCTCGCCCGTGCGATCCCGCAGTGATTCTGACGACGCTGCCGTGTCCGAAGTTGCGCGGTCCCGCAGCGCATTGAAGCTCTCGATGGCCACGGGGACGGGGCCACCGGAGGCCTCGCCGAAGGGTCCGGATCCGCCCATGCCGGGCCCGCCCTCCTCCTCCAGCGAGCAACCCATCTCTTCCAGGTTGTGTGCCTGGTCGTGGTGGGCCGGGGGGATGACGTAGCGCTCGTCGTACTTGGCGATGGCCAGCAGCCGATACATCTGCTCCATGGCCTTGCCCGTCATCCCGACGGCCTCGGCGAGCGTCTCGTCGCGTTCATTGCGCAGCGTGACACCACGCATGTAGGAGCGCATGGCGGCGAGCTTCTGCAGCACGAGCGTGACGATGTCGGCATCCCCGGCGGTGAAGAGTTCCGCGAGATATTCCACCGGAATGCGCAGGGCATCGATGGCGCCGAACAGATTCCCGGGGGCCTCGGCGTCATGTCCCTGCTCGCGCAGGAGATCGACGACCGGCGACAGCGGCGGGATGTACCAGACCATGGGCATGGTGCGGTACTCCGGGTGGAGTGGCAGAGCGACCTTGAAATGCTTGATCAGGGCGTAGACCGGCGAGCGCTGCGCGGCGTCGATCCACTCATCGGGGATGTCGCCCTCCTTGGCTGCGGCGATCACCTCGGGGTCGTGGGGATCAAGCATGATCTCGAGTTGGGACTCGTAGAGCTTCTGCTCATCCTTGACTGCCGCGGCCTTGGTGACGGCGTCCGCGTCGTAAAGGATGATTCCGATGTAGCGCAGCCTGCCGACGCAGGTCTCCGAACACACCGTTGGCAGCCCGACCTCGATGCGCGGGTAGCAGAAGTGACACTTCTCGGCCTTGCCGGAGCGGTGGTTGAAGTACATCTTCTTGTAGGGGCAGCCGGTGATGCACTGGCGCCAGCCGCGGCACTTGTCCTGGTCCACAAGCACGATGCCGTCCTCGGAACGCTTGTAGATCGCGCCGGAGGGGCATGCCGCCATGCAGGACGGGTTGAGGCAGTGCTCGCAGATGCGGGGCAGGAAGAACATGAAGGACTTCTCGTACTCCATCTTGATCTGCTCGGAGGAGTCCTTGCGGAGCTTCTGGAGGATCGGGTCCTGGGCCAGTGTCTCCGCACTGCCGCCCAGCGAGTCGTCCCAGTTGGCGGACCATTCGATCTTGGTGTCCTCGCCGGTGATCAGGGACTTGGGCCTGGCCACGGGGAAGTCGTCGCTGAGTGGTGCGGACACGAGATTCTCATAGTCGTAGGTCCACGGCTCGTAGTAGTCATCCAGTTTCGGCTGTACGGGAGAGGCAAAAATGGAGAGCAGCTTCTGGAAGCGGCCGCCACTGCGGAGCCGCAGGCCACCGGTCTTCGTACGAACCCAGCCGCCCTTCCACTGCTCCTGGTCCTCGTAGCGGCGAGGGTAGCCCTGGCCGGGACGGGTCTCCACATTGTTGAACCACACGTACTCGGTGCCGGCCCTGTTGGTCCATGCCTGCTTGCAGGTCACGGAACAGGTGTGGCAGCCGATGCACTTGTCGAGGTTCATCACCATCGCAACTTGTGCCATGACTCGCATCAGTACGTCACCTCCTGGCTGCGGCGACGGATGGTGGAGACGATGTCTCGCTGCACCCCCGTCGGTCCGAGATAGTTGAACGCGTACGCCAGGTGGGCGTATCCGCCGATCAGATGTGTGGGTTTCAGCATGATTCTGGTCACCGAGTTGTGGATGCCGCCACGCTTCCCGGTGGCCTCGGACTTCGGAACGTCGATGGTGCGTTCCTGGGCGTGCTGAATGTAGGCGATGCCGGGTGGCAGTTTGTGTGTGACCACCGCCCGTGCCACGAAGACACCGTTGGCATTGGTGCATTCGATCCAGTCGTTGTCACGCACCTTGATGGATGCGGCGTCCTGCTCGGAGAGCCACGCCTGCGGGCCGCCGCGTCCCAGCGACAGCATCAACAGGTTGTCCTGGTACTCGGAGTGGATGGACCACTTGTTGTGCACCGTCAGGTAGCGCAAGGTGATGGCCTTCTCGCCATTGGGGCCCAGTTCCGGTTCGCCGAAGTTGCGTGCCATGTCCAGGGGCGGGCGGTAGATGGGAAGCTGCTCTCCCGCGTCGATGAGCCAGTCATGGTCGAGGTAGAAGTGCATCCGACCGGACAGCGTGTGCCACGGCTTGAGTCGCTCGACATTGATGGTGAAGGCGGCATAGCGCCGTCCGCCCTTTTCGGACCCGGACCATTCCGGGGACGTGATCACCGGCTGCGGAGACGCTTGGGTGTCGGCGAAGGTGATGCGGTGATTCTCCTCGTCCGAGGAGAGATCGGCGAGCTGACGGCCGGTTTTGGCCTCCAGATCCCGGAAACCCTGTGTGGCGAGCTTGCCGTTGGTGGTCCCGGAGAACATCAGGATTGCCTCGGCGAAGAGGTTGTCCTTGTGGATGGTGGGCCTGCCATCAGCCACCCCGCCCGTGACGGTTCCGTTGATCGTCCCCAGTTCCGCAGCGGCCTCCTTGACGTCGTAGGTGACGTTCTTGACGGTGAATCCCAACCTGTCCGCGAGGGGCCCGACGGATGTCAGTTTCTCAGCGATAGCCGTGTAGTCGCGCTCCACCACGGCCAGGGCCGGCATGTTCTTGCCGGGGACGGCTTCGATGTCGGTGCCGCGCCAATCGGCGGCCCGACCGCCGGGATTGGCCACCTGCGCAGGAGTGTCGTGCTGCAGGGCAGTGGCCACGATGTCCTTGCGGACACCGAGGTGGGTCTGTGCCATCTCACCGATCCGCTCGGCCAACTGCACAAAGATCGTGAAGTCGGAGCGTGCCTGCCAGGGCGGATCGATGGCCGGGGTGAATGCGTGCACGTAGGGGTGCATGTCCGTGCTGGAGAGGTCGTACTTCTCGTACCAGGTGGCGGCCGGGAAGACGATGTCGGAGAGCAGCGTCGTCGACGTCATGCGGAAGTCGGCGCTGATGAGCAGGTCGAGTTTGCCTTCCACATCCTCCTCGCGATACTTCACAACCGAGGGGCGCTGATCGGCGCCGTGCTGGTTCGGCATCAGGTTTGAGTGCGTCCCCAACAGGTGCTTGGAGAAGTACTCGGCACCCTTTGCGGAGGAACCAAACAGGTTCGAGCGCCACAGCATCATGGTGCGCGGCCAGTTCTCGGGAGCGTCCACGTCCTCGACCGACGAACGCAAGGAACCGTCCTTGAGTCGTCGCGCAACGTAGGTGCCCACGTCGGGCGCCTCTCCTGCCTCGACTGCAGCGATCGCCTCATCCGCCAGATCCAGCGGGTTCTCGTCGAACTGCGGATAGAAGGGCATCCAGCCGAGCCGGTTGGATTTCGCGATGGCATCGGCGTTGTGGACGCCGTCGAGATGTCCCAGTGACAGTGGCGAGGTGATGGCGTCGGCGGAGAATCCGTCGGTGCGCCACTGGTCCGTGTGCATGTACCAGTACGCGGTGCCGATCATGGTGCGCGGCGGGCGGGACCAGTCCATGGCGTTGGCCAGGTTGAACCAGCCCGTCATGGGGCGGCACTTCTCCTGGCCGACGTAGTGGGCCCAGCCCCCTCCGTTGCGGCCGATGCAGCCCGTCAACATCAGCAGGCTCATGATGGAGCGGTAGGTGGCATCGGCGTGGTACCAGTGGCAGATGCCGGCGCCGATGATGATCATCGTGCGGCCGTGGGATTCGGCGCTGTTGTTGGCGAACTCACGTGCCGTGCGGGTGCAGACCTCGGCCGGCACGGAGGTGATCTCCGCCTGCCAGGCAGGGGTGTAGGGCACGGTCGGATCGTCGTAGCCTGCGGGCCAGACGCCCGGCATGCCGGGGCGCTCGACGCCGTACTGGGCCAGCATCAGGTCGAAGACAGTGGTGACCAGGTGAGCGCCGACGCGCATGGTCGGGACACCGCGCTGCAGGATCGAGCCCGAGCCGCGTGGATCCTCGAAACAGGGCAGCGAAATGGGCGTTGGTTGGCTGCCCTCGACGTCGGCGAGGCTCAGCGTCGGCTCGATGCCGGCCAGATCCAGGTTCCAGTCGCCCTTGCCGGATTCGCTGTAGCGGAACCCCATGGAGCCGTTGGGCACCACGGCGGTGCCGCTGGCCTTGTCCCACATGATGGTCTTGAAGCCGGGATCCTCGGCATCCTTGAACTCCGCCAGGTCTGCGGCTGTCAGGAACTTGGACGCGGTGAGACCATGGCCGTCGGGATGCTCTTCGACTCGGAGCAGCATGCCGAGATCGGTGTACTGCTTGACGTAGTCGTCGAAGAACTCCACAGACTTGTCGACGAAGTTCTCCTTGAGGATGACGTGCCCCATGGCCATTGCCAGGGCGGCATCGGTGCCGGCCTGGGCGGGCAGCCATTCGTCAGCGAACTTGACGTTGTCGGCGTAGTCGGGGGCGACCGCGATCACCTTGGTGCCTCGGTAGCGCACCTCTGCCATCCAGTGCGCGTCAGGTGTGCGCGTCACGGGAACGTTGGAACCCCACATCATGAGGTAGGTGGCGTCCCACCAGTCGCCGGATTCCGGCACGTCGGTCTGGTCGCCGAACACCTGTGGGCTGGCCACCGGCAGGTCGGCGTACCAGTCGTAGAACGACGTCATGGCGCCACCGAGGAGGTGCGTGAAGCGAGTTCCGATGGCGTGGGAGACCATGGACATGGCAGGAATGGGGGAGAACGACACGAGCCGGTCCGGCCCGTAGGTCTTGATGGTGTGGACGTAGGAGGCGGCGGAGATCTCCAGTGCTTCGTCCCAGTCGATGCGAACGAGTCCGCCCTTGCCTCGGGCTCTCTGGTAGCGGCGGCGACGTTCCGGATCGCCGACGACGTCGGCGAAGGCCAGCACCGGATCGCCGAGACGCTCCTTGGCTTCCCTGTACATGTCGATGAGGACACCACGGCCATAGGGATAGCGGACCCGGGTGGGGGAGTAGGTGTACCAGGAGAACGCAGCTCCGCGGGGGCAGCCGCGCGGCTCGTAGTCGGGGCGGTCGTCGCCGGCGGAGGGGTAGTCCGTCTGCTGGGCCTCCCACGTGATGAGGCCGTCCTTGACGTAGACCTTCCAGGAGCAGGAGCCCGTGCAGTTCACGCCGTGGGTGGAACGCACCACTTTGTCGTGTGCCCAACGTTCACGGTAAAAGGCGTCGCCAGCGCGGACGCCTTCCCGGAAAACGGCACGGCCGTCGTCGGATTCCTCCCAGCGGGTGAAGAATTGCCCGAGTTTGAGCAGTGCTTGTTCTGCCGGACTGTCAGCAGTGACCTTGTTCGCCATGAGATGAATCGAACCACAAGCGCACTGTAGATATTTGCACGGGGCTGAATTCACACAAGTGCTGCCACTACCGTCGAAGCCGAAGAATTCCGCAGAGGTGAAGGAGCCCCACGTGAGTGAACACATGCCGCAGGACGTCTCTCCAGCAGGACGGGATCTGCGCGAATACACCGATGAATTACGGGCTGGTCATGACATCGTCCGTAACGTCGCGGGCGAGTGGGTGTTGCTGCGGCACGCCGATGTGGTCGCTGCTGCGCTGGACCATGAAACGTACTCCAGCGCAGTCTCGCGGTTCCTGCAGGTGCCCAACGGTCTCGATGGGCAGGAACACACGGAGTTCCGGGAAGTCATCGATCGGTACCTCACCGAAGAAGCGTTGACCCCGTTTCTTCCTGTCTTCGAGGATGTCGCTGCCCAGTTGGTGTCAGAGTTGCCGCGGGGCGCGATGCTGGATGCCGTGCGCGACATCGGTGCCGTCTTCGCCGTGCGTGCCCAGTGCGCATGGTTGGGTTGGCCCGTGGAGTTGGAGCCGAGACTGCTGTCGTGGATGGAGGACAACCACGCGGCCACCCGCTCCGGGAATCCAGCGTTGATGGCGGCCGTCGCTCAAGAATTCGATGAGATCATCCGGTCCGTGCTGCTTCCCCGCCGTGGGGCTGACGTCGACGCCCCGGACGATGTCACCACCCGTCTGAGTCGGGACACGGTGGATGGCCGAGAACTCAGCGAAGCAGAACTCGTCTCCATTCTGCGCAACTGGACGGGTGGTGACCTGGCCTCCATCGCGCTCTGTGTTGGTGTGATCGTGGCGCATCTTGCGGAGGAACCCGCCCTGATCGAATGGATCCTCACTGCCACGGACAGCGAGACTGACGCGATCATCGACGAGATCCTGCGCATTGACGATCCCTTCGTGTCCAACCGTCGCATCACGACATGTCCGGTCTCTGTCGCGGGGCAGGACATCCCGGCCAATGCCCGGGTCAAGCTCCACTGGACTTCAGCCAACCGGGATGAGCGCGTCTTCGACACCGACCGATTCGACCCGGAGGGGCATGCGGGCCAGAACCTCGTCTACGGCATCGGCAAGCACGTCTGCCCGGGCAGGCTGTTGTCGACATGGGAGCTGCGTTCCGCGGTGAGGGCGCTGGCCTCATCTGTGGGCTCCATTGAGTTCGCCCACTCCCACGACGCGCTTGAGCGTGCGGTGGCGCCGGTGGGAGGCTTCCACCGCGTGCCAATCATCCTCACATGAGTGGGCTCAGCCGCCGATTGCACTCATGGGACGTGGTGGCTGGAGGAAACCGGGTTCGTTGATGCCATGGCCGGCGAGCTTGCCGGCGAGGCAGCGGTGCAAAATGGCGGCCACCTCCTCGTCGCTCGCACCCGAGCGCAGGGGCGCCCGCAGGTCTGACTCGGTGGCGGAGAACAGGCAGGAGCGCAGTTGGCCGTCGGCGGTGAGCCTCAGGCGATCGCAGGCGCCGCAGAACGGCATGGTGACGGATGCAATGATGCCAACTGTGTGTGGACCGCCGTCGACGAGGAAGCGCTCGGCGGGGGCGGCCCCGCGGCCCGGAATGGGTTCGAGAGCGTACTCGGCGCGCAACGATGTCAGGATCTCGGCGGCCGTGATCATGCCCTCACGGCTCCAGGTGTGACCGGCATCCAGCGGCATCTGCTCGATGAAGCGAAGTTCGAGATCGTTGTCCATGGCCCAGCGAAGTAGCGCCGGTGCCTCGTGATCGTTGACGCCGCGCATGAGAACGCTGTTGATCTTCACGGGGGTGATGCCAGCAGCCTTGGCTGCGTCGATGCCGTCCAGGACGTCTCCGAGGCGATCGCGGCGGGTCATCTCCTTGAAACGAACCCGGTCCAGCGTGTCGAGGGAGATGTTGACGCGGGCCAACCCGGCATCCGCCAGACGCTGCGACAGCCGGGGCAGCATGATGCCGTTGGTGGTGATGCTGATCTCCGGGGCATTCTCGATGCTGTTGATGGCAGCGATGATGTCCACGACGTCGGGCCGCAGCAGTGGTTCGCCACCGGTGAGGCGCACCTCGGTCACGCCTTCGGCCACAGCGATCTCGACGATGCGCATCAGCTCCGGGGCTGAAAGCAGGGTGTTGCGGGGCAGCCACGGCACACCCTCGGCGGGCATGCAGTAGGTGCAACGCAGGTTGCAGTGGTCGGTCAGTGAGATGCGGAGATCTCGGTGCACCCTGCCAAAACCATCAATCAGAGAACTCACGAACTCACTCCCAAGTTGGACCACACCTGGCGGCCCGTCGCTTCAAACTGCTGCTTCCAGATGGGCAATTCTGCCTTGATTGCTTCGACGATGGCCTCGCAGACCTCAAAGGATGCCCGACGGTGTGCCGTTGCCGCACAAACCACCAGTGCCAGATCCCCGACGTTGAGGTGACCCACGCGGTGGACTGCCGACACTGTGGCCTCACCTTGTGGATCGAGCCGATCCAGGACCCGGGTGATGATCGGTGTCATCAACTGGCTGGCATCCGGATGGTGGGTGTAGTCGATTCCCGTGACGACGCCGTCGGCCTCCGGATCATGATCGCGGATCTGGCCGATGAAACACGTCACGGCGCCGGCGGTGGGTGTTTCCACCGCTCGTCGGAGAGCTTCAACGTCCAGTGGATCAGTGGTGACTGCAGCATGCTTGACTGGCATCAGTGGTCGCCTCCGTCAAGTTGATCGAGGATGTGGGGGACAAGCGGCAGGAGTACCTGTAGGGATTCTGCTACGGCCTTTGGGCTGCCGGGAAGGTTGACGACCAGGGTGCGCCCCGTCACGCCGACGAGGCCTCGGGTCAACGCTGCGTGGGGGGACTTCTTCAGGCCTTCGGCGCGGAACATCTCGGGGATGCCGGGGAGGAGCCTCTCCAGGATGTCGGCCGTGGCTTCCGGCGTCTGGTCCCGGGGGGAGATTCCCGTGCCCCCGGTGGTCACAATGAGTCTCGCGTCTGAGTCGAGGAGGCCACGCAATTCATTGCGGACGCTGTCGACGCCGTCTGCCACACAGGAACTGGTGGTGCGATGACCCGCGGCCTCAAGAATGCTGACTGCAAGAGGGCCGGATGCGTCCGTGCGCTCCCCGGCGGTCACGCGGTCGGAGACCGTCAGGACGTGGGCGGTGCGGTCACTGGACATGACTCCACACTACCCACCGTGCCCATGTAGGAAATTTGGGCGTCAGCCGCATCCCCGTCACAGGGGCCGATTGTGGCCCCGAGCCCTCAGCAGCTTGATGGCTGCTTCAGGAAGGTGGGACCCGAACGGATCACTGCGGCGGATACGACACGTTTCGCACCACCGTTGTCCTGGGCTCGTGGGGAAGCGGACCTTGCACCGCTCGCAGACTGACATTTGAAGCGTCGCCAGGACGTGCGGTGTGCCCTCCAGAACCGTCGGCCACGTGAGGGGCTCCCCAACAGTAAGCGCTTCTACAGGGCACAGTGTCACGCACTGTTGCTCGCCCTGGCACACGTCAGAGGAGTGCTCCAGGCGGGTTTCGGCACCGTCGATTCGGAGAGCGAGGGCATCATGTGGGCAGGCGGCGATACAGACACCGCAGCCCGTGCATCCCGACGCGAGCAGTTGCACGCCGGGCGGCGGCGCATCAACGGTGGTGATTCCGGCATTTCGCAGGCTCGCGATGAGGCGTGCTTCGTCGTCGGCTTCGGGGTCATGGACGGGCCATGGGTTCTCGGACTGGCGGGACAGCCCGAGCAGCCCCCTGCGATCCACGGGTATGCGGGTGGGGGAAATCGACCAGGCCCAGCTGCGCGCGGGTGTGCCCGCCATCTCACTCAGATGTACGAGGTCTCCCAGGCGGGAGTTCCAGGAGGCCACAGTGTCTTGGTGGGCGCAGCAATCGCCCTGGATGAGCGCGATGTCCCGAACACCTGCGAGGTAGAGGTCCACCAACCGGTACAGCGGTACCTCATGGAGGCACCCCCACATTTCAATGGCGGGCCGACGTTTGGAACCCATGGGTAGCGGTCGACTGCGGTGGCACACAAGGGCAAGAGAAGTTACCTCGTTGCGGGAGACCCAGCGCAGAGCGGCGAGAAAGAAGTGGTCCTCCTGCCTCATTTCGCTGACGACACCTCGTGGCCCGAGAGGTCTTCAGCTCGCTGCAGGGCATCGAGTGCCAGCCCTGCCAATCCTTTGTAGAAGTGGGTGGCGGAGACCTTGTGCAGAGCCTCGAAGAAAGCCGGAGCCCACTGAAAGAGGTGCTCCCGACAGAAGTCCTCGCTGGCCTCGAACAACGTCTGAGCCTCGGCTTCGTGACCGAGATCGTGAGCTTCCAGTCCGCGTGTGAGGAGTGTTGCGCAGAACTCCAGTTCGAGGTGGATCTGGTCGTCGGGGTCCTGATCGAGTCGCGGTGCCCGCAAACCAAACCGGGAATACCATTGTCGGACCTGGAGTGTTTCACGTTCGAACACCAGCCCTTCCCGGCTCCGGTGAACGGACTCGTACGGGGACACGGCAGCAGATCCGGGGCCCCGGAAGAGCCGCATGTGATCATCAGCCACGCTCCGCACGCTCTCACCCAATTGCCGGGACTCGGCGAGCGAGGCAAGCCCCTGCGCGAGGGGTTCAGAGGTGTGCCCGGCCTGCCCGGCCAGTGGCCATTCCTCCAACAGCTCAGAAGAACGCACACTGTCCAGAACGTCGCTGGATGGTGGCGCCTCCAAGACGCGAGCAAGGACCGTCCATGCAGTGGCAAAGGCTTCAGCGTGAGTCACGGACATGCCCGAGGCCTTCCCGGAGCCAGCCTGTCCACACTCGTTCAACATCGATTCGCTGCTCAAATCCCTATCCGCATCATGGACTCGTAGAACTGCGTGCGGCCCATGAATTCGGCCACAAGTACAAGGGCGAACGCCAGGGTGGCCACGACAGCCAGTGGTCGTGGATTGCGACCGCGACCGGCCAGAAGATAGGTGAAGACACCCAACAGTCCGGTTCCAATGACAACAAGAGAGAGCCTCACCACCAAGCCTGCGCCCGAGTACGCCTGGAGCGGGACCTCACCTGCGGGTCCAAGGGCTGCCAACTGGGAGAGATGCAGGGGGAGGAGTACGAGCAGAAGTCCACCAGTGATAATGGCGGTCAGCGCGATTCCCTTGAGGGAACTGGACAGAAGGTCAGTGATCGCCACGCCATCGCTGGCCTCTGCATCTGTTTTGGCCCCAAAGATCTTTCCGCCGCGCTCCAACGTGTGCCTCTTGAACATGATGGCGGTGAGCATGGCTGCACCCACTGCGAGAGATCCGAGGAGAACGGTGGTGAGCCCGAACTGCACCGGGGTGAACCAGGTGTTCCAGGACGGCACAGCCTTCAGAGAGTAGTAGATCATCGACATGACGTAGACGAGTCCCACCCCCACCAAAGCGGTGACCGCGGCCAGAATCTGTCGGAAGCGGGGTGAGCCCCACTTGAACCACTGGGATGCTGCAAAGAGGAAACCGAGCCCTGCGAAGCCGGTGCCCATCAGGATCTCCCGTGAAAGCCACGAGGAGCCAACGTGGCGAACAACATTGAGCACGTTCGTCACGTCGTGCATGTGGAACATGGAGGCGATCAGTCCCAGGACAAGCGTGGGGCCGATTGCGTAGAGCGCCGGGTCCGCGAGCCTGTCAACAGTTGCGGATGAGTGGCGGATGGAGCCGAAGGTCTGGATGACGCCGAGAACGAGGAAAGCGCCGACGGACATCTGTGCGAAGACCGTGAAGATGACCATGGGGAGCTGGGTGAGTTCCATTGCTACATCTCCTCGGGGTTCAGGATCTGTCCCGTGCCGAACCCTGATGGTTGGGAATCCCGGTGGGGAGTGATCACGAGGTTGGGAAGTGTGAGGCTCGGGTCGGGCAACGGCTCAACTGCATTCTCGGTGCCGTATTTCTCCCGCAGATCCTCGATCTCACCCCAGTCGAGAGCCCTCACCGGGCACGCGGCAACACATGCTGGATCCTGCCCTTCTTCGCGGTAGTCCGCGCACAGATCGCACTTCGTCATGTGACCGGTTTCGGCGTTGAACTGGGGGGCGGAATAAGGACACGCCCATTCGCAGTAGCGGCAACCAACGCATTTGTCCTGGTCCACGTAGACGGTGCCGTCTTCGCGCTGCGTCATGGCGGTTGTGGGGCACACCTGAACGCACACAGGGTTCTCGCAGTGGTTGCAGGCGATGGAGGTGTAGTAGCTGAAGACGGATGGCGTGGTGACGTCGCCGGACGTGGCCCAAGTGCCACCGCCGTATTCAGCCACGCGACGCCAGTTCACACCCACGGGTGTGTCGTGCTTGTCGGTACAGGCAATCTGGCACGCCTTGCAACCGTTGCAGGCTGTGGCATCGAAATGAAATCCAAGCATGTCCTCGTCCTCTCAATCCGTCTTGGGTGCTGGCTCATCCGAGACGTGCTCGATTTGGACCAGGGTGGTGTGCTGGCAATTCCCCTTGGAGACCGGGGTCCAGTGGAGGCTCGTGAGGGTGTTCACCGATCCGCCATGGTCGATTCCGTCCTCATCGAACTGGCTCCAGGCTCCCTGGGGCAATGATGCAACGCCGGGCATGATGCGCGGTGTGACCCGCACCTTGATGTGCACTCGGCCGCGGTCGTTGTAGATGCCGACGATGTCGCCATTTTTGATGCCGCGGGACGCAGCATCAACGGTGTTCAACCAGAGAACCTGAGGGTGGGCCTCTTTGTTGTTGCTGAGGTTTCCGTAGGTCGAATGGACGCGACTCTTGTAGTGATGTCCGATGAGCTGAATGGGGAAACGCGGATTGTTCCGCGCCTCCACTGCCCCTTCCCACGTGTCGAGGTGCTCAGGAATGCTGCTCACCTTGTCGCCCCCGGTCGCGTTGGCGAAAGTCCATGTCTTGGACATCTCGTGAAGCTCTTCAGAAAAGATCTCGATTTTCCCACTTGGAGTGGCAAGCGGATTGGCGTCCGGGTCCTCACGGAAGGATCTGAGCGGCACCGCCATCCCGTTTGGATCGTAGTAGCGGTGGACACCCTTGGTGAGCATCTCGTCGAAGGACGGCATGTCAGCCACGGCCTTGCGGTTCTCCGTCTCGTGCAGGTGTCTGCCCCATCCCTCCAGGGTCCTGCCCTCGGTGTATTCCTGACCGACTCCCATCCGCTCGGCAATGTCGGCGGCGATGTCATAGGCGGGTCGTGACTGATGGAGCGGTTTGATGGCTGGTTCACACATGATCAGGTAGGCCATGTCACCGGTGTACTCGCTGGGTACCAAGTCCCATCGTTCGGCCGTGGTGGTGTCGGGTAGCACGAGGTCAGCCAGTTCTGCTGACCGACTGAACTGGTTGTCGATGACGCAGATGAATTCACACTTCGATTCATCGCGCACGATCTCGCGTGTTCGGTTGTTGTCGGCGTGCTGACTGGCGAGCATGTTGCCGCCGAACTCCAGCATGAATTTGATTCCGGTTGTCAGTCGATCTGCTCCTCGAACTCCATCACCCTCGGCGGTCATCTCTGGGCCACGTTCGATGGCATCAGTCCATCCGAAGTTGGAGATGGCAGCAGTGACCGGGTTCTCACCCGCCGGGAACCAGGACGTCTTCGGCCAGAAGTAGCCCTCCCGGCCTCCTGTGCCGCCCCCTTCTATTCCCACCTGTCCGAGGACGTTGGACAGGAGATAGATGGCGCGGGCCTGGTTCTCGCCATTGGCATGCCGCTGGGGTCCCCATCCCTGGGTGATGTTGACTGGGGAGTTGCTGGCCAGGTCCACCGCGAAGTCCCTGATCTGTTGAGCGGGCACCCCGCAGATCGAGGCTGCCCATTCAGGGGTTTTCTCCACGCCGTCTGGGCCTGTTCCCTCGATGTAGGCGCGGTACGACAGACCCGCTGGGACGCCGTCGGGCATGTGCTGCTCGTCAAACCCGACGCAGTACTTGTCCAGGAATGCCTGATCGTGCAGGTTCCTCTCCAGAAGATGATGAATCATGCCCGCGATCAAAGCGGTGTCCGTGCCGGGGCGCGGTGAAATCCATTGATCGGCCAGCACAGCAACGGAATCCGAGTGACGGGGATCCACGACAGCCACCCTGAGTCCGGCTGTCCGGGCTGCTTCCAATGAGGTGAAGGTGTTCCCACCGCCGGACATCCGGGTCTCCTGCGGGTTGTTGCCCCACAGGACCAACATCCGACCATTGGTGATGGAGTCCTCGAATGAGTTCGACATTTGTTCGTCCAGTTCGCCGTAGTGAAACCGGGTGATGGTTCCAATCTGCGAGTAGGAATAGTTGCCGTAGTAGTTGAGTGAGCCGCCGAGGAGGTTGAACAACCGACGAAACAGTGCGCTGGACTCCAGGTGGGCGTTCCATACTCCGGATCCGTACACGCTGAAGACTGACTCATTGCCGTATTCGTCGATGCAACGCTGCAGTTCACCCGCGAAAAGGTCGAGCGCCTCATCCCAGGAAATCTCGTCCCACTTGCCGTCGCCGCGCTTCGTGCCGGGGCGACGCTTCATGGGAACCTTGATGCGGTCCGGGTTGTACACCCGTTGGCGCATGTTCCGTCCGCGCACGCAGGCGCGGATCTGACGACCCATCAGTGAATCATCACCGGTGTTGTCCGGGAGGACTCGTACAATGTGATTGTCCTGGACCTGCAACCGCAGAGGGCATCGTGAGCCGCAATTGACGACACATGCGCTCCAAGTGGTCTTAGCGCCGGGAACGCCCTCCGCGCCATGGGCCGTTGTGGGGGCGACGGAAAGGGGCAGCAGCGTGACGCCGCTGGCCACCAGGGCTGTAGTGCCACCAACTGCGGCGGTCCACTTGTTGAACGAACGACGAGACAGGACGCTCGTCGTTTCATGTGTGTCGTTCCTCATGCGTCCTCCTGGGAATCATCTGCAAGCGACGGATACTGTATGTCAGATCCAGCAAGTTACTACGCAGCGTAGCAATCGAGGTGTGACATCTGGTCGACGGGGTGCATCTGAAACCACCCGGCAGAGGTTCACGTGTAACAGCGCGCTTGCTTCACTAGGATTGTGGACACGCCACGACGAATGGAGTCGATGTATGTCCGAGGCAGGTCTTGAAGCTGCTCGCCAGAAGATGGAGGCTGCGGGGGTTCCCACGCCCGCCATTGAGGTCTTCTCCCACTACTACGGATTGCTCACATCGGGGGAGACTGGGCTCATTCGTGAGGACTCCATCGCGCCCATGACGGATGTCGACTTCCTCTCCGACGTGGAGATCAGTGACGAAGCAGCGCGTGACGCCATCGGTCAGACCGTGGTGATCAAACTCAATGGCGGCCTCGGGACCTCGATGGGGCTCGACAAGGCCAAAACGCTTCTCGAAGTGCGCGATGGCATGAACTTCCTCGACCTGATTGTTTCTCAGGTGACCTCAGCCCGAAGGACGTACGACGCACGCGTGCCCCTGCTGTTCATGAACTCGTTTCGTACCGACGGGGACACGCTCGCCCACCTCGCCCAGTACGCCGACCTGGCCGTGGGTGATCTCCCGCTGTCCTTCATCCAGAACCAGGAGCCGAAACTGCGCGCCGACAACCTCATGCCGGTGACGTGGGACGCGGATCCGACGCTCGAATGGTGCCCGCCCGGTCACGGGGATCTCTATACGGCGCTGGAGGGCTCGGGTGTGCTGGGGAAACTCCTGGATGCCGGATTCCGCTACGCGTGCGTGTCCAACGGGGACAACCTTGGTGCGGCACCCAACGCGACGATCGCCGCCTGGTTCGCCGAGTCCGGTGCGCCCTACGCCGCGGAGGTTTGTCGTCGGAGCATCAATGACAAGAAGGGTGGCCACCTGGCGATCCGGAAGAGCGACGGGCAGTTGATTCTGCGCGACACGGCCCAGACGGCGCCCGAGGAGATGGATTACTTCACCGACGAGCACCGCCATCCTTTCTTCCACACCAACAACCTGTGGTTCGACCTGGGCAAACTGCGCGACACTCTGCTCGAGCGGGAATCGGTCCTTGGACTGCCCATGATCCGCAACGAGAAAACCGTGGATCCCGCGGACGGTTCATCCACGCCGGTCATTCAGATTGAAAGTGCCATGGGCGCTGCCATCGAAGTTTTCGAGGGCGCCACGGCCATCTGTGTTGAGCGCGAGCGCTTCCAGCCGGTGAAGACCACCAATGAACTCCTGCTGCTGCGCTCGGACGTCTACGACCTGGGCGACGATGGCCGCCTGGTGGCGTCTGGTGATCACTCCCCGGAAATTGATCTTGACCCGCGGTATTACAAGAAGATGGACGGATTCATCGCCCGCATCCCCCAGGCGCCGTCGCTGCGCAACGCGGAGCGTCTGAAGGTGGCTGGTGACTGGAGCTTCGGATCAGGCGTCGCCGTCGTTGGTGTGGTGGAGTTGCTAGACGAGGGCGAACCGCGTCGTGTTGAGGATGGAGCCACGCTTGGCCAGTGATTCGGTGGAGTTGGGGAGGGCGTTGACCGGGGAGGAACTGCCGTTGGCGGAATCCGAACTTGCGGCGTTGGCAGCAGAGCTTGCGACGCTTGGCTGGAGCGCTGCCCGTCTCTTCGCCCTGCGTCAACAACGACAGGCGACGCATCAACCGTGGCCCTTTCCGGTTCCGCTGGAAGCACGAAAAGAGCTGGGCTTCGCCCGCTTCGACGCACAGCTGGCGTCGCTGCGCGAACTGCTGGGCTTGAGCGGGCAGGAGCGCGCGTTGCAGAGCGATGGGGCATGGGGGGATGCGGAGCGTCGGTTGGCCTCTGATCGACCGCCGCACTGGGGCTGACCCACGGCGTCACCCCGTCGACCCTTCTCCGTCACTTCTTCCGGATGAGACTCTCAATCCAGGCCTGAACCACGGCGGTGTCCTGATCGCCGAAGCCCTGTGCAGTCAGTGCGGAGAAACTCTCTCGCAAGGTGTCGAGTTGCGGTGTCGCGGTATTGCTGAGGCGTGCCTCCTCCAATGCGAAGCCCAGGTCCTTGACCATGAATCGCGCGGGCCCTGACGGGCTGTGGTCGTGCTGAACGAATCGATCCTTCTTGACATCCAGGATTCGGCTGCCCGCATAGCCACTGGCGAGCAGGCCGAAGAGCTTGTCGAGGTCCAGGCCCGCACGCTCCGCCAGGACGGAGACTTCGCCGAGTGCCATCACCGTGGCTGCCACCATGATCTGGTTGCAGGCCTTGGCCACTTGTCCTGACCCGAGGGGGCCCATGTGGGCGAGCGTTCCCATGGTTGAGAGCACGCCGGAGGCGAGTGCGACGTCCTCGTCGGTGCCTCCGAGCATGATGGCGAGGGTGCCTGCCTCCGCGCCTTCCTGGCCGCCGGACACCGGGGCGTCGATCAGAGAGACGAGCCCGTTGGTGGACGAGCGCAACTCTTGTCCCAACTCTCGTATGCCCTCGGGAGAGACGGTGGAAGAGACCGCCACCAGCAGCGGCGCCTCAACGCCCGCCACGAGACCACGGGGGCCGTTCAGAATGTCTGAGACATCTGGGAGATCTGGAACCATCAGGATCACGATGCCGCAGGACTTCGCGAGTTCGCGGGGGGTTTCGTGCCAGGTGGCGCCCAGCTCCACGATGGGAGCTGCAGACTCGCGGCGCCGAGCCGTCACGTGGACACGATGTCCTGCACGGAGGGCATGTCCCGCCATCGGTGCCCCCATCACGCCGAGTCCTATGACACCAACCCCAGGGGGACGTGCTCCGCGAGTCTCGGATGGGGAGGGTTTCGCAGTGCGTTTCATGGACGTCATACGTTCAACCTAATCGCCATGTTCCCGACGCATCCCTCGTGACTGATCAGCAGGCCTTACTACCGTTTGTAGGATCGTGATGAAAACGTGACGTGTCGCGCCGTGAACTGTGTTGACGAATCTGATCAGGTGACCGTTAGTTCCGTCTAACGGAACACAGTTTCATAACTGTGACGCTGGCTCTGATGCCAGTTCCGGCCCACGGTGAGGTGGGGTCCATGACACGGTTGCCGGTCCCTCTCGCTTTGGAAAATTCACTTGGCCCACGAGGGCGAGCCGAAAGAGGAGTTCCACATGAGGCGAAACAAGACCATGTCGATCAGTGCCCTGGTTGGGCTGTCCATGCTTGCGCTGAGCGCCTGCAGCGCCGGCACCACACCCGCACCCGGCGATGCTGCAACCGACGGGGGCGGTGATTCCGCCACTTCCGCAGACACTCTGCTGATGAAGGTGGCGTTCAACCAGCCCGAGAGCCATCCGCAGTACATCGTGATGGATGAACTCGGCGACAAACTGAGCGAAGCGACCGAGGGCCGCTACGACATTGAGGTCTACCCGAACGAGACGTTGGGAGCGCAGAGGGAGACCATTGAACTCGTGCAGGCAGGCACCCTGGAGATGGCCTACATCGCTGGGCCCCTTCTGGAGAACTTCAACCCGGACTTCGTCGTCTTCAACCTTCCCTTTGCCTTCGAGTCACCGGAGCAGCAGAGTGAGGTCACCAATGATCCCGAGATCGTCGGCGATCTGTACTCCTCCCTGGAGGACCAGGGCATCAAGGTCGTCTCCGCATTCCATGGTGGCGTGCGTTCGGTCTACAACTCGGTCAAGCCCATCAACACCCCGGCTGACCTCGAGAGCATGAAGATTCGCGTCATCGAGTCCGACACCAACATTGACATGATGGCTCTCATGGGTGGTACGGGAACACCCATGGGACAGGGCGAGGTCTACACGGCCATCCAGTCAGGCATTCTGGAGGGTGGCGAGAACAACGAACTCATCTACTCCAACCTCAAGCACGCTGAAGTGGCGCCCTACTACAGCTACACACGCCACTTGATGTTTCCCGACTACCTGATCATCAACCCGAGCCTGTACGACGGCATGTCCGAGGAGGACCAGGCCGTGTTCAGCGACCTGCTCGCCGAAGCACGCGTGCACGAGGCCGAACTGTGGAAGGAACAGGTTGATGACGCCGTCGCCGCAGCTGAGGCAGCCGGAGCCACCTTCAACGAGGTCGATGCGGACGCTTTCGCTGCCGCCATTCAGCCCCTCACCGAAGAGAAGCTGACCACAGACGTCACGAAGACGATTTACGACCAGGTCCGCGCCGCGGGCGAGTGATCCCAGGCGATCCGAAGAGGTTTTAGCTCATGACAACCGTCAAGAATGCGCTCGACCGAATTCTGACATGGACGTGCGTGGTGCTGTTCTCAGCCCTCGTTCTTGATGTCAGCTGGCAGGTCTTCTCGCGCCAAGTCCTCAACCAGCCCAGCGGTTGGTCAGAGGAACTGGCCAAGTATCTGTTCATTTGGCTTGGCCTCTTCGGGTCAGCTCTCGTCTTCGGTGAACGCGGACACATCGCCGTCGACTTTGCAGTCAAAAAACTCCCGATCGTGGCACAGGTGATTGTGTCAGCGCTCGTGCAGGTGGCCATTCTGGTATTCACCGGATTGGTCCTCCGGTGGGGTGGGTATCTCGTGGTTCAGCTCGCCTGGAACCAGAATCTCACCGGGCTTCCCATCAACGTGGGACCGCTCTACCTGGCGCTGCCAATCTCTGGCGTACTGATCGCCTTTTACACCATCTACCACTTGGTGAGGATCCTCTCAGGCGCTGAACGCCCGACCGAGGACGCCGAACCCGAAGTCCTGTGAAGGAGGGCTGACATATGGATCCCGCAATTCTTGCTGCACTCATCCTCCTCGGAGGCATTGCATTCTTTCTGGTGATCGGTGCACCCATCAGTATCGCCGTCGGTCTGTCCTCGATGACCGCACTGTTCGTCACCCTCGGGGTGGAGAACGGAGTCCTCACCTCCGCTCAACAGGTCTTCCGGGGTATCAACTCGTTCCCCCTTCTGGCCATTCCCTTCTTTGTCCTGGCGGGGGTGATCATGAACAACGGCGGCATCGCCCTGCGACTGATCAACGCGGCCAAGGTGATGGTGGGACGTGCACCTGGTTCGCTGGCCCAGACCAACGTCGCCGCCAACGCAATGTTTGGCGCCGTGAGTGGCTCCGGCGTGGCAGCCGCAGCTGCCATCGGCTCCACGATGGGACCGCTGCAGGCCAAGGACGGATATGACCGCGGTTTCTCAGCCGCCACCAATATCGCATCGGCTCCTGCAGGCATGCTGATCCCGCCCAGCAACCTGATGATTGTGTACTCGCTGGTCTCCAGCGCCTCCGTCGCCGCCCTGTTCGTGGCCGGTTATGTTCCGGGCATCCTCTGGGCAGCGGTCTGCATGGTCATCGTCTACCTGTATGCGCGCAACAAGCCCGAATTGAAGATGACAGGGAAGGTAAGTATCGGCGAGGGCCTGAAGACCATCGCGATCGCTCTTCCCGCCCTGTTCCTCATCGTCGTGGTCATCGGAGGCATTCTCGGAGGCATCTTCACCGCAACCGAGGCCTCGAACATCGCCGTCATCTACTCATTGGTCCTGTCGGCTATTTACAGGTCCATCAAGATCAGCCAGATTCCCAAGATTTTGATGGATGCAACCCGCACCACAGCCGTCGTCATGTTCCTCGTCGGTGTGTCTTCAATCATGGGGTTCGTGATGTCGTTCGCGAAGATCCCATCCCTGGTTGCCGAGGCGATGTTCACAGTCAGCTCCAATCCAGTCATCCTGCTGCTGCTGATCGCTCTGGTCCTTCTGGTCGTCGGACTCTTCATGGATCCCACCCCTGCGGTTCTGATCTTCACTCCAATCTTCCTTCCCATCGTGACCGGCTTCGGTATCCATCCCGTTCACTTCGGCATCATGATGGTGTTCGCACTGTCGGTCGGCACCATCACGCCGCCGGTTGGTCCGATCCTTTTCGTGGGTGCCAAAGTGGCTGATCTGCAGATCGAGGACGTGATCAGGAGGCTGCTTCCATTCTTTGGAGCGCTGCTCATCCTTCTCATCGTGGTCATCTTCACGCCGGTACTCTCCATGGGCCTGCCCACCCTGCTGGGGCTCATCACATGACCGTCACAGATCCCACACAATCGACTTCGAAGAAGGCTTCCATGGAACAGCGCTATGCCACCAGTCCTGAGCACATCAAGGGCATGGACACCGATGAGCTGCGTGGTCGCTACCTCGTGGAAACCCTCTTCGCTGATGATTGCGTGAATGCGGTCTACACCCACCATGACCGCGTGGTCATGGTGGGGGTACAGCCGGTCGAGGGACCGCTCGAGCTGACAGGTTTTCCCGAGATTCGCAGCGAGACATTCTTCGAACACCGCGAAGGCGGGATCATCAATGTTGGTGGCCGGGGAACGATCGACGTGGACGGAACCACCTACGACATGGACCACGGTGCATGCCTGTATGTGGGCCGTGGAGCTGAATCCGTGGTCTTCTCCTCGGAAGTACCACAGGCCGAGGCAGGCCCAGCACGCTTCTACGTGGTGTCGGCACCCGCGCACACCGCACATCCAACGACGTTCGTCGGCGCAGGCGAGGGCAACGTTCGCGAACTGGGTGATGAACTGACGTCCAATCGACGCACCATCAACCAGTACATCCACGAAGGGGGAATCCGCAGCTGCCAAGTGGTGATGGGCGTTACGACTCTCCACCCGGGAAGCATGTGGAACACGATGCCGGCCCACACCCACGATCGGCGGATGGAGGCGTACCTGTACTTCGACCTGCCCGCCGATGCTCGAATCATCCACATCATGGGGGAGCCGAAGGAAACGAGGCACCTGGTGGCGGCGAACCTGGAAGCGGTCATCTCGCCGAGCTGGTCGGTGCATTCCGGCGTCGGCACGGCGAGCTACAGCTTCGTCTGGGCGATGGCCGGAGAAAACCAGTCCTTCGACGACATGGACGGCTTTGCCGTCGCAGACATGCGCTGACAACACCATCTCCGAACGTGAACACGGGAAAAGAAGAACATGACCAGTGACGCCACGCCCCCCTCGGCCGGATCCCCGGCGGAAGGGGAGGGTCATGGGATGCAACCGCGTGCGGGGAGTGGCTCCAACGCGATCGAGAAGACCTTGCTCGTACTTGAGGCGATCATCAACAACACCCGATTCACCGACGTTGTCGAGGCGACAGGACTGGCAAAGGCCACCACACACCGGATCCTGTCCACGCTCGTGGACTCCCGCTTCGTCACCCTCGACAGCGACGGCAGCTACCTCCCGGGACCGAAGATCCTCTCGCTGGCCGGAAGGGCGTTGGCCAGCATCGACATCTCCGCGATCGCGCAACCCTTCGTGGATGAACTCGTCGGGGACGTCAAGTCCACCGTCCACGTCGGTGTGGTCAATGGCGATGAGATTGTCTATCTGATCCGCAGCGACTCGCACAAGCCCTACCAGATGCCCTCGCGGGTGGGTCACTCCATCCCGATGCACTCATCGGGAATTGGCAAGGTTGTTCTGGGGGACCGTACCGACGAGGAGGTCAAGAACTTCGTTGTTCGTGCAGGGCTTCATGAGCGAACCAAGAACACCATCACGACGCTCGAGGGACTTCTGGCGGAGCTCGCGAAAGTGCGGGAACAGGGCTACGCCCTTGACAACCAGGAGAACGAACTGGGGGTGGCGTGCGTTGCCGCCCCCATTCATGACCATACGGGAACCATCAAATACGGCGTGAGTATCTCAACCATCACGCTGGAGCACACCATCGAACAGGTCGAGGCAATGTCTGCCACGGTCATTGCCACGGCCCGGAAGATTTCCGCCAGCCTGGGCTACACACCCTGACCGGGCGACAGCGCTCATCGATCCCCACGAGAGGAACACGAAATACATGCCGGAGACATCCGTTGACACGATGAAGATCGTCATCACTGAGTGCGATCATGATTCTTTTGATCTTGAGTTGGAGGCTGCTGCTGTTGGTGGTGCCGAGTTGGTGGTGGCGCAGTCGCGCACGGCCGAGGAACTGGTGGCCAACGCTGCCGGCGCTGCTGGAATCGTGGTGCAGTACGCCTCCATCACGGCGGAGATCATGGACGCGTTGCCTGGCTTGCGGGTGATTGGTCGCTATGGCGTGGGCGTGGATTCTGTGGATGTGGACGCGGCCACCGAGCGTGGGATTGCGGTGTGCAATGTGCCGGACTATGGCACCGAATCGGTCTCTGATCATGCGATCGGGCTGGCATTGACGGCGGCTCGCGGGATTGCACGGTTGGACCGGGGTGTGAGAGAGGGCTCCTTTGATCTGGTGGCGGTGCGGCCGTTGTTCCAGATTTCAGGCCGGGTCTTTGGCGTGGTGGGGATGGGCCTGATCGGCTCGGCCACTGCACGCAAGGCTGCAGGACTGGGGTATGAGGTGATTGGTCATGACGTGACGGCTGAGCCGGGTACAACCGGGCCCCATGGCGTCGCGATGGTGAGTCTTGAGGAGCTGTTGAAACGCTCCCATGTGGTGTCTGTCCATACTCCGTTGACGGATGCAACGCGCGGTCTGATTGGTGCGGAGCAGTTCGCTGCGATGCGCGGCGACGCGATCCTTGTCAATACCAGCCGAGGTGCAGTGGTGGATGCCGATGCGTTGGTGGCAGCCCTGTCTGCAGGAGAGATTCATGGTGCTGGGTTGGACGTGCATGAGGCGGAGCCGTTGTCTCCGGGGGATCCGTTGATGGATTTCGATTCGGTTGTCCTGACCCCACACCTGGCGTGGTATTCCGAGGAGTCCTACGAGGACCTCAAGCGCCGCAGCGTCGAAAACGTTGTGGAGGTGTGTGCTGGGCGGGCACCACGCAACATCATCAATCCGGCCGTGTTGGGAGCGCCGGGCAGAAACGCCGGGTGCGCCCCGGCCACTACGTACAAGGGAGCATGAGATGGAGACCATGAAGGCAGCCGTGTGGAGTGGCGCTGATCTGGTGGAGGTGGCGACGGTGCCCATGCCGGAGGTGCCCACGGGGTGGGCGTTGGTGCGGATCGCCTACAACGGTGTGTGCGGGACGGACCTGTCAATCTTCCACGGCAAGCATCCCCGTGCCAGTGCCCCGTTGATCATGGGCCATGAGATGTCAGGGTGGGTGGAGGTCGCTGGCGCCACGGGTCCCGCTGCTGGTTCCCTGGTGATTGTGGAGCCGCTGATCAGCTGTGGGACGTGCAAGGCCTGCACCGATGGTCACCGCCATGTGTGTCGCAATCTGGGGCTCTACGGTATCGATGCCCCGGGTGGAATGGCGGAGTATGTGGCGTTGCCGCCGGAGGTGTTGCACCCGGTGCCTGATGGTGTGGACCCGAAGACGGCCACTTTGGCTGAGCCGTTGGCGGTGGCTGTGCATGCTGTGAACCTCTCCGGTATGGAACGCGGTGACACCGTCGCTGTGTACGGGGCCGGCCCGATCGGGGTGCTGACCGCACTGGTGGCGCGCCATGAGGGGGCGGGCACCGTGGTGATCACCGAGCCCAGTCCGTGGCGTCGCCAGGTGGCTGAGAGCATGGGGTTCACCGTGGTGCCGGAGGGCTCGTCGATGATGGAGACCCTGTCAGCACTCACCGACGGGGAGGGTGCAGACACCACCTTCGACTCGGCAGCACATCCATCGGTGGCCGCCGAGGTGAACGCTGTCACCCGGGTGTTGGGGCGGATCGTGGTGGTGGGCGTCTACAAGCAGCCCGCGCCCATCGATCTGCAGGCGGTGTGCTTCAAGGAGCAGAGCATGGTGGGTGTGCGGGTCTACACCACCTCTGATGTCACCCGGGCGATCGAGTTGATCGCCAGCGATGCACTGGGTTTGGAAAAATTCCCGACCAAGTCATTCCCCCTGGAGGAAGTGTCCGCGGCGATGGCTGCCGCGACGTCCGGGCAGGACTGCCTGAAGGTGCTTCTGACCCCCAACAATGAAAAGGCAGAACTGTGAGTACTCCATTCGATCTTTCCGGTCAGACAGCAGTTGTCACTGGCGGCGGCCGTGGCCTGGGCCTGGGAATCTCCCAGGCGCTCCTCCATGCCGGCGCTGATGTCATCGTCTTTGGTCGCAGCGCACTGCCCACGGAACTCCTCACCCTGGCCGATGAATTGGGCCGCCGCGTGTATTTTTACTCGTTGGATCTCTCCGACAGTGACGCGATCGCCGCGACCGCAGCGGAAGTGCTGGCTGAGCATCGTGTGGACATTCTGGTCAACAATGCCGGTACCCAGGATCGCTACCCCGCCGTGGACTTTCCGCTGGAGGCCTGGGATGCCGTGATCCAGATCAATCTGCGAGCGGTGTTCCAGCTGTGTCAGCTGTTCGCCCGCCCCATGCTGGAGCGAGGTGAGGGCAAGGTGGTCAACCTGGCCTCGCTGCTGTCGTTCCAGGGCGGGTTCACCGTCCCGGCTTACGCAGCCAGCAAGGGTGCTGTGGCACAGCTGACCAAGGCTCTGTGCAACGAATGGTCCAGCAAGGGCGTCAACGTCAACGCCGTCGCGCCCGGCTACATGGCCACCGAAATGAACGAAGCGCTACTGGCTGACCCGGCACGGCTGGAACAACTTTCCGTGCGTATTCCCGCCGGTAGGTGGGGCCAACCGGAAGACATCGGCAACGTCGTTGTGTTCCTCGCCTCCGAGGCATCCGCCTACGTCCACGGCCAGGTCCTGGCCGTCGACGGCGGCTGGATGGCCCGCTGATACCGCTTTCCCACACCCCGTTTTCGTCAACGAAAGGCAAAATCAGATGGATACCTTGTCAGCTCTGGCCGCGGCGCGGCTTGTCCCCGTCGTCGTGCTCGATGATGCAGCCGATGCCGACGCTCTCGCCGGTGCACTCGTGGACGGCGGTCTGCCTGTGGCCGAAGTCACCTTCCGCACCTCCGCAGCCGAGGAGTCAATCCGGGTGATGGCCGCCCGCGGCGACATCCTCATTGGTGCCGGTACGGTCCTGACCGCCAAGCAGGTGGATGTGGCGGTGGCCGCCGGTGCGTCCTATGTGGTCTCGCCCGGGCTCAGCCGAGCGGTCGTGGAACGGTGCCAGGAGCATGGCGTGCTGGCGTTGCCAGGCGCTGTGACCGCCACCGAGGTGCAGATGGCACTCGAGCTTGGCCTGACCACAGTCAAGTTCTTCCCGGCCGGTACTTCCGGTGGCCCCGCGGCCATCTCGGCACTGGCAGCCCCCTTCGTCGGTGTGAAGTTCGTTCCCACCGGGGGTGTCGGCCCGAAGAACCTTGGCGAGTACCTCGCCATCCCCGCCGTGACAGCCGTCGGCGGCTCGTGGATGGTTCCTCGTGATCGCGTCAGTGCACAGGACTTCGCCGGGATCCGCGATCTCACGGCGGCGGCTGTGGCACTTGCTGCTGGCCTCTGAACGACAACCACAGATTTTAAGGAGCTTTTTCGATGACTGATCAGACACTCACCATCCGGCCTGCCGCCGAATGCCGCTACGACGTTGTTTCCCTGGGGGAGGTCATGCTCCGTCTCGACCCGGGCGAGGGGCGGATCCGCACAGCGCGATCGTTCCAGGCGTGGGAGGGCGGCGGAGAATACAACGTGGCCCGCGGCCTGCGCCGGGCATTCGGTCTTCGTGCTGCGGTGGTGACTTCTCTGGCGGACAACGAGATCGGTCGCCTCGTGGAGGACTTCATCCTCACCGGCGGGCTGGACACGCAGTTCATCTCGTGGATCCCGTATGACGGCATCGGCCGGGACGTGCGTAACGGTCTGAACTTCACCGAGCGTGGCTTCGGGGTGCGCGGTGCAGTCGGTGTCTCGGATCGTGGGCACACTGCTGCGTCGCAGATGAAGCCCGGTGACGTGGACTGGGATCACCTGTTTGGTGATCTCGGGGTCCGTTGGCTCCACACCGGCGGAATCTTCGCTGCCCTCAGCGAGTCGGCGGCCGAGACTGTGCTCGAGGCGGTCACCGCCGCAAAGCGTCATGGGACCGTCGTGTCCTATGACCTCAACTACCGCCCGAGCCTGTGGAAGTCGATCGGCGGGCTGGCGAAGGCGCAGGAGGTCAACAAGGAGATTGCCAAGAGCATTGACGTCATGATCGGCAACGAGGAGGACTTCACCGCCAGCCTCGGATTCGAGGTTGAAGGTGTTGACGAGAACTTGGTGGGCCTGGAGGTGGACAAGTTTGCCGCCATGATCAAGACGGCTGCTGCATCCTTCCCCAACTTCAAGGTCATCGGCACCACGATGCGCGGCGTCCACAGCGCCAGCATCAACGACTGGGGCGCCATCGCATGGTCCGCTGACACGGGCGTCGTACAGTCAACCCACCGCGAACGGCTGGAAATCATGGATCGGGTGGGAGGCGGGGATTCCTTCGCTTCCGGACTGATCTATGGACTGTTGGACGGACAGCCGCTGGCCACGGCCCTTGAATACGGGGCGGCCCACGGCGCGCTGGCGATGACCACACCCGGGGACACCACCATGGTGACCAAGGCCGAGGTCCTCAAGCTCGCCGGAGGTGGAGGCGCACGCGTCGACCGCTGATCAACGTGGCGTTGCTCGGACAGTTCACCCGCTCAGGAAGAAACTGAGCTGGCCGGACTGTCCGAGCATCGACACATCTGGGGCAAGCCCCGTTGGGACCTCCACAAGGACGAGCGTTGCCTGGCCACCGGAAAGGGGTGAGGACGCGGGTGTCTGTGGCATTGAGTGGATCACCGCGTCCTCGGTCACGATGCCGGGCACATCGCCCATGGAGGACACGAGTGCGACGCGGGTTCCCGGAGACAGAATCTCGCGGAGTTGGGATTCGCGCACTGTGATGGGCACGAGAGAGCGGCCCGGGGGCGGTGGGGCGCCGGAGACCAGCAGTGCGGGCTGAATGATGGTGCTGGCGCTCAGGGACACCGCAGCACTCCGACCCACTGCTTCGGCAGGGTCCCTGAGCGCGCCCGCGGGGACGTGCGTCACCGGAAGATCCACACGGGACAGATCAGCCAGGGTGAGCGCCGCGCCAGCGTCGACTGACCGCGCGAGCACCACCACCGCCGTGGACGGCTCAGCCGCACCCGAGAAATGGGTGAGGAGAGCGAACGTGCCAAGGGCGGCAAGCACTGCGGCCACTTTGCGTCTGTGCCAACTGATGGTGCGGATGATCCACGTCATGCCACACATGTTGGGCGGCTGGCACCGTCATCCCCGGTTCTCCACAGATTTTTGTGCGTCGGCTTTTCAGGCGGTGGCTTCAGCCTTGGTGGGGGGCGCTGGCTTCGACGACTCCGAGGGCGTGGTGCTCGTGGAACTGGCCTCGGTCTTTGTGCTGCTGGAGGCCGACGTGGAGGAGGACTTCTTGCGAGAATCCGTGGAGTAGAAACCTGATCCCTTGAACACGACACCCACGGCGCCGAACACCTTGCGCAGGGCACCATCGCAGCTCGGACATGTTGTCAGTGACGCATCCGTGAACTTTTGAACAGCTTCGAGTTCTTTGCTGCAGGCTGTGCAGCGGTATTGATAAGTGGGCATGTGTATCCGTTGACCTCCGTCGGTGACCTCGATCATGATAGTTCGCTCTGCCACGGTGCCGAAATGCGGGTCAGCCCGGTTGCGCCACACGAGTGACCACCGAGTTCGGTCACCACCTGATTCACCGCCACGTCATGGGGCTCTGCGGGCAGGGTCCTCAACAACTCACCGGCGCGGGACAGCGCCCACACCGGCACTCCCGGGCGTCGATGGAGAAGTGCCCTGTCGTACCAGCCACCGCCGGTGCCCAGACGTGTGCCATCTGCCGCAACCGCGAGGCATGCCACCACCACGACGTCGGCCTCCCGAAGAGGGATGGAGTCCTCCACGTCTAGTACCGGTTGGCAAATGCCTCCGAATCCCGGCTTCATCTGCTCCCAGGACCGGAACAGCCCCCATCGCGGCGCGCGCCTCAGCAGCGGCAGTAGGATGCGCCAGCCAGCGCTGTGAAGCCTGGTGATTGCCTCGCTGGTTCCGGGCTCGTGCTGACGGGAGGCATACAGGGCCACCGTGGCTGGGATCTCTCCCAGCAGTGCAAGCAGGAACTGCGTGCGGGCTGCGTCCGCCATGGCCCAGTGCTGGGCAGAAAGCTCTGTTCTGCGGGTCTGGATGGCTCGGCGCAGCGCGTCCTTGGAGTCAGCTGGGCGCATGGGACCTATCGTAGAGTCCATGGCTTTGTTCAGTCGCAAGAAGTCCACCCCCTTCATCGATGCAGGGGCGGAGGTGGACGTGGAGGAGTCCGTGCCCACGCTGCCACCGGCGCCTGATCTTGATGCAAACGGGCTGCGCAGTGTGGCGGATCACGTCACCTACCTCCTGAGCCTGGTGGAGCCACTCAACCCCTTCGGCATGGGCCTTCTGGATGCATGGAACCAGGTCATGTGTGAAGACATTGACTCCATGATCAACGTGCCACCGAACAACACATCGAAGGTGGACGGCTATGCAGTTGTGGCCGCCGGTCTACCCACGGGCGATGCTGCAGAATTGGCGCTGGTGGAATCCGTCGATCGGCTCGAGGGCGGATCCGCGGTGGCTGTCCGCGCCGGTGACGTCCTCCCGCGAGGGGCAACCGCAGTGCTTCCCGCAGCTTTCGTGGCGGTGGATGGAGAAACCTTGAACGTCACCGATTCTGTCGCGGAAGGTGACTATGTTCGAGCGGCTGGGGAACACCTCGCAGTGGGCACCCGGCTCCTCAGCGAGGGGAACACCCTCAATGACCGGGCGATCGGCATGATGGCGAGCGCCGGGATTGACCGCGTCCTGGTGCGTCCCCGGCCCCGGGTTGTGGTGGTGAGTTCGGGCGACGAACTGGTTGAGCCGGGCAGCAAGGTCAACCACGGAGAGAACACCGATTCCAACTCGTTCATGATTGCTGCCGCGGCCCGCGCCGCGGGAGCGACAGTGTTTCGCGTGGCCGTTCATTCCAGCGATCCAGAGGAGATCCGGGCCGCCATCACTGATCAGCTCATTCGGGCTGATCTCCTCATCTCCACCACCTCCGGACGCCGTGAGGACTACGAAGCGGTGGCCTCAGCCATGTCAGACCTTGGCATGACGGACTCCGTGGATGTCGCAATGTCTCCGGGACGCACGCAGACCTTTGGCATCATCGGCGAGGACGGGGTGCCCATGGTGATGCTGCCGGGCAATCCCGTGAGCGCTTACGTATCGTTTCAGGCATTCGTGTGGCCCCTCATCCGCCGCCTCGCAGGTGCCAACGAACACCGCCCCGTCCTGCGCGCCATCACTCGCACTCCTCTGCATTCCGTGGCGGGACGAACCCACATCCTGCGCGGCACCCTCATGACCGACACCCACGTAACGACGGTGGAGAGGGTGTCGGATCCCCATGCCATGGCGGAGCTTTCACGCAGCAATGCGCTGATCATCATGGGTGAACAGGTCGATCACGTACGTGCCGGAGAACACGTGTTGTGCTGGCCGCTCGACGACGTGTGAGGACGTTCAAAAGAGTTGACAGTTTGTGACCGTTCTTGGTGTCTGCGGGGAGTCGTGGCCCCAAATCACACAAGTGCTGTTTAAGTAGGGGGCGTGCTAGCCGGAATCATCATCTTTGTCGCCGTTGCGGCCGGACTGGCCTTTGGGCTGTCCTGGCTTGCCCATCACAGGAAGACTCCTGATGAGATTGACGGGGACCCCTCGTTGCGCTTCTCGAGCTCGATGCGCATTGTGGGGAGCCGGGCTGTCGCGCCGGCCGAACCGGAGCAGGTCGTTGAGGTGTCCACGCCGTTGACCAGGCGGGCGGAACTCACGGGGTTGAGGCTTCACGCGGCCGCCGCTGCGCGTCGAAGGGGAGGTGTTGCTGCGGCTCTCCTGGCGGCCTTCGTGGTCCTGCTGGTGCTGTCACCAACCGCCGTCGTGCCTTTCTGGTCAATCTCCATACCCGCATCATTGTTGGTGGTGTTCCTCGTGGTGGCCCGCTTCAGCGTCCGCACCATGCAGCAGCGCCTGGACTCGCGGGCCGAGCGCATCCAGGTTGGCTTCGGCGACGAGGACACCAGCGTCATTGATCTGGGGAGGAATGAGGAATCCCTGAACATCTCCGTGGACCTTGGAGCCCCCCACCAGGCGGGCGTCCTGTGGGACCCCATCCCCGTCACTGCTCCCACCTATGTTTCCAAGCCGCTGGTGCCACGGACAGTGCGCACGATCGATCTGTCTGCGCCGGTCATCATCACCACCACGGTGGTCCCAACTGCAGATCATCCGGACGACGATGTGGAGGAGTTGCAGCTTGAGGAGTCGCAACGCTCACGCATTCATCCGCTCCACGTTCGGGCCGTTGGAGAGTAGTCCTGTCTCCCGGTTGAATCGACGTGCGCCGGTGCCCGGTGATAGCATCATCACGCTGTTCAATCAGGGGCTATGGCGCAGTTGGTAGCGCGTCTCGTTCGCATCGAGAAGGTCAGGGGTTCGAATCCCCTTAGCTCCACAAACAAAGCAGACGTCTGGCGGTGCCAGGCGTCTGCTTTGCGTTGTGGGGGCAGTGGAGCCGAGGGCTTGCCCGCCGTGCGACTCAGTGTCCGGTGCTGGGAAGTCCGGGCGCTGGTGATGAAGGGCGGGAGGGGGTCGACGTCTGTGCAGGAGTGGGTGTTGGCTCCGCGCCCTGGGTTTCAACCGTGACCCACACGAGCCTGTGGTCCGAGGTGGGGAAGGGGAACTCGCCGGTGAGTCGGTACAGCGAATCCTCCGTCGTGGGCCAGAACACACCGGCATCCCTGACGGTCAGTGCCGCGACGCTGGGCAGGACGTAGTCGACGCGCAGGTTGCCGGGCGTCGGTTCGCCGAAATCAGCCGTGTCGTAGCGTGGATCGCTCACATGCGTGTCGTTGTCGCCACCTTGCAGCTCAGCGGCCTCGACGGCTCCATCGGAGGCGGGAAGCGGGTCGAGGACGCGAGATGAGCTCAGCAGTTGGTCGATTGCACCCGGCCAGGAATTTCCGTCTTCTGCGTCGGCGTTGTAGTCGCCCATGATCACGAACGCTGCGCCGCTGGGAAGGCTGCCGTAGATGCCCTCATCGTCGTAGAGGTAATCAGCCGTGCCCTCGATGTAGTCCGCCCACAGCCGGATCTCGTCGTGGTTGCGGCGCATGTTGCGCTGTTCCTCGCCATCAAAGGATGGGGGAGTGGGATGGGCCGCCAGCACATGCACAGTGGTGCCATCCACATCGATGGCAACATCCGCATGGGTCTTCGACGACAGCGGCAGCACCTCGAGCGATTCATCGGAGTACCAGCCGTCGTTGGTGCCGGGCACCGATGGCAGCAGTGCACCCGGCATGTCTGCCCACAGGAAGTTCTGGAAGGTGCGCACCTGGTCGTCAAGGATCGGGTACTTCGAGTAGATGACCATGCCGTACTGTCCCGGGAAGAATCCGAAACCGAGTGCGTCGTCGGGGCCGCCGACGGAGCCGTCACGGTTCAGGTCGAAGCCGCTGGGCACGCCGGTGTTGACGGGTCCGCTCCAGGAATACGGGTATTGCGAGATGGGTGCCCCGTTTTGCGACACCTCCAGATAATTCGTACGGAAGAGGTCGACGGCCTTCCCCGCATCGTCGTGGTCGAACTCGTTGATCAGAAGGACATCAGCGTCCGCCCGCTGGATCGTCTCGGCCACATTGCGAGCCTGGTCGTTCTCCGGAGTGGAGAGGTCAACAATCAACTGCCCCGCCTCGGAGCGGTTCAGGCTGGCGTTGAATGTGGCGATCGTCAGTTCAGCTGGAGTGGCAGCGGCGGGCGTGACCGGAATGATTGCGAGCGACATCAGAGCTGTGAGGAGGGTGGCGGCAATTCGCTTCATCGGAGTCCTTCAGTTGGGGTCAAACAAGCTATCAGCCGTCAGTCCCGTCCGCGCCGTTTCTCCCCGTGCCCATCCACGTCAGGAGACGATGGCAATTCCGGTGGCTTCGGCGGCCTCTTCAAGCGAGCCGAGGTTTGTCAGGTCCGTGAACCCGGCGTCCTGCATCATCTTGACGGCCTGGCCAGAGCGGTTGCCTGATCGGCAGTACACGAAGTACTCGGTGTCCGGGCTCAACTGTGGCAGCGTTGCTGCGAACTCGCCGCTGTTCAGGTCGAGAAGTTGTGCGCCTGCGAGGTGCCCCATGGCGTATTCCTCGGGGGTCCGCACATCGATCAGGACGGTGCCCTCGCCAACGGCCGCGTCAGCTGGTTCTGAGCAACCGGCCAGCCTCAGAACCAGCAGGGGGGCGCCGAGAAGAATGGAGATGTTGCGAAGCATTGTGTTCCTTCAGGTGAGTGCGGTGGATGGATGTGTGGTTGCCGTGGGGTGTCCGCGTCATCCCTGGATCATCAGGGCGAAAGCTTGAGGTATTTCCTGCGCCAGCACGATGCCGCCCATGATGAGGACGAAAAACCCGAACCCTCTGCGCAGGGCGGGGCCCGGAATTCGTCCGGAGAGGGCGGAACCGATGAAGGATCCGGCGACGGCGATGGCGGTGAACGCGAGGACGATTGGCCACTGGATGGACACCGAGAACAGGTATCCGGCAAGGCCCGCGAATGACTTCATGGACATCACCAGCAATGACGTGCCGACGGCCACTGCCATCGGCAGACCGCCCAGGAGGGTCAGAGCCGGTACGACGAGGAATCCCCCGCCGGCGCCCACCAGCCCCGTGGCGATCCCCACGACGAACCCGTCGATGACGATGCGCAGGATGGGCAGGCCAGCCGACTTCTCTGCGTGTGTGTCCGACTCCTGAACCTTGCGCCGGATCATGGCGAAGGCGGTCGCGATCATCATGACGGCGAACAGGATCATCAACACGGTGCCGGGGATGAAACCCCCGATGAACCCACCTGTGAAGGCCCCTCCCATGGCGGCGAGACCGAAGATCACTCCGGTCTTCCACCGGACCCGTTTGGCCCGTGCATGGGAGAAGAGGCCAAACACACTGGTCACGCCCACGATGAACAGGGAGGCTGCAATTGCTTCCCGCGGTTCCATGCCGACGACGTAGGTCAGGATGGGGACGGCGAGAATGGACCCGCCACCACCCAGTAGTCCGAGGGAGACTCCCACAAGTACGGCGAGGACGAGGGCAAGGATGATGCCGGATTCCATCTGGGATATCTCCGCTACAGCGTCACGGGGACGTTGCCAGCTTTGTTCAGCCAGTTGGCATATCCGCCCTCGATCTCGGCGACGTCGAATCCTTCACGCCGCAGTGCACCCGCGGCCACGCTGTTGCGTATGCCGGTTTGGCAGTAGGTCAGTATGGTTCCCTCGCGGGGGAGTTGATCCATGTGCCACAGCGCACGGCCGCCACTGAGCTGTTCGGCGCCGGGAAGGTGTCCTTGTGAGTATTCGGTCTTGTTGCGGACATCCAGGAGCATCGTGTGCTCAAAGTTGCCGAGATCCTCGGGCTTGACCACCGTGGGCTTCACCAGATCACATCCGCTCAACGATGTGGTGAAACCCACGACCGTGTCGATGCCCACCCTGATTAGGTGATCACGCATGGCAGTGGCCTCGTCCATGTCGCCTGCCAGCAGAACCAGCGGCCGATTCTCGACGTCGGGGTTGTACACCCATGCGCCGTAGCTCGCTGCCTTGTTCAGTCCGGGGATGTTGAGTGAACGCGCGACGGTGCCTTCGTGGACCTCGCTGTGATGGCGGGTGTCCACCAGGATGATGCTGTCATCCGCGAGTCCGGCGGCGAGCATGTCCTTTGTGTACTCGATGAGCTCGGCCGGATCCCCCAACACGTCAGGGCCCACCCTGTTCTGCGTTTTCATGCGCCCGAAGTACGCATGTGCATCCGGTTGGCCGTCGAGAAGCTCGTCGATGAATCCCTGCTCGTCATTGTTGCTCAGGTGTTTGCCCCACCAGGAGAAGGCACGCTCATAGCCAACGGTTGTGCCCGGAATGGAGCCCAGGGCCTTTCCGCATGCGCTGCCGGCGCCGTGTGCAGGAAGAACCTGCACATAGTCGGGCAGCGTGAGGAAGCGATCGCGAAGGCTTGCAAACATGTCCTTGGCACCGACGAAGCGGGTGTCGATGCCACCGGCAGCCTCGTCGAGGAGGTCGGGGCGGCCGAGATCGCCGACAAAGACGAAGTCACCGGTGAGCATGAAGCCGGGCTCAGTGGCCTGGGCGCCGTCGGTGATGAGGAATGACATGTGTTCGGGCGTGTGGCCCGGGGTGTGTACGGCCTGGACAGTGATGTTGCCGAGCGTGATCTTGTGGCCGTCCTTCATTCGAACGGCGTCGTCGAAACCGTGTCCATAGGTCCAGTCAGGTCCGCCCTCATCCGAGACATACATCGTCGCGCCGGTGCGGGCGGCGAGTTCACGTGTACCTGACAGGTAGTCGGCGTGGATGTGGGTCTCCGCCACCGACGTGATCGTCATGTTGTTCTTTGCCGCAATCTCGAGATAGACATCGAGGTCGCGTCGGGGGTCAACCACAATGGCTTCGCCCTCGGCCTGGCAGCCGATGAAGTAGCTGGCCTGGGCGAGATCCTCGTCGTAAATGCGCTCCAACAGCATGGTTGCTCCTTCTTCTCAGCGGCCGAACAGGCGGGCGAATGGGCTGGGGTTGTTGGCTTTTGCCTGATCCCTCTCGGCCTGCGAATGCTTGCCGTTGCACCAATTGGCGGCGGGCACGCTGCGTCGAACGGAGTCCACGTGGCTACCACAACCGGCCCATGTGGTCTTCTTGCACACCTTGCACGTCACTGCACTGCACATATCTGCTCCAAACTCTGTTGCTCCGATGAATGTGATACCCCTGGGGGTATCTAAAGAATACCCCCAGGGGTACATCGTGTGTCAAGTGGGTCGCGAATTTTCTCGATGTGAGGGAGAGCCGCAGGTTAGGGTCGGCAAGAACCACGAACGTCAGGGAGGACGATCATGCATTCAACAAAACTCACGGCCTTGATCGAGGAACAGATCACGCTTGCGGGGCAGGGCGATACCAGCGGACGCAGCGCCAAAACCCTGCATGGGGGCAGGGACAAGGCTTTGCGGCAGACGCTGGTGGTGATGCTGGCCGGTCATCGCATGGACGAGCACGTCAGCCCGGGGGAGGCAACGGTCCTGGTGCTCGGTGGAGCGTTGAAGGTCCACACTGCGCAGCAGCAGGTTCAGTTGGAGGAGGGTGACTTCCTCGTCGTGCCCGCGGAGCGACACAGCGTCGACGCGGTGGAGGACAGCGCTTTCATTCTCACCGTGATCAAGCCCGAGGGGCACGGCTACCGCGCCTGACGGCGCTCCGAAACTGTGCTGTTCAGCCGCGGATCTGATCGGCCACGTAGTCGATGTCCTTGTCGCCGCGGCCAGACAGGTTGACGATGATGACCTCATCGCGACCCATGGTGGGTGCGATCTTCGCAGTCTGGACGAGGGCATGTGCACTCTCCAGGGCAGGGATGATGCCCTCGGCCTTGCACAAGAGTTGGAATGCCTCGAGTGTCTCTGCGTCGGAGGCGGTCACGTACTCCACGCGTCCCATGTCGCGCAGGTGCGCATGTTGTGGGCCAACACCGGGGTAGTCGAGACCGGAAGCGATGGAGTGCACGGCATCGGGGCCACCGTCGGCATCTTGGAGGAGCATCGTCTTCATTCCGTGCAGCATGCCGGGAGAACCGAGTGTCATGGTGGCGGCGTGCGCGCCCACCGTGCCCAGATCCCTGCCCCCGGGTTCCACGCCGTAGATCTTCACGTTCTCGTCCTCCAGGAACGCAGTGAACAGGCCCAACGCGTTGGATCCACCGCCAACACAGGCCACCAGGGCGTCGGGAAGACGGTTCTCACGAGCCAGAATCTGCTTGCGTGCCTCACGGCCGACGACCGCCTGGAAATCGCGCACGATCGTGGGATACGGGTCCGGGCCCACCACTGAGCCGATGGCGAAGAACGTGTCCTCCCAGTCTGTGGCGAACTTCCCGAAAGCGGAGTCGACGGCGTCCTTGAGGCACTGCCCGCCGTCGGTGACAGGCACGATGGTGGCGCCCAGAAACTCCATGCGCACCACGTTGGGGTGCTGCTTCTCCACGTCGATGGCGCCCATGTGGATCTCACACTCGAGTCCCAGCAGCGCAGCGGCAGTGGCGAGTGCGACGCCGTGCTGGCCGGCCCCGGTCTCCGCCAGGAGTTTCTTCTTGCCCATGCGCTTGGCCAGCAGGGCCTCACCGAGACAGTGGTTGATCTTGTGTGACCCGGTGTGGTTCAGGTCCTCTCGCTTGAGATAGATCTTTGCGCCACCGAAGTGCTCGGTGAGTCGCTCTGCGAGGAACAGGGGGGAGGGCCGGCCAACGTAGTCGGTCAGCAATGCTTCGTGTTCCCGTGCGAACTCCGGGTCCTGGCGTGCCTCCGCATAGGCCGCGGCCACCTCCGCTATGGGTGCCTCCAGGTGAGGTGGGAGGAAGCGGCCGCCGTGGGCCCCGAAAAAACCAGTCGCGTCAGCGTGGAGCAGCGAAGTCATGGAGTGGATAATAGTGGTCATTGAGTGGGGGCCGGAGCCCGGACCACATCAGGACAGCATGCCGGGTGCGGCGGTTGCGGCCGAGGCGGATCCGAAGCGACGCTGGTAGTACGTGAGACCATCCACGCCAGCGGTCTCAGCGCCGCTGACAGTGCAGAGCAGGACCGTGTGATCGCCACCGGGGGTGAATGTCACCTCGTCGCAGCGCAGCCATGCGGTGGAGTCAGGGAGGCGGGGCAGCCCGTCGTCCTCAACCCAGTCAATGCCTGCGAACCTGTCCTCCAGTCCGCGCGTTGCGAAGCGCACTGCCAGAGGTGCCTGTGCGCTGGTGAGAACGTTGACGCCGATCCTTCCTGAGGCGCGGATGTGGTTGATGAGTGCCCCGCTGTTGTCCAGGGCCAAGAACACCATGGGTGGATGGACGGACAGCGATGCGAATGCGGAGACGGTGGAGCCGTAGGGGACGCCGTCAACCATGGTGGTGATGATGGTGACCGGGGCCGAGACGTGCGCCATGGCATCCCGGAAATCGAGTTCGCTCTGTTCGTGCACGGCCCCAAACTAGCTCACGCCCCGTCGTCGTCGGTGTACATCCCAGGGGCGTCGTAGACCAGTGAGGCGCCATCTGCCGCGGCCTTGAGGTCAGCGGGAGCGATGGCGTGGGCCAGGTGATAGACGCTCACGGTGACGATGGTCCCGAGTGCGATGCCCCCCAGGGTGAAGTCACCCACGCTGAGTTGGACGTCGCCGATGCCGATGATGATGCCGGCGGCGGCCGGGACCAGGTTGATGGGGTTGCCGAAATCGACGTTGTTCTCTTTCCAGATCTTCGCGCCCAGCAGCCCGATCATTCCGTAGAGCACGACGGTGATGCCGCCCAGGACAGCGCTGGGGGTGGCTGAGATGATGGCGCCGAACTTGGGGGAGAATCCGAAGCCGGTGGCGAAGATGGCGGCGACGACGTAGGCGGCTGTGGAGTACACCCGAGTGGAGGCCATGACGCCGATGTTCTCCGCGTAGGTGGTGGTGGGTCCGGCCCCGACGAGAGTGGCAATCATGGAGCCTGCGCCATCAGCAGCGATTGCTCGTCCCATCATCGGGTCGAGGTCCTCGCCCGTCATCTCGGCGACGGCTTTCACATGCCCGGTGTTCTCGGCGATCAGTGCGATCACCACGGGCAGCGCAATGATGATGAGTGCGAAATCGAACGTGGGCAGATGGAGCCCCACGACGTTGTCGGCGGCGCCGTATGTCCAGTTCGCGAGATCCGTGAGGGGTGGCAGTCCCAGCCAGTCCGCGGAGGCCACCCCCGACCAGTCGACGCGGTCCACCATGGTGGTGGTGCCATCATCGGCCACCTGCTGGCGGGGGCCGAGCACGAGATCGAACACGAAGCTCAGGACGTAGCCGATGATCAGTGAGAGAAAGATCGCGATGCGGCCGAGGAAACCCCGAAGCCCGACGCTCAACCCTATCACAACGAGCATGACGGTGAACGCGAGCCAGGGATCAACCGGCCAGTAGACTCCGGCCACCACCGGTGCCAGGTTGAAGCCGATCAGCATGACCACGGCTCCCGTCACGACGGGTGGCAGAGCTCTGTGGATCACGCGGGCGCCGGCGAAATGGATGATGAGTCCGACCATGAACAGCAGCAGGCCCACGACGAACAGGGCGCCGGTGAGGTCGGCAGGATCGCCACCCGCAGCGTAGATGGCAGTGGCGACGCCCACGAACGATGCGCTGGAGCCCAGATAGCTCGGCACCTTGTGCTTGACGGCGACCAGGAAGATCAGCGTTGCGATGCCGCTCATCATCACTGCGAGTTGTGGGTTGAGGCCCATCAGTAGAGGGAAGACGAAGGTGGCCCCGAACATCGCCACGACGTGTTGTGCACCGAGCCCGATCGTGCGGCCCCAACTGAGTCGCTCGCGGGGCATCACCACCGCCCCCGGGAGAAGGTTTCCGTTGTTGTGGAGGCTCCAGCCGAGCATGGTCTTCCTTTCGTCCGTCAAAGGTTACTGAACGGCGACGGTGTCGCTGAACCCGAGGGTCCTTCATGGGCAATGACGGTGACCGGTATCGTTGGTGCCATGGCACGCGACGTCGTGGTGATCGGGGCAACGGTGGCAGGACTCACCGCCGCGAGACGCCTTGCATCCGAGGGATTTGAAGTCACGGTGCTCGACCCCAACCCAGAGGGTGCCTCGGCAGGCATCGGTCATGGTGTGGCCGCCTGTGCCCACGCGAGCACGGTGGCCAACATGGCGTCGGCCTACGGTGAAGAACCGGCCCATGAGCACGTCCGGCGAAACCTTTCAGGCATGGCCGAGATCAGGCGCGTTCTGGCAGCCGGCGCTGTGGAACACCGGACGCTTGCCCTGCATGACCATTCCCTGGGCGTTGCACTGGCCCGCGAACTGAGGGAAGTGGCGGCACTCATCACAGCCGCCGGGGCACGCGTTGAGGTGCGCGAAGCGCATGAGGATCACCGGGCAGGCGCGTGGCTGCATTCCGAGGCCCTCGCCATCGACCCCGCTGCCTACGGCGCAGCACTGGCATCGCAGGCCGCCACAGCCGGAGCAACGATCGTCCACGACACCACTGTGACCCACCTGAAGCGTCGTGACGGGATGTCGCTGGTGTCCCACCGCGACAATGCCGCCTGGGCTCGTGAACTGAAGGTGACCCGCGCCGTCGCAGTACTGGACACTCTCGGTATCAGCCCGTGGGGAAGCATCGCGCGGGTGGCCCGATCAGAATGGGTGCCCGTGCTGCGCTGTCGAACTGAGGAAGTGGTGGAGTCGGTCTCCCTGCTCGCGGGCCCGCCGGTATGGATGATCCGTCCCGACGGCGACGAAACGATCCTGCTGGGCGTCAAGACCACACCAGAATCCTTCAACGAGGCGGCAACTGAGCTACAGCGTTGGGCAGAGTCCACGCTGGGGGCCTCAGATGTACGAGCCTCGCGACTGGTGATCGATCCCAGCGACCACGGACGCCCCGCCGTCGGCGCCTCGGCCATCCCGGGTGGATTCTATGCTCGCGGCAACGGTCGCGGTGAGCTGATGAACGGCACTGCCAGTGGCTGCTGGCTCGCGGCGCTGCTCGTCGGCAGCGAAGAACGCGACGTCGCGTTGCCGCTGTCCTCACGCATGCGGGCACAGGCGCGATCACTGCGGCACCGGATGAATCGCGGCTGACGGCAGCCGACCCAGGCCGGAGGGTGCGTCTCAGATCCAGGTGCCGAACCACATGCGACTCAGCCAGGCCGGTCTGGTCATCAACTGATCGGTCAGGACCGGCAGGATGAACGCGAAATTGAGGATGATCAGGGCAATCGCGACGCCCACCGCCATTGCTCTGGTGCGCCTCTGAGGGCCGTGGGCGGGTCCCAGGAATTTGCCCATGACCATGGCCAGGGCCGTTGCGGAGAACGGGATGATCATGATGGCGTAGAAGAAGAAGAGGGGACGCCCGGCGTACTGGAACCACGGCAACCACACAGCGGCCACGGCCAGCACGGGGACGGCGAAACGCCAGTCGCGCCTGCCCAGCCAGAACCAGAGCGCGGCGATCAGGGCGAAGGCGGCCAGCCACCACAGCAGCGGCGTGCCCATCGCGGAGACCACGCGCAGACATGTGGTGCCCACGGCTTCGCAGCCGCCGGTGCCCGATTCGATGCTGTTCTCGGCGTCGATGCCGATGGGGCGCACCATGAACAACCAGCCGGCGGGGTGTGCCTCGTAGGGGTGGGTGGCTTCCAGCATGCCCTCGCCGGTGTGAAAGTCATACATGGCCACGTGGTAGTGCCACAGTGATCCCAGCGCGTTGCCGAAGCGCATCACGATGGGGTCCTCAGGGTTCTCCGCGCCCCACTGCCGGTCCCAGCCGCCGTCGGTGGTGAGCCATTTGCTCCACGCCGCCAGGTACACGGGTACAGCGACGACGACGAGTTGGATGAAGGCGGCGACGCCGTCGCCCAGGATGGAGATCAGGGACTTGTTGCCTGCCCCGGCAAGGCGTCTGGCGCCCATGTCCCAGATGACCGTGACGATGCCGAAAACGGCCACCATGTAGAGGGTGTTCCATTTGACTGCAATGGAGGCCCCGAACATGATGCCGGCGATGATGCGCCACGGCCGCCAGAGCAGCAGGGGGCCGTAGCGGCCACCCAGATCGCGGAGGCCATTTCGACGAAGATGCCGCGCAAGTTTCTCCCTGAACCAGTCCCGGTCCGCCACCAGTGCTGAGATGGCTGCCACCGCGAACGTCGCTTGGAAGATGTCCAGAAGAGCGATGCGGCTCATCACGAAAGCGAGGCCGTCAAAGGTGACAAGGATGCCCGCGATGGCGCCAACGAGCGTGGAGCGTGACAGGCGACGCGCCAGGCGAATCACGAAGAACACCATGAGCGCCCCGAAGATGCAGGCCGCGATCCGCCACCCGAACGGATCCATCCCGAAAAGCTGTTCTCCCCACCCGATGAGGATTTTCCCGAGAGGGGGATGCACGATGTAGGACGGTTCATTGAGCATGCCGGAAAGGTCGCCACCAAGGATCTCGGCGTTGCGGTCGTCCTGCGGATCGGGCCACTTGCGCTCGTAGCCGGACTGCATGATCGCCCAGGCATCCTTGGCGTAGTACGTCTCGTCGAACATCACCTTGTGGGGAAAACCGAGATTGATCACGCGCAGGATGAACGCCATGGCAGTGATCCCGATTGTCACCAACCAACCGGCTCGACGATCCGTCATGCGCGCCTCATCGAGCGCCAGGGCAGTTGTCAGCACGTCGAGCATTCTAGGCTGATGCCATGACCCTCCACCCATCCGGCGCTTTGGTGCTGGCCGCAACGCCCATCGGATCGCATCGTGACGCCAGCGAATCCCTGCGATCCCTCCTTGCCGATGCGGACCTCATCGCCGCGGAGGACACCCGAAAATTCGGCATGCTGCTGAGGCGCCTGCAAGTGGTGGCGAGTGGTCGCATCGTGTCCTTCTATGAGGGGAATGAGGAGGCCAGGACTGGCGAGCTCCTGGAAGCCATTGCCTCGGGCCAGACCGTGGCCCTGGTGACTGACGCCGGCATGCCCTCTGTCAGCGACCCCGGTTACCGGATCGTCAATGCCTGCATCGAGCACAACCTGAAAGTCACTGCGATGCCGGGGCCCTCCGCAGTCCTGACGGCACTCGCCGTCTCCGGATTGCCAACGGATCGGTTCTGCTTCGAAGGCTTCCTGCCACGCAAATCAGGGGAGCGACGCGCCCGGCTGACATCGGTGGCGGCAGAAACCCGCACCATGGTGTTTTTTGAGGCGCCCCATCGTCTGGCCGACTTCCTCAGGGATGCAGCGGATGTCCTGGGGGCTGAGCGTGCCGCCGTCGTGTGCCGGGAGCTGACCAAACCCTACGAGGAAGTGGTGCGCGGGACGCTGACGACGCTGCGGGAGTGGGCCGCCAACGGTGTCCGCGGTGAGGTCACCGTGGTGGTCGGAGGCGCCGAGGAACACGTCGCCGGGGTGGACGATGCGCTGGAACTGGTTGCCGCCCGCATCGCCGATGGTGAGAAACTGTCCACAGCGGTCCGGTCCGTCGCTGATGTGACGGGTGCCAACCGCAAGGAGTTGTACGAAGCCGCGCTGGCGGCCAGGAAGGACAAGTCATGAACATCATCGACGAGCTCACGCTGCCCCCGCTGCCCGAGGCGCTGCCACGGCCGGTGGTGGACAATCACACGCACTTCCTGTCCACGCGTCAATTCTCGGGACTTGCAGCCAAGGACTCTCTGGACCTGGCCAGCCGGGTGGGCGTGACGCGGGCCATCGACGTCGGCTATGACCTGGAATCCTCGAGAGAAGCCATCTCGCTGGCACAGTCGGACCAGCGGGTGGTGGCCGCCGTCGCCCTGCATCCCAACCATGCGGCCCACCTGTTCGAGCAGGAGGGGCAGGAGGCCCTTGATGCCGAACTGGCGCAGCTTCCGGCACTGGCACGGTTCAGCCAGGTGCGCTCCATTGGTGAAACCGGCCTGGACCATTTCCGGACCCGGAGTGAGGACGGACGGCTGGCACAGGTGCATTCCTTCCGTGCCCACATCCGTCTGGCGAGGGAACTGGACCTCACGCTGATGATCCATGACAGGGAAGCGCATCAGGAGATTCTGGAGGTGCTGGACACCACCACTGCCCCGGAGCGGGTCGTCATGCACTGCTTCTCCGGTGACGCCGCCTTCGCGCGGGAGTGTGTTTCGCGGGGCTACTGGATCTCGATGCCGGGGGTGCTCACCTTCGGTAGCGCAGCCTCGCTGCGCGAGGCCGTCGCGGAGGTCCCGTTGGAGAAGCTGCTTGTGGAGACCGACGCGCCGTATCTCACCCCCACACCACGGCGTGGCAAGCCGAATGCCCCGTACCTGCTTCCCCACACGGTGCGGTTCCTTGCGGAATTGACGGGCACAGACCTCGCAGAGCTCTGTGACCAACTGGTCAGCAATACCTTTGCCGCCTACGGCGGTCCCTGGGGTGAGGATGCCTGAGACCGGATTGCTCGATCCATCGTCGATCCGCCGGATCGCAGCTGAGCTGGATCTCAAACCCACCAAACAACGTGGCCAGAACTTCGTCATCGATCCCAACACGGTGCGGCGCATCGTGTCGCTCTCGGGCGTGACGGACGGCGACGTCGTCCTGGAGATCGGCCCCGGGCTCGGTTCCCTCACGCTTGGGCTGCTCGAAGTTGCCCGGGCAGTCACCGTGGTGGAGATCGAGGACAGGCTCGCGGACCGGTTGTCGCAGACTGTGACCGATCGTCTGGGCAGCGACGCTACGGACCGGCTCACCGTGGTGAACACGGATGCGATGCGGATCCACGAACTGCCGGGGGAGACCGCAACGGCAGTGGTGGCCAACTTGCCCTACAACATCTCAGTGCCCGTGCTGTTGCACCTGCTGGAACGTTTCCCCCACTGGTCCAGGGGGCTGGTGATGGTGCAACTCGAGGTGGCCGACAGGCTCGTGGCGCCTCCCGGTAGCAAAACCTACGGGGTGCCGAGCGCGAAAATGGCCTGGTATGCGGCAGCGAAGAGGGTCGGCACCGTGCCACCGAAGGTGTTCTGGCCCGTTCCGAACGTCGAATCCGGGCTCGTGCGCATCGAACGACGGGATCCTCCGGCCACCGATGCACCGCGCGAGAAAGTCTTCGCCGTCATCGACGCTGCCTTTTCTCAGCGTCGGAAGATGCTGCGTGCAGCGCTCGCGTCGCTCATGGGCTCGGCGGCGGCAGCGTCGCGCATCATTGAGGCGGCAGGCGTGAACCCGCAGTCGCGCGGCGAAGTGCTCGGCATCGAGGAGTTCGCCGCCGTGGCTTCTGCCTGGATGGCTGAATCGCAGTGATGGGCTACGTTGGCTGACGTGGCCCAGGTGGTGCGGGTACGTGTCCCCGCGAAAGTCAATCTCGCCCTGTGCGTCGGTGCGGCCGACGACACGGGCTATCACGAGTTGGGCACCGTCTTCCAGGCATTGTCGCTGTGGGATGAGCTGGTTGTTGAGTCAGCCTCCCCGGGAACCTTCCATGTGGCATTCCGGGGTGAGGGCGCAGCTTTCCTGCCCACCGATCACACGAATCTGGCCATCCGTGCCGCCCGACTCCTCGCCCAGCATGCCTCAGTGGCGGATGCCGGCTGCCACATCATGGTGCGCAAACGCATCCCCGTTGCCGGCGGGATGGCTGGTGGCTCGGCTGATGCCGCAGCCGTGTTGGTGGCCTGCAACGAGCTGTGGGGACGTCCCGCCGACAGTTCCGAGCTCCGCGATCTGGCTGCGAAGCTCGGCGCTGATGTTCCCTTCCTGTTGACGGGCGGTACCGCCATCGGGACCGGTCGCGGGGACATCATCGAGCCGCTTGAGACCACGGGCACCTACCACTGGACTCTGGCGCTGTCCCACACCGGATTGTCCACGCCGGCGGTATTTCGAGAATTCGACCGGTTGGCCGAGCCGTCGCAGCCGGTGATTCCCCAGTCGTTGCTGGACGCCCTGGCCGTCGGGGATGTGGCTGGCGTGGGCGAGAACCTTGTGAATGATCTTTCCGACGCAGCCATCCGGTTGCAGCCGACACTGGGCAGCACTCTGGAGATAGGTCTCGACGCAGGTGCACTGGGGGCGGTTGTCAGCGGCTCCGGGCCGACGGTTGCGTTCCTCTCTGATTCACCGGAGGGTGCTGCGCTCGTGTCCGAGGCACTGGGAGTGTTTTCGGGTGTCCGGGCTGTGCGCAACGCCACCGGGCCTGTGGCTGGCGCGGGGGAGGACCATGGCGCCCGATGAGGTGGACGAGGTGGTGGCGGCCTGGCGCGCCCAGCGTCCAGAGCTGGCCGTCGACTCCATGCAGGTATGGTCGCGGATCCATCGGCTGGCTGCCCTGCTGGATGCGCACCGCAAGCAGTGCTTCACGGATCGTGGCCTGGAATCGTGGGAATTCGACGTGCTTGCTGCGCTGCGTCGCGCCGGTGAACCGCACCGGCTTTCACCCGGAAAACTTTTGGCAGAGACGCATGTCACTTCAGGGACCATGACGCATCGCATCGATCGGCTGAAGGGGCGGGGCTTCGTGACGCGGCTCCGCAATCCAGAAGATGGCCGGGGCGCTCTCGTCGAGCTGACGGCGCAGGGCAGGGAAATCGTCGACGACGCCATCGGCGGGCTTATCGCACTGGAGGAGTCGTTGCTGGGGGAGTGGGCCGCCGACGACAAGGACGGGCTTGCCGATTCGCTGCGTCGACTGCTGAAGGATGCGGTGAGACAGGGGCCCACCCCGAGCTGAAGGCTATTCGGCCGGATTCTCTGCAAGGCTCGCGCGACGGCCATCGAGTATCTCGGTGATGAGCTGGGGTTCCGGCTTCAGGTGGGCCATGCCGTTCCACGCCAGGTTGATCAGGTGGCGAGCCACCACGAGTCGGTCAGGCTGACGGTTTTCGAGCCACTGCTGTCCGGTCATCGCCACGAGGCCCACGAGTGCCTGCGCGTAGAGGCCTGCGAACTGGGGATCGAGATCCAACCGTGAGAACTCAGCCGCGAGGATGTCTTCGACCTGCGCGGCGATGTCGCTGAGGATGGAGGCGAAGGAGCCGCCGGGGCCCTGCAGTGACGAATCGCGGTTGAGGATGCGGAATCCGTCCGGGGATTGATCTATGTAGGTCAGCAGCGCCAGGGCGCCCCGTTCCAAGAGCTCGCGAGAACCGGCATCCTCTGTGGTCAGAGCGCCCCGGATGGAGTCGTGGAGCTTGCGCACCTCACGGTCCACCACCACGGCATAGGCGCCCTCCTTGCCGCCGAAGTGCTCGTAGACAACGGGCTTGCTGACGCCCGCTCGTGCGGCGATCTCTTCAACGGAGGCGCCCTCGAAGCCGCGCTCGGCAAACAGTTCGCGAGAGATGAGGAGTAGTTGCTCGCGACGCTCCGACGACGTCATGCGCACGCGGCTACGGCGGGCACGGGAAGGGGTTGTCACGTCCCCAGTCTGTCATGCCACCCCCGAGGCGTGAGAAGGCTGAGATTTTCATGAGAGGCGACTGTGGTGACCCGGTGGTGGTTACAGAGCTTTCGGCCTGACCAAGTGCGCAGTCCGCCTGCAATCAGACGAGGATCCTGAACGAATGCTTTGGATTTCACAGGATCCCCGTGTTAGCTTCAGATAGTTCCGAACTAAGGGGGTTGGCGATGCTGAAGCGTTCGCTGCACATCATGCTTGCAGTCCTGATGGGTGCCGTTTTTGGCCTCGTCTCCACATCCAGCGCGAGCGCTGTCGAACCGACGGTGTACAACCAGCCCGGTGTTCACCTTGAGAACGGCCGTTACTGGAAGACCAGTTGCGACAAGTACTCCTCATCGGTCGTCCGGTGCCGCACTGAAATCTGGGCAACGAAAAAAGTTGCAGCCAACGGCACCTATTACAACCACAACGGTTGGGTGTTCAACAACCTGACCTACCTGCCCTCGGATCGCGCATCCTGGGCTACCAACCCGCTCGGCAAGAAGGTTGCCTGGACGGCCAATGATGGCCGCAAGTGGAAGACCGACTGCGATTCGACCGCCACCGGTAGGAATGGCTGCCGTTCCTATGCCCAGGCCAAGGTTGTGGTGGCCTCCGGAGGCAAGTTCGTTGCCAAGGACCAGTGGGTTCTGAACAACATCGTGGAGTTCAGCACGAGCACTGTCCCCGCGCAGACCACGATTCTTCCTGCCGCTCCGGCCATCGCCAACGTTCCGGTCGAGGTGGCCTTCAAGGCTCCCGTCGCTGCGGCCTCCTCCAGTGGCATCAACATGGCTCGCGAGAGCATGTGGGATCGCATTGCCAAGTGCGAGTCCGGCAACAACTGGAGCATCAACACTGGCAACGGTTACTACGGTGGATTGCAGTTCAACCTCGCCACATGGCGCTCAGTCAGCGGCCAGGACTTCGCCGCCTACCCGCACCACGCATCCCGCGCCGAGCAGATCACGGTGGCCAACCGCCTCTACGCCAAGCGCGGCACGCAGCCCTGGAGCTGTGCCTGAACTGACATCAGGAGCGATTGTTTCTGACTGATTTGGACCATGCAAAAGGCCCCGTCGCACCTGCGATGGGGCCTTTTGCACGCCGTCTGAAGGACCGTCTTGATCGCGGGAATTGTTGGACATGGCGAAGACCCCCGTGTGAGGTGTGGAACTTGCGACTGAACCACACCCTCAACGGAGGTCTTCTTCTGTCGATATTAGCGCCAAGGAGGCGAAACGGTGATTCTCGCCGGATCGCTGATTGACTGAACGACACCACGGGGCGGGCGTCGATCACTCCTGGACATGGGTTCCGTTGTGATCGATGGTGTATCTGAAGCCGAGTGGGCTGGTCCAGGTGAGCGTGCCTGGTGTGGGTTGTTCGCAACTCCAGAAGCCAGCGGTTTTTGCGCGGTGGGTTCGTCTACTCAGCGGCGCCAGGTTGCCGAGTCTGGTTTGTGGATCCCGGATCGATGATTGGAAGGCCCGGGTGTGGTCGAGGTCGCAGGTGCGACTGGACTTGTTGCTGTAGGGGAATGCTTCTTGCGGGAAAGTCAGGTGGAGAGCTTCTTTGAGTCGTCGGCTGGGCCGGTAGTGGTGTTCATCCGTGAAGGTGTTGAGGTCGATCACTGGTGTGATCCTGATCTGTTTCCCGTCCAGAAGTTCCGTGAGGGTGGCGACGGCGACAGTGCCGATTCCTTCAATGTTCGCAGCCCCGTCGGCTGGGTTGAGGTGGATGTAGATCTGGATCGCAGGCTGAAGTTTCTTCAAAGGCACCGTGATGAAGCCGCAGGCGTGTCCATGGCAGCGGTGGGGGTCGGTGGTGACGCGTCCAGAGTCGACATCGATGACGTCCCACGGGATGCCTGCTGTGTCTTCGTTTCCGTCCCCTGTGTCGGTTTTGGCACCGGTGTCAGCCAAGGCGTCAACGTCGGCGGGGCCGATGGCCTCGGTGTAGGCGGTGGTGCCGAAGATGGGCTGTTGGAGCGATCCCTGTATCAGCGTCAGTGCGATGGCCGGGTGGGCCATGATTCCGAGTGCCTTGGCGCGAAGGACGTCGATGGCCACGGCGGTGTATTCAGGCTTGGCGCGAAGGATGCCTGCGATCTGCCCGACGGTGGCGTTGACGTAGTGAGCGTCCAGGGCGTCGAGTTTCGCTGTGAGATTGATGGTGCCCTCGTGAATATCCCAGATCTTGACTCCCCTCTCCTTGAGCCGGGCTGCTTCCCTTTCAGCGGCCATTGCTGGGTCGAGCTGGATGAGGATCTTGTCGCAGAGATCGATGGCTCCTCGCCATCCAAGACGATGTTGCTTGACTGACCAGAGCTCTCCGGCACGTGTTGCAAGGTCAGGGGGGAGGTTGCCGAATTTTCCGGCGGCTTTGCTGGCGCGATGGGCGTCCAAGGAGAGTGATTGGACTGCGTCCCAAAGGGGACGGTGGCGGTAGTAGAGGTTGATGGTTTCAAAGATGAGCGTGTTGGCTCGGTGTTCTGAGCATCCCAATAGGGGGCCGAGTTCCATGCCGACAAACTCCGAGACGGGCAATGTGCCGTAGCGGCCTCGCGGGGAGATGTCCTCAATCAACGAATCAATCGTCTCATCATCAATGCACCTGTCGTTTCTTGCGGTGTAGTTCTGGGCCAGGGTCAGGATGGCGCGTTGCTGGTCAGCACGGGCTTGCTTCTCCTGCGTGACTGCGGTGAGCAACAACGTTGTTGCCTCGATGCACGTGTCCTTCTTCATAAACTAATTATAGAACATATGTTCGAATAAGGGAAGGGATTCGCAGGCGAATGTGAAGAAGTCCAGTGCCACCTTGCGCAGATGAGAATCATGTGCGCAGGAGGAACTGGTGCCGCGCTACAGAAACTCAGTCGTCACCGTATCAACCGCATTCGCTGTGGCTGATCTGTCGCTCAGCAATTATTGAGGCGGTTCTGCGAGCCAGCAACCGGGAGCATGGCCATCCGCGATTCCCAGCGCTTGCATGGTTGCCTGCATGGTGGTGGGCCCGACGAAGCGGAACCCCAAGCCTTTCAGTCGCTTGGACAGCGCCGTCGATTCGGGAGTGAAGCCGGGAGCAGTGGGACTGTGCTCTGTGGGGTCCGATGACGGGGGAGCGAACTCCGCGAAGAGCGTCTCCAGGCGCATGCCCTGTTCGTGCAGTGTGAGCAACGCGCGAGCATTCCCTACGGCGGCCAGGATCTTTGCGCGGTTCCGAATGATCGATTCATTTCCCATGAGACGCTCCACGTCCGAGGCGTCAAACTTTGCAACCTTTTCAGGGACGAATCCCTTGAATGCTTTTCGGAATGCTTCTCTCTTGCGCAGGATCGTGATCCAGCTCAGGCCAGCCTGAAAACCCTCCAGGACCAATCGTTCAAAGAGTTCCCTCTCATCGGGTTCATCCTGCACTGGGTTGCCCCACTCTTCGTCGTGGTAGCGCTCGTAAAGAGGGTCTCCATTGCCGAAGCATCTCTGGCGTGTCATCGTCGTCCACCTGTCATGGGGTGTTGTCGTGTCTCCCACCATTGTGGTCGGACGCGAGCGTGCGTTGTCAGGGCGACGCCATGGCTGTGTAAAACCTACTGCGGTGGCCCGTATCGGAACGAGGCACTAAGCTTGTCCGCAGGTCCCATGTGGACCGTTCCCCGGTTGGTCTTTCGGTAGGGCCCGCCTGACTTTGAATCAGGATTAGCGCAGTAGGTTCGACTCCTACCCGGGGAGCCACTCTGACTAGGCCTCATGATTTTCGAGGTCAGTTTCGTGCAACATACGAGCAACAGAGCGGACGAGTCAGTGACGCTCATGGGTCTGCTGCACGATCAGGTGACATTGTGACCTGCCCCACCGCTGTTGCGGCACCGATAGGCGCAGCGGCAGCTGCACACGCCTGCTGTAAAGGGTCTGTTGCACGATCAGATCCCGCTGACGTCCAACCATGCAGCAACCCCAAAAAAACGACATTGTGGAAAGATCGGGATCCGCGATGGCTACTTCGACTTCTTCGCTGAACACATCCTGGAATCCGTCGACGAGTCGCTGCGGGCGCTGAGGACTGACTACATGGATGTTCTGCTGCTTCACCGCCCCGACACCCTCGTGGAGCCGGAGGAGGTCGCCAAGGCGTTCGACCAACTCGCGGACGCCGGTAAGGTCCGCACCTTCGGCGTCTCCAACCAGACGCCCGGCCAGATGGAGCTCCTGAAGCGGTACGTACGGCAGCCGCTGGTGTTCAACCAGGTCCAACTGAGCATTACCCATTCGCCACTGATTGTCGCAGGGATCGCTGTCAACATGTCCGGTTTGGATCAATCCATCGACAGGGACAATGGGGTGCTCGACCACTGCAGGCTCAACGACATCACCATGCAAGCATGGTCGCCGTTCCAAAAGGGATTCTTCGACGGTGTTTTCGTCGGGGATAAGAAGAATTATCCCGAGCTCAATGACCGGCTCGATGCGCTGGCCGAAAAGTATGACGTCACCCCGACCGGGATCGCCGTCGCTTGGATCACCCGCCACCCGGCCGACATCAAGTGGTGCTCGGCACGACCAAACCGCACCGCGTGAGGGAGTCAGCGGCGGGCTCGGACATTCCGCTCACCCGCCAGGAGTGGTACGGACTCTTCACCGCCGCCGGCCACGTCGTGCCCTGACGCTGCAACACGAAGGGCGCCCCGCAGAAGCGGAGCGCCCTCGCGGTCAGGATCGTGTCGAGCGTCGAGATCCGGTGAAGATGTCGCGGGAGATCAGGCCTCACGCGACGTCGGGGACGACTCGTTGGTCTTCGCAGGGTCGCGCTCGACCAGGCCATCCAGAGCGTCATCGATCTTCTGCAGCGCGTCGGAGGGGATCTCAACGCCACTTGCCTTGACGTTGTCCTCGATCTGTTCCGGCTTGGAAGCACCGATGATCGCTGCGGAGACGTTGTCGTTCTGCAGCACCCACGCGATGGCCATCTGCGCCATGGAGAGGCCGAGGTCGTCGGCGACGGGCTTCAGGTCCTGGACCTTCGTCAGCACCTCGTCGTTCATGAAGCGGCTGATCGTGTTCTTGCCGCCCTTCTCGTCCGTGGCGCGCGATCCCTCGGGCGCATCCTTGCCCGGGTGGTACTTGCCCGTCAGCACGCCCTGGGCGATGGGGGACCACACAATCTGCGACACACTGACCTCCTTCGACGCCGGCACGACCTCGTCCTCGATGACCCGCCACAGCATCGAGTACTGGGGCTGATTGGACACGAACGGAACCTTCAGATCCTTGGCCAGCTCTGCGGCGGAGCGGATCTGGTCGGCGGTCCACTCGGAGACGCCGATGTAGAGCGCCTTGCCCTGGCGAACGATGTCGGCGAATGCCTGCATCGTCTCCTCGAGCGGCGTCTCCACGTCGTAGCGGTGGGCTTGGTACAGGTCGACGTAGTCCGTTTGCAGCCGCTTGAGGGAGCCGTTGATGCCCTCCATGATGTGCTTGCGCGACAGGCCAAGGTCGTTGGGACCCTTGGGGCCAATGGGGCCAAAGACCTTGGTGAAGATTTCCAGCGATTCGCGGCGCTGACCCTTGAGGGCTGCGCCGAGGACCTCTTCGGCTTTGGTGTTGGCGTAGACGTCGGCGGTGTCGAATGACGTAATGCCGTGATCGAGGGCAGCGTGAACGCACTGGGTGGCGACGTCGGCCTCCACCTGGGACCCGTGGGTCAGCCAGTTGCCGTAGGTGATTTCGGTGATCTTGAGGCCGGAATTTCCGAGATAGCGGTACTTCATATCCCAAGGTGACCGACGAGGAGGTCGCCCAAAGGCGGGTGCGACGACAGCGTCATGCTTCGACGTGCGCGAGGTGGTTTGCCGTTCCCGAGCCTGTCCATCAGGGGAAGCGTTCCCATACTCGGTGGCTGGTCAAGAGTTCAGCAAGTCGGGACACTGCTTCTGCTGGTTCCGCGATCACCACGCCAGCGGCGTCCTTGGGCACACCGGCTGCTGTCAAGACGTCAGCTGCCTCCGGGGTGACGCTGATGGCTTTGCAGTGCCGGAGCATTTCGCCGACCACCTTCACCACTCTCGGATCCACGGCCTTCCCCGCAGTGTCCTGCCCCGCCTTCGCGTCGAAGGATTCCGTGGCGTCCGGGGCTGGCTTGGGTGCTTCGAGCACCAGCACCGCATCGAACTCGACGGAGGCGGCTGTAAGGAACGTGCGATCCACCACCACACCTGCGATCTTCCCGCCCGTGGGCGCCGTTACGAAGGGCAGCATTCCGGCGTCCAGAATCGCATCCTTCGCCGACGTGATGTCGGCTTTGGAGGTCTCTGAGCCGACGACGACGGCGATCTTGCGGCCTGTCACGGGCCAGGTCTGTCCGATCTGCGACACCGCGGCACTGGCCTCCACGTCACCCGGCTTGTGGGTGGGATCAGGAGCAGGAAGACCCAAACCGCGAGCGACTTCGGCGCACAGTTCGGCATCGATGTTGGCCAGGCACTGAAGCTGACGCGTGCGGATTGACTCCTCGTAGCATTTGCTGAGCTCGAACGTGTAGGCCCGGGCCAGGTGCTTCCACTCGACGTCGGTGAGGGAGCGCACGAACAGGGTGGCCTGACTGTAGTGGTCCTCGAACGTGACCGGGACGTCGCGTACCTTCTCTCCGGACACGGGAGTGGGAATGTCGATGTACCCGGCGGAAGCGTCGTCGGCTTCGGCAGGGTTGCCATTGTCGAGGGAATTCGGACGGTACGGTGCCACGCCGCCGTGAACGGCCTGTTGGTGGAAACCGTCACGGAACATGTCATTGACGGGGCAATGCGCACGATTGATCGGCAACTGCGCGAAGTTCGGACCGCCCAACCGGGTGATCTGGGTGTCGATGTAGGAGAACAGACGCACCTGCAGGAGAGGGTCGTTGGTGACATCGATCCCGGGCACGAGATTGCCGGGATTGAACATCACCTGCTCGGTTTCAGCGAAGAAGTTGGTGGGGCGTCGATTCAACGTCATCGTGCCGATCACCTGCACGGGGCACAACTCTTCGGGAATGAATTTGGTGGGGTCCAGAAGGTCGATGCCCTGAAACATTTCGTCCTCGGTGTCAGGCATCACCTGCACACCAAGATCCCAGGACGGGTGGGCGCCGGCATCGATGGCGTCATAGAGGTCGCGACGGTGATAGTCCGGGTCTGCGCCAGCGATGATCTGTGCCTCCTCCCACACCTGGGAGTGCACCCCCTGATGCGGCTTCCAGTGGAACTTCACCAGGCTTGTCTCGCCCGCGTCGTTGATCAGCCGGAAGGTGTGGATGCCGAATCCTTCCATCATTCGATACGACAACGGCAAGCCTCGGTCGGACATGTTCCACGCCACGTGAGCTTGAGCCTCGGTGTGGAGGGACACGAAGTCCCAGAAGGTGTCGTGGGCACTTTGTGCCTGCGGGATCTCCTTGTCCGGCTCCGGCTTCACCGCATGAATGATGTCGGGGAACTTGATGCCCTCCTGGATGAAGAACACCGGAATGTTGTTGCCCACCAGATCGTAGTTGCCCTCAGACGTGTAGAACTTGACGGCGAATCCACGGGTGTCCCTGACCGTGTCGGAGGATCCTCTGAACCCGGCAACGGTGGAGAACCGGACGAAAACCGGTGTTTCCACATCCTTGTCCAGGAAGGCTGCCTGACAGAGTTTCGATGCTCGTCCGTTGGCGACGAAAACACCGTGGGCGCCACTCCCGCGCGCATGGACAACGCGCTCGGGAATGCGCTCGTGATCGAAGTGGCTGATCTTTTCCCGGAGGTGGTGATCCTGCAACAGCACGGGCCCGCGCGGACCGGCCTTCAACGCTCTATCCGTGGTGCGCAAACGAGCGCCCTGGGATGTGGTCAAAAACTGGCCCTGCTGCGCGACGGCCTCGGGTGGGGCACCCGTGGGTGCACCCGTCGGCGTCACCGTGGCGGGTCCCTGCTGGGAGGTTTTCGGAGAAGGCGGCGACACCGGGGAGGTCGGCTCCACCACGGAGGGCGCATCCACACCCGGTCCAGGCGGTGGCGTCACCAAACGCTGCGACTTTTCCTCGCTGGGTGCCATCTGAATGCTCCTCGTCATTGGGGTCCGAGCTCCGGCTCCGGGCCAGGGCGGCGGCTGAATTGGACGAGTGTAAACGTCACGTCGGGTCACCAGACACCCCCCCAAAAGGCGTGGTCCCCATGCTCCTGAAGTGCGCCACTGGGCCTCTACCATCGAAGGCGCCGGGCCTCGTGAGGCCGATCTCCATCCACACCGTATATAGAAGGCAGGGCTCTCGATTGACGACGCGTCATTCAAATCTCCAGTCGGGGCCAGCCGTGCTGCCCTGGAGATGGACGACCTGGGGTGATGAGCAGCTCCGCATCAGGGCCGAAGCCACGTCGGGCGTCGCGG
>JBQCZU010000017.1:0-37534 GCA_052089385.1 Arachnia sp.
TACCCCAGACGGCCAAGCGGCCACAAAGTCCCGCAATGCGGGCAACAGGGGCTAGAGGGACCCCCCCGTCCTCGCCTCCGAGGGGGTCCGGCTTCGGCCGGGCTCCCTCTTTGCGTGCCTCACCTCAAGGAATGCTCTCGACTCGGATGCGGTAGTCGCCTTGGCGCAACTCCCGACGGAAGCTACTTCAGGAGTTTGGACATCCTTCGATCGGCCAGGAGCTTGCCGCCTGTTTGGCAACCGGGGCAGTACTGCAAGGAGGAGTCCGCGAAGGACACCTCCGCGATCGTGGTGCCACAGACGTCGCATGCGTCACCGGCTCGCCCGTGTACCCGCAAACCTCTGCGTTTGGCATCCTTCAGCTTCGCCATGTCCACTCCTCGGGCCGCCTCGAGTGCCCCACTCAGGACGGAGCGGATGTGCCCGTGCAGATCGAGGGCATCGACGGTGTTCGCGGGTGCAAAAGGGCTCAGCCGGGCGGCGAACAAAATCTCATCGGAGAACGCGTTCCCAATTCCTGCGATCCGCTTCTGATCCCTCAACACCCCCTTGATCTGGCCTCTACCGGCGGTGTGCAGCATCTCTGAAAGCACGTCGACCGTGAATTCCTGCCCCATGGCGTCCGGCCCGAGCGACATGATGCCCGGGACCTCCTGAGGGGAGGACACGACGTGGATTGCCAGGTGGCGCTGGGAGCCAGCTTCGGTCAGGCTGAAACCGGAGCCATCATCGAACTCGATCCGCAGGGCGATGGGAGATTTGCCCGGTCTGGGCAATGTCCTCGGCACCTCCGTATGCCACGTTACCCAGCCGGCTCGCGCGAGGTGGAAAATGAGGTGGACGCCCTGTGCCTCGACGTCGATGAACTTGCCGTGTCTCGTGACGGTCGAGACCTCGAGCCCTGCCAGCGATTCGAGTCCCAGCGCGTAGGTCTTCAGGGCGCTGAACGCCACGAGATGCCCGGCCGCCACCACTTTGCCCACGGCGCGTTCAGCAAGTTGGCAGGCAATGGCCTCGACCTCTGGCATTTCGGGCATGTCACCCATCCTCCATCATGGACAGCAGCACCGTCCCTGACATTCGCGATTTCTCCGGCTCGCTCCAGACATTGTTGTGGGAGCGGTCCAACTCCCCTCCCAGAAGGTCCAGGTAGGAGGCGCGGGGAACCACGTGCGCCCCCATGGATTCCAGATGGGGGGTCAGCCATTGAACGTCCAGAAGTTCGACACCCACCCTTCTGAGTTCCAGACAAAGCCGCAGCAGCGCCACCTTGGACGCATCACGTCCGTGGGTGGGGTGGTGGAACATGGACTCTCCGGCGAACATGCCGTTCTGATGGAGGCCGTAGAGTCCGCCCACCAGTCGACCCGTCTGGTCCCATGTCTCGATGCTGTGGACGTAGCCCACGTGGTGCAGGACCGTGAAGGCAGTCTTGATCCGATCGTCGATCCATCCCCCCGGGCGCGACGGATCCGAGCAGGCGTCTAAGACATCCAGGAACGCCGTGTCCACTGTGGTGGTGTAACGCTTGGTGGACTGTCGGAGCGATCTGGTGATCCGCAGCTCATCCAGGGGAAGTCGGGCGCGTTCCATGGGGGACCACCAGCCCATCTCACCGTTCAGGATGCCGTTCTGCAGGGGCATGGGAAAGACCCCACAGCGGTAGGCCATCAGGGCAGTGCCGGGATCGAACTCATCGGAGTAACCGATCAGGTCCTGCTCCGGCCACTCCCCCGGTGGGCCGAAGAGTGTGTCGAGCATGTCCTTTAGTCTGACAGGCACCACCCACACATCGCGCACACTTGTCGTCAGAGAGCCCACACCCGACTTTTGTTCCTCAACTTGGACCCAGAACGGCAAAACCGGCTCAATCGCCCAGGTTGACGACGAAAAATGCGGAATCCAGCAGCATCTCCCCTCTTCGCGACGCGAAGAGGGTGGAGACGCTTGACCTCATGTGCAACTCTTGTAGGCAGGGCATCCCAGGTGCCCAGACCAGGAGGTGTGAACATGAGTGAGCCGAACAACGTCGTGGCCCTGGCCGAGGGGTTGACCGCTGATGCCTTCCACCAATTGCTGGACATCGCCATCGAAGGCAAAGGAAAACTTCCCGGGGCCCGCACCTCTGCCAAGACACTGCTCGGCCAGCACAGCGACGCTGAGACAGCCATCAAGTGGCTCGTGAATCAGCACATCGCCTATGCGGGTGGTCAGGGTTTCGCCACCAACTGGGGCGGCTTCTTCGTCTCCCTGGTCACGATTCCCGCCAACATGGCCGCCGCGACCTTCCTGCAGGCGCGCGTCGTGGCGGGCATCGCCCACCTACGTGGCTATGACCTGGCAGATGCTCGGGTGCGCACAGCCATCCTGATGGTCATGCTGGGCCCTGGCGCCAGCGCCGGACTGATCTCCAAGGGAGTGTTGCCGTCCTCTCCAGCCGCGGTGGCAACCGCCCCCATGTTCGACGCAAAACTGGACCGTCTGGTGAGCAAAGAGTTGCTGGACCGGTCAATGAATCAATTGGGCGGCAAGCGCCTGGGCGTCTTCGTCGGGAAGAGCATTCCCTTCGTTGGGGGCGGCGTGGGCGCCGTCGTCGACGGCTGGAGCACCAACTCGATTGCCCGACACGCCATCGCTGAGTTCACCAGCCGGAGGCCAAAACTCAACTCCTGGACGTGAGTACTTCTGCGCCCACGTATCGCCGGGGGACTCGTGCCGTGATCAGGCACGAGACCTCATAGGTGATGGTTCCCATGAGTTCTGCGAGTTCCTCGACTGTGATCTCCTCGCCACCACTTCGTCCCAACAGGACCACTTCGTCACCCACGCGCGCGGACGGTTCCTCCGGTCCAAGGTCGATCATCGTCTGGTCCATGCAGACCCGTCCCGCCACTGGAACGCTGCGACCCGCCACCAGCATGCGTCCCCTGTTGGACATCAGCCTGGAATATCCGTCCCCATAGCCGACGGCGACCGTGCCGATCCACGTGTCATGAGGCGCTGTCCACGTGCGGCCGTACCCCACGGTTTCACCGGCACAGATGTGCTTGATGAAGGTGAGACGTGATGTCCAACGGGCCACAGGTTCGGGCGTGCGTTCCGCCGGCGTTGCCGGGTCAGGCAGCGACCCGTAAATCATGATGCCAGGACGAACCATGCTGGTGCCCGCAAGATCGTGGCTGAGAACTGCACCCGAATTGGCCGCATGAATCAGCGCGATCGAGCCCGCAACCTTCTCGACGGCACGCGCTGTGCCCGCCAGCACGGCGAACTGCTCCCGGGTGAACGCGCGCCCCTCGGGGGTGTCGCTGACGGGGAGATGGGTGTAGATCCCACCGAGGCTCAATCCGTCGAGAGCGACGATCTGCTGGGCGAGTCCAACGGCATCCTCCGACTCCGCGCCGATCCGTCGCATGCCCGTGTCGATGTTGAGATGCACCTCCGCTGTGGTGCCCGCGGCGACGGCGGCCCCAGCCAACTCGGCAATGCCACGTGCGTCCCCGACTGTGAAGACAAGGCCCGCATCAAGTGCTTCGCCAAGTTCTTCAGGCAAAGTGATGGAGAACTTCAGAATGGGCATCGTGATGCCGGCGCCCCGCAGCGCAGTCGCCTCAGCAACGGTGGCCACGCCCAGCCACTGGGCGGATCCTGCTCTCTGGAGACTGCGTGCAACCGGGACGAGGCCATGCCCGTAGGCATTCGCCTTCACGGCCACCATCACCGCACGCTCACCCGCAAGTTCAGCAGCCAGAGCGACGTTGCGGTTCAGGGCATCGAGGTCGACGACCAGTTCGCACGTGGATGGCATTGCACCATCCTTGCGCCCCGGGTGTCATCGGACAAACGTCACGCTTGCATCGAAGTGCACTGGCAAGGACATCAGCCGCAGCCGGTATCCCTCGTATGACGACGTTGACCCGGGCGCTCGGTCAGAAGAGCAGCGCCAGAGCCGGCTCCGCCAGGATCTCGGCGACATCGCGAAGGAAGCGCGACCCCTGCTCCCCATCGATCAACCGATGGTCGAAGGCAATGGTCAGCGTGGTCACGTGGCGGGGCACAACGGACTCCACACCGCCTTCCATGACCACCCAGGGGCGGCGCTCGATCGCACCCATGCAGAAGATGGCGGATTCGTTGCCGTTGATGATGGGAGTGCCGGCGTCGACACCGAAGACGCCAACGTTGGTGATCGTGAACGTACCGCCGGTGTAGTCGCCGGGCTGGAGCTTGCCCTCCTTGGCCACCACCACCAACTGGTTGATGGCCCGGCACAGTTCCAGCAGGCTCAGATGTTGGGCACCCTTGATGTTGGGCACCATCAACCCGCGGGGTGTGGACGCCGCGATGCCGAGGTTCACGTTGCCGTGGTAGACGATCTCACCTGCTTCCTCATCCCACGACGTGTTCAGGTCAGGATTGCGACTCAGCGCCAAACAGATGGCCTTGGAATAGATCAGTAGTGGGGAAATGCGCAGCCCTGCGAACTCGCGTCGCGCCTTCAGCGTCTCCACAAAAGCCATGGTGCCGCTGACGTCCACGGTCACCCACTCGGTGACATGCACGTGCGTGTTCACCGATTTCACCATGTTCTCCGCGGTGGCCTTCCGGACTCCTCGGATGGGAACACGTCTTTCGCCGCCCGGCCCCGGACCGGCGGTGGAGCCAGTGGTGAAGGAGCTTCCAAAAGAGCTCGTCCCGTCGAAGCTTCCGGGGGGCATGGACTGGTGTGCCGCTGCCCCTTGCTGGAAGCGGGCGCTGTCGTTGATGATGCGTCCCTGGGCAGGGGCATCGGACATTCGCTGGAAGGCCATGGCTGCCTCCACATCGCGACGTGTGATGGTCCCGTCCGGACCGGTGCCCACCACTGCCCTCAAATCCACATCCAGATCGCGCGCATACTTCCGCACTGGCGGCTTGGCGCGCACGGAATCCGGATCGGAGGCCAGGACTAGTTGCGACTGTGACGGTCCGACGCCCGGTCCCGGCAACGGATCCCCCACGGCTTCCGCTGTGTTCGCACCGGCGGGATGCACCTCATCGGAGCGGCGGCTTGGCTCGCGTGGCTCGTAGGAATCACTGAGCGCCCGGGTCAACTCCGGGTCCGGGTCTGATCGGCGGGTCCGACGGCGACGGCTCGGCCCGGAATCGGAGGCGCCGTAGCCCACGAGGTTCGGCTCCGAAGTGACTGCCGTCTCGTCCTCCCCATCGTCGATCTCGACGATCGGGGTACCCACCTCCACTGTGGCGCCCTCCTCCACCAGCAGGCCGGTGATCTCTCCCGCGAAGGGGGAGGGCAACTCCACGAGCGATTTGGATGTCTCGATCTCCACCAGCACATCGTTGATGTCGATGGTTTCCCCGACGGTGACCCGCCAGGCCACGATTTCGGCCTCCACGAGGCCTTCACCGGGATCCGGTAGGAGGAATTGGCGCTTCATGGACTTGACTCCTAGTAGGCCAGGGACGCGTCCACCGCGTCCATGATTCGGTCGACGCCGGGGAGGAACTCGTCCTCGATCTTCGACGGTGGGTAAGGGGTGTCATAGCCGGTCACACGCAGGACGGGCGATTCCATGACGTAGAACAAATCCTTGTGCAGTCTGGCCGCGATCTCCGCGCCCACTCCCAGTGTGCGTTGCGCTTCATGCACGACGATGGCACGACGCGTGCGTCGAACAGAGGACGTGATGCTCACCCAGTCGATGGGGCTGAGCGTGCGCATGTCGATGACCTCAAGCGAGTGCCCCTCCTCCGCTGCAGCCTCGGCTGCATCCATCGCTGTCTTCACCATGGGACCGTACGCCAACACCGTGGCGTCGGTGCCGTAGCGCAGGACATTGGCCTGATGCATCGGCTGCGGACGGGCTGAGAAGTTGACCTGACCCTTGACGTGGTAGCGGCGCTTCGGCTCGAGGAAGATCACCGGATCATCCGAGGAGATGGCCTGCTGAATCATCCAGTACGCATCGTTGGGTGAGCTGCACGTCACCACCTTCAGGCCCGGCGTGTGGACGAAATAGCCCTCCGGTGATTCCGAGTGGTGCTCGATGGCACCGATGCCACCGCCGTAGGGGATCCGGATCACCATGGGCATCTTCACGCGCCCGGAAGTGCGGGCGTGCAATTTCGCCACCTGGGTCACGATCTGGTCGAATCCGGGGAACACGAAACCGTCGAACTGAATCTCCACCACCGGGCGATAGCCACGCATCGCCAGACCCACCGCGGTGCCGATGATGCCCGCCTCCGCGAGTGGGGAATCAATCACGCGATTTTCGCCGAATTCGGCCTGCAAACCCTCGGTGATGCGGAATACCCCACCGAGCTTGCCAATGTCTTCACCGGCGAGCAACACTTTCGGGTTGGCTTGCAGCGCGCGGCGCAGGCCCCGGTTCAGTGCCTTGGCCAGTGTCAGGGTCTCGCTCATGCAGGCTCCTCGAAAGTGGCGAGGTAATCCGCGTACTCGCGTCGCTGTTCCTCCAACGCCACGGACTCCTCGGCGAAGACCGTGCGGAACTGCTCATCCATCGTCTTGTCCTTCAACGTCGCAACGGAGGCGCGAATGCTTGCGCCGTAGTCCTTGGCCTCCTGGTCCAATGCTGACATGTGGGCGTCATCGACGGCGCCCTCGTTGCGGAGATGGGTGGTCAGACGGGCGATGGGATCGCGTCCGCGCCATTCCTCGGTCTCTGCGTCGCGCCGGTACTTGGAAGGGTCATCGGAGGTGGTGTGTGCGCCCATGCGGTAGGTGAAGGCCTCAATGAAGGCAGGTCCCTCACCATTTCGTGCCCTGTTGAAGGCCCACTGGCTGGTGGCGTGCACCGCCAGCACATCGTTGCCGTCCACCTGGAGGCCGGGGAACCCGAAGCCCTGTGCGCGCTGGAAGAGAGGAATGCGGGATTGGAGCGCCATGGGTTCAGAGATGGCGTACTGGTTGTTCTGGCAGAAGAAGACCACAGGCGCGTTGTAGCTGGCCGCGAAGACGTAGGACTCGTTGACGTCACCCTGTGAGGAGGCGCCGTCGCCGTGATAGGCCACGACCATCGCATTCTCGTTTGCATTCTCGTTGCCCACCATGCCGTCGTACTGCAACCCCATTGCGTAGCCGGTGGCGTGCAGCGTCTGCGCTCCGATGATGATCTGGTAATTTCGGAATCGCTCCAGGAGTTCCCAGTCCCCGGCATCGCAGCCGCGGAACAGCGCCAGAATCTGGCTCATCGGAACGCCCAGGCACATGGCGACGGCGTGCTCCCTGTAGGTGGGGAAGACAATGTCATGTTCTGCCAACGCCCTGGCCGAGCCCACCTGCGAGGCCTCCTGCCCCAGGACAGGGGGCCAGAGACCAAGTTCACCGTGTCGTTGCAGCGCGGTGGCCTCGGTATCGAACCGGCGGGCCAGCACCATGTCCTTCAGGTAGCCCACCAGATCTTCCGTGGTACCAGTGAACGCGAAATCGTCGTGCTCGACGCGCACCCCGTCGGGGGTCAACAGTTGGACCATGTGATCGCTCTGTCCTTGCACCAACGTCCTCCTCGTTTCCCTACCTACGCTTGCGTAGCTTACGGTACCGTAACCACCTCGCGACGACTCACTCGCTCAGCGACAGTACAAGCTACCCCTCCGTGACAAGGGTCGGGCGTCACCACACAGTGCCCCAGCCCCTTGACGTTTGAGGGTGGTATTGGGACAGTGGGTACCCTCTCACAACCGGAGTGTGCCAATGGGGGCACGCATGACACTGGAGAAACTGCATGAAAAGACCATTCAACCGCGGGGCGTCAACCCTCGCGGCTTCCGCTCTGCTACTCGGAGGAATGACCTTCGTAGCGGGCGGGGGCGTCGCCCAGGCTGCTCCGGGCGACAGCTGTCAGGATCCCCGCACAGTCAGGGTCTTCGAATTCAACGACTTCCATGGCCGCATCGCCAAGGCGGCTGGGTTGTTCACTCCGGTGGAGGAGGCAAGGGCCGACATGGGCGAGGAGAATGTGCTCCTGCTCAGCACCGGTGACAACATCGGGGGCTCCACATTCGAGTCCTTCATCGACGCCGACAATCCGACCATCGACATCTTGAAGGCTGCTGGCGTCGACGCCATCGCAACCGGAAACCATGAGTTCGACAAGGGGTGGGCTGACCTCTCCGAGCGTGTCATTCCCCGCATGGAGGTTCCGCACATCAGCGCGAACATCTACGATGCTGGCACCGACACCATCGCTGCTCCCCTCGAGGAGTACATCGTCTTCGAAAAGGGTGGCGCCAGAATCGCCTACGTGGGGGCCGTCACTGGCGACCTGCCCGCGCTGGTCTCACCCGCTGGCATCACTGAAATTACTGCCGGTGACCCCGTCGAAGCGGTGAACCGCGTCGGCCAGATGATCCAGGATCAGGACCTCGCCGACATCATCATCGCCGGCTTCCATGAGGGCGCACCGGACGGCACTACGACGCCGGAGGAAAATGCCGCCGTTTCGCCTGCGTTCGACGACATCTACAACGGGTTGGACGAGGACGTCTTCGACGTCGTCTTCAACGGTCACACGCACCAGGTCTACAACTGGGAAACCATTGATGGTTCACCGCTGATGCAGGCCGGTCAGTACTCAGAGCACCTGTCGCAGGTCGACCTCTTCATCAACAACTCCGGCGATGAACCGGAACTGTGCGGCTTTGAAGCCGAGACCGTCGATGCCGCTGAGGACGACGCGATCGGCAGCCAGCCTCGCATCGTGGAGATTCAGGGCATCGCCGCCGAAGCAGTGCAGACCGCTGCCGCACTAGGGGCACAGCCCGTCGGCTTCGCCAACGTGGCCATCAGCACCGCCGGGGACGGCAGCGCCAACACCCGCAACGTCGAGTCGCCGATGACCAACCTGGTGGCACAGATGTTCAAGGAGCAGTTGCAGACTGAGGACGACGCGGACACCTTCATTGGTATCCAGAACCCCGGTGGCACCCGCGACAGCTTCGACCGTGGCACCATCACCTACAAGGAGGCCGCCAACGTCGCGCCCTTCGCCAACACCCTGATGACCACACAACTCACCGGTGCGCAGTTCAAGACCATCCTGGAACAGCAGTGGCAGCCTGATGGCGGCTCGCGGCCGTTCCTGGCCCTGGGTCTCTCGGACAATGTGTCCTACACCATGGACGAGTCCCGAGAGAAGATGGACCGCATCACCTCCATCAGCATCGACGGGGCACCCATCCAGGCGGACAGGCTCTACACGTTCGGCTCAGGTAGCTTCCTCATCGCCGGTGGCGACAACTTCTTCGAGTTCGCTGAAGGCGTCAACATGAAGGACTCGGGTCGCGTTGACCTCGAGGCCTGGGTGGACTACATCGGGGGCGGCGATGCCCTGGACCCCGACTACTCCAAGCGTGGTGTCTCCGCACCTGAGGTCGTCGGCACCCTCACCGAGGGCGACGCCCCGGTGGAGTACGTCTTCGGTCAGCCGCTGGAAGGCGGCGCGCAGGTCGACACCCTCGACATGCTCCTGAACGATTCCGGCGCGAAGGTCTCGCCACAGCTTTCCAACGCCACCGTCACTGCCTACATCGGCGACGAGATGGTCGGTGGTGGAGATGTCATTGACGGCGTCAGTACCGTCAATGTGGCAATCGCCAGTGGCACGGAGATCCCGGCCGGCAACAACATCATCGACTTCGTCGTGGAGGAGTCCGGAACGCTCATCAGCCTTCCTGTCACCGTCGCGCTGATGGATGAGCCGGTCCAGCCGGTCCAGCCCGTCGACATCTACACGACGCCGGGCTACCACAAGGTCAATGGACGCGAATGGATCACCAGCTGTGAGCCCTACTCGGTCACAGAGCGCTGCCGCACCTTCATTTTCTCGTCACAGGTGCAGCTCATCAACGGCAAGTTCGTGCAGCGCACGGGGTGGAACTTCAACAACCTCACCTACAAGGCCTCGTCGCGCAGCGTGTGGAAGGGCAACCCGCTCGGCTTCACCAACGAGTGGACCACGGCTGATGGTCGCAAGTGGCGCACCGAGTGCGACACCCCCGCCACAGGCGGCAACGGTTGTCGCTCCTTCATCCAGACCAACGTCATCGAGACGGTCAAGTTGGCCAATGGGAATGATGCCTACCAGGCCAACACCAAGTTCGTCTTCAACAACATCGTCAGGTTCAAGTAACTGATCTGATGAGCATCACGAAGGAGGCCGGACCCCTGGGGTCCGGCCTCCTTCGCATTGTGAGGGCTGTGGCGGCACAGCGATGAACGGGCTACAGCTGATCAGCGAGGGTGGCCACCAGTACTGCCTTGATCGTGTGCATGCGATTCTCTGACTGGTCAAAGACAATGCTGGCCGTAGATTCAAAGACCTCGTCAGTGACCTCCAACCCCTCCATGCCGGTGAGATGGAACAGCTCCTCCCCCACCGTGGTTGCGCGGTCATGGAAAGCGGGAAGGCAGTGCATGAACTTCACCGCCGGATTGCCCGTGGCGGCAAGCATGGCGCCGTTCACCTGGTAGGGCCGCAACAATTCAATGCGTTCCGCCCACAACTCCTTTGGCTCGCCCAGCGACAGCCATACATCGGTGGACACGAAGTCGACGCCGCGCACACCCTCATCGACGTCATCGGTCACCGTGATGCGTGCACCTGTCGTGGCGGCGATGGCCTCCGCGAGCGCAAGCACACCCGCGGAAGTCTGTTGCGATATCGGTGCGACCATCCGAATGTCGGCACCCACCATCGCTGCAGAGATGAGGGTGGAATTGCCGACGTTGTTGCGGACGTCCCCCACGAAGGCATAGCTGGTCTCGCAGAGCGGTCTTCCGGAGTGCTCCAGCATGGTCATCTGGTCCGCCAGCATCTGCGTCGGATGCCACGCATCTGTCAGTCCGTTGTAGACAGGAACCCCCGCGTACTCGGCCAACGTTTCGACGGTCTCCTGCGCTGCTCCCCGGAACTCGATGCCGTCGTACCAGCGGCCGAGTACCCGAGCTGTGTCCGCCGGCGATTCCTTGTGTCCGATCTGGGAACCCGCCGGGTCCAGATATGTGGTGCGGCCACCCTGGTCCGCCATGGCCACCTCGAAGGCACATCGCGTACGTGTGGAGGTTTTCTCAAACAGCAGCGCGACATTCTTTCCGATCAACCGCTGCGCCTCGTGGCCGGAGCGTCGCTCGGCCTTCAATACAGCAGCAAGGTCCAGCAGAGACAGCCATTCATCAGCACTGAAGTCCAGCTCTTTGCAGAAGCTGCGGCCCGATAGGTTCACCACGTCGTTGTTCCTGTCCTTTGAAGAGATGCCTCACGATATCGGCGACCGCCAGGAATCACAGCCAGTCCCGCCGTCTGAACTGCCACCACAGGACTGCGGAGGCGAGCACCATCAGGACCACGGAGAGCCAGGCACCCCATGCCGTGCCAACGCCCACAATGGCCAAATTCTGCCCGAAGAAACCGGTGATGAGCGTCGGAACGGCAATGATTGCGGCCCACGAGGTCACCTTCTTCATGATCTCGTCCTTACGACTGCTCTGCAGGGCAAGGTTCGTTTCCAACGTGTTGGAGAGGTGATCCCGCAGCGAATCCGCCATCTCCGCCGCGTGCAGCGCGTGATCGTACACATCCGCGAAATAGGGGTGCAAGGGTCCAGACGTGTCCACCGCTGACTCCCGCCGGGCCAATGAGGACGTCATTTCCCGCAAAGGCACTGTCCGACGACGGACCTCGGCGGTGTCGCGACGCAGCCTGAAGATGGCCTGCTGTAAATTCAGTTGCTCAACATTTTGCTCGAACAGCCGCTCGCTCAGTTCCTCAGCCCTGTCATTGAGTCCGTCCAGGGTGTCCATCACGTTGTCCACCACAACGTCCAGCAGGGCCCACACCACGAAGTTCGGCCCGCAGTGCGCAAGCCCTGCGTTGCCGTCCAGGCGCCCCGCCACCTGTTCGATGGGAAAAGCCGGATCACGGACCGTCACCACAGCGTTGGAGGTGACGAACGCCGTGAGCGGCGTTGACGCAGTGTGGCCGTCGTCGCCCAGCGAAATATTGGTGACCCGAAGAAGGGCATGGGCTGCGAACCTGCTGACCTTCTGCCGCTCATCCGCAGCCAATGCATCCTCGACGGCAAGCTCATGCAGGTCCAGCACCCCTGCCAGCTCGCGGAGCGCGTCGACGGAATCCGTGGTCAGATCGATCCATGCGAAAGTGTCGGCATCTCCACTCTTCTCAAGGAGTCTGCGTGCGAGTTCTGCTGAGTCAATGTCGGTGGCATCGAGTTCGCCATCAACCCAGAGACGTTGGTGTTTCATGGGGACAGTCTCCACCCAGGCGTTGCGACGTGGCCCGATCAGAGGCTCATCCGGTGCCATTCACAGCATTCACCAGGTCCGCGACGAGGGTTTCGGTGCCCAACTCATCCCCATCCACATCCGGACTGAAGCCCAACCGCACCACGACGAGGTCTTCCGAGGGAACCACGTACATCCGCTGGCCGTCGTGTCCTGTGGCCCAGAAAGTGTCCTCAGGCAGTGCGGGACTCGCCAGTCTTCCATCGGCCAGACGGTTGGTTCTCCATCCAGCGGCATAACCCACCGAGTCCGACTCAGCCACCGGCAGTTCTGTCGTCGACGTCTGCATCCAGCCCTCGGGGAGCAGGCGCTCGTCCTCCCAGACACCGTCCTGCAGGGCGAACTGGCCGATGGTGGCCCACTCACGAGGCGTGGCCCACAGGTACGAGCCGCACACCGGGGTTCCGGTCGCATCCGGCTCCCACACGGCCGCTGACAGGCCCAATGGCTCGAAGAGTTGGCGCGCGGGCAGGTCCGCACCCAGCGCGGACACCTCGGAGAGCACCGAGCACAACAGCGTCGTGCTGCCACTTGAATACTGTTGGAACTCCCCCACGGGATGTTTCAGGTCCTGGCTCGCGACATATCCGACCATGTCCGGTTCCAGGTACAGCATGCGCGTGATGGGCGTCCCGAGATCGTAGGTCTCATCCCATGCCAATCCGCTGGTCATCCGCATGAGGTCATCGATACTGATGTCTTCGCGTGCATCCGTCCATTCAGACCGCAGGTTGGTGTCGTCCACGCTCACCAACCCCTGCTGGACGAGCCGACCAGTCAACAAGTTCGTCACGCTCTTGGCCATGGACCAGCCCAGCTGCGGCGTGGAGGCGTCGAAACCCTCGGCGTAGCGCTCGCCGACGAGCTCACCCCGGTGCAACACCACCACCGCACGGGTCCCCTGCGTTGCCCGGGCATCCTCATCCAGGTCATCTCCAAACGCTTCCGCCAGGGCCGACGTCACCTCCGGCGATGATGTCGGTGAGGGTGCGTCGGTCAGCTTGTTGGGTGCGATGGCGGTCACTGGCGTCAGCTCAGGGGCCTCATCGGCGATGGTGCAGCCATATCCGTCGGTGAGCCAGGCGCGCTGTCCTGCGAGAAGGCCCAACACCGTGGAACGCACCCCGTCCTCATCCGAGGAATACCGCAGGTAGGGCACCAGAGGGTTCTGGGGCAGGTCGGGCCCGGCATCCGCGAATTCGCCCATGGCACAGGCGCTGTGAGCCGCATATCCGGTGGCTGTCAGCAGCAACGGCCGCGCGTACCAGTACCCCGCCACCCCCACGACGAGCACAACAGCGAGCAACCCAACGAGACCTTTGGTGATCCAACGACGCATGCACTGAAACCTAGTGCGTTCGACGGGGCATGCCGGAGAACCGGTGAAGGATCCCTGCTGCGGTTGAGCGCAGCCCTCAGGCTGTGAACTCGGCCAAAATCGATGGCATCGCAGCCTCGACGTCGGCAATCGTGTCCTGGAAGCCGGCATCATCGCCGTACCAGGGGTCGATCAGCGGAGTCCCCGGGCCGAGGTCCGGATTGAAATCGTTCAGGAGACGGACGTTGTCGGCTCCCGGCGCCATGCGGCGGAGCTTGTCCACCTGGTACGGCTCAACTGCAACCACGAGGTCGGCCGCCTCGATGTCCGATTGCGTGATCCGTCGGGCGCTGTGATCCTGCGCGTCATAGCCCCGCTCCTCAAGAACGGCCACGGCTCGGGCGTCGATACCGAACCCCTCGTTCTCATCGGAGAGACCAAAGCTGGACACCTCCAGGTTCAGCCCCCGCTCCTGCGCCATACCCAACGCCACACGCTCCCCGATGGGTGACCGACAGATATTGCCCCAACACACGAAAACAAGAGATGCCATGGCAACCACCCTAGGGGCGGCGCGACCACCCTGCCTCCAGCTCGACCAGCCTCGCTCACCAGAGCGTGGTGCGTTCCTTCAGTGTGAGGTAGGTCTCCAGCACACCGGGCTCAGGTGCAGCGTCGTACTCCTGCACGCTGCCCATCTCCCACGACGGCGGTTCGGTAGAACCGAACAGGGCCCAGGCTGCCTGACGGGCAGCACCGAGAGCGACGTATTCCCCCGGTGGAGGCACGGCCACTGGCCGCCCGAAGATCGTGGGGGCAAGCCGCGTGACAGCTTCGGAGCGGGCGCCGCCGCCGATGAGGAGGATGCGCCCCGCCTGCTGGCCAGCCACTCTTTCCACGGCCGAGGCGGCGTCAGCGAGGGCGCACAGCAGTCCTTCGACGACAGCCCTGGCCATGTCGTGCCTGTCCGTCGCCGAAGTGATTCCGGCGAACACGCCGGTGGCATCCGGCCGGTTGGGTGTGCGTTCGCCGTCGAGGTAGGGCAGCAGCACCACCCCGCCCGCGCCTGGGCGGCTGGCGAGGGCCAGTGCGGACAGGCCTTCGTGGTCCACACCGAGCAGGCGGCATCCGAAATCAAGTACTCGAGCAGCATTCAGCGTGGTTGCCATCGGCAGGAACCGGCCGGTGGCATCGGCAAACCCTGTGACGGTGCCGGAAGCATCGGCAGGCAGGTTGTCGCTGACCATCGCGGCCACGCCGCTGGTTCCAATGGACACTGACACATCGCCCGCCTCCAGTGAAAGCCCCAGCGCCGCCGCCATGTTGTCCCCTGTTCCGGCGGCAACGGCCGCCCCACCCGGGGTGCGTCCCATTACCGCGAACGGCGACGATGCGACCTCAGGGAGCAGCACCCGGTGCCCGAGCGCCATTTCCGCGAGATTCTGATCCCAGGCCTGGGTCCTGAGCGACCAGTACCCCGTCCCGGAGGCGTCCCCCCTGTCTGTGAAGGTTGCGCCGCCGCCGGCCAGATGCTGCGAGACGTAGTCGTGGGGCAGGAGCACCGAAGTCGTGCGTCGCGCGTTCTCCGGCTCGTTCTCTGCCATCCACCGCAGTTTCGTCGACGTCATGGACGCCACCAGAACGTAGCCCAACTCCTCGACGCACTTCTCCGGTCCACCGATTTCGGCCACGAGTGCCGCAGCCTGGGCTGCGGATCTGGTGTCGTTCCAGAGCAGGGCATCACGTACCACCGCGCCCTGTTCATCGAGTGCCACCATGCCGTGCTGTTGACCACCCACCGCTACTGCTTCAGCCCGCGGCAACAACGGCCCAGCCGCCTCGTCGACGGCTTCCAGCCATGCTCGGGGATCCACCTCGGTGCCATCCGGATGGGAAGCCCGACGTGTTTCCACCACCTCCCCGGTATCGGCGTCCACCAACAACGCCTTGGTGGACTGGGTGGAGGAATCGATCCCAAGCACCAGTGTCATGGGTCAGCCCCGGGCGCCCATGAGGTGTTCCACGGCCAGTTGGTGCAGACGCACGAAGCCGTAGTCGCGCTCGCCCAGTGCGACCGGGTCAAGGGCATCGACGCCCTCATCAGCCATCAGATCGGCGACGGTTTCGCCCGCTGCGAGGGTGGGCTCAGCCATGGAATTCACGCCTGCCTCTTCCAACGCGGCCTGCACCTCAGTATCAGCACGGAACGCCAGTGCGCGCTCCTTGAGGAGGAGGTACATGCTCATGTTGGCCGCTGCAGAGTCCCAGACTCCGGGCAGGTAGTCCGTGCGGGAAGGCTTGTAGTCGAAGTGGCGGGCTCCGACGTAGGCGCCCGGTCGCGACGGGAAGCCGTTCTCCAGCAGGTCGACGGTGAAGAACGCGCTGGTGAGATCGCCATGACCAAAGACCAGGTCCTGGTCATACATCGGGCCGTGCTGGCCGTTGAGATCAATGTGGAAGAGCTTCTCGGCCCACAGCGCCTGGGCGAGCCCGTGCGTGTAGTTGAGTGTCGCCATCTGCTCGTGGCCGGTCTCCGGGTTGACCCCAACGATGTCCTTGTTCTCAAGGCGCTCGATGAACGCCAGAGCGTGGCCAACGGTGGGCAGAAAGATGTTGCCGCGGGGTTCGTTGGGCTTGGGCTCCAGACCAATGCGCATGTCGTAGCCCTGTGACTTGATGTAGCCGGCCACGGTGTCGATGCCTTCGGCGTAGCGATCCAGGGAGGCCAGAAGGTCCTTGCTGGAATCGTATTCCGACCCCTCGCGGCCACCCCACATCACGAAGGTGCTGGCACCGAGGCGCCCGGCAAGATCCACGTTGCGCAGAACCTTGCGCAGACCGTAGCGACGGACGTCACGATCGTTGGAGGTGAAGGCGCCGTCCTTGAAGATGGGCTCAGCGAAGGTGTCGGTGGTCACCATTTCGCAGGTGATGCCGGTTTCCGAGATCGTCGATTCGAGTTCGCTGATCAGCTTTTCGCGCTCATTCTCAGATGCGTCGAAGGGAATCACGTCATTGTCATGGAAGGTGAATCCCCATGCCCCAAGTTCGGTGAGCTTGCGAATGCTGTCAAACGGATTCAGAGCTGGTCGCGAAGCGGCCCCGAACTGGTCACGGGCGGCCCATCCGACGGTCCAAAGGCCGAAGGAGAACTTGTCCTGGGGAGTGGGGGTGAGCATGGTGGAGTCCTTTCCATGCGCGGCGTCGCGCTGAGTTAGTATTAAACCTAAACTAATAGTTTCTGAGGAGCAACCTGAAAGTTGGCTCTCCCGGATCGCATTGTGTTGATGAGGTCGAAGTCCACCACCACGACCCTCCCCGTGCCATGCTGGCTTTTCGAGGAGACCCACCATGTTGTGCTCTGAACCACAGTGGACCACCACTACCCTCGTCGAAGTGACGTCCTTGAACTGCCGCGTCGGAGCCACAACCACTGAACAATTGGGAGGATGAACCACATGCTGGAGTCTGTGAGGCACCCGATCTCCGGAGTGGGGAGCACACCGTCGTCGGTACGGATCTCCAACCTCGCTCTTGTCCTCAAATCCGTACTCGAGGCGGATCACCCGGTCTCACGCGCTGACGTCGCAGCCGAACTCGGGCTCACGCGCTCCACGGTGTCGCGACTCGTGGACGAACTGATCGCTGGCCGATTCCTTGCAGAAGGCGCCCCTGTCTCGGGAATGAGAGGACGCCCCGGCGTTCCCCTTGCCGCAGCGCCCAGTGCATTGATGTCGCTGGGATTGGAGGTCAACGCCAACCGCATGGCCGCCATGGTCGTGGACCTCACGGGCGCCGTGGTCAGATCCATCACCATGGAGATGGATATCATCGCGATGGGCCCTGACGAGGCACTCGGATTGCTCGCTGAAAAGGCCGTCATCCTGCTGGCTGATCTTCCCGCCGACGCCCACATCGTGGGCGCTCATCTGGCAATTCCCGCTCTCATGGACCGCACAGGGAGCACCATCGTGCGCGCACCCAACCTCGGCTGGAACGGAGTGATTCCCGCTGAGTATCTCGGGACCCTGTTGACTGCTCACGCGTGGGATTTCCGGGCGTCAAACGACGTGGACTGCTCCGCACTCACCCTCTTGCGCGGCCCCTCCTCCGAGGTGAAGGAGCGGGGCTCCTTCATCTACGTCACGGGCGAGGTCGGAATCGGATCCTCGGTCTTCATCGACGGACGACAACTCACAGGCAGGCATGGATGGGCCAGCGAACTCGGCCACGTGTGCGTCGTATCCGAGGGCGGCCGTACATGTGGTTGTGGCGCCACCGGATGCCTGGAAACGGTGGTGGGCCTCCTTGGTCTATTGGAGGCAAGCGGCACCTCGTCCATTCCCGGCCTCGTGACACTGGTCACCAGCGGGGACGAACGCGCCATCAAGACACTCTCCGACGCCGCACGCGCCTTGGGTCGGGCCCTGGGTGCGGCGCTCAACCTCCTGGATCTGGAACAGGTCATGCTCGGTGGCCATCTGGGAACGCTGGCACCGTGGCTTCTACCAGAGCTGGAGACCGAGCTGGCCACCCGCGTCCTGTGGTCCCCGTACGAAAAGATCGATATCGCCACAGTGGAGCAGGACCCCACACGTACGGCCCTGGGGGCGGCGCTGACCGCCATGGGCCCCGTGATTGCTGATCCCGCCGGGTGGATGGACGCGAATCGCTGACCGTTTCACAGCGGCCACTTTGCAACAGGGTCACCCCCCATGGGTTCATCCCGGGAGGTTGGGCGAGCAGGGTCGCTGCTCAACCGCCAACGGGCGGACCGAGGACGAGGGCGAAGCTGAACAACGCGCCCACCAACACCACCGCCACAAGCCCTCCCACCACTGGATGACGCACCACCCAGGAGGACAGTTTCTCCACGATGTTGCGGGGCGCCGTCTCACGCAGGCGCCACGCGTCATCCAGCATGTCGTTGCGCTCCACCCAGCGGTCGAAGAAGAGGGTGGCAAACGGAGGAACAGCAGAGAGGAGCCCCAGGATCCCCTGTCGCGCAGACCAGCGCTGATCTATCCACACGAGCACGGTGGTGACCCCGTAGGCAAGAAAGACCGCGCCGTGAAGTCTGCCGAAAACAGTCACCCCCAACTCAGTGGTGTCGGTGACATATTTGAGGAACATGCCAATCAGCAACAGGGTCCAGGTGATCGCCTCGGCTATGGAGACGATGCGAAACAGTCGGGCCGGCCCCACGCGAAGGCGGGACGAGGGTGGAGTCATGGTCCCGGCGTCAGAAGAAGGCATGTGCCCAAGAGTAGGCGATTGCGACTCACCGTCGCCATCTGCGTCCCTTTTGAGGTCCGTCGAGACCTCCCAGGGATGACACCTCCTCCATACGTGTGGGGCCGCTATCGCTGTGTCGGCTAACAGTTGTCAGAGGATGGTGGCAGGCTATGGGTATGCAGATCCTCGTAGTGGATGACGACCAGGCGGTGCGCGACTCCTTGGCCCGTTCGCTGAAGTACTCCGGAGACGAAGTGGTCACCGCCAAGGACGGCGTTGAGGCCCTCGCGAAGCTCGCCGGCTATACACCCGACGCAGTCATCATGGACGTCATGATGCCCCGCCTCGATGGCCTCGAGACCACTCGCATGCTCCGCGAAGGCGGCAACGACGTCCCCATCCTCATCCTGACTGCCCGCGACGCAGTGGATGACCGCGTGGACGGCCTGGACGCCGGAGCCGATGACTACATGGTCAAACCCTTTGCCCTGGACGAACTCTTTGCGCGCCTGCGCGCACTGACACGCCGATCCAAGGCGGTCCCTGAATCTGAATCCAAGACGCTGGCCTTCGCGGACCTCACCCTGGATCCGCAACACCGCGAGGTCACCCGCGACGGCGCCCACATTTCCCTCACGCGCACAGAATTCGCCCTCCTTCAGGCCTTTCTCGAAAATCCGCGCAAGGTAATGGAGCGCAACACACTGCTGAACGAGGTGTGGGGATTCGAGTTCCCGGCAACCGCCAATTCTCTTGAGGTCTACATCGGGTATCTCCGGCGAAAGACCGAGGCAGGCGGGCGAGATCGCCTGATCCACACAGTTCGTGGCATTGGATATGTCCTGCGCGAATCCCCCCCGTGATCCCCACTTTGTGGTTCCGCTTCAGACGTGGAGTGGAACGGTTGTTCACCGGTCAAAGCCTGCAGGGCCGGCTTGCACTGGTCACTGGAGTAAGCGTCGCCCTAGCTGTGCTTTTCGTTGGGACGACGGCTTTTGTGATCACCCGGGTCTCGCTCCTCGACCAACTGGATCAAGAATTGCTGTCCTCAGCGCGCGCGGCCTCCGCCGTTATCGCAGAGGATCCCAACGGGGGTCCATCGAATCTGCGAGGCCCTGGCATCACTGATCAGTGGCTGGCCAGAGTGTCCGCCCAAGGTGAAACGCTGCCGACCCCGGAAGAAGGTTCTTCACTGAGAGCCGGCGCGGAAGAAATCTCGGTTGCGCGCATGCAGACCGGATCGTCTCAGCGCTCCTTGGTGACGGCGGAGGGCGAGGAATACCGCATCGTCTCGGTGCCTGTGAGGCTGAACGACGCATCAGGTGAGTCCACAGCCTACGCAGTCATGTTCGGGCGTCCCCTGACAGGCCTCACGTCCACCCTTTCTGCGCTTCGGGTGGTCATTCTCGTGGCCGGACTGGCGGGCGTCCTTGCCACCACTCTCACGGCTCTGTGGGCGGCCAAGACAGCTCTGGCACCGGTGCGCAGGCTCTCCCAGGCCGTGGGGAATGTCACGAATACTGACCAGCTCAACCCCATCCGCATCTATGGACGCGACGATCTGGGCGACCTGACAAAATCGTTCAACAGCATGCTGAAATCCCTGGCCAGCTCACGGGAACAACAGCGCCAATTCATTGCCGACGCCGGCCACGAGTTGCGTACGCCACTCACGTCGATGCGTACCAATATTGAACTACTGGTGGCGGATGACAAGTCAGGGATGCTTCCCGAAGGGGCCCGGTCCGAGATTCTTGATGACGTCTCCGCCCAACTTGGAGAGTTCTCCGCGTTGGTGGGAGATCTCGTGGCCCTGACCCGGGATGATCATCTTTCGCGCAAGCCCCAGATCCTCCACCTCTCGGAAGTGGTGGAGTCCGCCCTGTCACGGGCAAGACGTCGTGGCCCCGGAATCACTTTCGACGTGACGCTCGATGACACACAATGTTTGGGCGACGCGCAGAATCTGGAGCGAGCCATCACCAATCTTTTGGACAACGCCATCAAGTTCTCCCCGCTTGATGGAACGATCACGGTGACGCTCACCGAAGGCCTCATCTCCATAGCGGATGAAGGTCCCGGCATCGCAGAAGAAGATCTGGAGCACATCTTTGACCGGTTTTACCGTTCAGACAGGGCCCGCAACACTCCAGGAACGGGGCTGGGTCTCTCCATCGTCGCCCATACGGCTGACGCTCACGGCGGCACGGTAAGAGCCCTGAACAACGCGGACTCTGGTGCAAAATTCACGCTTCGCCTACCGCCGGTTGTCATCAGAACCGATCCTGAGGACTGATACCGCAACACCTCGCGTCAGTCGGCGAGACAGGTGGTCCAGCGACACTCCCCCGTCGACACGTCTGAGTTTTCAACCTCTCGTCTGGCTCCGCGCACACCCCTGATACTTTCAAGGACGTGACACCAGAGCGTCTTCACTGGGCGGACACGGCGAAAGCCCTCGCTGTTGTCCTGGTGGTGCTCTACCATGTGTCACTGACCGCCATGGTGGCGATGTCAGACGTTGGCCCCGACCCTCATTTCTGGGGCGTGTTGAGCACGTGGTTGCTGCCTGTGCGGATGCCACTGTTCTTTTTGATTTCAGGAGTTCTCGCCGGGCCTGCCCTGCGGCGGCCCTGGCGCCGCGTCATGCGGCCACGAGTCCTGGACAACGTGTGGACGTTCTGGATCTGGAGCTTCGGCACAGCTGCGCTGTACGCGTGGGCATACTCTCCCCAGTCGTTCGCTGAGACCACATTGCGGGCTCTGACATGGATGTTCACTTTCGGCGGTTCCTACTGGTACCTGCCGTTGCTGACGATGTTCTTTGTCACAGCGAAATGTCTGCGCCGCCTGCCAATAATTGTGCTCGGTGGATCCATGGTGTTGTACTGCCTCGCCCCAGATCTGCCCCGCAACATGGGAAGCCCCATGGCCAATGACGCCATGCTGCTGCTGATCCGCTACTGCCAGTTCCTCCTGTGGTTCGCCACCGGCGTTTTCCTGCGGCCCCTGGTGGAACGGTGGGCGAGGGCGACGGCCCCGGTGATGATCATCGCGACTGTCGTGTACGTACCGCTTGCCTCGCGCTACTACAACGGTCAAGAACTGGGGCTCCCTTCGTGGCTGACAGAGTTGGGTGTCCGGAGGGCACACCTCACTCCGCTACTCTCCGTTCTGGGCATTACGGTGGCGCTCGGACTGAGCCGAATGTCGTCGCGCCTGATGATTGTGCGCAGGCTCAGCCGCTATCTCGCAGAACGCACATTGCCCATTTATCTCGTTCACCCGTTGGCAGTGATGCTCCTGGTTCTCGCAGTGCCACATCTGGGCCCCCAGTCAGCTTCAACGACAGCGATCCTGGTACCCGCATTGGTGGCCGGGCTGGTTTTGTTCAGCACACTCGTCTACGACCGGAGCCGCGACGTCCTGCCCTGGTTGTACAGGTCTCCCGGTTCTCCACCGCGGAAGAGAACAGCCACCCCGGGCTCAGCCTGACCTTTGTGGCAGCATCCGAGACTTATTCGACGTCATCAAAAAATCGCTGAGAGCGATCAAATCTTCTAACCTACGGTTGCGTAGGTTACGCTGTAAACAATGACGGACTCAGCAGCTACCGGGGCAACATTCCATGTGGGCCCCTTGGCCCTTGCTCGCAACACAGTGGGAGGGTTGGTCAGCGCCCTCGTCACACCCCTGGTGCCAGCCGACTATCTGGACCTCTTTCACCCGTTGCGCAAGAACGCCGATCTACGAGCACGCGTTGTGGCCGTAGAGCGCCATGAGGGAAACGCCACCACCGTGATCCTGCGCCCTGGCCGTGGCTGGAAGGGGCACCGGCCCGGACAGTACATCCGTATCGGTGTGGACGTGGATGGGGTACGCCTGTGGCGTGCATACTCCATCACGAGCCCGGTTCGAGATCCCGAGCGGCTCATATCCATCACCGTGCGCGCCATCCCTGAGGGCAGGGTCAGCAACCACATCCTGCATCACCTTCGTCCCGGCAAACTGGTCATGATGGACCAGGCCACCGGGGACTTCACGCAGCCCCATGATCAGCCTGGGAAAGTGCTGTTCATCACGGCCGGAAGTGGGATCACCCCGGTCATGGGCATGCTGCGCAACCACCAGTTCAAGGACGCCGTCGTGGTGCACTCCTCTCCGGATCCGTCCCAGATGCTGTTCGCCGACGAACTGCACGATCGTGCGGCATCTGCTCAGTTCCGCCTGGTGGAGCGATTCACCTCCACGCAGGGCACACTCCCAGCCAGCAGCATCGGCGACGTGGTTCCCGACTGGACTGAACGCCAGGTCTGGGTGTGTGGCCCCACCGCTCTCATGGACGATGCCGAAGCCCACTGGGAGGAAGCCGGCCTCGCGTCCAGCCTCCACGTGGAGCGGTTCCGCCCCCGCATCGTGGCCGAGGGCGACGGTGGAGAAGTCACTTTCACCCATTCGGACAAAGTCGTCGACGCTCCCGCCGCCACACCGCTCCTCGACGTGGGAGAAGACGCTGGAGTGCTGATGCCCTCCGGGTGCCGGATGGGCATCTGCTTCAACTGTGTCGCCACCCTGACCTCCGGTTCTGTGCGTGATCTTCGCACCGGCGAGACCACCCAAGCCATCAACGAGGACCCTGTCCTCATTCAGACCTGTGTGTCGGCAGCCGCCGGCCCATGCAGCATCAAGCTTTGAGGATTGATCCCATGAGCAGTGCCACCATCGAGACACCCCGGATCCACGCGGACCCAACGGATGCCGCGAGCCCGAGAGTGGAGGCCCGCGCGACGAACAACCGCATCGTGTCCTCACGCCCGGCTGAACAGGCCGCAACCCATGCCAGCGGGAAACCCAACCCCATCGCCCATCTGAGCCCGGATGAGATCGAGGCCATCGGTCGAGAGTTGGACGCCCTCCGCGACGAGATCATGAGCTCCCGCGACGAGGATGATGCCGACTACATTCGTGGAACCATTCGACTGCAGCGCTATTTGGAACTCGCCAGCAGAGGCGTCCTGCTCTTCAGCGCCTTCTGGCCCGCCTTCGTGGCGGGGACCGCAGGTCTCACGGTCGCGAAAATTCTTGAGAACACCGAAATTGGCCACAACATCCTGCACGGCCAGTGGGACTGGATGCGGGACCCCAAGATTCACTCCTCCACCTGGGAGTGGGACTTCGCGTCCCCTGCCGAACAGTGGAAGAAATCCCACAACGTGGGCCACCACACCTACACCAACGTTGTGGGGATGGATGACGATCTGGGCTATACCGTTCTGCGTGTCGACCCTGCGCAGGAGTGGGAGCCCAAGCACCTCTTCCAACCCATCACCAACTTCTTCACCGCCCTCATCTTCGAGTACGGGATCGCCGCCTACGATCTGGATACCAAGGGCTACCTGGAGGGGAAGAAGAACAAACGAGAGTTCCGCGGCGAACTGGTGAAGGTGATCACCAAGATCCGCAACCAAGTGGGCAAGGATTACATCCTGCACCCTCTGCTCAGCGGACCGAACTTCCTGTCGACGTTGGCCGCCAACGCCATCGCCAACACTCTGCGTAACATCTGGACACACTCAGTGATCTTCTGCGGGCACTTCCCCGAGGGTGTCGAGACGTTTGAGGTGGACTCCATCGAAGGCGAAACGCGCGGCGAATGGTACCTCCGTCAGATGCTGGGTTCCGCCAATATTGAGGGCTCCGAGGTCATGCACGTGATGACTGGCAACCTGTCGCACCAGATCGAGCACCATCTCTTCCCGGACATGCCCAGCAACCGCTACAAGGACATCGCTCCGCGGATTCGCGAGCTCATGGAACGACACAATCTGCGCTACGTCTCAGGTCCCCTGTACAAGCAGGTGGCATCCGCCTGGGGCAAGGTCTTCAAGTACTCGCTGCCCAATCCGTCACCGACCCGTTCACAATTCGGGCAGATCGTGGATGGTTTCAGCGAGCAGGCCCGTCGAACCACGCAAGCGATTCGCTCCCGTTCCCGACGTCATGCGGCACTGACGGCCTGAGTTGGGCTGTCAAGTGCCGGGTGCAGTGCCCCCGCAGCTGGGGGTTTCGACTCCGGCGTGCACGAGAAAACTACGATGCCGCCCAACGCATCGGAGTGCCACCAGGCGCCCATAGCATTGCGTGCATGGCACGACTGAAGCGAGTGAATTCCTCCACGAAGGGGTGGACGCGTCGTCGCGCCGGAAAGGGTTTCAGCTACCGGGACGTGGCGGGCCACAAGCTCGCCCGGGAGGACGTCGAACGCATCAAGTCGCTCGCCATCCCGCCGGCGTGGAACGACGTCTGGATCTGTCCTCTTGCAAACGGGCACCTGCAGGCTGTGGGCACGGATGCCGCCGGTCGGCGACAATATCTCTACCATCCTGCATGGCGGCTCAGGCGGGACCGCAGCAAGTTCCTCCGCGTGACAGAGGCCGCGCGCAACCTGCCCGTGGCAAGGGCACAGGTGCAAAAGGACCTCGACTCCACCGGCATGGGCCTGGATCGCGCGTGCGCCACTGCAGTTCGCCTCTTGGACATCGGCTATTTCCGCATCGGCAATGATGCCTACACAGATGCCAACGGCTCCTTCGGACTGACCACGCTGGAGCGGCAGCACGCGCGGCGTCGGGGCGAGGCTGTGGTGTTCTCCTTCATCGGAAAATCAAGCATCAGCCATACGATCACCGTTGATGACCCCTCTGCTGTCAAGGCTCTCGAGGTCATGCGCACCCGCTCCACCAGCGATAGTCACCGACTTCTGGCCCACAAAGAGCAGGGTGAATGGGACGATCTGGACTCATCCGAGGTCAACGCTTATCTCAACAGGCTGTTCGGTGGCTCGTTCACCGCCAAGGACTTCCGCACATGGCACGCGACGGTGATAGCTGCAGAGGTGCTCGCGCTCGACGAAGAAGCTGGTGACACCGCGGCCTCCCGAAAACGAGCCATCAAGCAGGCGGTCATGGAGGTCTCCAGCTATCTTGGCAACACACCCACCGTGGCCCGCTCCAGTTACATCGACCCCCGAGTCATCGACGCCTATGAGAACGGCAACACCATCCATGAGGCCGCTCACGGTCTTCACCGCAGCCCGCAGATCCGGCAACGAAAGCTGGAGAAGGCGGTTCTGGAACTGCTCGAGAACTGACTCTGGGGAAAGATGCGGGACAACTCGATGAAGAACCCCCCAGTAGCGCGACGCTTCTGGTTGGTCACCGGCCGCTGTTCCACCCCTGGCGCAGGAGTGTCAGAGGTTCTCCACCCACAGCGGCGCAGCAACGATCGCGACCGGCTGGACCACGTCGAAGATTTCGGGTGAGTTCTCCCACCAGCCCGGCCCGACGTCAAAGACCGCGACGTTGTCCGAATCACGGTTGGCGACGGCGAGGGTGCCGTCCTGCTGAGCGAACTGTATGGGCCACTGCCCCCCGCAGTCGATCTCTGCGACGGGCTCAATACCGTCCCGGCCACGGGTGAAGATTCCCAGCGTGTTCAGATCCCGGTTGGCTGTGACCACAACGTCGGCCTCGGGCTCAAAGGTGATGTCGCCCACATGGTTGACTTCCAGCCCGTCGGGCAGCCATCGATTGCTCGATGACGAGACGGCGATGGCGTCCGGCCCAAGTCGGGAGACTCCGTTGGAAAGTTCATGGCTGGCCCAGAGTCCACCGGTGGAATCGCGACACACGTGGCGCGGACCAGAACCCATGGGCATCCGTCGGTGAACTCCACGATTCACCAACTTCCCACCGTGAAGAGCCACCTCGTGGATCACATCGTTGCCAAGATCTGCCACCAGAAGGTCTCCATTGCGCCCCACCCAGTGGGGATGCGAGCCGTCCTGTCTGTCCGGATGGGTTCCAGCCCGTTCCACGAAGACGAACGAGATCCGGCCCGTGACCTCCTGTACATGGCCATCCCGCAGCGAAATGGCCGACAGCGTTCCGTCCCCGTAATTCGCCGACACCAAAGCAGCGGGTTCCCCATCCCCACCATCATCATCGGCCAGCAGCAGGAAGCACGGCACATCCCCCACCCCCGTGACCTCGGATGAGCTCTTGGAGCGCAGATCCACGGAGGTCACCGCACCCCCATTGTTGGGAGTGGCCACGTAGATGATGGGCAGATTCGGGTGAGCCGCGAGCGCGATCGCCGATTCTTGTTGGATCTCTGCGACGCAGTCCGACTCATCGAAGCCCAGCGCAATCACCCGCACCTGCCCCTGCGTCTGACTCGCGACGAGAAAAGCTGCCTCCACCACTGCGCACCTCCGGGTTGTGAACGTCATCGCAGGCTATCGGCCCCAATGATCATGCTTCAACGCCTTCTGGGAAGGCCCCCTGCACCGAGGCGGGGTGGAGTCCGGGGTCCGTAGCTCAGGTGTCGCCGCGGCCTGTCTTGTCCTGGAGCCGATCAATGTGTTGCGAGGCCTCGGCCTTGGACATGCCGGCATCCAGTTCTTCACCGGCTTCACGGGCAAGGGTGTCCAGGTAGCTGCGCTGAGATCCGGTCATTGGCTCATCACCGGTCACCCAGTCAGAGGGATCCTTTTCGGCGCCACTGGGACCGCTGTCACCGCCGAGGGTTTCGCCAGAGTCCAGATCCTGGGCCCGGTCCTGTGCTGCGTTGTCATTCATGTCCGCCGTCTGTGACTGTGTCTCTTCGCTCATGGAACCAGCGTAGGCGGCACCCCTGCCCAACTGCCGCCACATTCTCCGGCGAATCTTCTGTGCGGCCACGGTCCAAGTTCCGATCTCCTTCAGTGGGGCCCTGATGGACTTGTTGCCCCATCTCCCTCGCCAGTGCGCGCTGCTCGATAGTGTTGTCAGGACAGCCAAGGAAAGGAAAGGTCGTCGTGGATCTACTCACTGACAAGGACATCCAGAAGCTCGCAACAACAGGAAATGACGGAGTGCACGTCTCCCTCCTGATGCCAACCCATCGCTATGGCGCAGAGGTGCAGGCAGATCAACTCCAGTGGAAGAACCTGGTGAACGGCGTCGAAGCCGTATTGCAGGAAGAGATGCGACGCCCCGACATCGAAGCGCTGTTGAAGCCCGCGCGCGATCTTCAACACGACAGCATGGCGTGGCAGTACATGAGCGACGGACTGGCCATGTTCCTGACGCCGGATTCGCAGCAGACGTATCGCCTGCCTGCTCCACTGCCGGAGCTCGCCACCGTTGGTGATCGCTTCATCACTGGCCCCCTGATGCATCTGCTCTCCGGAGATGAGCATTACCTGATGCTCGGACTGAGCCAGAACGAAGTGCGGTTGCTGGATGGCAGCCGGCACTCCGTCGTCCAGGTTGAACTCGACAGCTTTCCGACGAGTCTTGAAGATGCGATCGAGCCGGCCGAATCGCGCTCCAGCACCATGGCGCGTCCAACCGGCGGCGGTCGTGGGGGACGAGCCGTGTTCTTCGGACACGGAACGGGCGATGACTCAGCCAGGGAGAACGACCTCAACCTCTTCATGCGACAGGTTGCCGACGGTCTGTCAGAGATTCTGCGCGATCAGCACATACCGCTCGTTCTGGTGGGCCTCGATGCCTCGGTGGCGGCCTACCGGGACGCCAACAAGTACGGCAACGTGCTTGACGAAGCTGTTATCCGCAATCCGGATCAGCTTTCCGCACAGGAACTGCACGACCTCGCATGGCCCATCGTGGAAGCGCGACTGCGAGCTGAGCGGCAAACGGTGATTGACCGCTTCCACGAACTCAACGGGACAGGGCGCGTGGCAAGCGACCTCTCAGTGGTGGGGGAAGCTGCGGAACAGGGCCGGGTGGACACGCTCTTCCTGCGGGCGCAACCATGGTGCTGGGAACGAACCTCCCGGGACGACCTCGCGGTGGTCCGCCTAGGCAAGGATGAGCGCTACGCCGAGTGTGAGGCACTCGACAAAGCCGCCGTCGACACCCTGAGCAACGGCGGGGTGGTCTACGCCACATCGCACCAAGTGGCGGACGACAGCGAAGTGGCTGCAATCATGCGCTACTGAGCGCTGTTTGGGTATGGGCGGTGCGGGTCGAGTGGCGGCTTCACCCGCACCGCGGTACGGGAGGGTCAGAGAATGACGCCGTTGTTCGCAGGGGATGTTGGAAGCCCCCCGACCCACTGAGGACAAACCCCAACAGGGCTCAAGATTGCTTCGCGATCAGGCCGCGGTTTTCCAACCAGTCAGCCGCCGTGCCTGCTCCATCCTCCTGCGATATCGCCCGGCTCACCATCGCGGCGCGCTCCGCATAACCGTCGTGGCGTGGGCCTTGCGTCAGATCCCGCAGCAGCTTCGCCAGTGCGTCGACGGAAAGTCGCTGTCGGCCAACGGGGCCGGGCCCCACACCCAGTTCATGCAGTCGTCGGCCGTGGAAGGGCTGATCAAAGCCGTGGGCAACAACAGCCGACGGCACACCTGCGGCAAGAGCAGCATGGGTGGTGCCAGCACCCCCGTGGTGGACAACGGCGGCGCAGCGCGGGAAAAGCCGTCCATGATTGGCGTGTCGCACCACATGCACCATCGACGTGGATGCCAGCGAAGGTGCGCTGTCGTCGACCCGGTACACGACGGGGACACCGACGCGCCGGGCGGCGTCGTCGACGAGTCGCAGGTCCTTGACGGGATCGCGGCTGAGCATGCTCCCAAATCCCACGTACACGCTGGTGGGATGCGCCTGCAGCCAGTCCTCCAGCGCCTCATCCCCGCCGACATCCGTCTGTGCCAGACTCCATGCGCCAGTAACCACAGCCCCTCTCGGCCAGTCGTGCTGGCGCGGTAGAAGGACGGGTGAGGCCGCCACCATGACGGGCATGCCCAGAGCTCGCTGCGCCACCGCCCAGGGTGATCGCCACGGCAGTCGGAGTTGACGACGTACCTCTCGCGCCAGTGGCCGCCCAAGCGTCAGACTCCCTGTCCAGACACCGTGTCTCGTCCACAGCCCCACCAGGGTGCTGGGCTTCTTTGTCCGCGGCGACATCATGGCCATGTGGCCCTTCGTGGGAAGGGTCGCGCTGAACGTGACATGCACGGGCGTACAACCACGGTCTTCAGCCAGCGCCAGAGCGGCGGCCACTCCCACGATTCCGGTGATGACGACGTCGTCGCTTCGGATCTGGGTGACCAATACGGGCGCCACCTTTTTGGCAATGAGCCATTGCCATCCCTGCAGGGCGATGGACGCTGAGACAGGATTTCCCATGAGTGCCTGGGCTCGACGCTGGTCTCCAGCATGTTCCACCAGTCCAGCTTCCAAACTGATGCAGGGGATGCCCTCACTTCGAGGAATGTCGGTGTACTCAGGATGGGCAAGAACCACGGTGTCGTGCCCCCTCGTCACCAGTTCTCTGGCCAGTGCAACCATGGGTGCGACGTCGCCCCGGGATCCGATGGCAAGGAACACGATGCGCGGCATGCATTCATCCTGCCATTGGAGCAGTAGGGCTCACTTCCGGGAGGTCACGTCACTGCTGATGAGGATGACAAATTCATGGTCATCTGTCAGCACGTTCAGATAGCCGGAATCCACGCTCAGGACATACCCGGAGATGGTGTCATCGGTGGTCGTGATCACCTCATGTGGCACCCACGGCGTCTGCAGGAAAGCCGCCACAACGAGTACCGCCGCTCCAGCCACACCGCTGGCGCGCACGATCAGGGCGGCCCAGATCCTGCGCACTTTGTTCTTCTCTGGCATTCGGCGGATCACCACGAAGGACGTCAGGACGAGTGTGGATGAAACTGGCAGCCACCAACTCCCAAAACTCGCAGTCAATGTCACCAGGATGACAAGCCCGACCACAGCCGACAGCAGCATTACGAGGCGACGATCCCGTGTTCCCCACAGCAGTGCTGCGATCAGGAGGGGCTGGACGAACACCAGCAGGACAGCCACCAGGACATGACCTGCCATCAGCGACCCGAACAAGATGGAGAGCCCATCGTTGAGACTCAACGTGGTGCTGACCAGGAAGGCCGTCTCCCAGTTGTAGCCCGAGACCGCAAAAATGCGCAGTATCAAGAAGGAGAAGATCCACACAGCTGAGCCGACGGCCACTCCCGATGCGCGACCCCCTTGGCTCGAGTCCGGGGCTGCATCGACGGATTCGTCGGCGTGCTGTGTATCCATGACCCGAACCTATCCGGGGCATCCTCCCTTTCTGGCGACCGCAGGCAAGCTCAGCCCTTGGGCGTGGGCGAGGACACGACGGGGGTGATACCCTCGGGGGTATAAATGGCGAGCCGGACCACTTCGGCAGCGATCTTCGGAGGTCACCATCACTGAGATGTCAACATCCCAGCGCGAACCCTGGCGCTCCTTCAGCGCGGCCGGGCAGGCATTGCGCATGTGGACGCCTCGCCAGTACCTGGCCGCCGCAGGCTTCACGGTGGCGTTCGCGCTGCTCATTGGGTTGCCGACCGTCATCATCCCCAATCCCGTGTTCGGACGCGAGATTGCGGTGCTCGCCTGGAACTATCCCGTGTGGATCGCTTCATCGGCGCTGGCAGGCATGCTTGCGGCGACCTATGTTCGGCCCGCCCGGGATTCCCCCGCCACCGGTGATCCCGAGGGCTCCAAGCAGAGCAAGTTCGGGATCTTCGGCACCGTGCTGGCCTGGTTCGCCGTCGGATGCCCGGTCTGCAACAAACTGGCGTTGCTGGCACTGGGGTACTCAGGTGCGCTCACCTGGTTCGCACCGTTGCAGCCCGTGTTGGCAGTAGCCGCAATCCTCCTGACAGGAGGAGCACTCATCTTCCGCCTTCGGGGGCAGATTTCCTGTCCCTCCGGCACCCCAGCCACCGAGGCCTCCCTCTCGGCCACAGCAGCAATTCCCGAAAAGGTCTTCCCATGATCATCTGCACCCCCATCGCCCCCTCCGGAGAGATCGGTCACAGCTGGGGCCGCGCCCATGCCGTCGCATTGTGGAGCGTTGAAGAGGGTGATGTGGCTGCGTCAGAGACGATCGATGTCGGCTGGGATGCACTGCACGATGAGGGCAAGGAGGGCAGCCACCACGCACGCGTTGCCCGTTTCCTGAAAGATCACCGCGTCGAGGTGGTGGTGGCCTCCCACATGGGAGCCCCCATGTCGAACATGATCGACAAGCTTGGAATCCGTCTTGTTCTGGGCGCAGCAGGCAATGCTCGCGAGGCGGCTCAACAGAGCACGCGGACGTAATTCCCTACGATGGGGAAGGCAACGAAGCACTGAATTCCACGCCGACAAGCCCCCGAAACCCCTGACGCAGCCTCCTCCATGATCGGCTGGGCGGCCTGACCTCAGCCGGAGATGCTGAAACATTCTCAGATCATCTTCAGACTAGACACGATCAACCTGCGCCGACGAGGGCGCAATGAGCTGGTCAAACTGCTCCCGTTTCGTGGCACGCTGACTCAACATCAAAGATTTCGTTCTGCAGGAATCTTCCAGCCACCCCTGCACGAACCACCACCGCAAGGTTCCCCCCTATTGCGCCACGACGCCGTGGCCGACCCCTCGAAGGAATCAGCTCATGAAGATTTCGACATTCTTTGGCACCCTCGTCGTCACTGGCTTGACACTCGCCTCCACTGCAATGCCTGCCTCCGCCAATCTCGTCACCCGGTGCATCGGGACGGGAGGTGCCGTCACCGTTCCGGGCGATCTGGTGGTGCCGGCCGGCGAATCCTGCACCCTGACCGGCACCACAGTGGAGGGCCGGGTGCGGGTCAACGCCGGGGCTGACCTCGTCGTCGTCGACGCCACACTCAACGGCGAAGTGGTGGTTGCCCCGGATGCCTATTTCGACGCCACCACCAGCGCAGTTTCGGGCACCGTGACGAGCCGCGGATTCGGCATCTACCTTGACCGTTCCACTGTTGGCGACCATGTCCGTGGACGGGCCGCGGACGACGCCTCGTCCTTCACCTACCTCTACAACAGCAGCGTCCTGGGACAGGTGGACACCCGATCGGGCGAGTTGCTGGTGGACAGCAGCCAGGTCACCGGCTCAGTCCGCGGGCTCGGGACCATCTTCGTCGACATCAAGAACTCGACACTGCTCGGAGACTTGGTCGCCACGGACAATGCCGAAGGGACCACCGTCTGCGCCAGTGAAGTGGACGGCGATGCCCAGTTCACAGGGAACGCCGGAGTACAGGTTGGCGACGGTGATCTTCTGAGCGCCTGCGCCGATGGAGCCAACTACTTCGGCGGGGACGTCGAAATCTCCGACAACACCGTCGGTGCATCCCTGAACAACACCATCGTGCGTGGCGACCTGTCGGGGACCGGCAACGACCCAGCCCCCACAGGCGTTGGCAATCGCGTCCGCGGCGCTTCCACAGGCCAATTCGTTGATCTTGAACCCTCTCTCCCCGTCATGGCCCGCAAAATGACCGTCCCAACGAACCGCGCCGACGACGCCCGCGCCACCGTCGAACAACGCCGAACCGTTGCGCTTCAGCAGGCCGCAGCAGCTGGCCCCGCACAGCTTTGATACCCACACATCCCCTCACACCACAAGGCGGTTGATGTCATGAAGAACACACGGAAACTCGGTGCATCAGTAGCTGCACTTGCGGTGGCTGCAGCCATGATTCTCTCTCCCCTGCCCATCCCTGCCTCGGCTGACACCGGGGATGGCATGAGCCACAAGGATGCGGCCGCGCAGCGCTACGCCACACGAACCCTGAAAACCATGTCCTTGGATGAGAAGGTGGGGCAACTCTTCATCCTCTTCGCCTACGGACAAACAGCGGACAGCAACGACCAGAAGAACATCAACCTCTATGGCGAACCGAACGCTGGCGACATCATCGAGGAGTACATGCCAGGCGGCTTCATCCTGTTCTCGGCACGAGACAACATCACCAATCCCACGCAGGTGGCCAAGCTCTCGAATGGATTGCAGCACGCATCCCTCGACACCGGTGCCGCCATACCGATGCTTGTGAGCACCGACCAGGAGCACGGCATCGTCACCCGTATCGGCCCACCTGCCACGCAGTTCCCCGGCAACATGGCACTGGGTGCCGGAAGAAGCGCCGACGATGCGCGTCAGGCAGCAGCAATTGCCGGACGCGAGTTGGCTGCCATGGGCATCCATCAGAACAACGCCCCTGACGTTGATGTCAACGTCAACCCCGACAACCCCGTCATCGGAGTGCGTTCCTTTTCTTCGCGGACCGAACTTGTTTCCGAGATGAGCGCGGCCACTGTGCGCGGCTACCAGGATGACGCACGCGTGATCGCCACTGCAAAGCACTTTCCCGGTCACGGTGACACCGCAACCGATTCACATACCGGCCTACCGGTGATCACCCACACGCTGGAGGAATGGCACCAAATCGATGCCCCTCCTTTCGAGGCGGCGATTGAGGCGGGCGTCGATTCCATCATGACCGCCCACATCCTCGTCCCGTCGCTGGATGACAGCGGCGATCCGGCCACACTGTCCAAGGAGATCGTGACCGGACAGCTTCGTGAGGCCATGGGCTTCGAGGGCGTCATCGTCACCGATGGTCTGGAGATGGCCGGGGTGCGTCAGAAGTACGGCGACGGCGAAGTGGCGGTACGGGCTCTGGAGGCCGGCATCGATCAATTGCTGCTCCCCGCTGACCCGCCCGAGGCCTACCGCGCCATCAACGAGGCACTGGAGGATGGCCGCCTGACGGAGGATCGGATCGATGAGAGTGTCATCCGCATCCTTTCCATGAAGTACGCCCAGGGAGTCATCGCCAAACCCACCGTTGAGGTGTCGCGTCTCAGCACCTGGGTGGGGACCAGCCGCAATCTGAAGAAGGCCGAGCGCATCAGCGACCACACCACCACTCTGCTCCGCAACGATGAGCAGTCCCTCCCCGTCAGCGTGCGCGGCCACCGCGTGCTCGTGACGGGCTGGGGCGACAGCACCACAGCCACGCTCGCTTCTGAAATGAGCGAAAGAGGCGCCGAGGTCACGGTCATTCCCACCGGGGTCAGTCCGTCGCCTTCCCAGCAAGCGGCCGTCGTGGCTGCCGCCGGGGATCACGACCTCACTGTGCTTCTCACCAACAACGTGGCCGATGGCAGCCCCCAACAGCGATTCGCGAATGCGCTCTACGACAGCGGGTCCGACATCGTGACCGCTGGGGTCCGCAACCCCTACGACATCGCGAAGCTGTCCTCGGCCCCCAACTTCATCGCAACCTACTCCTACTCCCCCGTCGCCCTCACATCATTGGCGAAGGTGATCACCGGCGAAGTCACCCCGACGGGCGCCCTGCCCGTCGATGTCTTCTCCGTGGAGGACCCAGACGAGGTGCTCCTCCCCTTCGATTTCGGTCTCTCGTGGTGAACCCACAGACCCCAGATCCGTTGCTGACACAGATGAGGAACCATTCATGACAACGAGCAGACGCAACCTCTTCCGGGCCACCGGGATCGCGGCGGCCGCTGGCGCTGCCTCCGGTATCGCCATTCCCGCCGTCGCACAAGCACCCGCTGTGGGAAGCGATCACGGACTCCTCAACGGCGCTGACGTGGCCTCGGCCGACGGCTGGTCGATCGTGGCTGGGCGCCGGGTGGGCATCATCACCAACCCAACAGGGGTGCTCAAGGATTTCACCAGCATCGTCGACGACATGGTGGCCCAGGGCGTCGACGTCGGCGCCGTGTTCGGACCGGAACACGGCTTCCGCGGGACCGCCCAAGCGGGTTCCAGCGAACCGACATCCACCGATCCCCGCACCGGGGTCACCGTCTACGATGCCTATGGCGCCGATGCAACAAAGTTCGCGGGGTTCTACACAGACTCCGGCGTGGACACGGTCGTCTTTGACATCCAGGATGCCGGTGCTCGTTTCTACACCTACATCTGGACGATGTGGTCTGCCATGCAGGCCGCCTCGACAGCCGGGGTCAGCTTCATGGTGATGGACCGCCCCAATCCTCTCGGTGGCCGCGCGCGTGGACCCGTCCTGCAGTCAGAGTTCGCCTCCGGCGTCGGACAGCTGGAAATCGCTCAGCAGCACGGCATGACGGTTGGCGAACTGGCTCGCTATTTCAACGCCTCGTTCATGACTCGCCTCGGGCTGGCGCCCCTGGACGACGTCGAAGTGGTTCAGGTCCAGGGGTGGAAGCGGGAGATGGACATCGAGTCCTTGGCTGATCGTTGGGTGCTGCCATCACCCAACATGCCCAGCCCCCGCACCACTACCCTCTACCCGGGGACCGGCCTGTTCGAGGCCACCAACATGTCGGAGGGACGGGGCACGACCCTTCCTTTCGAACTCATCGGCGCTCCCTATGGCGATCATCAATGGGCGGCGGATCTCAACGCCCGCAGGCTGGAGGGCGTCGAGTTCCGTGAGGCCTATTTCGTTCCCACTTTCTCGAAGAATCAAGGTCAGGTCTGCGGCGGTGTCCAAGTCCATGTCCTCGATCCCGAGGCTGTCGACGCCCCAGCAGTCGGAACCCACATGTTGGTTGCTGCCCGCGACCTCTACGGGGAATTCGACTGGAGGGGGGATGCGGGCCGGTGGATTGATCTGCTCACCGGATCTGACCGCTTCCGGACACAGTTTGAGGCCGGTGCCAGCGCAACGGAGATCATCTCGGGATGGAAGCGGGAGCTCCGGCGCTTCGTCGTGGATACCAACCGGTTCCTGCTCTACCCCGGGCCACGGTAAAGCCCCAAGGCTGCAGGACCTTGCTTGCGCTCCCCGTCGTCGATCGCTTGGTCCACACCGCGGAGGCGCCATGCATCCATGGTTTCTGCACAATGCGAGTTTTTTTCGACTTCCTCCGGGAAACTATCGATAGCGGTTATTCTCGGCTGCGGCGCTACTTGGAAGGATCAACGACGAGTTGCTCGCACCCCAAGACATAGCCTTCGCGATGGTCTCGCGTGCGCCGTGGTCAAAGCTTCGGTCCTGGCGTGAAAAGCAGGGGTGGAACCACCTGAGGTGGGTATCGTCAGCCGAGAACTCCTTCAACACAGACTGGGGCTGGACCGTCGACGGCCAGGATCGACCGGGGTACTCATACCTGCTGCGGACCGACGAAGGCATTTTCCTCACCTACCGCACGGATCAACGCGGCACGGAAGCAATCATGCCTGTGCCTGCAATCTGGGACCGCGCTGTGTACGGCCGCCAGCAGGAATTCGAGGACAGCCCTGAAGGTTGGCCACAACGCCCAACATACGACTGATCACGGGAAGACCTGGGACCGGACTAGGCGCCCTTTCTCTCCCGGTGGGCGCAGCCCGGCCAACAACACGGGCGGCGCTTTCCATCGCTCAGATTCTCTTGGGCCTGCCGGATCCGCTTCAGCCTGGTCTCGTCGCGTTTCGTATCCTCAACCCAGCAGATCCACTCATTGCGGGCCAGCGGCGTGATGTCCTGCCACGCAGCAAGCACCGCCGGCTCAGCCGCCAACGCCTCCCGCAAATCGGGCGGCAACGCGTGCACCGTACCCGCAGGGATCTCTATCGGAGCCATGTTCGATCGTAACTCCTGCGGCCGCTCCCAAGGTGGCAAAGGTCCACAGCCCACCCGGTGATCTCTGCAACAGAGCCAGACCGACCACTGTTGCCGATTTCAACCACGCTTTTGATCGTCGGCGGTCATGAGGCTTCCTCCAAGTCCACACGCGATCGTGGACGCGAAAAGAGCTTCGAGAAGAGGACCG
>JBQCZU010000017.1:37634-43777 GCA_052089385.1 Arachnia sp.
TCCTCCAAGTCCACACGCGATCGTGGACGCGAAAAGAGCTTCGAGAAGAGGACCGTGGATGTCTCTGCGCCATCACTGTCGATTCGCCCCAACCGATGGGCTGAAAGCCCCATCGACAGCAGCGCGATCAGTGCCCACACCAGGTAGGAGCTGCCGACAAGCTGCTGCAGCGGAGTCCACATCAGTTCAGCGTTCCTCGTTCCCGGAAACCACCACTGGGGCGTCGCCAGAAACACAACCCCTCCACTTCCCGCCAGGAAAAACCACGGCAACGTACGCACCTCGGGGCGCATCGCCCACGCCAGAATCAGCAGTACCAGCGGAAGACCCCACACCCAGTGATGGCCCCACGACACAGGCGAGCAGAACAACGCGGCGAATGCGACGGTGATCGTCGCAGCGGTGTGGTGCCCATACCTCAGCAATCGTCCCGCAACCCATGCGATGAACAGACCCACGACCAGTGCCACGGCGAACCAGGCCACATTCCGTGTGGAGCCTTCAAGTCCGAGACGAAGCAGTACGGCATTGATGGACTGGTTCGATGCGTAGGAGGCTCCGCCAATGCGTTCGGTGTCCGCGAGAGTGCTCGTCCAGTACTGCATCGAGTCGTCGGGCATCAGTAGAAACCCCAAACCAGTGAAAGCCAAAAAGGAGGCGGTCGTCGTCAGCGCGCTGCGCCAGTCCCGTCGAAGCACGAACAGCAACAGGAACACCGCCGGTGTGAGCTTGATGGCGATTGCCAGTCCGATCAGCATCCCTCCCCACCACCGGCCACGACCGTAGAGGGCATCGAGAACAATCAGCAGCATCAGAATCGCATTCACCTGACCGAATGACAGGGTCTCCCTCACCGGTCCGAACCACAGGCCTATTGCCAGTACCGCCACCACCACCCACCACAGGCGTCCACTCTTGAACTCGGTCACTCTTCGCAGCATCAGGAACACCGTGAGCGCGACGGAGCACATCGACACGCACGTCAACAGCAGGGATCCCACCCACAGTGGGATGGGGGTGAAGACGGTGAAGAGCGCGGCCGCGATGGGAGGGTAGGTGAAAGGCAACTCCTTGCCATTGGCCAGCGCGGGAATCGCTCCGTACAGGTCGCCCCCGTCGAGAAACACCTGGGCACCAGTACGGTAGACATCGAGATCGATCCGGTACGGCGTCGGAAAGCTTGCGGGATGTCCCAGCGCCAGTATTGCAACGCTCACCACGAAGAGGGCCAAAGACCCACCCCTGAACAGGCGCGAGCTCAGAAGTCGACCCAGACCGGCGTGCATTTCGCTCCTTCAAGCGGTTGCCGGTCGGAAGCTGCCGGTTCTTCATACGGTAACGCAGCAGCCCTCAAATCCCTTCAGCCATTGGTTCCCCTGGCGGTGAAACGACGGGCCACGACTCGTGGCCGGGACCTCTCATGGAATGATGATGTACAGGAATTGTTCATGGATGAATAGTGGGAGGCACCCTTTGTCAGAAAACGACATGCGGGTTGGCGACTCAGAACGTGACGAGACGGCCGCCCAACTCTCAGAACACTTCGCGGCCGGGCGGTTGGATCATTCAGAGTTCGCGGAGCGCACCGAGCAAGCATTGAGTGCTCGCACTCGAGGAGAACTGGATGGTGTGGTGAGCGACCTGCCTGCACTCCCCGTCTTCGTGAAGCCGTCCACCATTCCTGCACCCACCGCACACATCAGCCCCGCACAGCGTTCGGAACGTGAAGAATGGCGTCGGTCAACACTGACCACATGGGCCGTGTTTGCTGTGGTCTTCACTGTCATCTGGGCCGCGACGGGAGCAGGCTTCTTCTGGCCGCTGTTCCCGATTCTCGGGTGGGGAATCGGCGTCGCAAGCAGCGGTATCCAAGCCTACCGAAGCCCGGAAACACTTCCCGGAAAGGGAAGCAGTCCGCATCGGCAGGACACCGGATTGCCGTTGTCTCGACCGTATTCCGAAGAGCCTCACCCCTCCGAAGACGACCCACCGTCCGGCTCCCGAGACGGTTCCTGACCCCCGGAGCAACCGGTCCGACAGAAGCCTCTGAAGCCGTCTCGAGACGTCTGGTTCAGGGAGAAAAGGTGCTTTTGCCAGTACTGTGGCAAAAGTCCAGCCGCCCCGGTAGGGCCAAAAGAGTCCTCGAGGAGATCGAACCCTGATGAGCCCTTCCCGTAAAAAACTCCCGGACGCCCTGGAGCGCAGACCCACCGTCAAGCGTGTCATTCGTGAAGTGACGCAACCCGGTTTGGTCCACCCGGCACTGATTCCCGGTATCGGAGTGGAGCGCACAGGCCGCGAATTCTCCACAAACTGGATCGTGTTCGCGATCGCCGGCCTCGCCGTGGTCGGCGTCATCGGTTGGGCCATCGTTGCCCCCAGCAGCATTACGACGGTGGGCGATGCATCACTGGCATGGGTGACCGTGAACTTCGGCTGGATGTTCGGGATCCTCGCCGTGGCAATAGCCGTCTTCATGCTGGTGCTGGCCTACGGTCGCACCGGAGGTGTCCGGCTCGGAGCCGACGACGAAGCCCCCGAATTCACCACAGTCTCGTGGATCGCCATGCTCTTTTCTGCCGGCATGGGAATCGGGCTTTTGTTCTATGGCCCCTACGAGCCACTGACCTACTTCTTGGATCCCCCGCAAGGTGTGACTGCGGCGTCAGGGTCCCCGGATGCGATGCTCGCATCCATGGCCCAGGTCATGTTGCACTGGGGACCCATGGCGTGGTCGTTCTACGCGCTTGTGGGTGGCGCAATTGCCTACAGCGCCTATCGGCGCGGCCGCGCTCCGCTGATCTCCGCCATTTTTGAACCCATTTTCGGCTCGAAGACATCGGGGCCGCTTGGCGCCATCATTGATATCTTCGCCATTATCGTCACGCTCTTCGGCACATCGATCTCTCTGGGAATCGGTGTTCAACAGATTGGCCAGGGAGCTTCACTGACGTTCAATACCGGCCCATTGGGCAACGGGTTTCTCATTGTGATGATGGGCATCCTCACCGGGCTGTTCATCCTCTCGGCTGTGTCAGGCGTCAAACGTGGCATCCGGGCGCTCTCCAACATCAACATGGTGTTGGCGGGATTGCTGGCAGTGTTCGTGTTCATCGTTGGGCCGACGGTCTACCTGTTGAACTTCATTCCGGCGTCGCTGGTCGAGTTCTTCAAGGACCTCGGCACCATGCTTGTACGCAATCCGAACCAGGGCCCCGAGACCGCTGCCTTCATGGCTTCCTGGACGACGTTCTATTGGGCGTGGTGGGTCTCCTGGACACCCTTCGTCGGGCTGTTCATCGCAAAAATCTCTCGCGGGCGAACACTGCGTGAATTCGTCACCGTCATCATGGTGGTCCCCTCCGTCGTCTGTCTTCTCTGGTTCGGTATCTTCGGCGGAACTTCCATGTGGATGGAATCTAATGGGATGAATCTGAGCGAACTGGGCTCCGGTGAGGAAGTCCTGTTCGGACTTCTCCAGAACCTGCCCTTCGGCGTGATCACCACCTTCGTCGCCATGATCTCGATCATCATCTTCTTCGTGACGTCGGCCGACTCCGCATCCATCGTCATGGGCTCCATGAGCCAAGGAGGTAAGCCAAACCCGTCCCCATGGGTCACCATCGTGTGGGGTCTGTTGCTGGGTCTCGTCGCAGCTTCACTCCTGTTGGCGGGCTCCGATGGGGAAAGCAACCCCTTAGGGGGCCTTCAATCCATCATGGTGGTCTCGGCGCTTCCTTTCTCCTTCGTCGTGATCGGCATCATGATCGCCTGGGCCAAAGATCTGCGGACCGATCCCTACATGCTGCGCGAAAAGTACGCCCGCGCAGCCATCGCGCAGGGCGTGCGTCTCGGGATCAGTGATCATGGTGACGATTTCGTCTTCGGCTCCAGCGAGGTTGCGGCAGCCGACGGTGCTGGAGCATGGCTTGATTCTGAGGATCCCTCCCTGTCCGAGTGGTACGTGAACGCCACGACGACGGCCCCGGCCGCTCTCGATGCTGAGGACGTCCTTCGGACGCTCGATCCGGGACAGATTCAGCCCCGTGGGCCAGAGCGTTTCGACCTTCTTGCCTCGGGCGACACCGCACTGCGTGGTCGCTGGAAGCTTCCATGGAGTTCGGGACAGACCTCGACACCGGATGAGATCGAGGGCGACTCCGGGGACGATCCATCCCCAGAGAACCCACCACCGAAGGAGTAAATCCTTTCGCTTACCGTCTTTGTGGAGTGGCTAAGCATCCCAGGTGCTGGGCCACTCCACTTTTTCGTTGGTTGGTGATCCGAACCGATCCACCAGGGTGCCATCCGAGTATGACCCCCAGCTGTCAACTCGCGCCGGTCCCTTTCAGGAGGACCCCGAGGGCGTCCACCCCTTTGTGGATGCCCTGGATGAACTCATCGATCCGCTTCACCTTGTCGCCCCGAAAACTCAGGCAGAATTCGTAAGGCCCGTGGGTGAGCGTGTAGTTCACACCAATTCCATCTGTGGTTGTTGGAGCAAAAGTGAACCGAGTGATCTGCTCCGCGCCGCCCACAGAGGTGGTGGAGAGAAAATCGGCAGTGAGACGCAAGTACCCCTCGTCGCTGTGGAGCGTCGGTTCCAAGCCCATTCGCTTGGCCATGAGCGCCAATCCCAGGAGATGCCGATCAAAGCCTTGCCCAGTTTTGCAGGCGATGACCTGCTCCTTGTGAGCTGCAAGTGCTGCGAGGAGGATCTCGTGGGTGGCAGTTCCAGCGATCAGGGCATGGACGAGAGTGAGCGCCTCATTGGTCACGGGACGCAGGCATTCCGTTCTCCCAGCCTGGAACTCGCGCATGTCGACGGCCTCGTAGACGCTGCGGACCTTCCCATACGTCACCACTTGGGCGTACAGGAGACTGAACTGCTGAAGGGCGTCGTGACTGACACTCCACAACAGATCAGGGGGCACACCCACAGGTACGTGGAGAATCCGAACCCGGAACTCCGAGGCTTCTCTCCGATAAGTCTCGACGTCGCGTGCCAGTTGAGTACGGAGGTCCTCCGACATGTGCCAGTCAACCGGCTCCAGATCGACGCCCCCTGCATGATCGCCAACGTCTTCCGGGTCAATCCCCTGCATGACTTCCACCATTGATCTCAGCGTCACACCGTCCACAGAGCTGTGCTCGATGTGGACGCCCACGAAATCGTCGACGAGGCTGACCTGATACGTGAATGGCTTGTAGGCCCACGCCTGACCCACATGAAAGGTCACTCGTTCCTGGTGTTCTTCCTTACTGGCCGGGACGTCAGTGATGTTGACGAGGAACACCGCATGGAGCAGCCGGTCATAAACAGCGGCGTTCTCGGGATGCTGCAGAAGCGCGTCAAGGTAGGCGGCTGCCTTGTCACTGCCGAGGTAGGAGAGGTGCGTGAAGGTGTCATCCGTGGCATCGCTGGCTTTCTGCAGACGTTCCATCGCGTCGCCGAGGACCCTTCGCGAAAGCGGCTGACCAGACGCGTCACTGATGGGCATCATGTGGAGGCGTCCCTTGAACAGCACGCCAATTTCTCGCGAATCTGCTCCGGGACGACCAGTGATGAAAGTGTCCATCTCGAGTTGGGGGTGCCGCAATCCGCCTGCAAGCACCCGCCACTGATGCATGTCCATGGGGTTCCCACGCGGATTGATCTCGTCCTTGATCTCACCGCGGAGCCAGGACAGATGTACTGCCGCCGCCCGGTGGATCGTATCGGCGGCGCGGCCGATGCCGTCGGGCTCCACAGATGCGTGAATGCGAAATCCCACGTTGCTGCTGAGAGGCAGCGGGTCGCGGCTCACCAGATAACTCGATAGCCAGTCCTGGGACAGCCAACTACGGCCTTCAGCGTTCTCAAGATCCGCGAAGCGCTCAAGTTCACTCTGACATTGGGGGCCGTCCACGGTGGCGAACTCATCCACTGCTGCCTGTGCCCCCTGCATCTGCGAATCGTCCAACAGAGGACGAAGCGCCTTCAGACAGCGCTCCAGACTTTGACGCAGTGGCGGCACCGGCAGGTACTTCATGGATCAGTTCTCCTCACGGGGGGTGATCGTCATGTCCAGAGTCATTGCCTGGCGATCATCCCCTCGCATCATGCCTCACACTCACCATCTGCGTCGGCGATCGCGTCACCA
>JBQCZU010000017.1:43877-55490 GCA_052089385.1 Arachnia sp.
CATCCCCTCGCATCATGCCTCACACTCACCATCTGCGTCGGCGATCGCGTCACCACAGGGCAACCTTCAGCAGCGAGCCCACACGGCCTGTCGAAGATCCGTGGGAGGCATCAGGGTCTCCGACGAACCGACCTGAAAAGGTGTTGGGGGGTGGGCCACCGGTGAGGATGGGATCGCCCGAGCCAGTCACGCATCAGTGGACGGTGGCGCCTGCGTCGGGGTTGTGGTCTCGGAGGGTAGTGGCGGCCCCGTGGACGCGCGACGTCGTCGCAGGACCGCCCGCAGTACGAAAAAGCCCACAAGCCCCACGATCCACAACGGTGCGGACGCGATCAGAAAGGTGAGAAGTCCCGTCATCAGCGCTGCGGCGCCCCGGATGCCCGTGGTGATCGCATCCACGAAGCCCCATGATTCGCCACCAGGTCGTACCACGTCCCGCGGCTCCGTCAGCTCCACCGTGATCGTGGCCATTGCCGCTTGCCGTTCCAGGTAGGTGACCTGCGCGTCAAGCGACTCGATCTCCCCCCGCACCCGTCCCAGTTCCGTCTCCACAGCCAGCATGTCCTCCACATCCGTCGCGGCTTCGAAGAACTCCCGGAGCCGCTCCTCCTGGGCCCGCAGATTCTCCAGTCGCGCGGACAGATCCACATACTCCTGCGTGACGTCGCTGGACGCCTCGGACTGGAATTTCACGATGCCCAGGTCTGCCACCGCTGTCACGAAGTCCTCATAGCTCTCCGTGGGAACACGAACGGTGACCCAGCCACGCAGCGCGGTGCCATCGCCTTCCGGAAAGCCGTTCTGGTTGTAGCGGTAGATCGGCTCATCGCTGTCGGTGGCCACCTGAAGATCAGAGACCGTTCCCGAATGAGCGCTGGTCAACGTGCGGATGTCGTCCATCGCCTCAGTAGTTTTCTCGACTTCGAGGCGCATGGTTTTGGTCCGGATGACCAGGCGCTCCGCGTCACCGCCAGTATCCGTCCCGTCCTCCTGCGGCACGCCCATGTCTGCATTCTCCGGTGCAGGGGCTTGTTCTCCGGAAGAGAGCATTGGGGAGTCGCTGGCTGAGCTGCAACCCGCGAACATCGCTGACATGAGCAGGACGACAACGAGAACCCAGATCCTTCTGAATTCACAGATTCGCTTCATGGGAACTCCTTGACAATCCGAAAGACCTCAACACCGGCAATATGGCCACACCATCACAGATGTGTCAGTTTCAACGGAATCCAGCATCACGATTCAACAACAATCAAGGGAGAGCCCCCTTCATCCGGCAGTTTCCGATCGACGGCCGGATATTCACTGCGAGATGTAGAGGTCAGGCCGCATAAGGTTGCGAACATGAATCACTCTGGTGTGGAGCCCGTGTCCTCGGACGCGCCCGCACTGGCTGGCCCCCTGATGATGACCCAGAGTTGGCGGGACCTGACATTCCTGCATTGGGCTGTCGCTCCGGAGATGGTGGCCCATCGGATGCCGCCCGGTGTCCGGCCGGACACCCTTGACGGTGTCACGTATGTCGGGTTGATTCCGTTCAGGATGGTCGGCGCCGGAATCTCCGGCGGTCCGGGGGTGCCGTGGTTGGGGTCATTTCTGGAGACCAATGTGCGGCTCTACTCGGTTGACGACACCGGACGCCGGGGCATCGTGTTCTTGAGTCTTGACGCCGATCGGGCGGCGGTGGTGCTTGGTGCCCGAGCGGCGTTCGGATTGCCCTACCGGTGGGCACGGATGCGCTACCACAGGAGCGACGACGTCCACTCCTATGACGCACGCCTCCGCGGTCCCGGGAAACGGGCTGCAAGCCACATCGCCATCCGCGCTGGCGCAGAGCGTCAGAGCACAGAACTCGACGACTTCCTCAGCGCACGCTGGGGCCTGCACACGCGCTGGTGGGGCAAAACGCTGTACGTGCCCAATCACCATGCGGCTTGGCCGGTGCACGATGCGGAGGTCGTGGCGCTGCAGGACGGATTCATGGCGTCGGTGGGGCTGCCCGATCTGGCTGCCCGTGCGCCCGATCACGTGGCATTCAGCCCCGGGGTGCGTACTCAGTTCGGGTTCCCCGGGAACGCAGCGGCTCCCCGCCGCCCATGATCTGGGCGTCCACCGAACCGGAACGACGCTGAGTCAGCGGACGAGGACGGCGATCGGAAAGCGCCATTGCCAATCCGCTGGAACGCCTGCAGATGAGGGTGACCGGCGCGTCCATCCACGACTGCCGAACGCCGGGATGTCCCCGGCTTCCTTCAATACGCTCGGAACAGCAAGTCCTGACCTATTCAGCGATTGGCCGTCAGCAGACAAAAAAAGCGGACCCGCCGGCTTCACCGGCGGGCCCACTCTCAGGTGTGTCCACTCTGTCCCAGCGTCAGCCGAGCAGCGCGTCGACGTCAACCGACGGCGGCACGAGGACGCCATCGATGGCGTGGATGACACCATTGGAGGCATCCACATCGGCGGTCACGACAGTGGCGTCGTTCACCATGACACCACCTTCGGTCATGAGTGCCAACGTCGAGCCTTCGACGGTTTCCACGTCGCCAGCGGTGACATCGGCGGACATCACTTCGCCCGCAAGGACGTGATAAGTCAGGATGCTGGTCAGAGCATCCTTGTTCTCCGGCAGCAGCAGTGCATCGAGCAGGCCCTCGGGCAGGGCCTCGAACGCGGCGTCGGTGGGGGCGAAGACCGTGAACGGGCCCTCGGATGACAGCGTCTCCACCAAGTCAGCGGCGGTCACAGCGGCGACGAGGGTCTCGAAATCCTCATTGCCAGCGGCCACGTCGACGATGGTTCCAGCGCCTTCGGCGGGAGCCTCAGTCTCTTCCATGGGGGTTTCGGTTTCCTCCATGGGTGCTTCGGTCTCTTCCATGGGCGCCTCGGTGGTGGCAGCGACGGTGGTCGGATCAGTCGCCATCTCGTCATCCGCATCGGTTCCACATGCGGACAGGACCAGCAGGGCAGCGACACTCGCGGCAGCCAGGGATTTGAACTTCATGGTTTCTCCTCGGGTGGGGGTGAAGCGGTCATTTACAGCTCCTATCCATGACTTCGCACGTTTCCCCGCGTATGGATGCACTTCGCGCAATCTTTTTTCTGCGCCCACATCCAGCCACTAGGCACTCGCCCCGTGCCGGGCATCCGTGTCATCACTTGTGCCGTTGAAAATGGCGTTCAGCGTGACCGCTGAGAAGGTGGCGAGGAGGATCCCCGATTCGATGAGGGGGTGCAGGACCTCAGGCATCCACTGACTGAATTCCGGTGCCACGAGTGGGATCATCCCGATACCCAACGAGATCGCGACAACCAACAGGCTGTTGCGGTTGGTCGCGAAGTCAACGGCCGAGAGGATGCGGATGCCGGTGGCAGCCACCATGCCGAACATCGCGATGCCTGCCCCTCCGAGCACGGCCGTGGGCAGCGCCTCCACCAGAGCACCCATTTTGGGAACCAGTCCCAGCACGATCAGGATCACACCACCGGCCACGCAGACGAACCTGCTGCGGACCCCGGTGACACCGACGAGTCCCACGTTCTGACTGAAGGAGGTGTAGGGGAAGGTGTTGAACACTCCACCAATGAGCGTGCCGAGTCCGTCGGTTCGGAGGCCAGCTGAGAGCATCTTGCGAGTGACGGGCCGTCCAGTCAGATCCCCCAGGGCCAAGAACATGCCAGTGGATTCGATGAGGACCACCACCATGACGAGCGACATCGTGACAACCATCACCGGATCGAACAGCGGCGTCCCGAAATGGAACGGCAGTATCCACCCGAACCATTTCGCCTCCACGACGCTGTCGAACGAAATCTTGCCGGCACCGGTGGCGATGATCCCGCCCGCCACGATCCCGATCAGGACGGAGATGTTGGCGACGAAACCCCTGCCGAAGCGTGCAACCACAACGATGGCGACCAGCACAGCGACGGAAATGGCCAGGTCCCCCAACGAGGCATAGAGGGGGTTGGCAACGCTGGGCGCGGCGCTCAAGCCCGGCGGGATCGGCGGGATGGTACTGCCGGGTGCCGAGGACAGTTCATCCACGGCGTTGAGCCAGGACGCGTGGTCAGGATCCACGATTGTGGGGGCCGTGGGACCGGCGGGGTTGCCGAAGATCCAGTTGATGCCGACTCGCATCAGCGTCACACCGATCACGAGAATGATCGTTCCCGTCACCAAGGGGGGAAAGAAGCGCAGCATCCGGCTCACGAGTGGCGCGATCAGCATCGCAATCACCCCGGCGGCCATGACCGACCCGAACAGTTGGCGCGCACCTTCCGAACCGGGATTCGCCGTCGCGATGGCCACCATGGGCCCCACCGCGGCGAACGTCACGCCCATCATCACCGGTAGCCGGATCCCAAACCACTGGGTGGCGCCGAAGGCCTGCAGGATCGTCACGATGCCGCAGGCAAACAGGTCCGCCGAGATGAGGAAGGCCACGTCGGCGGGCGAAAGCTGCAGGGCGCGTCCCACGATGAGCGGCACCGCGATTGCGCCGGCGTACATCACGAGCACGTGTTGCAGACCAAGCGCGAACAGCTTCGGGGCCGCCGGTACCTCGTCGACGGGATGAACGGCAGTGGTGGTGCTCACCGGAGGCTTTCCGCATTGAGTCCCTGCGGAGCGGCCGACAACACGAGGCGTGCCCGTTCAGCGCCGGGGTGGATGGTGAGATCGCGGGAGAGTTTGTCCAGTTTCTCTCTGACATCAGGGTCGAGCGACAGTAGGCGCGATGCGGCCTGACGCAGTTCCGCTGGGGTCGCAGCGTTGGGGTCGAGAACCTCACCGAAGGCAGCATCCTCGAGAGCGGCGGCACCCGCGAACTGATCTGTGGACATCGGCAACAGCAACATCGGAACTCCGACGGTCATCGCCTCCGTGACGCTGTTGTTGCCGCCGTGCGACACCGCCATGGCAGCGCGGGCGAGCAGAGTCACCTGTGGGAGCACCTCTCGGACCAGCCACGACGGCGGGATTGCGCCGAGCGCCTCCCGCGCGGTTGAGCCGTGCGCGAGGGCGACTCTCACATGGAGGCCGCGGAGCGCCTCGGCGATGCGCGCCAGCACGTCGGAGCGCACGGACAGAAAGCTGCCAAGGCTCACGAAAACGATGGGGGCATCGCTTGACTTCATCCAGTGCTCCACTTCGGTGTCCGGTTCCTCGGTGCGCACCGCGGATCCGATGAAGGTGTGGGGTGGCAGCAGCGCTGTGCGCTCCGGTGGGTGCAGTTCTCCGGGATAGTTCAGCAGGAGCACGTCGCCGGTTTCGGCGAACGCGTCATCGCTGGCGGTGGCGCCGGGATTGAGCACGGCAAGGGCGCTGTTCCACTGGGACGTGAACTGGTCGCGGACCTGCTCACACAGTCGGCGGAGATTGGTCAAGGCAGCCGGATCGGGGTGGATGGCACTGGGCCAGGCCGGTGGATAGCCGTACACCTCACCACCGACCGTGAGCGCACTCGGGTGACCAAGCACCACGTCGCCATGACGGACCCCAGCACTGGTGAGTGCGAGGCGTGCGCTGAAAGCCAGATGATCGACGATTACTTGATCGGGCCTCACTCGATCAACAACGCGCTGCACTTCGCGGGCGACGGTCAGCGGATCCCAGAGCAGGTCATCGCCACGAGCCGCTGCCTGGAACGCGAGTGTCTCAACGGCACCGCGCCGTGTGGCGTCGAAGAACCCGCGGAGTGCGTCGTCCTCACCTCGGGGTTGGTCCTCCGCCCGGATCACGCCCGGGTTGGATCCGCGCCCCAACTGCAGGTGCTCGCGCTGGAAACCGAACTGGCGCACGATGGGCTCGGTCGCGCAACCGGTGGCAACGACAATGCGTTCACCGGCGCGCTGCCACGCCGTCGCCAGGGTTGCGAGCGGATAGAGGTGCGAGGCGTAATCAGGACTGATGACGAGCAGGGTCATGGGTGACTTCCCGGTAGATCGCCGCAAGTGCGGACGCCATGGTTTGGATGCTGAATCGTTCGGCGATCAGGGCCCGTGCCAGTTCTGCATGCTCGGCGGCCTCCGGCGCGGATGCCAAATCCAGGGCATCGACGAGAGCAGCAGCCAGATCCTTTGACGAACTGGTGTTGGCCAGCACGCCGGTGATGCCATGCTCCACATACGTGGCCGGCCCCCCGTCGCGCGGTGCCACGACGACGAGCCCGGATGCCATCGCCTCAAGAATGGCGATGCCGAATTCTTCTTTGAGACTGGATGACACGTAGATCCCTGCCGGTGCGGCGAGACCGGGGCGACCGTGGCGGGACGCCGCCAGCCACGTTGCCACAACGCCGTTTGGCCTGTGCCCGGCCAGGAGAAGTCCGTGATGGGGACCGGCTTCGCGGGTGATGACTGCGTCGATCTGGCGGAGTTGTTCCGCCTCGTCGTGGGAGGGATCACGCAAATCTCCGCCCACGATGAGCAGGTTGCAACGATCCGCGAGGGTGGGATTCGAGGCCCAGGCCTCCACCAGAGTCGCCATGCCTTTGACGCGATGCAGCCGCCCCACAGTGATGGCCAACGGTAGCCGGCGACGCTCCGGCGGTAGGCCGGAGAGCACGTCGTCCAGTTCGGCCAAGGCGGTCGCGATGTCCTCCGAGACGGGTAGACCGCGCTCACCGTCCGTCACTTCCCGACTGGCGCGGTCAAGGGGAGCAAGGTCGATGCCCTCCGGCACAACGCTGATGCGGTCCGCGTCGTCGGGGTCGAGGTGGAGGAGCTCACGCAGGTCTCGCGCCAGGTGAGCACGGGGGAAGACGACGAGGTGGGCGGCCTGGGCCGTGAGGTCCCGCAGCAGGCGGAAGCGGAAAACAAGATGCTCGACGTGATCAGCCTCCCCAAAGGTGTCTCTTGTGAGGCTGCTAGCCGCATCCCGTGCAGCGATGAGAGCATGTGGGTCGGGCGCCAGGGTCAGGACAGTGGTGATGTCAAGATCTCTCGCCACCTCTGCAGCCGCCCACGCCCCGACGTCGGCCATCCGCAGGTGGAGGACGTCGACGCGTCCAGCTGATCGAAGAATTCGCCGTACCTCTTCGCGCACTCGCATGTGCAGAGGCCACGCATCGGTGGATTGGCGGACGGGACCAGGCAGGGGAACGGATACATAGTGATGGCCCGCCCTTCCGGGGGTGCCGCCGACGAGCTCGCGGCCCTGCCGTCCACGTGACAGGGTGAGGACCCGCTCGATGCCCTGCTCCTTCAACAACGAGTCCCCCAAATGGACGAGCAGGGTGGCGATGCCCCCGGTGTCACCCTGCCCGGCACGGCTGAGAGTGCCGTCGATGTCCGCGTGCAGGTAGAGCTGCGCCACGGTGAAACCGGGTTCGGATACGCCGCTGTCCCGGTCTGCCGCAGCAGTCCTCGTCTGCTCAACCTCATCCGTGTCTCCCGGAAGCAGGCCCCACGCTTCCAGGGTCGCCTCGGCCAGGGCCCCGGTGAATCCCCCTGCTTCCACCATGCCCGTCAACATGGGCACGACCTCCGGCAGTCGGGGCGCCCCGGCCAGCGCCCATGCGGCATGCTCTTGCAGGTGTGGCTGGCCCGACACCAGGAGAGGAACGAGCAGCTGGGATGCTGCGGCTTCTCCCGCTGCTCCGGCTGCGTGCACAGCTGCGATGGCCGTGAGGTCATCACCGGTAGCCGCGATGGCGCGGGCCAGTGGTTCGGTGGCCAGGGGTCCGTCGCTGCGCGCCGCCAGGATGAGAGCATCCATCAGGTCCAGCCCTGCCAGAAGAGTCGGTGAGTGCCGAACTGCCTCCAGCACGTCAACGGTGGTGCGCATGTCCGGCCTCATGCGCCCAAGTTAGCCCCTCACCACAACTGCAGTGAGGTCCATGAGTCAGAGCAGTATCGGCTTGTCCCCGCAGTCTGTTCCCTATGCTGTGATTGCGGCCTCCCCACGAAGCGTCGTGCGTGCTCTATGTCTGTTCGAGATCCACCGGACGGAGGCCATGGCGTGAGAGTTCCCCATGAATTGATCGCGTCCTTCACCAGCTATGTGCATCAACGCTTCGGTTTGCAGCAGCCGCTGAAGGTTTTGCTCACCTCCACCGTCCGCCTCACGGCCGCCGCAGTGCTGTCCTACCTCATTACGGTCTGGCTCATCGCCGGGCCGGTGGACCTGACGTGTGCGCTGACGGCCCTCCTTGTGACACAGACCTCGGCCCGCTCGTCGCTGAAGATGGGGGTGGTCCGCGTCGGCGCTGTGCTGACCGGGGTGATGGTGGCTATCGGGGTGTCCTCCCTCGTGGGGTTGACCTGGTGGTCCCTCGCTTTGGCGATCGCGCTGGCGCTGCTGCTGGCAGCCGTTCTACGGCTGGGTGACCAGACTCTGGAGACACCCATCAGCGCCATGCTGATCCTGGCCGTCGGTGGTCAGGAAATCGCTGCCGAGACCCGCGTGTTCACCACGCTGATCGGCGCCGGCGTCGGGATGTCCTTCAATCTTCTGCTTCCTCCCCGACTGCCAATCGACACCGCAGTTTCTCAGGTACGAGACATCGCCACGCAGGAAGCCCAGTCCCTTCGAGAGGCGGGCTGGTCCATGATGCAGCGGCCGGTGACACGCGCGGAGGTGGGGACGTGGCTGGACACAGTCCGCGACATTGTCAGCAGTGCCCGCAACGCGCATCTGTCGGTCAGCACCATAGAAGAGCTACGGCACCTCAATACCCGCTCATTGAACGCACCTCTGGTGGAGCCAATCCTGCGCAGCGGACTCGACGCACTGGAACGCTCCCTGAATGCAGTGTCCGGGCTGTACTTCATGATGCATCAGGAAGCGCCGCAGATCAGCAGCCTCGACGACGGATACGGCGAGGACGTCCGGGCCGCTTTCGCGGTTCTGCTGGAACACGTCGCGGACTCCGTCGAAGGGTTCGGTGCGCTCGTGCAGGCCGATGCGGAAGGCGCGGATGATCAGATGGATCAGAGCCTGGCCGAGAGCATCGACGCCAGCGGCGAAGCCATGGCCATCCTGACCGAATTGCTCATGGTGGACCCCCACGATGAGACCTCACTCTGGCTCCTCCGAGGGTCAATCCTCGTCGCTGTCGGGCAGGCCATTGAACCGCTGCGCCTGCAGGATCGAGCACGCATCCGCACCGAACGCGGTAGACGTCGCTCGATTCCCGGCCGTGCCGGCGCCGTCGCCTTCGCCGTCGCTCACCAGGGACGACGCCTCAGGAAATTCTGGCCATTCGTCCGGAAGTAGAGACCTGGTCAGGGACGCGCGATGGACCCGGATCGGATGAGGCCAATCTGCACGAATGACACGAGAATCACCGCCTCCATGGTCACACCTGCTTTTTGCCGCCCGCGCGTGCCTTCTCGGCACCAGTTCGCCGTGATTCCTGGGCCGCGTCCTCAACCTCACCGATCAGACGCTCGATGACGTCCTCGAGCATCGCAGCACCCACCGCCGTGTCGGAGTCCATGACGACAGCGAAGTGAGTGCCCCCTGCCTGCATCGTTTTGAGGGCTGTCTCGAGAGTGGCGTCCTTCGAGATGGTCACCAACGGCCTGACCACGTGATTGTTCAGAGGGTCATGGGCCTCCTCGGCCGCCAAACGCAGGAAGTCCTTCAGGTGGACGTATCCCACGAGTCCCCCCTCCGGCGCCGAGACGGGGAAGCGTGAGTGGCCGGTGCGAACGAACTCCTGTTCCACCTGTGCAGGGGTCGAGTCCCGAGGCAGGGTCACCAGTTCAGACATGGGGACGGTCACCGTCGCCACGGTCTCGCTGCTCATCGTCACTGATCGGGACAGGAGTTGATGCTGGTTCTCCTCCAGAAGGCCTTCCTGCCTCGATTCCGCAATGAATGCGGACACTTCCTCAGCGGTGAAGACCGATGCCACCTCTTCCTTGGGATCAACCTTGATCATGCGAAGCACGACGTTGGCAACCCAGTTCAGAAACAGAATGATGGGACGAAGGACGAGCACAATGCCGTAGAGGATCGGGCCGAGGATGATCGCTGTGCGCTCCGGGCCTGCAATGGCAATGTTCTTCGGCACCATCTCCCCCAGCACCATGTGCAGGAAGACGACGATGGCCATGGCGATGATGAAGGCAATCGTGTGGAGCAGAGCTCCTTCCACCCCGATCCTCGCCAGCGGAATCTCCAGGGCGCTGGCCACGGCCGGCTCGGCAATGGCGCCGAGTCCGAGCGAGCACATGGTGATACCCAGTTGGGCTCCCGCCATCATGAGCGAGACCCGTTCCATGGCACGCAGGGTGATCCGAGCAGCCCGCGAGCCGGTGGCCGCACGAGGTTCGATCTGGGTGCGACGCGCAGCAATGAGGGCGAACTCTGCACCGACGAAGAACGCGTTGCCCACCAGTAGCGCAACGGCTATGAGCATGGCGGGGACATCAATCATTGGTTGCACCTTCTTCAACAAGTTCCTCAACGACCAGGACAACCCGGTCGACTCGCCAGCCATCGAGTCTGGTGACGGTGAGCCTGGCCGCCATGGGTGTCGGCAGCCCATCTGAATCCGCTCGGGACTCGTCGCGGATCTCCAGCACCACCTCGTCACCAACCTGCGGGAAACGTTCCAGGCGCTCGGTGATGAGCCCTCCCAGGGTGTCGGATTCCCGACCCTCCGGGAGAATCATGTCCAGTCTTTCGCCCACCTCGTCCGGGCGCAGGAGGCCCGACAGAGACCAGCGCTGCTCTCCCAGCTGACGGAAAACGCGGGCCGGGGTGTCCTGTTCATCGTCGATCTCACCAACGATTTCCTCCACGACATCCTCCAGCGTCACGATGCCGTCGGTGCCGCCATACTCGTCGACGACCACGGCCATCTGTACGCCGAGGCGCAGGACCTCCAGTACTGAGCCGAGCGGCATGGTGGAGGGAACAGCCCTCACCGGACGCAGGAGCTCGGCGATGGTTGTCATCAGGCGCTGCTCCGCTGGGATGGCGAGCGCGTCCTTGAAGTGCACGACGCCATGGATCTCATCGACGGTGTTCCCATCGATGACAGGGAAACGGGCATGGCCGGTGGAGGCGGTGACGGTGAGCACATCTGTGGCCGTTTGACTCATCTCGAGGAACTTCACCCGAGGCCGCGGTGTCATGGCATCGGAGGCTGTGATGTCGTTCATGGACACCGAGTTCTCGAGCCGACGCGCAAGGTCTTCCCCGAGGAGTCCCTGCTGCGCTGATCGGGCCGCCAAGGACCCCAGTTCCTGCGCAGAACGGGCCGAGGCGAGCTCCTCCTGTGGTTCCATCCCCAGGGCACGCACGATGACGTTGGCGGTGCCGTTGAGAAAGAGGATCAGGGGCTTTGTCACCCACGTGAACCCGCGTTGGAAGCCGACGACTGCCCGACCCACCTTGACCGGTTCAGCGATGGCCCAGTTCTTCGGCACCAGCTCACCGAACACCATCTGGCTGAGGGTGGCAATCATGAAGGCAAGCGTGAAAGCCGCGACAGAAGCGGTCTGCTCCGGCAGGTTCAAACTTTGCAACGGGCTCTGCAACAGCGCCGCAATCGAGGGCTCGGCAATAAAGCCCACCACCAGGCTGGTGACTGTAATGCCCAGTTGGAGTGTTCCCGCTTTTCCGGACAGCGGATCAAGCTGCTAATTCGTAAATGT
>JBQCZU010000018.1:0-30697 GCA_052089385.1 Arachnia sp.
GACAATGCTGCGGCAGCCATACCGGTGCCTTTGATCAATTGGCGTCGGTTGATACCTGAGTGCAAAAGTGTAGTCATGACATTCTCTCTTCTTTGAGGTTATGAACGTGAGGGGTAAACGAGGAGCTCGGGAACGAAGGCCCTCGCGGGGAGAGCCATGACGGAGAGGCAGAGACTGGCTACATCGTCGGGCTGCAGTGCCCGAGTCAGTTCTTCCTCAGTGGGCGGAACGGGGCGTTTGTTGACGAGGGGCGTGTCCATGAGGCCCGGGAAGACCACCGTCACGCGAATGCCATTGGCTCGTTCTTCCGCCATTGTGGCGTGGGCGAGCGCCACGACGCCTGCCTTGCTGGCCTGGTAGCCGGCACCGGAGAGATCAGCGGTTTTGGCACCCGAGGACGAGACATGCAACAGGAGCCCGTCCTGCTGCTTCCGGAACACAGGCAGCACCGCCTGGGTCAGCACGAATGCCGCATCCAGGTTGATGCGCAACAACTCGTGCCAGTCATCGTACGAGAGACCCTTGAGTGCTCGTTGCTTGATGTTGGTTCCCACGGAATTGACGACCATGTCCAATGCGCCAAATCGTTCGATGGCTGCATCAACGGCCTTACCGGCTGCCTTTTGGTCCGTGGCATCACCGACAACGATGTGGGATTCGCCTCCCGCTGTCTCGATGGCGCCCGCAACTTCGTCGAGTGCCTCACGTCTGCGAGCGAAGAGGACCACCTTCGCCCCCGCTGCGGCTGCACCAATGGATGTCGACCTACCCAGGCCACTGCTGGCCCCGGCCACCAGGACAACTTTGCCGGACAGTGCGTCGCTCACGAGTCATTCTCCTCAAAAAGGCTACGGACGTAGGAGAGGTCATTGCGTGTCTGGTCCAGGACCTGCTGGTAGGGCAGTTCGTAGTGACTGTGGAAAGTCAGGAATCCGTCAAACGCCGTCTTGCGAAGATGGGCGGAGATCTCGTGCCAGGGCACCATGCCGTCGGCTATTCCCAACCATGTGGAGCGCCAGGTGCGCTGCCCGCTGGGATCGAGGTCGGAGGGGAACCACCCGCCATTCTTGACACCGACAGCCTTCAGCCAAGGACCCAGAAGATCGAAGGTGAGCCGCCAGTCCTCTCGTCCGTTCTGCACCGTTTGATTGCCCGGATCCGGGTAGCTGCTGACATTGCTGATATCATGGCCCTCAAGGAGAGCGGCAGTGAGCGCACCGGAGGCATGGATGGTGCTTCCATGCAGTTGGATGGACAGGTTCAGTCCCAGGGGCTCCGCAATTTTGACCAGTCCATCGAGGTCACGCCGAGCCTTCTCGAACAAACCGTTGTATGGCTGGTCTCCGTTGTACTTCCAATACCCGAGCCGGATGACCTCAATACCCGCATCCGCACACGCGGTGAACACGTCCTTGGTGGTGCTCTCCGCCGGATCCGTGAGGTCGGTCGTTGCCATCGGCACTGACAGCCCGTGGCCCTTCAGACGGGCAACCACATCGGAGAGGTTCGCGGTGTCTTCGTACGTGACGGTTGTTCCGGGACGGATCAGGAGATCAATGCCGTCAAAACCCATGTCTGAGGCCTGCTTGCCAATCTCATCGAGGGGGCGGCTGCCGAACAGCTTCGTGAAAAGGAGATTCTGCATTGGTTCTTCCTTCTGTGCTTGGAGGTGGACACATACGGCGTTGTATTTCATCGATGGTCATCACCGATGAATGGCGAATCGTTTGGCCTGGCGGCTGTTCACCTCAGGCAATGCTGGTCTGAAGTGGCCATCGGCAACGTCGCCAAGAATTTTTTGCCCTAAGCGTCTCCCATGACGTTTGTGCGTATCGCGCACATGGTGTGCGTGACTTGCTCTCATCTTGTCATCGGGTAACGGCAGTGTCAACCGTTTTCAGGCGTTGAGTGGTGCTTCGATGGGGTTCCACGCAGACGCGCCGATGTCAGTTCGCGTGGTCGTCGGCTCCAGGTCCCGGCCCAGCGCATGCTTGGGCGAGCTCATTTGTCGCCAGACGGACTTCGATGGGAAATGACCCACTTCGTCGATCATTCACACGTGGCGCAGACGCAAATTCGTGGATGCTGCTCCGAGAGGGCTTCCGGGCGCTTCAACAGCCGAAACACTGCCTGGGGCTCTCCGACCTGCAAGGTCGGGCACACAATTTGACCCGCGGTGTGCTATCCGTAGGTGTCGCGTGGGCCCCGCCCGTCACGGACTGAACGGCGGCCCTTCTTCCAGCTCGGCTGGTTGGGTGCGCGAATGTCGATGCGCTTCACCGTCTGCTCGCCGAGTTCCTTGTTCAGGCGGGCGACCAGCGCTGAAGCAGCGAATTTCATCCCTGTGGCCCACGCCGTGCTGTCGCACTGGACGGTCAGGACGCCATCAACAAAGTTCACCGGCTGGCTGTGCTCAGCATTGTCCTGGCCAACAAGGCTTGCCCAGTTCCGCAGGACCGTGGACAGCGAGATGCGCTTGATCCAGCCTCGTCTGTTGCTCACTTGGTGGAGAACGCTGCCAAGCTGCTGTGGGTCCCGGTCATCAGGGCGGGCACCTGAGCGCTGTTCCTCGAAGCGGCCAAACCGCCGCTGCTTCATGGACGCCATTGGAGGCGGCTCGGGTGGCAACAGCGGAGTGTTCCGGGCAGTTTGTCGGGCAATGTCACTGGCAAGATCCAGCCCCGTCGGATCGTGGGGTTCACCAGCGAAGGACTCCGCATCCTCCCCGTCCGGATCTGGAACCACGAGATCACTCACCGGGGGTTTCCTCCCGCACGGTTCCCGCCTCGACACGGAAGCGTCGCTCCGAGGGAAAGCCTGGCACATCTCCGCCGACGGCCGCGGTGATGAGGACCTGTTCGGCATCGGTGATGGCGCCGGCAAGGCGGTTGCGGCGCACGCTGTCCAATTCGGCGAAGACATCGTCGAGGACCAGGACGGGCTCGGTTCCGTCATCGCGAACCAACGCGAAGCCACCGAGCCGCAGGGCCAGTGCGAGCGACCAGCACTCTCCATGTGAGGCATAGCCCTTGGCTGGAAGTTCTCCGACGAACAGTTCAATGTCGTCGCGCTGAGGTCCAACGAGCGTGACGCCGCGGTTCAGTTCTTCGGTGCGGCGGGACTCCATGGAGGACAGCAGGCGCTCCTCGAGGGTTTCTCGGACTTTCTCGCCCTCGGCGACGCCATCGAGATCCAGCCCTGTCTTGTAGGTGGCCTTCACCTGATTGTTGACGGGCGCGATGGTTTCGTAGGCCAGTTGCAGATGTGGGAGGACATCGGCCAGTGTGTCGAGGCGCGCGTGCAGCAGCTCAGCCCCGACGGCAGCGAGCTGTTCGTTCCAAGCCGCCAGGGTGGAATCGGCGTCCTCACCGGAGGGTCGCATGGAGCGGCCTGCCATGGACTTGAGCAGTGCGTTTCGCTGCTTGAGCACCCGATCGAGGTCCTGGCGGATCCCGGCCATTCGTGGCCACCGGGTGACGACGAGGGAGTCAAGCCAACCGCGGCGGTCCGCCGGATCGCCGCGCACGATGGCCAGGTCCACGGGAGAGAACACGACGGTGCGCAGAGCCCCCACCATGTCGCGCACCTTGGGCACGGGAGCGCGGTTCAGGCGAGCAACGTTGGCCCGGCCGTGCGCCACTTCCATTTCCACCGAGATGATGCGCGGGTCGTTGTGGGCAGCCTGCACCTTGGCGCGCAGGATTGCCGAATCGCAGCCGGCACGAATGAGAGGCGTCGAGGAGGCGACGCGGTGGGACGCCATGGTGGAGAGATATTCCACGGCTTCAACGAGGTTGGTCTTGCCCTGCCCATTGGAGCCAACGAACACATTCACCCCAGCCGACAGCTGCAGGCTGGCGCTGGAGTAATTGCGGAAGTCTGTCAGGGACAGCTCGGTCACGAACATGGTCCCTCGATCCTAGGCCGTCATCCTCAGTACGCAGAGACGGTGGCGCCCCAGAGGGGTGAAAGGTCATAGTTGCTGGTCTGCCGGCCCCGAGTGAGCACATTCCCCACCGAATCAGCCAGCCGTGGCGACGGGCGGTTCGTCGGGTTCCAGCAGACCGCGGATGTCGTCGGCTGAGAGCGGAGCAGCCACATCGGCGTTCTGGCCGACCACCGCGTCGAAGAGATCACGTTTTCGCTCCTGGAGCGCAACGACCTTCTCCTCGATCGTGTCCGCACTCACCAACCGGTACACATTGACAGGCTTGTCCTGACCGATGCGGTGGGTGCGGTCAATGGCCTGGCTCTCAGCAGCCGGATTCCACCAGGGGTCCAGGATGAAGACGTAGTCCGCCTCCGTCAGGTTGAGCCCGAAGCCACCGGCTTTGAGGCTGATGAGGAACACAGGAGCGTCCCCGTCGCGGAAGGACTGAATGCGCTCCGGCCGATTGCGGGTGCGGCCATCGAGATACTCGAAGGCGATTCCCTCCGCAATGAGCCGCTCCTTGACGAGCGCGAGGAAGCCGGTGAACTGGCTGAAGACCAGCGCCCGGTGCCCACCCTCGCGAACTTCAATCATCAGCTCGAGCAGTGCATCGATCTTTGCCGAAATCGCCGGATACTCAGGATCCACCAACGACGGCGCCAAACTGAGCTGCCGCAGCAGTGTGAGGGACCGCAGAATGGTGATGCGATTGCGATTCATGTCGCCCACAAGACCCAGCACCTTCTGACGTTCCCTGGTCAGATGTCGGTCGTAGAGCTTGCGGTGCGTTGAGGACAACGGCACGGGCACGATCTGTTCCTGTTTGTCCGGGAGTTCCGTGGCCACCGTCGCCTTGGTCCGGCGCAGAATCAGTGGCCTGGTCCGACGGTGCAACCGGGTGAGCACTTCGCGGTCCCCGGCCTCGATGGGTTTGCGGTAGACCTCGGTGAAGCGTTTCGGGTCAGGGAAGAGGCCTGGCGCGGTGATCGAGAGCAGGGACCACAGATCCATGAGATTGTTCTCGAGCGGTGTACCGGTGAGCGCGATCTTGACACGGGCCCGCAACCGTCGCACGGCTTGGTGTGCCTTGGATGAAGAGTTCTTCACGAACTGGGCCTCGTCGAGGAGCACCGCAGACCAGTCGAGGTCCAGGTAGGCCTCAGACTCCAGTCGAAGCAACGTGTAGGACGTCAGGACGATGTGTGCGCCCTCAATGGCGTCGGCCAGCGGCACCCCCCGCCGCTTCTCGGTACCGTTGACGGTCACCACTTTCAACGACGGCGTGAAACGTGCAGCCTCTGCCTCCCATGTTCCGATCACCGAGGTGGGCGCGACGACGAGCATCGGCCGGTCCAGTTCCCCGGCCTCGAGGGCACCCTGGGCCATGGCCAGGGACTGCAGAGTTTTACCCAGACCCATCTCGTCGGCCAGAATCCCACCGAGCCGGGTCCGCCAGAGAAAACTGAGCCAGGCGTAGCCTTCTCGCTGATACGGACGCAAGGTTGCATGCAACCCGTCGGGCGGATCCTGATCAGCCAGCCCTGTGTGGTCAAGCAGTGCCCCCACCGCCGATTGCCACGCCGCCGACTGCGAGGCGACAACACCCAGTTCCACCAATTCCTGCCACAGCCCGGCATGCTCGGGACGCAGCTGAAACGTGTCCCCATCGTGATCGACAAGCACACGCGCCTCCTCAATGAGGGCGCGCAGCTGCTCCAACTCCGGGGCATCCAGCATGAACCAGGTTCCGGAATCGAGGATGAGATGATCCTGTCCGGCGGCCAGAGCCTGGAACAGTGGGCCAAACGGCACCGCCTCCCCCGCAACGGAGACGTCCACGCACAGGTCGAACCAGTCCCCCTTCGCTGAATCGGAGAGGTTGAGCGAGATGGTGGGTGCTTCGTCGGCCTGTTGGAAGCTGGGAGCTTCATGCGTGGTCTGCACAAGGACGTCCTCGCGGGCTTCGAGAGCAGGCAGCACGTCATTCACGAGCGTGATCAGCGCGAGACCGGCCACCGACGTATCCTTCAGAACAGCTTGGCCGTTCTTGTCGACCTCATGCCATGGACCCTCCACAATGCTCTCGGCCAGCAGCCGTTCAGCTGTGCGGTCCCGCAAAGGCGGCTCGGACCCGGTGGGATGCAACGCGAGATCGTGGGGCTGGCCCTCCAGTAGGTACCGGAAACCCCACTGCACCAGCGCCTCCTGGTCATCGAAGGTGACCATGCAGCGAAGTTTGGGTGGCGTGGGCTTCGGCAGTACCACGCCGTGATCCACCTGAACCTCGAAGCGCTCACGCAAACGTGGCAGGTAGCCCGCAGCAAACACTCCCACGTCGGCAGCCGGAATTCCCATGCCGCCCGTGGTGAAAAGAGTGTGCTCAGATTCCGAGAGGATCCGATTCAACGGCGCGAGCAACATCTGGTCTCGCCGCTGAATCGCCACACCGTGGGCGGGTGACCCCAACAGATCCTTCCACGTGAAACGGAACTCCTGATCATCCAGCCGGACCACGGGAGCGAGTTCCACCCCGTCGTCGGCCTTCGCCAGAGTGAAGTGCAGTGCGGCTGTGCCCTCGAACAGCACTGGTTGAGGAAGGATGGAGCGGCCGGGCCCCTCTCCGGGCAGCAGGACAACTCCAGCGGCCATTGCCTGATGCAACAAGTCCCACATCGCTGGTTGCAGCGTGCGCAGCGCGAGTCGTTGTGGGGTGCCGTAGTAGTGATCGACGCGGTGTGCGTCGCGCAGGGCATTGATGATCTCCAGCTGGTTGCGATCAAATCCGTCGCGAGTGAACTTCAGATCACTCCAACTGGCGCCGGTCTTGATCCACCGCTCTTTTCCCTGCCGTAGTGGGACGAGAACGGGACCGCTGCCGTCGTCGTCCACCTGCAGCGCGAGGGCGATGCCTTCGCGCGGCTGGGCAGAAACCTGCACCACCGGGTCCAGCGCCCGGCGCCACGGGGGAATACTGCGTCGGGACTGCGAGTTCCGGGCATGGATGAGCAGGGCTGCCGCGTGCTTGCACGCCCACCCGACGGGACAGGCACATCGGGAGGTCAGTGGCTCGCCCACGAACTGGCGCACGACGGAGACGCGGTAGGAGTGGTAGCCGGAGCCGCGGACCTGTGCGGAGATCAGTTTCTCAGCACTGAGGACGCTGCCCACCCGGTTTTGGGTGGCGTAGTCCCGGCCACGGTCATACGTCTGTGTCCCGAAGAACGATACGAGATCGGCTTCGGAGGGTTCGAGTACCCACGTTGGATAGTTCTTCATCGACTCATCAATGGTAGTCGAAGATCACAAGGAAGCAGTTTTGGGAGGAACACGGTCAATACCCCCCGAAGATGAAGTGCACCCGTGACGAAAAACTGCGTCCAGATGGTGCAATCCACTCCTTGAAAGTGCCTCACCGCTTCTGGACGGACTTCTCCGTCCATCGATCCGATCGTCCTCAGCTCGGAAGACGCATCAGCATGATGACGTGACGGTAGTCCAACAACTGATCGCCATCCATGCTCGCGAGCCCGGTGATGAGGCAGGGCTTGCCGGGCGCAGTGAAGGCGAAATGTGCGTAGGGCGCGTCGATCGAGTTCAGGGCGTCCAGCAGGTAGTGCGGGTTGAAGCCCGCTGCGGTGATGGATTGTTCGTCGGTTGTCACATCGACGTCAGCGGCGATGGCTTCGGATGCCTGTGCCTGGTCTCCCGTGGCCGCTTCCAGAGCGATGTGGTCTTCGTTGATGATCATCCGCAATGGGGTATTGCGCTCCGCCACCAGAGAAACGCGCTTCACCGCCGACAGCAGATCAGCGGTCGAGACACGCACAGCCACTGTGGCATTGACGTCCATGAGGTGGCGAACCTTGGGAAATGCCTGATTCAGCAGTCGTGTCGTGGCTTCGCGGGTGCCTTTGACACCCTCTCCGATGAATCCGGCCAGACCCTCGCCCTCGGACTGTGTGGTGGACAGCGAAACGGTCACCTTGTCACCGGAGGTGAGGGACTTTGCCGTGTCGGCCAGTACCTTTCCGGGCACGAGAACCGCGCCTTCCACGGAGGGTGAGGACGGCTTCCAGTTGATTTCCTTGAGAGCCATCCGGTAGCGATCCGTGGCAAGCAGCGACAGCTGATCGCCGTTCATTTCCACCCGGACGCCGGTGAAGACGTTGAGAAGCTCGTCGCGACCCGCGGCGACCACGACCTGCGACACCGCCTTCTCAAACACATCAGCAGCCACTTCACCGGTCTGTGTCGGCATCTCCGGCAGGCTTGGGTAGTCCTCAACCGGCAGTGTCTGCAGTGTGAACCGCGCCGAGCCGCAGGTCAGCTCCACCTTTGAATGATCGGCATTGAGTTCGACGGGCTTGTTGGGAAGCGAGCGGGCAATGTCGGACAGCAGCCGCCCGGATACCAGCACAGTGCCCTCGTCGCTGACCTCTGCGGGCATGCTGACCTTGGCTGACGTGGTGGAGTCGAAGCTGGACAGCGTCACCGAGTCACCCTCAGCCTCTATCAGGAGGCCGGCGAGAATTGGTGCGGTGGGACGGTTCGGCAGGCTTCGGGCCACCCAGGCCACGGCGTCGGCCAGCGCATCGCGCTCCACTCGAATCTTCACGTCGTCCGCTCCTCATTGGTTCATCGATCATCGTTGTGCGCCGGCCCCCCATGCGTTCAGTGCATCAGAGGCGGTGCGGGCCACAGCATACCGGCTCGGGCATGCCAGTCGTGGCAGCGGGATCACTCCATCGCGATGGATTCCAGAATGTTCATCCGGGAGGCCCGACGTGCTGGCGTGATGGCCGCAAGGATGCCGAACAGCGCCGCCACCAGGACGTAGAGACCAAGCTGCCACCAGGGGATCGCGAGATCCGTAATGCCGGAATCCTTGAGGAGTTCCACCAGTATCGCGCCAAAGGCCACGCCCAGCCCGACACCCAGCAGCGAGCCGAGTACGGCCACAACCACGCTTTCGAGCCGGATCATGCGACGCAGCTGTCCCCGCGTAATGCCGACGGCCCTCAGCAGCCCGATCTCACGGGTGCGTTCCATGATGGAGAGCCCCAGTGTGTTCACGATCCCAAGGACTGAGATCACGATGGCAAGCGCCAGGAGCGCGTTGATGATGGCAAACACTTGTGCGAACTGGGACACGAGGCTGTCCGCGTACTCCTCATTGTCCGTGACCACCACGGTGGGGAGGTCGGCAGCGGCCTCCTCAATTCCCGAACGAACCACATCCGCCTCGGCGTCGTCGGCCAGCGAGAGCTTCACCAGGGACACCACATCTGCGTCCGCCACCTGCGCGTAGGTCTCCATGTTCACGATCATGCCGCCGCGTTGGGAGGGATCAGAGTCTCCATCGAACAAGCCGGTCACAAGAACGTCCACGAAACCCCCGTTGGGGGTTGGCAACTGGAAGGTGCTGCCCAGGGGAAGACCAAGGTCACTTGACTCGTCCGTCGACAGAAGTGCGGAACCACCGTCCTCGTTCAACTGACCACCGACGATGTCAATGGCGCTGCCATCCGTGACGGCTTCGGGGGTCGCACCGGTCAGGAAGACCGATTGCTCCCCCACTGCGGAGGCGCTGTTGGTGAAGTACCACGCAGCTTCGACGCCATCCACTTCCGCAGCCGCATCGGCTATGGCACGGTCAAAGGGCCGGAAATTGACCGGTGACATGACGAAATCACCTCGCTGGGTGTCGGTCAGGCCAGCCCGTACCGATGTGGTGGTGCTGTCAGAGAGGATCGTCACGGTGGTGACCAGCGCAAGGCCGATCATGAGCGTCGAGGCTGTCGCAGCCGTACGGCGAGGTTGGCGTGAAGCGTTGCGCTCAGCGAGCTTGCCGATTTCACCGAACAGCGCTCGATACAGACGGCCGAAGAGCCACACAATCGGACGACCAATCACCGCCGCAGCAAGGACGCAACCAATCAGGACCGCGACACACCCAATTCCCGCCCACGCAATCGGTTCTGGCACGTTGAAGAACAACCCACACACGATGCCTGCGAGACCGAGCGGAATCAGGGCAAATCCGATGTAGACCCCAGTGCCCATGGATTCAGTTTGGGCTGCAGCCTGGGTCATCGCTTCCACCGGCTTCGTGGCCGAGGCTTTTGCCGCGGGTGCCCACGCGGCGATCATCGTGATGATCAGCGCCAGTACGTACGAGGCAACCACCGCCTGCCATGTCAGTTCAGGCACCGCGGTGCCGATGTCCACGCCGACGGCGCCGAGGCCCACGCTGATCAGGTACGTGAGACCGAACCCCACCGCGATACCGATGGTTGCGCCGACTGCCCCGATGACAGCTGCCTCGAGCAACACAGAGTTGCGGACCTGGGTGCGCTTGGCTCCCAACGCCCGAAACAGTGCCAACTCGCGGCTGCGCTGGACCACGAGGATCGAAAATGTGTTGAGGATCAGGAGCGAGGCAACAACGAGGGCAATGGCGGCGAAGACCAGCAGAAAGGTGTTGATGAAGGACAGTCCGATCGACAGTTGTTCCTCCACCTGCTCTGCTTGCTCAGCACCGGAGATCACAGAGAGCCCCTCTGGGAGAAGCGCTTCAACATCACGGGTGATCCGTTGGGCGTCGGCCTCCGGATCGGTGGCAATCCAGGCGTTGGTGAAGCTCTCCCGGGAATCCAGCACGAGCAGACGCATTTCGTCCAGCGTGAAGAACAGATAGCTCGCCCCGGCCGTGGCCCCGGATCCAAATGTTGCGGTGCCGACAATCGTGTACTCGCGGACACCTGTTTGCGGTGTGGAGACCTCAAGCTCGTCGCCGATGTTGTATCCGGCGCGCTCCATGGTGGCGGGGTCAATCGCCAGCTCATCATCACTCTCCGGCGCCTCACCCTCGATCACTCGAGCGCCCTCTCCACCGTCAACAGCCGCAGTTGTGAACCAATTGCTCCCGATCCCCGGTGCTCCACCAAAGGCAAGAACCTTGCCAGATTTGTCGAGCGGATAAAGGTTCGTACCCATCACCACGCCCGTGGCCTCGGCCACTCCATCGATGGCTGCAAACTCATCGAGCAGCTCGGGCGTGACTGCGGCGCTCATCTCGTTGCCCGGGCCGGAAAACAGTCCACCCCCTGAGGAAACGTTGACGTCAGCCGTGCCGGATTTCAGAATCTCGTTGAAACTGGATCCCAGGAGATTCGTGAACATCAGTGACCCGGACACAAAAGCGATGCCGAGCACGATCGAGAATGCGCTCAACAGCAGGCGTAGTTTACGCCCCATCAGGGACTTCCAGGTGGCGTGGAGCATGGGTGTCAGTCTGCGATTGCGCGACGGGGGATGGTTTGCTCCATCACGGTTTCGGCGTCCTTTGCCAAGTCCTCCGGTTCGGGCGCGCTGCCTCCATCACGATAAAGAGCATTGATTGGGGCCTCACTGAGAGTGTGTTTCGGCGACGCACCGTTCTTGCCGGCGGCATACTCAGCATCCGCGTCCTCGGTGACCTGAACGGTGGACTCTTCGTGCTTCTGGTCGTGTCGAGGATAAATCCGGGCCATGGTGCTGAGGAGCTCGTCCTGGCTGGCGCCCCGCAACTCCTCAATGATCCGTCCATCTGAGAGGAAGACCTGTCGATCCGCATAGCTGGCAGACAGTGCGTCGTGGGTCACCATGACGATTGTCTGGCCGAACTCATCAACGCTGCGGCGTAGAAAGGACAGGACTTCTGCCGCGGAGACAGAGTCGAGGTTTCCCGTCGGTTCATCACCAAAAACAATGTCTGGTCTGTTCATGAGTGCCCGAGCACAGGCGACGCGTTGCTGTTGCCCACCGGAGAGCTCGGAGGGCTTGTGAGTGAGTCGATCACCCAGTCCCAGAACGCCCACGATGCGGTCGAACCAATCCTGGTCCACTTTTTTGTTGGCAATCGCCAACGGGAGAACGATATTTTCCCTGGCGCTGAGGGTGGGAACGAGGTTGAATGCCTGAAAGATGAAACCGATGCGGTCCCGACGAAGCTCAGTCAGCGGGGTGTCCTTCAACTGGGCGACGTCCGTGTCACCGATGAACACGGTTCCTGATGTCGGTGTGTCCAGTGCAGCCAGCAGATGCATGAGAGTGGACTTGCCGGAACCGGAGGGTCCCATGATGGCTGTGAATTCACCGCTCACAACGTCAAAGTCGACACCGTCCAGCGCCACCACTTCCGCCGAACCACTTCCATAGCGTTTCGAGAGTCCGATGGCACGCGCTGCAATAGTCACTGTGCAACGCTACCAGCGACGTGAGATGAGCAGCGGTTTTGTGATTCTCCACCTCTTTGCCCAGGTCTGACTTTGAAGAACTTGATGAGAGTTGTAACTCAGTAGTAGTCATAGCTTCTGTGAACTCTGTGGGTAACTCACGCAACACGTTGTCAGAGTCGGTTTCGTCTTGTGAACGAGGGGTCTAACAACTCTGAACTACACGGGGAGGATTTGTGGGTAACCCTGAAGTGGTCGGCAGCCAGAGGTTGAGTGAACAGCGAATCCACAGTCCTTGGTTACAAGATGTGGACAGATTCGATCGGCCGATGACCATGCCCAGTGCCCTCCCGTGCGCCATCGGCATGGGGTGGGTCGGGCAGTTGCGTCTCCCCGGTTGTGTCAGTGGCGGCCGCTGAGGACCGAATCAACCGCACATCGAAGGATCGATCGCAGGGCCTGGCCCAGTCTTCGAGACGACCTGCCCCGTCGTCACGGGGCAGGTCGCGACACGTGAGGACGTCGGCTTGATCATCGTGAGGGGAACTCACAACGCATCAGATCGCTCGGAATCATCGTTTCGGGGCTACTCAAGCGATACGACACCGGCGTGTCCCTCGCACGGGAGCTCGAGACACAGACGGGTGTGGATCAGGATTGCTTGATGCGGTTGGTGAGCTCGGTCACCTGATTGAAGAGGGCGCGATCGACGCCCATTTTCTCGTTGATCTTTCGTACGGAGTGGAGCACTGTCGTGTGGTCGCGACCTCCGAACTTGGCGCCGATCTTTGGCAGGGACATCTCTGTCAGTTCCCGGCAGAGGTACATGGCGATTTGGCGGGCTGACGCGATGGTGGCCACGCGGCTTGCTCCGGTGAGTTCGTCCAAGGACATGTTGAAGTACACCGATGTCGCGTTCATGATCGAGTCAGCGTCGACGCGCACTTCCCCACCGTCGCGAACCAGGTCCTTCAGGACCTCTTCGGTGAGTTGGATGTCGATCTCCTGACGGTTGAGGCTTGCGAGCGCAGCCACCCGTGTCAGGGCCCCCTCCAATTCACGAATGTTGGTGGTGATCCGCGATGCAATGAACTCGAGGACTTGAGTGCCAGCCGTGAGGCGTTGCCAAGCAGCCTTCTTGCGCAAAATCGCGATGCGCGTCTCGAGGTCCGGGGGCTGAATGTCTGTCATCAGACCCCATTCAAAGCGAGATCGCAGTCGGGGTTCCAGTGCTTCCAGCAATTTGGGAGGACGGTCTGACGTCATCACGATCTGCTTCTGCGCGTTGTGCAGGGTATTGAACGTGTGGAAGAACTCCTCCTGCGTCTGGATTTTCGATTCCAGGAACTGGATGTCATCCACCAGCAGGATGTCAACGTCGCGGTAGGAGCGACGAAACTCAGCGGTGCGGTTGTCGGAGATGGCGTTGATGAAGTCGTTGGTCAGTTCCTCGGTGGAGACGTACTTCACCCGCAGGTTGTCGTAGTAGGCGTTGACGTAATGGCCGATGGCGTGGAGCAGATGGGTCTTGCCCAAGCCGGAGGGCCCATAAATCATGAGCGGGTTGTACGACTTTCCGGGCTGCTCAGCCACGGCGGCGGCGGCGGCGTGGGCAAAACGGTTGGATGACCCCGCCACGAAAGACTCGAAGGTGTATCGGGGGTTCAATTTCACGGGCTCGGCACTGGCACGGGAGCGTGTGAACGATGGCGCCACGACATTGTCGGTTTCGATGACCTCGGCGGCGGCCTCGGGAGTGTCAGGAACCAGGCCGGAATCGATCATCACGGCCAGATGGGTTGCGCGACCCGCGTGTTCACTGAGGCGACGCTCAATTTCACTGCGCAATTTTGACTCGACGCGCTCTCGCGTCGTTTCATCCGGAACGGCCAGCATCAAGGTGGTGCCGTGCATCGCCAACGGTTTCGTTCGCCTGAGCCAAGCCCGGGTCGGAATGTCCGCAGCGTTGACGACTTCTTCCCACAGACCAACGAGATCGGGGGTGGGTACTTCGCTCACCTGACCCCTTCCCGCTCTTCTCGCTTTGGGGACAGCCCCTTGATGGATTCTTCCACATAGTTTTCCACAACGGGGTACAACTCAAGCCCTTGACCCCTACGAAGGGGCATTTTCTGTGGATAAGCACTGTGCAGGCCTACGAAAGTAGTACCCAGCCGAGCACCGCGCAACATTTATGGAAGATTCGACGGTGTGTCGCGTGGACTACGTCGATGTAATTTGCTCAGTTCCGGGACCCGGGGAGGGCGGTTTGGCCCAATGCTGCCTGAGCACGTATCGTTGACCAGTCGCTGTCCACTGGATGGCGAGCCTTCCCCTGCTCAAATCCTGAGCAAGTTCCGACAAGATTCCTCGAGGGAGTCATTCCGATGACCAAGCGTACGTTCCAGCCGAGTAACCGTCGCCGAAGCCGCACCCATGGCTTCCGCGCCCGTATGAGCACCCGCGCCGGCCGTGGCATCCTTGCCACCCGCCGCCGCAAGGGCCGCGTCGAACTGGCCGGCTGAGCCACCAGCCGTGCTGCCACGTGCCCGTCGACTGAGAAGAGCCGCGGAGTTCTCTGCGGTTTTCTCATCGAGGGTTCGGGCAGCAAGTCCGAGCGTCATTGTGCACGTGGCCCGGTCTGCAGCCGACACTCCACCCGGTTCACCCCGGGTGGGTTTTGTCGTGTCAAAACAGGTGGGCAATGCGGTGCACAGGAATCGTGTGAAGCGGCGCCTTCGTCACCTGGTGCTTGCAGCGCCGGCGCCGTTCATGGCAGATGTGGTGGTGCGAGCGCTTCCGCCTGCATCGTTGGAACCGGGGCGACTCGAGGCCGATTTCTCGAGCGCGTGGCGTCGTGCCTTCGCGAAAGCTGCACCATGTTGAAATATCCGATGATCGGCTTTGTGAAGTTGTGGCGTCGGATCCTGTCCCCCGGCTATGGCGAGGTGTGCAAGTTTCACCCCAGTTGCTCCAGTTACGGCCTTCGCGCACTTGAGGTGCATGGAGGTGTGCGAGGGGGGTGGCTCATGGTGCGGCGGATCTCGCGATGCCATCCGTGGTCCATGGGTGGCGTGGACTATGTCCCCGGCACAACGGAGGCCCGCCTGTGGGCCGAGCAAGACAACTCCACTTCCCCATCGGGTCATCCGCGTCCCGATAACTTTGCGTCTGAGGTTGCCCCGTGATTGAACTGATGATTCCACTGCTCGCCATCTGGGACAGCTTTTATGGCGCCCTGTCGACGATGATGCAGCCCATCTACTGGGCAGTTTCCGGGATCCTTGTCCTGTTCCACTCATTGTGGTCGGGAGCGTTCGACGCTGATTCTGGCGCCGCCTGGACGTTGTCCATCATTTCCATGACGGTCCTGATCCGTACCCTTCTCATCCCTCTGTTTGTGAAGCAGATCAACTCGGCGCGCAACATGCAACTCCTGCAGCCGAAGATCCAGGCCCTGCAGAAGAAGCATGCCGGCGACAAGCAGAAGCTTGGCGAAGAACAGATGAAGCTGTACAAGCAGGAAGGCGTGAATCCCGCCGCTTCCTGCGTGCCGCTCCTGATCCAGATGCCGATTCTGCTGTCGCTGTTCCGGGTGCTGCAGGGAGTGGCCGACGGCCAGATCCGTGGCAAGTTCTTCAAGGACAATCCGGATCTCGTTGCATCTCTGGCACAGGCCGACCTCTTTGGTGCGGGACTCTCGGATCGACTTGGCGCCGGCTTCCCGCCCATTGGCGCCACCCAGATTCTTGGTGGATTCCTCGTCATCGCCATGGTGACGACCCTGTTCATCACCCAGCTGCAGCTCATGCGCAAGAACATGCCACCCGAAGCACTCACGGGTCCTCTGGCACAGCAGCAGAAGATGATGCTCTACATCTTCCCCATCATGTACCTCTTCTCAGGTTTCGTGATTCCGATCGGCGTGCTCATCTACTGGTTCACGACGAACCTCTGGACAATGGTGCAGCAGGCGCTCCTGATCCGGAACAACCCGGCTCCCAACACTCCTGCCTACATCGACTGGGAGGAACGGCTGCGCGCCAAGGGCAAGGATCCCAAGGAAGTCATTGCAGCCAAGCAGGCCAAGCGGAGCCGCAAGAAGACCGCAAAGACCTCGTCTCGAACCGTCGGTGGTGCAACAGCGGTGGTTGTGGCTGACGGCGAGGAAGAGACGCCTTCGAAGCCCTCGGTGGCGCGTCAGGAAGTGACGCGCAGTACTGTGCGTAGCACCAACGGCAAGACAGTGGTTTCTCGGCAGCAGCCACGCTCCACGTCCCGCTCCACACGCAAGAAGAAGTGACCAGCGAAGGAAATGACCCACGCCATGACTGAGACAAAAGCACCCACCCCCACCAAGCCGAGCGCTGCCGACGAGACGCTGCTCTCTGATGGGGATCTGGTGGCTGACTACCTTGAAGAATTGCTCGACATTGCTGATCTCGACGGGGACATCGAGAACTCTGTCATCAACGGTCGCGCGCATATCGTCATCGATACAGACGACGAGCGTTTCGTGGGCAAGAAGGGTGAGGTTCTGGAAGCCCTGCAGGAACTTTGCAGACTGGTGGTGATGACCGAGACCGGCAATCGCTCCAGACTGACTCTGGACGTGGCTGGGTATCGGGAGCGTCGCCGGGTGGAATTGGTGGCCATGGCCAAGGACGCGATTGCCGAGGTGTCCGAGACTGGTGAGAGCGTACGCATGGCCCCGCTGAATGCCTACGAACGCAAGATTGTCCACGACGAAGTGGCCGCAGCCGGACTCGTCAGTGAATCCGAGGGCGAGCCGCCGCACCGCCGCGTCATCGTTACCAAGTGAACCCTGAGCAGGAAGTCCCCGGGGCCGATTTGGCGGCAGAGCAGGAACTCGTCGAATCCTCAGCGCGCTCATCTCTGCATGACCGATTCCCAGAGGGTGCAGAGCAACTTGACCGATACGTGGCAATTCTCCGCAGTAAAGGTATTGAATGGGGACTGCTCGGTCCGCGTGAGGGTGACAAGCTGTGGAGCCGCCATATCTCGAACTCCCTGGCTCTGGTCGATGTTCTCACCGACGGAATCGATGTCGCTGATGTGGGCTCGGGAGCAGGGTTGCCAGGGATCCCATTGGCGATCGTTCGTCCCGACCTCCATATGACGCTCCTGGATCCACTTTTGCGGAGAACCACTTTCCTTGCCGAGACAGTGGAAGAGCTTGGTCTGAACAACGTCCGGATTGAACGGTTGCGCGCAGAGGACTGTGATGAGCAGTTCGATGTCGTCACCTGCCGCGCCGTGGCGGGTCTGGAGAAATTGCTGCGATGGACCACTCCCCTGTTCTATCCAGATGGTGAGCTTCTCGCCCTCAAGGGTTCCAGCGCGGAGAAGGAAGTGCTTGAGGCCGCAGATCTGTTGGCCCGATCGGGTCTGCGTGCGGACATTCTGGAAATCCGTGCGGCACACGACGTGGACGGAACACGGGCCATAAAGGTCCGAACCCATACGTAGGATCGATGTGCGATGGGCTGACTTGAGTGCCCACCCACCATCTTTGTTCTCGGTCGCTGAAGAATTTCGTGCAACACAGCACTATGCATTGAACCAAGTGCTCACAGATGATGTGCTTGGATCATTGGGCTTCTGCAATGACATCAGGCGCCCGACTCTGTGATGGCCGGTTGACTCTTTCACGTGAGCAGTTTCGGGAGTCTGCTTCCGCACTCCCCCGGGTGGAGTGCGACACTCTGGATTATCATCGAGCGGATCGCAGTCGGTCAACGGAGTTGCGGTCATCGGTTTAGAAGTAAAGCGACAAATGTGCCTCGGGTGGACGTGGTAATGGGTTTTTGGTGGGCGCCTGAATAGAGATGGCGACGACACATCCATTTCCCAGCCGCCCGCTGAGCAGCCCCATGGATTCCTATGCCCCGCGATGCTCGCGTTGTCGCTACGGTCAAGCTGAAAGAGTTTCACGTGAAACGCCCCAGCGATGGCTGATGTTGCTGATTCCCTCACCATCGTCGCAGACAGAGTTCCGGTCTCCATACAAACCTTGCGCTTCCGCAAAGTGCTGTCGTCGTCACGCTCGCTACATCGCCTTGGTGAGTGATCAACGATCACCGCTCAGTTTGTGTGACATCAGCATCGATGGTCGAGAGTCGGATTGCTGGCGGCCAGAAGAATTGAGTGCTTCTGGCCGCGATGGAGAACTGTGCTTCTCTTCGGAAGGGTCATCCTTCTGGAGGTGTCGCCAGACAGCGAGGGGCGGGGAACTGTCTTCGCGTTCGAGAGGGTGTTGGGGGGACGGGGCGTGGGAGGAAAGTCGGTGCCCCCACTCCCCCACCTTGCGGCGTGCTGTGTCACCGCTTACGTGCACCACTTCTCCATCCTGAATGCCAGAACGACTTCAATCAGATCGGTGTCGGGAACTCTCCTTGAGCCGTGGAGACATCTGGGGCGAAGCTTTGAGCGAATAAACGTGCCGTTATAGAGATATGTCGGTAAACTTGCAAGACGAGAAAGCAATACCGATCTTCTGGCAACGGTGGATTGGGTGTTGTGTTGTCGGCTCGGCGTTCCAGGGACGTGCAGGAGTCGCGGTAGAGTTGTGCTGTTCTTCGAGAGGATCCAGCACGATGGCATTGTTTTTCCGAAAGTCTCGGCCGAAGGGCAGCGACGAACAGTCTTTGGTTGGCCAAGGGGTACAGGGCAAAAGCGTTTCACGTGAAACGGGAGTGGTACTACCCAGTGGGCCAAAACGAGCGGCCTACGAGCGGGCTGAGGATGACTGGGGCCAGAGTCTCGATGGTGAACACGACGTCGAGAAGGATCTGAACGGTCCACCGTTGGCACTCCCCCGCCCTCGGAGGCCACGCGTCATCGTTGTGGCGAACCAAAAAGGTGGAGTGGGGAAGACCACGACGACCGTCAATATCGCCGCAGCCCTGGCGTTCGGTGGCCTGAATGTCTTGGTGGTTGACACCGATCCTCAGGGAAACGCTTCCACGGCTTTGGGAGTCGAGCATGGCCCGGGGACTCAGGGCACCTATGAAGTATTGCTCGACGGCACTTCCATTTCCGACCTTGTGCAACGGTCTCCCCACACGCCCAATCTTCACGTCCTCCCTGCAGCCATGGAACTCGCCACCGCTGAGCTGGAGTTGGTCAACGAACTGGGTCGGGAATCGCGTATGAAGCGTGCCATTGCCGAATATGTGGAGACATCCGCGGTCGACTACGTGCTCCTCGACTGTCCCCCATCGCTGGGTCTACTCACTCTCAACGCCCTCGTCGCTGCAACAGAGATCATGGTCCCCATCCAGTGCGAGTACTACGCTCTCGAGGGAGTTTCTCAGCTTCTGCGGACCATAGACAAGGTGAAAGGGAATCTGAACAATGAGTTGGAGCTCAGTACGGTGGTTCTGACGATGTTTGATTCGAGGAACAATTTGTCACGTGAAGTCGCCAGCGAGGTTCGAAAACACTTTGCGCATCAGACCCTGGACGCCGAGATCCCCAGATCAGTGAGAATTGCGGAAGCACCAAGCTACGGTCAGACGGTTTTGACATACCAGCCAAAGTCCGCCGGTGCGGTGGCTTACGTGAAGGCAGCTGAGCAAATGGCTCACGCAGCTGTGACAGATGAGGAGATGTGATGGCTGCACCCAAGCAACACAGTGGGTTGGGCAGGGGTCTGGGGGATCTTTTCGCGCGCACGGAGGAGGAGCTGACAACGGAGGGGAAGCCGGTGCGCCTCAAGGATGGTTCGTACTTTGCGGAGATCCCTCTTGAGCACGTGCAACCGAACTCCCGTCAGCCACGCACCACTTTCGACGAGGATGAGCTGGAAGAATTGACCGCCTCTGTCGCTGAATTCGGTGTACTTCAGCCGGTTGTCGTGCGGGAGGTGGGACGTAAGCGGTTTGAGTTGGTGATGGGGGAGAGGCGCTACCGTGCCAGCCAGCGTGCGGGGAGAGAGACAATTCCCGCGATCGTAAGGGCCACTGACGATGAGGCGCTCCTGCGGGACGCTCTTCTGGAGAACTTGCATCGCGCAAATCTGAACCCGTTGGAGGAGGCTAGTGCCTACCAGCAACTGCTGGATGACTTCGACTGCACAAAAGAGGAACTGGGACGCCGGATTCACCGGAGTCGACCGCAGATCTCCAATACGCTGCGTTTGCTGAATCTCCCTGCGAGTGTGCAGCAGAAGGTAGCGGCGGGGGTCCTGTCGGCTGGGCACGCGCGTGCACTGCTCGGCTTGGGGGATGCGCGGTCGCAGGAGCTTTTGGCTGACCGCATCATTGCCGAAGGACTGTCCGTGCGGAGCACTGAAGAGATTGTGGCGATGGGGGAGGGCCGGGTCCCCACATCTCGCACTCCTCGGGGACCACGAGCACCAAGCGACCACGAGGCAGGGTTGGGACGCTCTCTGAGTGACCATTTCGATACCAGGGTGAAAGTGGACATCGGGAAGGACAAGGGGAAGATCACCATCGAGTTCGCAACAGTGGACGATCTGGATCGGATACTCGCCATTATCGACCAGCGAGAGCTTTAAGAGGGAAACAGCATATCGATAAGTCGATAAATCTTTCAAATGGTAAACACTTAAGTAGCTAAGCCGTCGGGTTGTATGGCGGGGGGTAAACTCGGTACGTGGCCGAATCAGTCAGTTCCAACGTGATCGATCCCGAGGACATTTCGTCGACCCGCGCGGCACTGATGCGCTATCGGGTGATGGCCTGGATCGTGGGTGTACTTCTTGCCGTTCTGATGCTGATTGGGCTTCCACTGAAATACCTGGCGGGGGATGGACGCGTCGTGGTGTGGACAGGCGTTCCACACGGCTGGCTCTACATGATTCTACTGATCACGGCCTATGACCTCAGCCGTCGAGTGGGCTGGTCCATCAAATGGGTCCTTATGATCATGGCGGCTGGCACCGTACCGATGCTTTCGTTCGTCGCGGAGCACTTCGCAACCAAAGATGTACGAGCCAGGTTGGTCGCGGCGGAAGCCGAGGCGGCGGCCATTTCTGAATCGTAGAGGCACGGGGAGAACTCGCCTCTACATTCGTGGGGCCTGAGAAGCGTTGTCCACGTCAGGTGCGTCGCTGGTTACACCTGACGTTCACCCGCAGGCTTCAACCCGCGTGCGATCACGATGCTGAACGCGATGGATGCTGCTGCGAACACCCACCACTGAAGTGCGTAACCCTGGTGCATTGAAGTCCCCTGCGCTTCTGGCAGTTCAACGATGGCAGGAGTCAACCCAAAAGTGGCAGCGCCCCCAGCATCGAGCGTGACGTAGCCGGCAATCATGGGCTGTGGCCACTGCTGTACGAGTTCCTGCAGACGGAGCGACGACATCGACCCAGAAGGTGCATCCGATGGTGCCGTCAGTTCGCCGACGCTGTCCCCGGCAGTAAAAATGCCGCTGACGTCCAAGGGACCCGGGGCTGTGATCTCCGGCGGTGTATCGGTTGTGCCGAGCACCAAGGGCACGATCTGTCCATCGGTCATTTCAAACGGTACGACGACACGCAGCGGCCATTGTGAACCCACCAGCAGCTGCTCGCCGGGAACGACCTGGCCGGAGAGCTCGACCCGTCGGCCATAGATGTCTTCTATGGTGCCATCTGCCCGTATGTTGCTGATGAGCGCAACCGGCGCCTCAGAAGCTCGTTCCTCGGCGATATCCACCACGGAGCGCTGAAAACTCGCCATCTGCCACACTCCCAGGACAAGCATGACGCCTGCCACCACGACGCCGACGAGAACAGTGAGAACGCGTCGAACACGCAGGTTCATCGTCCACCGCGTGCGAGGTCGATCAGTTCGGAGAAAACGCTTCCCAGCTGCAGATCTGCGGCTTCGAAGGCGAGGGGGGACAAAGATGTTTCAGTCATGCCCGGTGCGACGTTCACCTCCAGGAAAATGGGTACCCCCTCGGGGGTGACAACCATGTCAGTGCGCGACAGATGCCGCAGTCCCAGAGCTTCGTGGGCTCCCATGGCCAAAGCCTGCGCCGCATCCAACGCCTCGTCGGGGAGTTCGGCCGGTGTCACGAATCGGGTGGAGCCTGCGGTGTAGCGCGCTTCGTAGTCATACACGCCGGAAGTGGGGCGGATCTCGACCGGGGGCAGGGCCCGTACCCCGTCCTCGTCCTCCAGGACGGTGACCGCAAGCTCGGTGCCGCGAATGAACTGTTCCACGATGGCCACCGGCCCGTAGGCATAGGCGCCAACAAGCGCCGTCGCAAGACATTCCTGGTCCGAGACCATGAGGGCTCCCAGCGCCGAGCCCGATCTCGCCGGCTTCACCATCAGGGGGTATCCAAGGCTGTTTCCGAGCGCTTCCATGAGCGCGGGGGCACCCAACTCCCTGAAAATGTCATGGGGGAGTGCCACTTGTTCCGTCACACCCAGCCCTGAATTGGCGACGACCTTGGTGGCAATTGCCTTATCGAATGCGAGGCGGGAGGCTGAACCCCCGGCGCCGACGAACGGTATGCCCAGGAGACCGAGGACTTCGCGCAGTGCGCCATCCTCACCCATGCCGCCGTGCAACATGGGGACAACAACGGGATCAGCAACGCTGTGCAGCATGGGAACGAGTTCGGTGCCCACGTCGGATTCCACGACCGTGTGCCCGGCGGCGCGCAGGGCCTGGGTCACACGCCGCCCGGAACGCAGCGAGACGTCTCGCTCATGGCTCAGCCCACCGGAGATCACGATGATGGTCATTGCAATATCAGTCCTTGTCAGAATCTGTGAAAATCATGAGACATCAGCTCCTGGGCCAGGAGCCTGAGGATGCCGCACGGGCGCCTTGACGCCAAAAATGCTGATCATGTCCATCTCGTTGCGCACGACGTCAGCGAAACGTTCCACACCTGTGACGATGCGCTCAGCAGGCGGGAAGCAGTAGGACAGGCGCGCGTTGCGGCTTCCCTGACCATCCGCGTAGAACGCGGCGCCGGGTACGAAGGCGACACGGTGGTCCACGCCACGGGGGAGCATGGCCTGAGCGTCGATGCCCTCGGGCAACGTCACCCAGACGAAGAAGCCTCCGATGGGATGGGTCCATGAAGTTCCGGCTGGCATGTGGTCGGACAATGCCTTCAACATGGCATTGCGACGTTCACGATACATCGAGCGGAAGCTGACAATCTGGCCCTTCCAGTCCGACGTCGCCAGGTAGTTGGAGATGGCGAACTGGCTGAAAACGGGCGGGCAGAGGGTGGCTGACTCCTGAGCCAGGACCAACTTCTCCCTCACGGCATGGGGCGCCAAAACCCAGCCGATGCGGAATCCGGGCGCGAAGGTCTTGGAAAAGGACCCCAAATAGATGACATCAGGATCCACCGACCGCATGGCCGGTACCGGGTCCGCATCGAGACAAAGCAACCCGTAGGGATTGTCCTCCACCACGAGGATGCCAAGGTCCGCGCAGGCCTGAAGCACTTCGACGCGCCGATCCCAGGGTTGGGTGAGACCAGAGGGGTTGCTGTAGTTGGGGATCGTGTAGAGAAACTTGATGCGTTTACCGGCGCTCTGGAGCCGAATGGTGGTTTCGCGCAGAGCCACCGGATCCAGTCCTGATTCGTCGCTGGGGATGTGAACAACTTCGACCTGGTAACTGGCGAAAGTGCCGATGGCCCCCACGTAGGAGGGGGACTCCACCAACACCACGTCTCCCGGATCGCAGAAAATGCGCGTCACCAAGTCCAGACCCTGCTGGGAACCGGCACTGATCATCACATCATCTGCGTGTGCAGAAACCCCCTCCAGGGCCATGACTTCACAGATCTGCTCCCGAATGCAGGGTTCTCCCTGTCCGGAGCCGTACTGCATGACTTGCATGCCATTGGTGCGAATCATGTCCGCCATGTGTTCAGCAATGTCAGCCAGCGGCAGATCTTTGATGTTGGGCATTCCACCCGCGAGAGAAACGATCTCTGGCCTGTTCGCGACAGCAAACAGGGCCCGCACAGCGGAGACCTTCATGCCATGCGTGCGTTCCGCATAGTTGTCGACGAAGCGGTCAAGACGGGTGTCGCGGCGGGGAGTGGGAACGGTCACAGCTTCCACCTTGGGGCATCAGTGCGGCGAATGGAGCCGATCGGAGAACTGGGGAGGGGCCGGATCATCGCATTTCCTCATAGAACGCGTCCAGCAGGGGACTCAGATCGGCAAAATCCTGTTCGCTGAGTCCGGCGACGGCAATGGCCGTGTCGTCGACGATGCGCGCGCACACGGGAACCTCATTGTCGCGTGAGATACCGCAGCGAATGCCATCCGAGCCCTCCACGGCTTCAGTGTCGGGGACTCCCGCATCGGAGAGGTAGATGCCCAGATCGTCCTCGGGGCGGGACAACAGAAGGATCAGCGTTTCCGTGCCGTCGGTGTAGTTTGCGCGGACGATATCTCGTTCACCGTCATCCTCGCCGGGAGTGGTGGTCACCTCACCCCGGACGAAATCTTCCACGGTGGTGGGCGGGTCCAGAGTCCACAAGGCTTCGTCGAGTGTGGGGGTGGGCTCCGGCACACCGGAGCCAGCCCTACCGAGGCTGAGACCCAGCCACACCGACAGCAGGAGCAGCGCGACAACGATCAGCAGGCCGACGATCTTCACCCAACGCGGAATGCTGGGCGGATTCACCATCTGTGAAGACGGCGCCAGCAATTCCTCGGTGGTGGGGCGGGGCACGTTGCGCCATGACCCCCCACCTTCAGGGACGGATGCCTCAGCATCCATCGATGCTTCCTGGTCCTTCGGGCTCTCGCTCATGTCAGAGCAGTTCGTCGATGACCTTTTTCAAGGCGTTCTTGGACTTGCCGCCCGAGAGCGACTTGGCCACCCGACCGGCCTTGAAGAACTGCAGCGTGGGGAGGCTGAGGATGCCCTGCTGAGCGGCAAGCCCCGGTTCAGCGCTGGTGTCAACCTTCACGAACTTCACCTGGCCCTCGTAGGTGCGGGCCAACTCATCGATGATGGGGGAGAGTTGTTTGCACGGAGCACACCAATCTGCCCAGTAGTCCACCACAACAAGTTGGGGCGCCATGAGGACTTCGTCGGCGAACGAGGCTTCTTTCACATCTTTTACTGCCATGGGGTTACTCCTTCGGGACTGCTGTTGAACCTTGCCAGTCTAGTTCCTGCGGTCAGGACGTGGGCGCTGCCGTCATGGCGATGTCATCGAGTGCCGCGAGGTACTTCTCCGCATCCAAAGCTGCTGAGCATCCGGTGCCCGCCGCGGTGATGGCCTGACGATAGGTGTGGTCCACCAGGTCGCCGCAGGCGTAGACGCCGACGAGATTGGTGCCGGTTGTGCCGGGTTGGGTGAGGACGTAGCCCTCATCGTCGAGTTCCACCGAACCCTTGACGAGTTCGGAACGGGGATCGTGTCCGACGGCAATGAACAGTCCCTGCACGGGGAGTTCACGTGTCTCTCCGGTCACGGTGTCGGTGAGAGCAACGCTTTCGACGGACTTCTCGCCGTCGATGCGGGAGATCGATGAGTTCCAGGCGAACTCAATCTTGGGGTCGCGTTCGGCGCGCCCAGCCATGATGGCCGAAGCGCGCAGTTCACTGCGCCGATGGATGATTGTGACCTTGCTCGCGAAGCGGCTCAGGAAGGTGGCTTCTTCCATGGCGGAATCGCCACCGCCCACGACCGCGATTTCCTTGTCACGGAAGAATGCTCCGTCGCAGGTGGCGCACCAGGACACTCCTCGGCCGGAGAGGCGGTCCTCGTCAGGCAGGCCAAGCTTGCGGTAGCCAGACCCCATGGCCAGAATCACCGCCCGCGCCTTCCAGATGGTGCCGTCGGAGTCGGTGACCTCCTTGATGGCCTCATCCAGCTTCAGTTCAGTGGCGTCGTCGGTGATGATCTGGGTGCCGAAACGCTCGGCCTGTGCTCGCATCTGGAACATGAGGTCCGGGCCCATGATGCCTTCCGCGAAACCGGGGTAGTTTTCCACCTCGGTGGTGTTCATGAGGGCACCACCGGAATCGAGGGAGCCTTCGAACATGATGGGCTCCAACGCCGCACGGGCGGCGTAGATGGCTGCCGTGTAACCGGCGGGTCCTGATCCGACGATGATGACGTCGTGGATCTTTTCGGACATGCTTGACTCCTAGAACAGCTGCGATTGATGTTGTGACTTTCTCCCCATCCTAGGCGCAGTCACCGGAACTACACCCCGAAGGTGACAGCCTTCGAATGATGCACGAAATGCTGGGGGTGTCCCATGGCGGTGAAGGGGGATTGGTTCCCTCTTCCGCGTCACGCAAATGGGCGCCTGAGGACAATCATCGGTGTAGTTTGGAGACAGCATGTCGTCAAATATCGGGTGGGATATGCTGCTGATTCCTGCCGGGCGAGCCTTCGATGCGATCAGGGTGAAGAAATGGAAAGGAGCTGCGCATGCCTCGTATCTCAGCGCCCACAGTGGCTGAGCACCGCACGATGGTTCAGCAGCAGCTCGTGGACGCCGCCGAGCAGATTCTGCGCTCAGGGCAACCTGATGCGCTCACCGCCTCGGCTGTCACCCATGCCGTCGGTATTGCCCGTAACAGTATCTACCGCTACGTCGACAGCGTGGACGATCTTCGTGGACTGGTGCTTGCGCGGCATCTCCCTTCCTGGCTGGACGCCGTCGAAATCGAGCTTGCCAGCATCGACGACCCCGCAGATCGGATTGCGGTATGGGTGCGCGCCAACGTGGAGCAGGCCGCGCGCAGCGGCCATGGCTGGCTGATGAGTCTGGGTCAGACCACCGCCCCGTCCGAAGCCACCATCAAGGTGATGGAATCGGCGCACGCGATCATGCGCGACGTCCTGTTCAATGCCTGGGGCAAGCTCGTCGATGATCGCGACACGGCCATGGTGGGTGCAGGGCTCGTACGAGGCCTGTTGGATGCGTGCTTCAAGCAACTGGACGCCGGACGCGACGCTGAACTTGTGGCACGGTTGGGTGAGGAGTCTGCTCGACGAGTCGTCGCCACCGTGGTTGAGAGCAACTGAGTTTCACCTGCGGGTGAGCGCTCACACCTTGCCGCGAAGAAGGCGTTTGAAGTAGGTCACAGGCAGGGCGTAGCGGTCAACGAACCACGTCGCGCGTCGTGGCCGGACGAGATTGAACAGGGGCAGCGACGGAACCAAATTGCCTGCTCGGTCCACCTCGACCAGCATCAATGTGTGCCGAGCAGTCGTGATGGGCATCACGGTGTAGCCGTTGTAGTGTCGAAATGATGACGAGGTGGCCGCTGTCATGTTGTGGGACAGGATGTCCACTTCCTTGCGCAGTGCTCCCCCCGAGGGTTTGATCCCCAGGTCAGCAACATCTCCCAGTGACCAGATCGACGGGAATCGCTTGTGTTGCAGCGTCGTGGCGTCCACATCCACCAGGCCAGCGGCCGTCGTGCCAGCCAGGTCGCTCTCGGCAATCCAGGCGGGGGCACGGTAGTGCGGGACCACGTGCGCGTAGTCAAGATCGTCGATGTGGTGCTCACCGCCGGGAGTGGTCACCGTCACGCGGCGGTTCTCGAGGTGACTGACCCGGGCGTCGCGCAGCACCTGCACGCCGTAGGAGGACAGTGTCTCCTCGATGATCCTGTCGGCCTTCGGCACACCGATCGGGCTGGAGCCGGGAAGAACGAGGTGGACGTCGAGGTCATTGAGGACCCCTGAGCGCTGCCAGTGGTCGCAGGCCATGAACAGTGGTTTCAGAGCAGTGGCACTGCAGGGAGCAGGCTCCGGTGGCATGGAGAACAGGACGCGTCCCCCGGTGAGATCCTTCAACGCAGGCCAGACCAGTGGGGCAGACTCCACGAGGAAGCTTGAACCCGCCCAACCAGCCGCATAGGCATCGGCGAGCCCCGGGATGGCGTCCCAGTGCTCCTCAAGACCAGTGCAAATGACGAGGGAAGCGGCGGTGAGGCGTCGGCCCTGCCGCGTCACGAGGCTCAGGTCTTCTGGATTGACGGAGACCACCAGATCCTGGATCCATGTGCAGCCATCAGGCATGACTGTGGCGGCGGGCCTTTCCAGAGAATCCATGGTGGCCTCGCCGGCTCCCACGTAGTTCAGAAGCGGTCTGTACCGGTGGACAGATTCTGATTCGATCAAAGCGATGTCATGGGCGCCGTCGCGGAGCAGTCGCGCGGCCAGCGAGACACCAGCATTGCCACCGCCGACGATCACTATCTCGTGGTGTTCCATCTGGTCCTCACATGGTTGTCAATCGGTGGGTCAACGATAGCGACGGAGGCCAAAAACCTTGGGTGTGGAGCCGATGAACGCAATTCAAAGAGGTCAACGGTGAAGCTCGGGACCCGGGGCGATGCGGACGGGGCCTCGCGCCTCCCGGACATCCACTGGCTTTCCCTTCTGGGTCACCGCCACTACTTGTTGTTGCGTCAGTTCGTGCGCCACCTCGCGGGCTGTGGGCACAATGTCGCGCCAGTGTGCGCCGCCCACAACACGTGCTGCATCGCTGGGACAAATGCTCTTGCCGTCGCGATGTCGCAGCAGCGTGCGGATGGTGGAGGCTAGTCTGCGGCGCAGCCCTTCCTCGCTGGCTTCTTCCCACCAAGGTTCCCCGCGTTCACCCAGTGCCACCTTCGCATCCTGAACGCACGGTCTGACGTCGTCGCCCCTACGGCCCACTTCGCGGCGGGCACGCATCAGTTCTTTGACGAGTTCGGCGCGCAGATTCTCGGGGATGGTGACATCGGTGGCCCGCCACTTGCGGCCGTTCACCACGATGTGGTGCCCGTCCGGGGTGCGTTCCACGTCATCGGCCATGGAGGAAAGCCTAGAGCGGCAGCGCTGCACTGCGTTGAGGTTTCGTTGCGTGGCCCGCATTCTTAAGGTGAGGACTCCGGCAAAGATCCCTCCACGTGACCGCGGCGAGGGTGAGCCACGAGCGCTGAACACGGAAGCACTGTGCGATCGTGGTTGAAACCGGGATCGGCCCTTTTCCCGAGCGTGGCGGGGGTACCTGTGTTGTTGCCCTGCCGAGCGCGTGAAAGGGGGCGCCGACCATGTCGACGCCCCCCATTGAGTTGTCAGAGGTTCACGCGGAGTAGGAGTCCTTCGCCGTACCTGTGGTCTCCTTGAGGACGCCGTCGTTGGACGCTACGGCGGCGCTGGCCTCGGCCTCCTTGACTGCTGCCTTGATCCGGGCGCCGATGGTCTCGTCCACGCAGGACCAGTAGTGGAAAGCACGGTCCAACACCTCGGGGTGGACGCCCAGGAGACCGCCTGAGACTGTGGCGACGAAACGCTCACGGGTGGCGTCGTCGAACACATTGCGCACGAGGTTTCCTGCCTGGCTCCAGTCATCGTCCTCGGCGTGGAGGATGTAGGCCTGACGCACCATTTCGCCGTCGGCCTCCCAGCCTTCAGCGACCGGTCCCTCCTGATCCGCATACGAGCGCCCGAAGCTGTTCGGTGCGTACACCGGAGCATCACCGCTGTGGTGGTAGGTCATGTTCCCGTCCACCATGTAGGGGTCTGGGGCGCCATTGACCGGCTGGTTCACGGGGAGCTGGTGGAAGTTGGTGCCGATGCGGGCGCGGTGAGCGTCGGCGTAGGCGAACACGCGGCCGAGCAGCATCTTGTCGGGTGAGAAGCCGATGCCGGGGACCGTGTTGCTGGGCGCGAAGGCGGCCTGCTCGATCTGCGCGAAGAAGTTCGTGGGGTTTTCGTTCAGGGTCATCCGGCCCACGGGGATCAGCGGGTAGTCCGAGTGTGGCCACACCTTGGTGAGGTCGAACGGGTTGTAACGGTAGTCCTTGGCGTCCGCGTACGGCATGACCTGTACGGAGAGGTCCCATGTGGGGTTGTCTCCCCGGCCGATCGCATCGAAGAGGTCGCGACGGTGGTATTCGCCGTCGGCTCCGGCAAGACGCTCTGCCTCGGCGGCGGTGAGGTTTTCAACGCCCTGGTTGGTGTGGAAGTGGTACTTGACCCAGAACTTCTCACCCGCAGCGTTGGTCCACATGTAGGTGTGGGAGCCGTAGCCGTTCATGTAGCGCCAGGAGCGTGGCAGGCCGCGATCGCCCATCAGGTACGTGACCTGGTGTGCAGATTCGGGCGTGTGGGTCCAGAAGTCCCACTGCATGGTGGCGTCGCGCAAACCGGAGTCGGGGAGGCGCTTCTGGGAACGGATGAAGTGGGGGAACTTCATGGGGTCACGCACGAAGAAGACAGGTGTGTTGTTGCCCACCAGATCGAAGTTGCCCTCGGTGGTGTAGAACCGCAGCGAGAAGCCACGCACATCGCGCCATGTGTCGGCAGAACCCTGCTCGCCGGCCACCGTTGAGAAACGGGCCAGCATGCGGGTCTTGGTGCCGGGCTGAAAGACGGCCGCCTTGGTGTAGGCGGACACGTCACCGGTGACCTCGAATTCACCGAAGGCGCCGGAACCCTTTGCGTGGGGACGTCGCTCGGGGACATTGGCCCGGTTGAAGTGGGCCAACGTCTCCACCAGATGCACATCGTGCAGAAGCAGCGGGCCATTGGGGGAGAGGCTGAGGCTGTTGCGGTCGGACTC
>JBQCZU010000018.1:30797-46303 GCA_052089385.1 Arachnia sp.
ACCGGGCAGTCGACGTCGACGATCAGACCACAACCGCGGCACACCACATGGTGATGGTTGTCCCCCACCCGGGTTTCGTACAGGGCGGATGAACCAGAGGGTTGAATCCGACGGAGCAATCCGAGGCGGGTGAACAAGGCCAGGGCGTCATAGATTGCCTGGGTTGAAATTGCGCCAAGGCGATCGCGGACCATGTGTGCCACGGTGTCGGCGTCGCTGTGGGGCGACTCCCTCACAGCTGTGAGAACTGCCAGACGCGACGCGGTGATGCGGACGCCCTTTCTCCGCAGCGTCTCCACGGCGGAGGTGTGTGCCTCCGAGGTGGGGAGAACTGTGGCCGAATTGATCATGGTTTTGACTCTAGCTCCAATTCTGGAATGAGTCCAGGAAACGGACGGATCGGCTATGTGCGAGCGTGTGTCATCGGATATTTGTGAGCCTGAGCCTGAGCCTGAGCGTGAGCCGGTGGCTGAGGCGGCCGGACACGCGGCATCGAGTCGCTCCGAGGGCGATATGCGCCGCGGTGGCCACTGGTTGCGGAGTTCTGGGTCGGGTTTCGACGTTGTCGGCAGTGGTTGCGGCGTGTCCGGCCATCTACTGACATGGGCGTGGGTGGTTGCGGCGTGTCCGGCTCAGGTGGGGCGCCGTCGATAGTGGTTGCGGCGTGTCCGGGTATCTATTGACATGGGCGTGGGTGGTTGCGGCGTGTCCGGCTCAGATGGGGCGCCGTGGGTGACTGGGTGTGGAGGTCACCAACCCTCGGGGCCCGAGGAGCCGGCTGGATACTCCTCCAGAGGCACGACGTCGTCATCGAAGGCCTCCAGTACTGGCTCCATGATCTCCCAGGCAAGCGTGGAGGAGTCGGAGTGCAGTTCGGTGGCCCCGCTGCGCCTGACCAAACCTTGGACGACCCGACCATAGGCGGACAGCGTCGAGGGAAGGAGCTTCGTGTGAAAGGAGACACGTTGCAGGGCATCCCTGTTCGCGGGATCCGTGACGTTCATCTCCATGAGGACGCTGTCATCTTCGAAGCTGAGGCGCAGGGTGGTGCCATTGGCGTCGTCGACGGGGAGGTAGTCCACAGTGATTTCCTTGCGGGGATCCCCGATTGCCTTGCCGGACCGCAGGATGATGGGCACTCCGCGCCAGGCGTCGGTGTCGACGGTGAACGTGACCTGTGCCAGAGTCTCGGTGCCACGGGAGGCGTTGACACCGTCCTCTGATGCGTAGTCAGGGAGGTGATGTCCATCGATCACCCCGGCTATGTAACGCGCGCGCCGGACTGCCTTGTCGATATCGCCGTGGACCCGGGTGGCGGCGAGGATCGCGGCAGGGCCTTCGGGGCCATCTCCGGGATCGGCCAGAGCCCTCGCCATCGTCTGCAGCAGGTGCGACTGGAGCATGTCGCGAGTGGAGCCGTTGGCGTCGTAGAACTTGGCTCGTCCTTCGAGTGCGATGGTCTCGTCGAAAACGAGCGTCACGGACGCGACTGACTGGCCCTGCCAGGTCGCCTGTAGGGGTCTGTTGGTCTGCAGCAATCCACACAAATTCACCGTGCCGGACATGCCGAGGAAGTGATCTGATCGCACGATGTGATCTTCATCTGTGAATCGGAGCAGGGCCTTGTTGAGAGCCCGGGCTGACTCGACGTCTGTCCCGAAGGGTTTTTCCAGAGCGAATTCGATTCCATCAGGAAGATCGACCTGTGCAAGGGCGTCGACGGTCAGCTTCGTGATGGCAGGTGAGAGTGCGAAGTACAGGATCGTCCGCCCCGTCCTTCCGCTCAGAAGCCGTGCAAGGTCCTCAGGCGAGGTGGCATCGACGGTCATCCACGACGTTTGTGCGACCAGCCGATGGCTCGATTCCTCCGGCGCCCCAGCACTTTGCAGCGCTTCGCGAATGGATCCCTCGTAGCCCTGCTCGTCGGTCAGACCTGCCCCCACCAGTGTCACATCGAGAGAAGGATCCTCGGCCATGTACTGGGCCAGTCCGGGCAGCAGGAGACGGCGGGCCAGGTCACCGGCGCCTCCAAGAACCACGAAATCCAGAGCGTTCATGAACACAGCCTAGACACGGTGCTGGGTGGAGCCACCTATTCTCGACACGAACAGGCTGCTGACCAGAAGGAGAAGATGCACGTGAGTACACCGCTGGAGGACTACGCACTGCTGTCGGATCTGCACACCGCGGCACTGGTCTCACGGGAGGGAAGCATTGACTGGTTGTGCCTGCCTCGCTTCGATTCGCAGGCAGTCTTTGCCAACCTCATCGGCGAGAGCAAGGACGGGCACTGGAGCCTGGACGTCGTCGACGGCGAAGTGGAATCCCGACGCTACGTGGGTGAGTCCTGCATCCTGGAAACGACGTGGCGGGCGCCCACGGGTCGAATTGTTGTGACCGACTACATGCCCGTCCATGATGGCAAAGGACGCGACGTCGCAGATCTGGTGCGCAATGTCCGCTGCATCGAGGGCACCGCGACGGTCCGCCACGTGCTGTGTCTGCGCTTTGACTACGGAGCGGCCACGCCCTACTTCCGCACCACAGGCTCGGGCAAGAGCCACGAGATTCACGCCGTCGCGGGACCGGATCAGGTGACCGTGCGGGGTCTGGAACTCGAGTGCGTCAACGGTAGTCACCAGGGCGAGTTCACGCTCAAGGAGGACGAGTCGTTGCAGTGGGTGCTGTCCTGGTGGCCGTCCTATCTTGAGCACCCCGAGCGGCCCGATAAGCGTTCATCTTTGAAGAAGACCCTGAAGTTCTGGGATGACTGGGCTTCGCGGATCGACGCGAAGGGCCCCTATGCGGGTGAGGTGCGCCGCTCGCTGGTCACACTCAGAGCGCTGACCGAGTCCTCCACCGGCGGGATCGTGGCGGCGCCCACCACTTCCCTGCCCGAGGACTTCGGTGGTGTTCGCAACTGGGACTACCGCTACGTGTGGCGCTCACCATCGAGGCTCTCGTCTCACACGGATTCACCGAAGATGCCAAGGCGTGGCGGATGTGGCTGCTGCGAGCCATCGCGGGCGACCCGAGCCAAATGCGCATCATGTACGGGCTCGGCGGCGAGCGGCACCTGCCAGAAAGCGAGCTCGCCCATCTGAAGGGCTACGAGGATTCGCGGCCGGTCCGCGTCGGCAATGGTGCCGCCGAGCAGTACCAGGCCGACGTTGTGGGTGCCGTCATGGTGGCGCTGGACCGGGCGCGTGAAGCAGGCATGGAGACCAATCCACTGTCGTGGGATCTGCAGAAATCCATGCTTGCCTTCCAGGAAGCGCAGTACGACCGCAAGGACCACGGTATTTGGGAGATGCGGGGGGAGACCGAGTTCTTCACGCATGGCCGGGCCATGATGTGGGCGGCCTTCGACAGGGGGGTGCGGGCGGTGGAATCTCACGGGCTCGACGGTGACGTCGAGCGGTGGCGGACACTCCGTGACAAGCTGCGCACCGAGGTTCTGGAACAGGGTTTCGACGAGGACCTGAACTCTTTCGTGCAGTACTACGGGTCCAAGGAGGTGGATGCCTCTCTTCTTCAGATCGCGCAGGTCGGCCTCCTTGACCACGACGATCCACGCATGCTGGGAACCGTCGTACGCATCGAAGAAGACCTGATGGACGACCAGGGATTCCTCGTGCGCTATCGCACAACGTCCGGCAAGGATGGGCTCACGGGCGATGACTACCCGTTCCTGATCTGTTCGTTCTGGCTCATCGAGCAGTACGCCCGCTCCGGCCGGATTGATGATGCACGGACCATGATGGACAACGTGCTCTCGGTCTCAACCGATTTGGGTTTGCTGTCGGAGGAGTACGCGCCGGAGCATGCCCGGCTGGCAGGAAACTTCCCGCAGGCGTTCAGCCATCTTGGCCTGATTCGGGCCGCCGATGCACTGGATGAGGTTCTGACCGAGCATTGAGCCCACACGAGGAGGGGAAGCGGCGCGGTCTCTGCGCGTTCGCGGCTTCCTATTCCGCGAAAACCTCGTCCACGGCGCTGGCTGGTACGTCCTCGATGCGGGCGTGGCGCCATTCCGGCATGTTGTCCTTGTCGATCAGCAGCGCGCGAACGCCTTCGACGAAATCGACGGGAACCATGCGCTCCGCAATCCGGAGATCCTGTGCGAGCACGCCGTCGTGATCCAGCGAGGCGGCGCTGCGCAGAGCGCGCAGTGCGATGTGAATGGAATAGGGGCTCCGGGCGCGCAGCTGCTTCGCCGCGATCTGGGCGTCGGGGTGCTTGTGCTCCTCCAGCGCTCGGGCGATGTCCGCCGGATCGTCACTCGCGTAGCACTGGTTGATCCAATCCCCGGCAGCATCAACCAACGGTGCGGGAAGATGGCCGTCAGCGGACTGGTCTGCCAGGCCGATCCTCAGCGCGTCGCCGCCACCAAACGGCGCGGAGGTCAGCGCGATGTGGGTGCCGACGGCGCCCGCTCTGGAGAGCTGGAACATCACGCCTGCATCCGGAAAGAGCCCGATCTTGGTCTCCGGCATTGCCATGTGTGTGGATGTGTAGACGATTCGTCGTGAGGCCGCAGCCGTGAATCCCAGACCGCCACCCATGGTGATACCGCGCATGTGAGCAGTGATCGGTTTGGGGTAGTTGGCGACCAGGGCGTCGAGCTCGTACTCCGCCGTGAGGAATTGCAACCATGCGCCACCGGATGACACCAATCCTGCCAATTCGCGTACGTCTGCCCCTGCACAGAAACCGCGATCGCCAGCGCCTGTGAGTTCAACGGAGTGGACGTCGTCATCGTCCCTCCATTGGAGCAACACATCGATGGCACCGTGAATCATCTCGCGGTTGAGCGAGTTGATCACGCGAGGCCTGTTGAGTTCGAGGAGGCCGACGCCAGCGTCGACTTGGGCAACAATCAGCTCAGACATGGCGTTCAGACTAGTTCGGATGGGGCGATGGGGCGAGACCGTAGAGGATCCGACGTCATGAACCTGGCACCGTGACCGTGTTGGCGAGGACATTTATCATGGGTGATTCCGGGGCGTCATCGCCTTGTTCCCAACCCCCTCTGTCCTTTGAACACAGTCAAGAAGAAAGCCCACCACCCATGACGCTTGCCGTGTTCATCCTCTTCACCCTGCTGGGGCTCATTGTCCTCTGGCTGGCATCGGACCAATTCGTGATCGGCGCTTCTGGGCTCGCAGCCAAATTGGGGGTTTCGCCCCTCGCAGTGGGCGTGGTGGTGATGGGGTTCGGGACATCCGCACCAGAACTGGTGGTCTCCGTAGTGGCTGCGTTCTCCGATTCACCTGAGGTCGGTATTGGCAACGTCATCGGCTCCAACCTGGCGAACCTCACCCTCATCCTGGGAGTGGCCGCGGTTATCGCCCCGCTGGCGGTGTCATCAAAGACCCTCAGACGTGAGGTTTTTCTGGCTCTGGGGGCCACCGTCGCATTCGCCGTCGCCATTCAGGGTGGATTGCAGCGATGGGAGGGAATCGTGCTGCTTGCACTGCTTTTTGCCGCACTCACGGTGATGCTCCGTCGAGGCAAACGAGCGTCTGTAGGGTTCTCGGCGGCTTCCGATTCCTCCCCGTCTCCCGAGGTGGACAAGCGAGGCCCCATCAAGGGTGAGGTGATCCGCACCGTTGTGGCGCTGATCGGAATTGTGGCGGGCGCGGACTTTCTGGTTCGGGGCGCGCTCGGTATTGCGGGTATCGCTGGCCTGAGTGGCGGTTTTGTGGGCGTGACGATCGTCGCGCTGGGCACTTCCCTCCCAGAGCTGGCGACTGTGGTGGCGGCCGGCCGCAGAGGTGAGATGAATCTCATCATCGGGAACCTGCTGGGCTCAAACCTGTTCAATGCGCTGGCTGTCGGCGGCGCTGTGATTCTCATGGCGCCCGGGCCGTTCGTTGCCACCAATCTCACGCTCATCGGTGCCAGTGCGATGGTTGTGGCAGCGGTGGTGGCACTGGTGTTCATGCGGACCGGGTACAGGGTGGGTCGACGAGAGGGAGTACTGCTGATTGTGGCCTATGTGGCGGTGCTGCCTTTCCTCTGGTGATCGGGCGAGCGATGGAGCGTGGCTCAGTCCAAACGCAGATTCGGTTGCATGCGCTTCAGGACCGCGCGTGCGGTCTCATCGTCGATCACCAGATCTGTCATGACGCCGGCACGTAGGGCCCCCAGCAGGGGGGCTGCCTTGGATGTGCCGCTGACCACGCAGATTCGTTTGGGGATTGCTCGCAGTTCGGCCGGCGTCATGCCGGTGGCGCGCTCATTGAATGCAACGTCGCGCCAGGAGCCGTCCTCCCGCAGCATGACCGTGCAGACGTCCCCCACCACATTGTTGCGGCTCAGTTCTGTCAGGTCATTCGTATCCAGATAGTTGGCGGCGTAGACATGGCTCTGCAGTTCGGCTCCCAACCCGCCCACGCCGAAGATTGCGACGCGGCTGCGAGCTCTGACCTGAAGCAGATGCTGGGTGCTTCTCTCACGCCACATCACGTCCTTTGTGTGGGGATCGTCGAAGAAGGCTGGCAGTGTGAAGAGCTGTTCCTCACCACGAAAGGTTGTGGCAAAGCGCTGCAGGATCGATCCGACGTAGGGCAGGCCAGTGGTGCGATGGTTGGCACCTCCGTTCAGCCCCACCACTGTGACACCGGTCAGATCACGCGGGCGGAGCTGTACCGCGATCGCCGAGGTGGTTGTTCCCCACGCAACGCCGACGGTGTCCTGATCCTTCACGGTTGCATCGATGAGTTTGGCAGCCACTTTCGCCACCTGATCCAGTCGAAAGACACCACTGGCTCCGGTACGCACGCTCACCAGGTGTGCGTGGACGTGAAAATGCCTCTGAAAAAGCTCAGCGAGTCGTGTCAGGGGTTGCTCCGGGTCGACGATGCTGACTCGGACAAGGCCCAATTCTCGGGCTTCCTTCAGGAGCCGGGAAACCGTTGACCGGGAGACGCCCAGTTGGTTGGCGATGGCATCCATCGTCTCTGCCTGGACGTGGTAGAGCCGCGCAACCCTCAGCAGCAACTCATTGTCCCGATCCATGGGTACCCCTAGTCATTGTCTGGCCCCGGTCCAGATTGTTCTCAGACCCGGGTAGCTCGTGCGACACTCTATCTTCGCGTGCACGAACGTGCAGGGGCCTTGCGAATATGTGCAGTGCGACGCAGGCTTGAAAAATCGGATACCAAAGGAGAGTCCATGGCTGAATCGCTTACCCCGTCGCAGAGGTCCACAGCATTGGAAGCGTTGGGAACGGAAGAATTTGATGTTCTGGTGATCGGCGGAGGCGTGACCGGAGCCGGCATCGCCCTGGACGCGGCATCGCGAGGGCTGCGTACAGCAGTGGTTGAAGCACAGGACTGGTCCTCGGGAACGTCGTCGCGCTCGTCCCGACTCATCCATGGCGGGCTCCGGTATCTCTACAACCTGGATTTCAAGCTGGTGTTCGAAGCTCTCACCGAGCGCGCCCGGCTGCTGACCACGATCGCCCCCCACCTCGTGGAGGCCCAACCGTTCCTGTGGCCGCTGAAGACGCGCGTTATTGAGCGCGCCTATTCCGCAGTGGGGGTGGGACTGTACGACGCCATGTCGATTGCCGGTGCAGGCGGCAAAAAGATCGTTCCCATCCAGAACCACCTCAGCAAGAAGGGTGCGATGGAGCGGTTCCCTGACATCAGTCCCAAGGCGTTGATCGGGGCGATCGAGTTCTACGACGCTCGTGTCGATGATGCCCGTCTGGTCATTCAGCTCATCCGCACCGCACTCGACTACAACGCCGTGGCCGTCAGCCGGGCCAAAGTGACGCAACTGGAGAAGGATGCCAGCGGCCGCATCAGCGGTGGCACAGTCACGGACCTCGAGACCGGGAACACGGTCAAGGTCCGTGCCAAGCACGTCATCGCCGCTACCGGCGTGTGGACCGAGGACACCCAGGACATGGCCTCAGCCACCGGCGGCCTCAAGGTGCTGGCCAGCAAGGGTTCCCACATTTTGATTCCTCGGGAACGTTTCAAGGGCAAGGCCGGGTTGTTCCTTCGTACGGAGAAGTCTGTGCTGTTTGTCATCCCGTGGCAGCACTACTGGGTCATCGGTACCACTGACACCGCTTGGCACGAGCAACTCAAGCATCCTGTCCCCACCAGCGAGGACATCGACTACATCCTCGCCCAGGCCAATGAGGTGCTGGATGTTCCCCTCACGCGCGACGACATCATCGGTACCTACGCCGGACTGCGTCCGCTGCTGCAGCCGAAGGTGTTGGATGAGTCGAAGTCCACCAAAGTCTCCCGCGAGCACACGGTCACGGAAGTCGCGCCCGGCATGATCTCCATCGCCGGCGGCAAGTACACGACTTACCGCGTGATGGCTGAGGATGCCGTCGACTTCGCGCTGGGGGAGAAGCAGGCCAGGAAGAACCCGTCCGTCACGGCGAACCTGCCTTTGTTGGGCGCCGTCGGATTCGACGCAATGCTCAACCAGTCGGAGCGGTTGGGCGCCAAGTACGGCTTCGACGCCGACCGGATGCAGCACCTCATGCGGCGCTACGGCTCGGAACTGCCGCAGTTGCTGGCCACCATTGACGAGGACGCATCGCTGGGTGAGCCACTCAGGGGCGCGCCGCAGTTCCTGCGCGCCGAGGTGCACCGCGCGTGTGCCGTCGAAGGAGCACTGCACCTGGAGGACATCTACATCTCCCGTGTGCGTCTGAACTCCGAATCCCCAGATCGTGGGGGCTCCACCGTCGACGAGATCGCAGATATCGCGGCCAAGGTGCTGGGCTGGAGCGAGGAGGAGACGGCGAAGGAGAAGGCGAACTACCGGGCCCGCATCGCCGCTGAACTGGCCGCCCAGGAGGCGAAGACTGACGGCGCTGCATCTGCGGCACGCATGGAGGCTGGCGACATCGTCGGCGACGGCGTGCTCGTCTGAACCGATTGTGTGGCAACCATCCAGCGCTCGTCCCTCACGGGGGGCGAGCGCTGAACCCTTCTCCTCAAGCGCCCACGCTCGCAGAATCTTGACGCCCCTTCAGGCTTCGGGTACGGGACAGCTATCAGCTGCCGATGGGCACGATGCCCGGCAGCATCAACACGGTGCCCAAGGCCGCCGCACCCACCGTGACCGCCAGCCACAGGGCGATCCACACCACGCGGGACACATGGGTCAGCTGTGCGAGCTGCGCCGCGTCTGAGCCCGACGTCGCACTGCGCCGGCTGAGCGCAAGCTCCAGGACTGGTCGTGGGCCAGCGATCAGAAGGAGCCACGCCACGCCGTAGGCGAGCCACACGAGGTACTGGGCGGGTGCGTACCAGGTGGCCAGCGCCAGTACCCCGCCGAGCGCGAGAACGACCAGCGCCCCGTGCACGTTGCGGATCTTCAGCAACATCAGGGCCAAGAGCCCCACCAACAACCACAGCATGCCCATCGCATGGCCCGCTCCCGCCACGGTGGCGGCCAGAAGGCCAAGGAGGGAGGCAGCGGGATAGCCGGCAAGTAGTGTGAGAATCATCCCGGCCCCTGCGGGTTTTCCTTTGGTCAGGGTGACCCCGGATGTGTCCGAGTGCACTCGAATCCCCTTCAGGGAACGGCCGGAGAGAGTGGCTGCGACGGCGTGCCCAGCCTCATGACACACCGTGATGACCATCCGGACAGCGCGCCAGGCGAGAATCACGCAGGCCAGTGCCGCCAGGGCGATGACGAGGAGCGTGTTCGCGTCCGGGACTTGTGTTACGGCCGAGACGCGGCCCCACAGGTCCTCCAATATCGGCATGGGGTCAGTATCCCAGCAGGGTCAAGACATCGGATTCCACGTAGCCCTCCATCGCCTTGCCGGACACGCCGCAACGATTGGTCACCGAGCCGTATGTGGCCCTGCTGGGCAGTCGATGTGGCATGTCGGGTCACAGCGATCCGTTACCTAGCCGCGTCCTTCGAAGCATCGGTCAGTAGCGAAGCGTCGAAGACAAACCCCTGTGCCCGAAGCCGATCCACGAGGGCAACCCCCATTGCGGTGGCGGGGGTCAGGACCCCTGATCGCTGCGGGAGTTTGTCACCGTCGAAGGCCAGACTCAGAGCAGACTCCCCGAGCATCACGGCAGTGCCGTTGTAGGCCGGGTCGTAATCGGCCCCGACGTTGGTGAGGTACCTGGCACCGGATGTGGTGGTGGCGCGAATCTCGTAGCGGAAGTGACCCTTGGCGCGATCCTCGGCGCTGGGGCCTTCTCCCGGTTTGGGCAACAACCGGTTGACGAGGGCGCGCGTCGGCTTCAGAGTCATGCCTGCGATGACCGCCCCAAGTCCGAGCAGGCTGCCTGCAGCCTTGACGAGTGACAAGGGGCTGGTGCCGTAGCCGGTGACCTCCTGGTAGCGGAATCCGCGCCCGTAGGACCAGTTGGTCAGCGTGTTTGACAGCCGCACGATGCGGGTGTTGAACGGGGCCATGAGGAACACTCCGTGCCAACGGTTCGTGTGGGCGTCGCGCTTGATGGGGAGCATCTGCTGCAACTTCGCCAGCCGCCCTTCGCCCGCATCTGGCGCCGACGGAGGCTCCTCGTCGCGCTTGGTGCTGAGGCTGTAGGCATCCGTCATGGTGTTGCGTGCGGCTTCGTCCTTGCTGACTGCCATGATCTGCTGGCGGCCGGAGTCGATGGTGCCCCCGGAGAGTCCACCACGCAGCGCGACGACTGCCAATGTCGTTTCCCCGAGAGTTCCGGCGTCGTCCTGCTTCGCCTTGTTGGCTGTGACCAGCACCCCAAGATCGGAGGGAATGGAATCGAAGCCGCAGGAGTGCACGATGCGCGCACCTGTCTCGACGGCGCGGGTGGAGACCTCATCCAATGACCAGCGGACGAAGAGCACCTCACCGGTGAGGTCCGCATAGTGCGTTCCCTTCTCTGCACACGCCCGCACCAGCTCTTTGCCGTGCACCGCGTAGGGGCCGACGGTCGACGCGATCACCGTGGTGCGTGCGGCCAACTGCAGAAGTCCATCGGTGTCCGACGCGTCGACGACCACCAATTCCCAGTCAGCGGCCGAGCGCCCCAGTCCATCGCGTACTGCCTCCAGCTTCGTGAGCGAGCGGCCCGCGAGGGCGATCTTGACGCCGTCCCCAGCATGTTCAGCCAAGTACCCAGCTGTCAGGGCCCCAACGAATCCGGTGGCGCCAAAGAGAACGATGTTGAGGTCGCGAGTGGTCATGCAGTATCCATTCAATTCACGAAGTGGGGCGCAAAGTTGCTGGTGTCCATGATGCCAGTCGGCTGGAGCGTCCATTCCGAAAATTAAGTGGTTCATTGGCCCATGACGATTGCCCGTCAGAAGCGTGAACCGCCGGAAGCACTGTGGTCTGGGGACTCGACCCGAAGTTTTCGGCCGACCGGATCACAGACGGCATCAGTGTGGCGAGGGCCAACGGGAAGGATGTGAGATCGCACTAGGGTCGTGTGGAAAACGGAACAGCATCGGCACAATCACAGGAGGCCACTGATCATGCGTCTGTCAGACCTGGAGGAACCTGGACGCCGACAGCCCGTGTTCGCTCGCCGCGGCGCCGTCGCCACATCGCAGCCGTTGGCGGCCGAAGCCGGGTTGGCCATCCTTCGGGCTGGCGGCAACGCCGTCGACGCAGCTGTCGCAATGGCAGCATGCCTGCCTGTGGTGGAGCCTTGCAGCAACGGTCTGGGCTCGGATGCTTTTGCCCTCGTCTGGGATGGAAAAGATCTGCACGGCCTCAATGGATCCGGGAGGGCACCGGCAGCCGCCTCGGCTGAGAGTCTCCGTGCTCAGGGCCTCACCGACATGCCCCTGACTGGCTGGGATTCAGTGACGGTGCCGGGCGCCGTTCTGGCATGGGCAGACCTGCACAGCCGGTTCGGGCGGTTGCCGTTCACTGACGTCCTGCAACCCGCCATCGCGCTGGCCTCGGAGGGTTTCGCGGTCTCCGGCGTGGTCGCCTGGGGGTGGAAGCGTGGCGTAGCGGCAGCTGCCGCCCGAGGTCAGGACCCCAGCGCTGCAGGCTTTGCACCACTGTTCGCCCCAGGAGGGCACGCCCCTGCCGCGGGTGATGTGTGGCGCAGCCCGGAGATGGCCGCGACGCTGACTGCCATCGCAGCCAGCAACGGTGAGGACTTCTACACCGGTGAGCTCGCCCGGAGAATTGTCGCGTTTGCTGAAGCCACCGGCGGCGGCCTGTCCGCTGCCGATCTCGCTGGGCACGCCAGCCAGTGGGTGGAGCCGATCAGCGCCCGCTACCGCGACCACGAGGTCTGGGAAATACCGCCCAACGGGCAAGGCATTGCGGCACTCATTGCGTTGAACATTCTGGACGGGTTCACGCCGGCCGAAGCATCCGACTGGCACCGGCAGGTGGAGGCGGTCAAGCTGGCACTGACCGACGTCTACGCGCTGGTAGCTGATCCCGACGTCGTGGATGTGCCCGTGGAATCCTTGTTGTCCGCCAGTCATGCGGATCGTCGTCGCGCCGACATCGGGGATCGCGCCCAGGCCCCGGTCTCCTCAGCTCCTCGTGCATCGGACACGGTCTATTTGTGCGCTGCGGACGGCGACGGGATGATGGTGAGCTTCATCCAGAGCAATTTTCATGGTTTCGGCGCCCAGGTGGTGGTGCCCGGGACGGGTATTTCCCTGCAGAACCGTGGGTCAGGATTCTCCCTGGAACCGGGGCACCCCAACGAGTTGGCGCCGGGGAAGCGTCCCTTCCACACGATCATTCCCGGCTTCCTCACCCGCGGTGGAATCCCGGTTGGTCCTTTCGGGGTCATGGGAGGGGACATGCAGGCGCAGGGACACGTCCAGTTGGTGCTCCACACCGTCGATGGGCAGGACGATCCGCAAACCGCACTGGGACGGCCCCGTTGGTTCTGGGATCCGGCCACAGGCCGGGTACAGGTGGAGGCCACTGCCGATACAGATGACGTCGAGCGGCTGCGCAACAGGGGCCATGACGTGGAGGTGGCTCGAAGTGCCGCGGTATTCGGACGGGGGCAGGCGATATGGCGCCTCGACGAAGATGACGACGGGACCGTCCTGGTCGCAGGATCGGAGCCGAGGGCGGACGGCTATCCCCTCGGGTGGTAACCCGGAAGTGGTGGGTTTCCACCGAGACGGGATTCAGTCAGCGGGGTGAGTTTCGCCGTCTCGGCGAGCAGACCACGGGCCGCCATTCCGATGACCGCGCTGTAGGTGGGGTAGGCGAACCTCACGCCAGCCAGGGTCGCCACGTCTATTCCTGCCGCCATTGCCGTCGTGGCTGCCTGGATGACCTCCACCGCGTTTCCCCCACGGCATGCGCCCCGAGGATGAGTTCGCGTCTTCTGTCGCAGATGAGTTTCAGGAATCCGCGCTCACGGTCGTCGATCACCGCCCGATCGAGGGCGGTGTAGGCGAAGACTGAGACGATGCACTCGGCGTCGCGCTCGCGTGCTTCCTCCTCGGTGAAACCGACGCCGGCATAGTCGGGATCGGTGAACCCGCCGGCTGGCAACAGGTGACGCGGGGTACGGCCGAAGGTATCGAGAACGGCGTTTTCTGCGGCCACCTCACCCTCGAACTGCGCTCCCTGCACCAGCATGTCGCGCCCGTTCGCGTCCCCGACGGCGAAAATGTGCGGCACCATGCTGCGGAAGTACGCGTCCACCGGTATCGCGGACTTCACGACTTCTATGCCTGCTGCGTCGAGCCCCAGGTCACCGACGTCCGCGGGCCATCCGGTCGCCATGATCACGGCGTCAAAGCAGTCCGACTCCGGACGCCCGTCGTCCCTCCAGCGCAGTGTGATGGAGCCATCCTCGGCGCTCTCAAGTTCTGTGACCGTCTCGATTCCGGTACGCAAGGTCATGCCCTGCTCGACGAACGCACGCGAGACGTGCTCGGCGATGAGGGCATCGGATGCCATCAGGATGCGCGGCGCGACATCCAGCACAGTGACGCGCGATCCGAATGAGCTGAAGACGGTGGCGAGTTGGGCCCCAGTGTTTCCGGCGCCGATGATGGCGACTCGGTCTGGGAGCTCCGGCAGCGTGAGCACCTCGTCGGGCACGGTCGCGAGCTCCGCCCCGGGCACTGGAAGCCGGCGGGAGTGGCCGCCCACGCACACGATGAAGGTGTCCGCGGTGACCCGTCGGCCAGACTGGAGCACCACGGTCCGAGTGTCTGTGAACCTTGCCCTGCCCTCGAGCACGAGCTCTATGCCCGCCTCGTCGAACCGCTCGGCCTCGCGCTTGATGGAGCGCACCCGGTCCACGCGCTCCTGCACGCGCGCGACGGTCGTCGACCAGTCAAGCGGCCGCTGCTCGACCTCGATCCCGTATGCGTCGGCGGTGTGGATCTCACGCATCAGCCGTGCCGCCTTCGCGAGAACGCGGGTGGGGACGCACCCGGTGTTCACGCAGGTTCCGCCGGTGCGGTTGCCTTCGACGACGGCGACGTGAGCGCCCAGCTCGGCCGCCCGAAGTGCGGCCGCCGTGCCTGCCGGACCTGCGCCAATCACGACGATGTCGAAGTGGTCGGTGGCATGCTCAGTCATCGTGTCTCCCAGTGCTTGGGGCTGCCGATTGAGTCTGTCGACCACCACACTCAAGGATAATCGGCGTGGTGAAACGTCCCCCGAAAACCCGGGGCATGATCCTTGGCAGCCCCCGGTCAGTACCAGAAGATCGGCAGAATTTCAGGGTTCCGAGCGTGGACGATGGCCAGGAAGACCACCACGTCGAAGAGAAGATGTACACACAAGACGTAGAGCAACGAGCGGGTCTTCATGAACAGATAGGCCTGCAGCAGCGCGAAGGGCGTGGTCAGGAATGGTCCCCACGACTGGTAGCCCAGTTCCCAGAGGAAGCTGACGAAGATGATGGCCTGCAGCACGTTGGCATGGCGGAAGGAGAAGTGTCGCATCAACAGGGCGAAGACGGTGCAGATGAAAAAGAACTCGTCCCAGCTGCCCATGAAATTGACCCCTGCGAAGAACCGGGCCACCTCGGTCCAGTCCTCCAACGGGGGCCAGTTCCGATAGGCGACCCCGCTGCGCACGAAGTAGAACGGCAGCACCAGCCAGGCCACAACCGGCACAATGAGCAGGTAGGCCCACATGTGTGTGGTCCACTTCTCACCGGAGAGCCACTGGAAGCGGATGGAACTCTCGCCATAACCGAACCGGCTCAGCAGGTACGGCACCGCCACGGCAAGCGAGAGCGTGGTGCCCAGAAGCGCCATGTTGCCCCAGCTCACGTCGGCCCTCACTGAAACGGTGGAGACAATGATCAGACCGACGCAGATCAGCAGCAAGTCGCGCAATAGTACGCGGTCGAGCCAGGTGGCGAGGGCGATGCCCGTCGCCATGACCAGGTAGCCGACGGCGGACCACTCCAGGGCGAACAGAAAGAAGGCGGAGAGCGAGACCAGGGAGGCGGGTATCAGTGAAACGCTCAGACCGGGACGTCGAGGGGTGATGCCGTGTGCATCGGTGACACTGGCGTGCCGGCCCTGTGGGTCCTCCATCGCTGCTCCCC
>JBQCZU010000018.1:46403-54469 GCA_052089385.1 Arachnia sp.
GCCCCGCTGAATGCCCCGCACACGCCACCGGCGATGGCGCCGATCGTGTCGGTATCGCCGCCGAGGTTGGCAGCAAGAAGACTCGAAGTCAGTGGGTTGCCGTTCGCGCGAACGAACAATCCGATCGCGGCGGGTACTGATTCTGTGGTGGCGACGCCCGCCCCGACGGTGTCGTAGAGAGTCTGCAGAAATTCCGTCTCATCCTCGATCTCCCTCGCCAGGCGCACGGCGAGTTTCGCTCTGACGGTGACGGAGGCGGCGACCACGGGTTCTCCTCGCTGCATTCCCAGCAATGCTGCGGCGTACCCCGTTTCCAGTACTGCGTCGATGCGGGCCCCAAGGTCATCCTCGGCGAGGGACTCGACTGCCGCCGCGATCGCGCCAGCCACGAGGCTGGCGCCAGCTATGGCGACGTCAGTGTGGTGGCTCGCCACGCAAGCGGCCTCCACCCTGTCAACGAGGGTGGTCAAATCGTGGGCGCGTGACATCAAGCCAACGGGGGCGATGCGCATCGCCGCTCCATTGGTTTCACCCGTTTTCCCGGTTGCCCACGGCGACGCCCCCGCGCGAAGTGCTGCGATCGCCTTGGCCGAACTCGGCCCGAGGAAGTTTCCTTCGCTCGCCCCCACGCGGTCTGCCCAGGCCACGATGTGGTGGGCGACGGCTACTGCGTCGACGGTGCCATCGCCGTCGATGATCGCCCGGGCGAGCATGATGGTCTGCTGCGTGTCATCGGTGACCTGGCCTGCGATGTAGCCATCGACGATGAAGTGGCCCTCGGGGCCGGGCATGAACTCGGTGATCCGGCCGAAGTGCTCCAGTACGCGAGCGCGGGGCCAGAGCTCGCTGGGCATGCCCATTGCATCACCGAGCGCGACTCCGTAGAACGAGCCGAGGAGACGGTCGCGGATCTGGGCGGTGTTCTGGAATGTCATCGTGCGTCTCCTGCGGTTCAAGCGGTGGGCGGGACAGCGGTCAGCTGGATCACAGGGTCCACCAACCCTGGAGCCTGAACCATATGAGTGCTGCAAGGATCAGCGCTGCGCAGGCAACCGCGACGTGGTCGACGCTACGTGCCGTCAACGTCAACAGGGCCGTGGGGCGCTTGGTTGCGCCGTAGCCACGGTTGACCATGGCAGCAGCCAGGTCATCCGACATCCTGATACCGCTCGTGAGGAGGGGCACCATGATGGGGATGTAGGCGCGCGCACGCCTGATGATTCCTCCGCTGTCGAGGTGGGACCCTCGCGCCCGTTGTGCATCCAGCACCTGCTCAGCGCGCTGCTGCATGGTTGGAATGAAGCGTAGAGCCGTCATCACGATGAAGACGATGGCGTGCGGTACCCGTGCCTGCCTCATCGCCGCCACGAAATCCTCGATTGGAGTGACCAGGAGAAGCAGAGTGGTCAACATCACCATGGTCAGGATGCGCAAACCCAGAGAGATGCCGTGGAACAGCCCACCCTGGGTCAGTGGCAGGCCTCCACCGGGGAGGGCGGAGAAGAGAACTTTCGACATCTCCGGGCTGGCTGTCGCCGACGGTGTGAAGCCGAATGCCGCAAACACCACAACAAGCATGACGATGACCGAGAGCGGTGCAATCAACTTCATCAGCCCGCGCACCCCCACCCCGGCCCACAGGAGCAGCGCGGCGGCCATGCATGTGAGTGTGAGATTGGGGAGCCAATGACGAAAGAGGAAGCTGGCGATCACGAAGCAGACGAATATCCAGAGCTTCGCCCGCACATCGAGGCGGTGCAGGAACGTCGTTCCGGGCTGGTACTCACACCGCATGGTCACCCCCTAGTCCCCACTCACGACGGAACTGGCAGAGGGTGGTCACGACGCGCGGGCAGCCGAGCGTCGCAGCAAGCGACGTGATCTGCGGCGCAAGGAGCATGCTTCGCTCCAGCAACTCGGTGTCGCCGAACAGCGACGCCGGGCTGGTGTCAGCCACCAGGTGTCCGCTCGCAAAGACCAGGGCCCGCTTCGCGTACGCCGCCACGATGCCCATGTCATGGGTGATCATCACAATGGTGGTGCCCGCACCGTTGAGTTCACGCACGAGCGACATCATCGACTCTGCGCCAAGCCAGTCCTGACCTGTGGTGGGTTCGTCGATGACAAGCACTCGTGGTGCCAGCGCGAGCACGCTCGCCACGGCCAGACGTTGCCGTTGACCTTTACCCAGAGTGAACGGATGCCGCGACGCAACGTTGTGCATACCGACCTGATCAAGGACAGCATCCACTCGTTGACGGATGCAATCGGGTTTCCACCCAAGGTTTTTGAGTCCGTAGGCCACCTCGTCCCGCACGCTGTTGGCGAAGATCTGGTGGTCAGGGTTTTGGAATACGTAGCCGACGTGGCGCGCAAGGTCGCTGACCGGGCGATTCGCAGCAGACTCGCCGTTGATGAAGAGCTTGCCGCTCGTGGGGCGAAGAAGACCGTTGAGGTGGCGTGCAAACGTTGTCTTGCCTGCGCCGTTCTCGCCCAGGACCGCAACAAATTCGCCCTCTGTGATTGTCACGGAGACATCAACAAGGGCATCCACACCACTGCGATAGACGTGCCCCAGTGACACGGTCTCTATGACGGCGCGGCCCGAGGGTGCCGTCTCCACGGGGGACTGCGCAACTCCGCGGTCCCGCCAGGGTTCAAGGCAGACGCGCGCATTCTGGAGCGAAATCGGAATGGGCCCTGAGAACCGTCCTTCTGCCGCCAGCGCCAAGGCCGCCTGTGTTACGTGGGGTGCGCGGAGGCCCGCGGAGGCAACGGCAGATGCGTTCTTGAAGAAATCCACAGGGGGACCGTCGTAGACGACGCGTCCACCATCGAGCACCACGAGGCGATGGGCCCAGTCCGCGATGAGTTCCGCTTCATGCTCAATCAGCACGATGGTTTTGTCAGCGTCGGCGGAGAGTCTTCGCACAAGGGCGAACAGCTCGGCTGTCCCCAGTGGGTCGAGTTCGCTCGTGGGTTCGTCAAGTACAAGAATTCCGGAGTCCATCGCCAGAACTCCGGCGACGACGAGGCGCTGCTTCTGCCCACCGGAGAAGCTATGGGTGTCACGATCGGCCAGGTCGCCCAGGCCAACCAGTTCGAGTGAACGGGTTGCGCGCTCCATGACGACCTCGCGCGGCAGCCCGAAGTTGGCCGGGCCAACGGCAGCGTCCGTCACTGCGGTCTGCCCGGTGATCTGTGTCTCGGGGTCCTGCATGACAAGCCCCACCTTGCGCACGATGTCGACGTTGGAGTGGTCAACCGTCCTGAGACCTTCGACAACCACTTCGCCGGAGACCTGTCCCTCGTGGTGATGGGGCACCAGCCCATTCAGGGCCATCGCAAGGGTGGATTTACCAGCTCCCGTCGCTCCCATGATGGCAAGACGCTCCCCCTTGACCAGATCAATGGTGACGTTGCTGAGCTGCCAGGCGCCGCTGCCATCGTAGGAAAAGCTGAAGTCATGCATCGCAACGACCAGTGAAGCCGTCGGCGAAGAATCAGTCACAGTGGTGTCCGCAGGCGGGCGATCGTTGTTACAGGAAGCTGGTCGGGCAGAACCGCCCGTAGCCGTTCGACTGCCGTTGCAGAGACGGAAATGAGCACGCAACTCGCCGGGCCACCGCTCTTGATGACGTCGAGTTCGTGCACGATCTCTTCCGGGACGAGGCCAGCCAGAGTCGCAAGCTCAGCCAACTCGTATGCCACCCCTTTCGAGCCGACCGGCAGGACGTCGTGCACGCCGTCGACCGTGAGCACTGCCATGAGGGTCTCGAGGGAGATCATGCGTGGGTCATCCATGACCACCACGTCGTGCGGAGCGGACGTCGGTTGTCCGAGGCACAGCACGATGTCGTCGACGCGCGAGCTGCCCGGGCGAAGGGCCGAGCGTTGCGCTGTACCGATCACTGTGACGCCCACTCCTGTGGCGACTGTGGCGACGTTGTCCTCCGTGCTGCCAGTGATGCGGTCGGGTCCGAGGCCGATTCTCTCCGCGACCGCACGGATTTCATCAATCATTTCAACGCCGGTCGGTTCGAGTTCCACGCTCAGGGCATCGACGATCAGTTCGGCCCGACCGCCGGCAGCCATCAGCTCCAGCAGCGGTACGCGCAGCGCGAAATGTGCAACGACATGGGCTGGGGCCGCGTAGACGTCGTGCTTCTTCGGGCCGATTGATCCTGTGCTGTCGCAGGCGACGATGAGCACCCGCTCATCGTCAAGTCCCAGCAGGGAGAGGTCGCGAAGGCTACCGACTGGAAGTACCGGAGGATGGATCATGGTTCTGCTACGTACTGAGTGTCTCGTCGGCAGCCGTCGGAGCGGTCAAACGCTCGGCCCTCAGTTTTGTGCGGGATGTGGTGCCGAGGCCCGTCGCGTGGAGCACCTTCACCACCGCAACGGCGATGACCACGTTGATCGTCGAGCCAACCAGCAGCGGAACGACCAGAGCCGCGAAGATACCGACTCCATGGATGGGAATGAGCATCGCCGCACCGCCGACGCTGTTGAGCAGAATCCCGACGGGAGCTGCCACCCAGATACTGATTCTGCGAGCGATGAATCCGAACAATCCGACCCACAGGATTGTCGCTGCTGCCACCAGAAGGTGCACCGGAAGCCCGAGCGGAAATCCCGTAATGAGGGCTGAAAACATATGCCCGATCGCACCAACTATCGCCCCTTCGCCTGGACCGAAGGCAGCCGCGGCGACGAAGCCGGGTGCCGAATCGAGGGCGACAGTCCCCGTGGGGCTGGGAAGTTTGATCAGCGCTCCAACGGCACTCAGGGCGACGAGGATGGCGATCCTTGCGATCCGTTTGGGAGAGAAATAACTCTTCTTCAGTGAAGTTGGCGGCTGCCGATCTGCGACCGGGTGAGTGGCACTCATTGATATTTCTCCCTTGAGGACTGCTTGTCGAGACGATACTGGTTTGCCCGTCATCGCGCTCGTAGACACGGCCGCGAAGCCGAAGGCAACGCCCTCGAACGACAGCATCGCCTGGTGTGGCAGAGGCACCGGTCACCAGCGGCACCGAGATGAGTCCTCCCATGGCGTCAACGTCGAAGTCTGCTCCACAGCGCCGAGCAGCTTTGCCAAGGATGGACGAACCAAGGTCGACGATGCAGTGTGGGCAGTCATTGTTCAGGATCCGGATGGGAGTCGAACCCGTCGTTGCATTCTTCAGGACCCGGATATCGAACCCGAGTCCTCGTTGCCGGTCGGCCGCCGCTCGGCAGGCACAGTTCCCCACGCCCCAGTAGATCCCTGCCTGGGGCAGACGCCCCCCCCGGCTCGATTGACTCGGTGGCCTCGCTCGTCAGGTGGTTCCTGCAGTACCAGCCAGGAATGGCAGGGCCCCCCTTATACGAGCGCTGGCTCTGGGTGAGGTGCGGTGGTGAGCTGCCGAAGGGCGATGGGATGACGAGCTGCGCGGAGTCCGTTGAGGATGATGATGACTTCAGCCGCCTCGTGCACCAGCACGACACCGGCCAGCCCCAGCACCCCGAACAGTGCGAGTGGGAACAACGCGATGATGATGGCCAGAGCGAACGCGATGTTGGCCGTCATGATCCGCCTGCCGCGACGTGCATGGGCCAGCGCTTCGGGGATGAGACGCAGGTCGTGGCCCGTGAAAGCAATGTCTGCAGATTCGACGGCGGCCGCCGAGCCCTGCAGGCCCATCGCGATCCCGACGGTCGCGGTGGCCAAAGCAGGAGCATCGTTGATTCCGTCGCCGACCATCGCGGTGGCACGGGATGCGACAAGGGTTGCAATCGCGTCGGCCTTGTCCTTGGGAAGCTGTTCTGCACGGATGTCTGCAATGCCGGCCTCATGCGCGATCGCACGGGACGTGATCGCATGGTCACCAGTGAGCATGATCGTGGCGATTCCTTGCGAATGGAGCATCGAGACCATCTCTGCTGCTTCCGGACGGATTTCGTCCCGCACACCGATCAACCCGACGACGTGGCCGTCGGTTTCCACGACCACGACCGTTGCGCCCTGCGTGGCCATCGTCTCGGCTGCACCTGCCAGGGCGCCCGGATCCAACCAGCGGACATCGCCGACCCGTACGCTTTGCCCGCCCACCTGGCCAGTGACACCATGGCCCGCGGTTTCCACCACGTCGATTGCGGGGGTGGTTCCCGGAGCTGCCAGGGTGATTGCCGACGCGAGCGGATGGCTACTCGTGGCCTCCACTGATGCAGCCCATTCCAGTAACTCTTCACGGGTGACGCCCGGTGCGGGGGCGACGGCCACGACGGTCGGCTTGTTCTGGGTGAGCGTGCCAGTTTTGTCCAGAGCGACTGTGCGGATCGTGCCGAACTGCTCGAACGCTTCCCCGGATTTGATGACGACACCGAATTTCGATGCCGAGCCGATTGCGCTGATCACCGTGACAGGCACGGCGATGGCCAGGGCGCATGGCGATGCGGCCACCAGCACCACGAGCGCCCGTTCGGTCCACAACCCGGGATCACCGACGATGAACCCGAACAGCACAATGAGCGCAGCGGTGATCAGGACGAGTGGAACCAGCGGTCGTGCGATGCGGTCGGCGAGGCGGGCACGTTGGCCCTTGCGGGTGTGGGCCTGTTCGACCAGGGTGACGATTTGAGTCAACGAATTGTCGCGTCCGTCCGCCGTGGCTTCGATCCGCAGAGTTGCGGACCCATTCACTGATCCGGCGATGACGTGATCCCCTGTCTCCACCTCCACTGGGATTGACTCGCCGGTCACAGCGGATGTGTCCAGGCTCGATCGACCGGCCACAACCACCCCGTCCGTCGCGACCCTTTCCCCCGCTCCAACGATCAGGACGTCCGAAGTGCGGACGTCCGCTGCGGGGATCTCTGTGTCGCCGTCAGCGCTGGCGATGCGGACCGAATCGGGGATGAGTGACAGCAGAGCGCGCAGCCCCTCCTTGGCACGGACCATCGCCCGCTCCTCCAGCGCTTCGGCCAGGGAGAACAGGAACGCCAATGCGGCGGCTTCTGCGACGTGGCCCAGCAGGACCGCCCCGATCGCCGCCATCGTCATCAAGAGACCGACGCCGATACGGCCGCGTACGAGGCGCCGGATCGAGCCCGGAACAAAGGTGTACGCCCCGGCCAACAGAGCGATCCATTGCAGGATCACCGCCAGGAGAGGCGCGCCCAGCCACCCCGTGAAGTACCCCGCCACCAGGAACACACCGGAGATCGCCGATGGGAGCAGTGACACATCCCGCCACCACGGGGCCCGGAAGTGGAGGCCGTCGACCCCATTTGTGGGCGTGGACGTTGGATCCGGGCCGCAGCAGGCATCGCCGCCGGGGATCTCGACCGGGAGCGTCGGCGGTTTCGTGGTGGGGCGCGTCATTTCGGTGCGCTTCTTGGTCAGGACTTGATCCGGCTCGTCGGAACCGCAGCACTCCTTGCTCATCGAGTTGCCTCCGAGTGGTGTCGGGCTTCGCAGCACAACGGGATGTCACACCCCTCGTCCGCGCACGGAGACCCGTTGTCATAGGCGAGAACAGCATCCAGGAGGAGAGCGATCGCCCGCGTCAGGCGCGGGTCCGCGATCTCATACCGCGTCTGCCTCCCCTCGGGGGTTGCCATAACGATCCCGCAGCCCCGGAGGCAGGCCAGGTGATTGGACACATTGGTCCGTGTCAGTGACAGCACCTCGGACAGTCGAGCCGGATAACCCGGTCCGTCCAGCAGCTCCAGAAGGATGCGAGAACGTGTTGGGTCCGCCATTGCCCGTCCGAGACGGTTCATCACATCGAGGCGGGGCGAAATAGTCAGCATGCGCTGACTATACAGCGCAGACTGACTAGAATCTTCTGCTGGAGGTCGTCGCGCCACGAAAAACAGCCGAATGGAAAACTAGACCCAGGTCTTTGTCAGGACTTTGGAAACGTTGACGAACCTTTGGAGGCGCCGGCAGCCTCCGTTGTCTTCCTGCGGCTCGTTTCATCCTCCTTGTTGTGGGCCACTCAGAAGAGGGTGATTGAAACCTGCCCAGAAGCCGATCAGGCGGGGTTCGGGTTGTGGAGCATAGGAGACTCGAACCC